>JAOATY010000035.1 GCA_030157865.1 Candidatus Nanopelagicales bacterium | reverse complement strand
ATTGAACTTCTAGGGATTACAACAGTTTCCGGTAACGGTTCGCTTGAGAAAGTAACTTACAACGCACAGCGCATCTGTGCCCTGGCCAACATCAATGTCCCAATTGCCAAAGGTGCCAACGATCCATTAGCGGGCAAAGCAAGCGCTGCACCGACAATTCATGGCGCAACAGCTTTGGATGGCGCAGAGCTTCCAGAACCAACTTATGAATTAAGTTCCCATTCAGCTGTCGAACTAATCGCAGAACTTGTTAGAAATTGCGATCGAAAAGTTACTTTGATCCCAACTGGACCACTAACAAACATCGCAATGTTTTTGCAGGCCCATCCTGAATTACACGATCGAATCGAACACATTTCTTTCATGGGCGGCAGCACTGACCGAGGTAACTGGACACCTTATGCCGAATTCAATATTTGGGCAGACCCAGAGGCAGCAGACATTGTATTCCGAAGCGGCCTTCCACTGATCATGTCTGGACTTAACATCACACACCAAGCATTAGCGACTCCTGAAGTCTTGGCGCGAATCTCAAGTCTGGATACGAAGCTAGCTCACACAATTGTGGACTTAATGAAATTCTTCGCCGACACTTACCGTGATGTGTTTGGAATGCCAGATCCACCGGTGCACGATCCGGTTGCATTAGCAATCATCATCGACATGACGGTAGCCGAATTGGTTTCAGCACCAGTGTCAGTTGAATTGACCGGGGAACTAACCCGCGGTGCAACTGTCGTTGACTTACATGGCACAACTGGTCAAAAGGCGAATATCGATGTGGCAATGCAGTTAGACGTTGAAAAATTCTGGGATCTTATGATCGATGCAATAGATACTTTGGGTTCCTGACAAAGCCCGCCGATAGAGTTGAGGCGTGACTACGCGCCAACTCAACATGTATTTCTGGACATTTATGTTCTGGGGACTTTCGTTCGTTTGGCTATCTAAAGTCGTTGAAACTTTCGGCTGGGTAGGTGGCGTTAGTTTCCGAGCCTTTGCAGCAGTCCTGATCCTTTTGGTGTTAGCCAAAGTTATGAAAGTTGCACTTACATACGATGTAAATGACACCAAGCACTATGCGGTACTTGGTGCGACTTCCGTAGCCATGAATTTAGGTGGCATGACGTATGCGCTTTCAAAACTTGGAACTGCGCTAACTGCAATCTTGGTCACAACCATTCCGCTTTACAGTGCATTAATTGAAAGAGTTTGGGGCAAGGCCAAGCACACGAAATTAATGATCTTAGGTTTATGGATTGGTTTCGGTGGCGTTGTAATTCTGATTGGCCTTTCTTCGCAGGCCCTTGATATTGACTTCTTACTCGGATTTATTGGATCGACTATTGCTTCATTTGGATTCGCTCTTGGTGGAAATTACTCCAAGGTAAAGGCTCAGCACATTGGTGCCTGGGAGCAGACTATTGGCACCTTCACATTCGGCGGACTTTATCTACTGCCGTTCATGTTCGTAGTTCCAATCGTTAAAACTCCAACTTTGGCATCGTTTGGCTGGCTGTTCTTATTAGCTGGAACCGCAAGTTCCTTGGCGTACATTTTGTACTTCCGCTTAGTCGCCGAGATTGGTGCAACTAAGGCACTCACGACTGAGTTCATGGTTCCAGTAGTAGCGGTAATCGTAGGTGCTGCGTTTTTAGGGGAAACCGTAACGGCCACGGATCTAATTGGTGCCGCTTGTATCTTGTTGGGTAGCGCATTGGTACTCGGTCTGTTACCACTTCGACGTGACGCAAAATCGATTGCATCTTAAATGTCTGGCCAGAAGACCCCGAAGAAATATGGCTGGAATACCCCAGTAACTGCTGTTGGCCCACCAGGTGGAGCCATGCTGCGAAACCTAAAGAACATAGTTTCAGATCCGCTTAACTATCTTGAAGCCACATGGACTGAATTCGGAGACGTTATTCAATTTCCGATTCCAAAACCAGCTACATATTTAGTGACCAGCCCTGAAGGCGCACGAGAAGTCTTAGTTAATCAGCACAATGCAACCTCCAAGCGAACATTGCAGTACAACAACCTCTCACTAGTGACGGGAGAAGGCTTGCTAACTGCTGATACGCAAGCTTGGCGTCCGCGTCGACGTATGCTGCAGCCCGCATTTCATAAAGAGATGATCGCGCTTTCAATGCACCACATCGAAGCGGGATTATCCAAACTTGATTCCCATTGGAATGAACTGACCGAAGAAGGCCCAGCAATTGTTGACATGGATCATGCCATGATGACCCTTGCTTTAGAAATTACCTGTGGTGCATTATTTGGCATCAACGTGGATGACGAAGTCGATGAAATTACCGCAGCTACATTAATCGCGTTGCATGGTGTTGTGGCACGAGCGCGTAATCCAATTTCAGTTCCACTTTTCATTCCAACACCTGCAAATTTAAAGATGAAGCGCGCAATTAAGCGACTTGATAAAGCAGTTGAAGCAATCTTGAGTTCTAGGGCTTTGAATAAACTTCCGGACGATGCTCCAATTCGTGACATGTTAGACGTTCTGCTGGATCCAGATTTGGAGATTCCATTAACTAAGCAACAAATCCGTGATGAGATAGCAACTTTCATTGTGGCCGGACATGAAACGGTAGCAAGTGCACTTACTTGGGCTTGGCATCTATTGGTAACCAACCCAGATGAATTGCAAAAACTTAAATCAGATCCAATGCGAGCACAACAAGTCTTTGATGAATCATTGCGACTTTATCCACCTGCGTGGGTAATTACCCGCCGCACTCTGAGTGACATAACCGTTGATGACGTATTGATTCCAGCTAACTCGCTGGTGATTGTTAGTCCGTGGTTAGTTCATAGAAATCCAAAAGCTTGGGAAAGCCCAACGAAATTCATGCCTGATCGTTTTGCATCAGGTGCACCACAACTTGGATACATTCCCTTTGGTGCTGGGGCTCGACTTTGTATTGGCAAGGAAATGGCCAGGCTAGAAGGCGCCAAAATTCTTGCACACATCGCTACCCATTGGAATGTTGAAGCAATTCACGCCTCGCCAGTGCCAATTGATGCTTCGGTTACTTTACGCCCAGAAGCTGGAATGCCAATTCGAATTTCTCGACTACTTAATTAGTTTTAGAACCGCTTCGTGCAGTAAGCCATTCGTAGTTATGGCATGACCGGCAGTTAGTGGATCTTGGCCATCAGCGCCAGTAACTTTTCCACCTGAAGCCTGCAAGATTGCTACAAATGCAGCCATGTCATAACTTTGCAGTTCGGGTTCAATTGCAATGTCAACGGCGCCTTCTGCAACGAGTAAGTGAGACCAGAAGTCGCCATAGCCACGACTTCGCCAAACACTTGAAGTCACTCGATTTAAAACATCAGAACCCAATGCCTCCCAGCCGACTGAATCTGAGAATGAAAATGAAGCATCAGATAAATCTCGAACGGCTGAAACAGTTATTGAGCGAACAGACCCATCAACATCCTGGGTGAAGGCGCCATCTTCTGGACTTGCCCACCAGCGCCGACCCATTGCAGGAGCCGAGACGACGCCAACTTGAGGCTTGCCATCTACAGCTAGGGAAATCAAAGTCGCCCAAACTGGAACTCCTCGCACATAGTTCTTAGTGGCATCGATTGGGTCAATAATCCAAGTTCGTGAAGCGGCTTCATTAGTATTTGGAAACTCTTCGCCAATCACGCCGTCTGTGGCACGTTCTTTGGCAAGTAATTCGCGAAGCGCAGTTTCTACAGCGCGATCAGCTTCAGTAACCGGCGTGAAATCTGGCTTGGTTTCAACACTGAGATCGAGTGCTCGATATCTAGACATTGCCAATTGATCTGCAACTGCAGCCATTTCCAAAGCCAATTCGAGATCAGAGTTCATGACTTCACGCTACTGGCTTAGGCTTATAGAAAGAAATCATTGACACGGATCGGGGGCAGAATGACTAAGAAAAAGTCTAAAAAAGATTTGGAGTCTCAGGCTCAAATCGCTCTTGATAATGAAATCGATGAATTGATGCTGCACCCGGAAAAGATCACAAAAATCTTGAACGCCTTTCCGGATAAGTTGTCAGCCACTGCAAACAAAATTCCATTCAAGACGCAGTTAACGGCGGCCTATTTCGCCATCAAAGACCCAAATACATCAATCAAAGTCAAGGCAACTTTGGCGGCAGCGCTTGCTTACTTTATTTTGCCGACAGATTTCTTTCCAGATTTAATTGCTGGAATTGGCTTCACTGATGACTTCGCAGTTTTGATGCTGGTTCTAAAGCGACTGGGGCCAGCAATCACCAAAGAACATTACTTATTAGCTAGAAGGCGCCTGGAGGGCGAACAAAAGTCTCCGCAAGGAAATTAAGCGGCCTTCACCAGCGCTGCCCGCATGATTTTGTTTAACCCATTCATCTAGTGCGCAATCTGGTGGCGCTTGGCCAACTGAATTAACGTGAGTACACGCTCTTGGGCACTCATTGGCACCATCAACTAATTCTGGGAACGATTCGATGATGTCTTCTGGCTTTACGTGTGCCAAACCGAAGGAACGCAGCCCTGGTGTATCGATAACCCAACCAGAATCATTCGGCAACGGAATTGCACGAGCCGAGGTGGAGGTGTGTTTTCCACGACCGGTTACATCATTAACTTCGCCAGTTGTTCTAGATGCATCCGGTGCGAGCGAGTTCACTAAGGTGGATTTTCCAACTCCAGAGTGTCCGAGAAAAACCGTAGTTCTTCCAGAAAGCGCGTCGCGCACTTCGGAAATACCTGTACCAGTTTGTTGATTTACTTCAATGTGACGTAAATCCATGCCGGAATAGTTATCAAGTAAATCTTGCGGGGAACCTAAATCAACTTTTGTGATTATCAGGAGCGGTTCCAAACCTGCTTCAAATGCGGCAACAAGTGCGCGATCGATTAGTCCAATACGTGGCTCTGGATTGGCAGCTGCTGTAACGATCGCCATTTGGTCAGCGTTGGCAACAATTACTCGTTCGATTGGATCGCTGTCATCTGCGGTTCGGGTAAGTACAGTTTCCCGATCGATAATTTCAACCAGTCGTGCCAAAGTATCTACGGCTCCAGAGAGGTCACCAACTAAGCGAACGCGATCTCCGATAACTACGCCTTTGCGTCCAAGTTCACGTGCTTTAACTGTTGTAACTTGAACTTGATTTTCAAATCTTTCACCAGCTGGCACTAGGCAAGTTATTCGACCACGGTCAACGCCAATTACTTGACCAACTTCGGCTTTCGAAAAATCCGGTCGATCTTTTGTGCGACGCCTAGTGTTACCGCGTAGCGGACGACCCGAAATGGAATCTTCGTCGAATTTGCTCACGAGCCAACCATCTCGTGCCACATGCTGGCAAAGTTCGGCAAAGTTTTCCCAGTTGTTGCAATGTCTTCGATAACTACGCCTGGGACTGCAAGCCCAAGAACTGCTCCAGCCATTGCCATGCGATGGTCAGAGTACGTAGCGAATTGACCACCGTGCAAGGTTGCTGGCTCGATGTGCAACCCATCTGGAGTTTCGGAAACTTTGCCGCCCAATTTGTTTATTTCAGTTGCAAGCGCAGCCAGACGATCGGTTTCATGTCCTCGCAAATGTGCGATGCCTCGCAAAGTTGATGGACCATTTGCCAGTGCACATAACGCAGCAATAACTGGGGTTAGTTCACCAACGTCATGAAGATCTACATCGATGACTGTGATTTCAGATCCACCAGTTACAACAAGATCAGTTCCGTTGCGAGTTACGACTGCGCCTAACTTTGGAAGTAAAGCAACTAAAGCGTCACCGGCCTGCGTTGTTTGACTTGGCCAATCTGGAATGGTTACCGATCCACCACATACAAGTGCAGCTGCCAAAAATGGTCCGGCATTTGAAAGATCTGGTTCAACAGTGACTGTGAATGATTCCGGAGTTCCTGGATGAACTTTCCAACTGGCCTTTGTTAAATCCTTGATGTCAACGTCTACCTGAATTCCAACTTTGCGCAAAACTTCTACTGACATTTCGATGTGTGGCATCGAAGGCAATGCCGAACCTGAATGAACAACAGTTACGCCATCGTCATATCGACATCCAGCAAGCAGTAATGCACTGACGAACTGCGATGAATCTGAAGCATCAATTGTTACTGAGCCGCCAGAGACAAAACCTTTTCCTGCCACAGTAAATGGCAAGGTGCCTCGGCCATCATCATTGATTTCAATATCCAAATCCCGGAGTGCGGAGATAATCTGCTTCATCGGGCGAACGCGGGCGTGTGGATCGCCATCGAATCTGACACTGCCCGAATTCAGGGCAGCAACTGGCGGGACGAATCTCATTACTGTTCCAGCTAAACCACAGTCCACTTCTACTGATTCAGAGCTTCGACCAGGTATCACAAGGAAGGCATCGTCTTGAATTTCAACCGAACTTCCCAACGAAGCCAGTGCTTGGGCCATGAGAAGTGTGTCGCGAGCTTGGAGTGGGTGGTTTATCCGACATTCACCATCAGACAGAGCGGCCAGGATTAACCAACGATTTGTTAAGGACTTTGAACCAGGGATTCGAACGCGTGCATCTAATGGGTTAGTCCGGTTCGGAGCATTCCATAGATCAGGCACATCACTAAGCCTAACGGCTGGCAGACTAGGGGAATATGTGCGGAAGATTCACGTTAAAGACGGACCCAAAGGTGATTGCCAGTCAATTCAAGGTCAGTTCAATTGCAGTCCTGGAAGGTCGAATCGCGGATCTAACTGCGCCAGCAGTGCCGGCTGAGCAAATTGATTCAAGTGTCTTCCAACCCAACTTCAACGTAGCTCCAACTCATCAAATCCCCGCCATTGTTTCGCAAGCTGACGAAAAATTATTAGCAGCCTTTTCTTGGGGTTTAGTTCCTAACTGGGCGAAGGATCCAGCTATTGGTGCTCGCATGATTAATACCCGAAGCGAGACAGCTGCGGAAAAGCCTTCGTTTAGGTCTGCGTTAGTAAAGCGCAGATGCATAGTTCCGGCTGATGGTTGGTACGAATGGCAGGGGAGTCCGGGCAAAAAAACTCCGTTTTATTTTTCTGCAGTTAATGAGGAAGTCTTGGGCCTTGCTGGCATCTATGAATCATGGAAACAGCCCGATGGTCAGCTGCTTTGGTCGGCAGCAATATTGACTCAAGATGCGAGGCCGGATTTTTCTTATATTCATGATCGGATGCCAGTCCTTCTAACCCCAGAAATACAGTCCGATTGGTTAAGTGCGCCAGAAAGCCCATTGAATGATGTCTTAGATGTTGCTTCATCTGTTGAGATTCAGGCCTGGGAAGTTTCTGCCGCAGTAGGTAACGTGAGAAACAATCGCCCAGATTTAACAACAAATCAGACTCTGTTTTAGCCGTTATCTGTCCGATTCCACCTGTTTCCGGTGCAAATTTCCTCCAGTAACGGTTACCCCGTATTCTGTATACCTAAGCTAAAACGCAAGGAGCACTCCATGAGCAAGCGCGGCCGCAAAAAGCGTGATCGTAAGAAGAACAAGGCAAACCACGGCCGTCGTCCAAACGCTTAAGCCTATTTGTCAAAAAAAGTCTGGTTCGCCAGACTTTTTTTATGCCCGAAATTAGGTGGAGATGGGCTAAGAAATCGAGACGATTAAGTCGCCTTCTTGAACTACGTCACCAACGCTCACGGCAACTCGTGAGATAGTTCCGGATTCCTCGGCGATAACTGGAATTTCCATTTTCATGGATTCCAAAAGGACGATGGTGTCGCCAACGTTTAGGGTTGCGCCTTCAGTTACGTAAATTTCCATTACGTTTGCAACCATATCTGCGCGCACATCTGACATACCTCAACGGTAGTCCATGTGCGATTTGATTACGGTGACAGGCTAAGGATTTGGTAAATCAGTTTCAAATACGTGCGGAGTTGGCTCTAGACCGCGAGCACGAGCTCGCTGGGCACGACGCTTGATTGCACGACGCTCATCTTCGCTAGTTCCGCCCCAAACGCCAGAATCCTGACCAGTTTCGAGGGCCCATTTAAGGCATGGTTCAATAACCTTGCAGCGACGGCATACTGCCTTCGCTTCCTCGATCTGTAATATTGCAGGGCCTGTATTGCCAATGGGGAAGAAGAGTTCTGGATCTTCGTCACGGCAGGCTGCCTCATGGCGCCAGTCCACGCGATCCTCCAAGATGTAGGTACGGATAAACGGTCAATTTGCAAGATTTGGCTCTCAGGTTGCCCTTGGATCCAATCTGCAGACTCCAGTTTCTCACTTCGTGACTGTTTTCACAAGGGTTTAGGCCAATAAAATTAGGAATTTTTCCGTTGGGCAAACCTCTTAGCCGATAAATGGCTAAATAATTGTCTTTCTCTTTATTCCTGGGATTACTTAATTAGCCAAAACTCTTAGCGCATTAGGTACATGGGTAGCCGTAAGTTCTGTTGATTGAGTGACTACATCGCCATCAACTTGAATCCACATTGGCCGCTCCGCCTGAATATGCACTCGAGATTGATCGATCAGAGCGATCGCATACTTCTCAGATTCTGCAGACTTTCCTGCCATTGCGCGCCGAACCAAGCGCAAGATGGCTCGCATTGAAAGGGAAGTTGGAGCATAAACATCAAGCGCAGTGTCATGACTGGCTAGCGGAAGAGGGTTTAATGGCTTTGATCCCAAATAGGCCCAAGGCGCAAGATTGACTATCAAGGCAAAGTGAGCATCTCTAAAAATTTCACCGTTACTCGCGACCAAGCTAAGCGATGCATGCTTGCGATCTGTTTTTGCAAACAGCTCTTTGAGGGCTAAAGCTGCATAGGAGGCGTCACTAACTAGTTTTCCTTCGGCTCTTCGAGATTCCATTTCTGCAAGAACTGCAGCATCTAATCCAATTCCGGCATTAAACAAAAACCAACGAGAAATGTTATTAGTTGCAATTTTGCCGACGCCAATACTTTTGAATTGTTTTGAATCGAGCGCACTGAGGATTTGCGCGGTTGCGTCCAGCGGGTTTTCCGACAACCCCATGTTTCGGGCAAAAACATTTCCATTGCCGCCTGGGATAGCAGCAAGTAAAGGTCCATCGGAATTTGGACCGTCGAGTAAAAGTCCATTAGCAATCTCGTTAACTGTTCCATCGCCACCAAGGCCGATGACCAACTCAAAGCCTTGCTGTTGGGCAGTCTTGGCTATGTCGATGGCATCATTTCGGGCTGAAGTGTTAACGACAGTTAGATCGAGATGTTTAGTTAGTTCTTTTACTACTTGAGCTTGAATCGTGTCATCCGTAGTAGTTGCAAATGTATTTGCAACTAGGAGGGCACGCATGAATCAACTCTATCTGCGAATTTTCTGGAATCCGATACGGTAGTTAAGTGAAGAGATTAGCCGTAATAATTGGTGTCATTGAAGCAGCAACCATTTTTCTTTATGGTCTTTCGATAGTCGTTCGAGGAACCGTTGAACATAGTTCCGTTGGCTCGCCACTTGTTCAATTCATAATCTATTCAACGTTTGCGGCGTCGCTAGCAGCTTGCACTCGAGGTATTACGCGGGACCAAAACTGGGCGCGAACACCATTTTTCTTGTTGCAACTTTTCATCGGTATCGCAGGTTACACACTCTTCAGCGGAACTTTAGCGATTTACAAAGTCATCGGAGTAGTCGTAACTATTGTCAGCGCGGTGGGATTTATTGCGTTGCTCAAAACTCCACAAACTAACTAATCAAACCTTCTCTTAGGTGACTCAAGACTTTGTTCAGAATTCTGGAAACATGCATTTGGGAAATTCCAAGCTCAGCCGCAATCTGACTTTGACTTTGGTTTTCAAAAAATCTCATTTGCAGAATTCGCTTTTCCCGATCATCTAATTCGGCAAGTAATGGCTTTAGTGATTCCCGGTATTCAACGCCTTCAAGTGCTTCGTCTAGAGCACCGAAGGTGTCACCGATACTCGATGCGGTGTCTGTAGTTACGTCCAAGCTAACTGTTGAATAAGCGGCATTAGATTCCAAAGCTTCGGCAACCTCATCCACAGTGATTCCCAGATGCTTGGCGATTTCCTTTGGCGTCGGTGAGCGATCCAATTTGTGGGTTAATTCAGTAGTTGCCTTGGTAACAGAAGCACCCAGTTCTTGCAGTCTTCTAGGTACACGAACTGCCCAAGTTTTATCTCTAAAGTGGCGCTTAATCTCGCCAACAATAGTTGGCGTAGCAAAGGTTGAGAATTCGAATCCTTTAGAGATTTCAAACCTATCGATCGCTTTAATCAAACCAATCGTGCCGACCTGAATCAGATCGTCCAGTGGTTCTCCACGATCTGCAAATTTCCTCGCCATAAAAGTTACTAGTGGCAGATGTCTTTCAATTAAGGCAGCACGAATTCTCTCGTGTTCATCGGTACCTGCTTCTAGAGCTGCAAGTTGCTCGAACATCTCACGATCAGCAGATCGTAAGTCGTCTTTAGGCACTAGCCACAACTTTGGCAGTTAGTAACAAAGTTACTAATCCTGCCGGAGAGGTTTGCGTTGAAACTTCGTTAACTAAAGCACTCAGAACTGTCCAAGCAAACGAAGACTTATCGGGCGGCGGACTTCCGGCAGGCCCAGTTAGTTCAATGTCTAGCTGTTCGGGATGAATAGTGAACTTGATGGTAACTGCGCCTGTGTCAGGTTTATGAGCGATCAGAACTGCAAACGCCTCGTCAACTGCGAGTCGTAAATCATCTATTGCATCAAGAGTTAAGTCAGCGTGTGCTGCGATGTGAGCGGCAGCGCTTCGAATTAACCCAACATATTCTGGGTTTGCCGGAACGGCTAAATCTATTGTGTTCACGTTACGACGTTAACCTATTTCGGCGCCGTAACGGGTAATCGCTCAACTATTCGCTGGCGAGATCTTTAAGTTCTTGTCCCGAGACTCGGTAAACCGTCCACTCGTCCATAGCCTTCGCGCCCATGGCTCGATAGACCTCGATCGCCGGTTGATTCCAATCCAAAACCCACCACTGGAATCTTGAGTAGTCATTGTCCACACAAACTTGAGCAAGTCGTTTCATTAATGCTTTACCCATACCTTGACCACGGAATTGTGGTCTCACATAAAGGTCTTCTAGATAGACACCATGTGTGCCGTCCCACGTGCTGTAGTTCAAAAACCAAATTGCCATTCCAGCAAGTTGCTCTGAATCTTCTGGATCCTCGACCACATATGCATAAAGTGCAGGCTGTCCGTGTGGGGTATTTGCAATCCCTGCTGGAGCGATGCTGTCGTGCTGGTCGTATTCAGCTGAAGAAAAATCGCGACCGAACAATGCCTTCATCAGGTCATGTTCGGTCGCGATTACTTCTTCTGGAGCTTTTTCGTACTCTGCTAACTCGTTAATCATTTGGTGCATTTGAGCTACGTCTTCTGGAGTAGCTTCACGCACCGAGATCATAAGTTAAGACTTACTTCTTTGAGTCAGCGAAGATTGCTGCGATTTCGTCGATCTTTGCGATCAACTGGTCAGCAACTGCAACATCGTTTGTACCCTTGGTGCCACCGGCGCCAGCAAGCTTTGTTGCTTCATTGAATAGTTCATTTAGGTTTGGGTACTTTTCAAAGTGTGGAGCCTTGAAGTAGTCAGTCCAAAGAACCCAAAGGTGTTCTTTAACCTGGTGTGAGCGCTCTTCTTTGATAGCAACTGCACGTGCTTTGAAGTCTGCATCATCGGATGCGTGGTACTTCTCCATGCAGGCCTTAACAGAAAGTGCTTCGATACGAGCCTGTGCTGGATCGTAGATGCCACAAGGTAGGTCGCAGTGAGCATTCACTGCAATAGTTGATGCGAAAAGCTTCATAATTCCTCCGAAGATATTGCGGATGTCCGCGTACCTAAAGATTACCGCCGCTGGTTCAAGCCCGCAGTTTAGGGCTGGAACAATAGGAATATGCGTTATCGAATGGCAGTTGTTTCGGGCTTAAGCATGATCCCTACCTTGGCTCCTGATGAGCGCTTACTTGTGCGCACGGATGGGCCGATTGTCATTGGAGACATTGTGGTTTTTGAGCGCGCCGGTCAGTTTGAAGTAAAACGCATATTGCGAATCGAAGCAGAAGGTATTTTCGCGCAAGGCGACAATGATTTAGTCAGCACCGATTCCAGAACATACGGACTGATTCCGCATGAGAATGTAATCGGTGTTGCAACCTATCGACTCTGGCCAAAGCCAGGACTCATTAAGGGATAAGCGTGTTAGCGAAAATCTGCCAAGCCAGCAGGGACTTTGCAACCAAACTCAACACAATATAGATGCGCTCGCCATGCAAGTAGTTACTCCACTTGCCCTTGGCTTTGTATTGCTTGTATTGCACCCAAGCAAATGAATTGAACAGCACGAATATGGTGACAATGATGCCGATGACAAAGCCTGGTGCGCTGGTTTCTGGTGGACCACCAGGAGAAAGTACGTAAACCAGTACTGCAAGCCATGGCACGATTCCAGCGATACAACCAAAGATAAATGGCACCCAGCCACCGTTTCCTGGCTGCTCATATTTTTCTTGAAGCCAGCCAAAGAGAATCATGGATGCGTTTACGCCAAAGATTGCAATCAGTGCAGATATGTCGGCGATACCTGTGATCTGAGCAATCAAAACAATCATCACTGATGAGCTAATTGAGTATTCAACCCAACGGAAGTAGTTTCGCTTTTCTTCTAGACCTTTGCCATAGCGACCAAAGAACTGTGGGCTAGCAACGATGAAGTGTGCCAGCGCTGAAAGACCAAGGAACAACGCAACGGCAAGTGCAAGAGGTGTCTCGAATACCACAACAGGTGCAGCAAATGCGGATCCCGGCGGACCGGTCATGTATGTTGCAGTTACCGGAAGGCTGAAGTCTGTTGATAGGGCAATTACTGCAGCCATTTGCAACAGATGCACAATGCCTGCAATTAAATTGAATCGACGAAGACTTGGAATCGTTAGTTTGCTCATATCTCAAGCGTACTTAGCGACGAGTATATTTAAACGATTTGCGTTACTTTATTTGCCCAATTAAACAACGCTTTACGGAACGATTACAAGTTTTCCTTGAATTTCGCCCTGATGCATAAGTTCATAGCCTTGCTTTGCATCCTCAAGTGAGAACACTTGTTGAATGTGCGGGCGCACTCCAGTCTCACCTAGGAATTTAATGAGACCTTCGAATTCAGCACGTGTGCCCATAGTTGAGCCAACAACTTCAAGCTGCAAGAAGAATAGGCGATTCAAATCCGCTGGGGGATTAGCTCCACTTGTCGCTCCACAGATAACAATTTTTCCGCCTGGTCGAAGGCTACGCATGGAATGTGACCATGTTGCTTCGCCAACACTTTCCATTACGGCATCAACTTTGCCTGGCAAACGTGCTCCTGATTCGAAAGCCTCGCTGGCACCAATGGACTTGGCATACTCGCGCTTTGCTTCATCACGAGATGTCACCCAAGTTACAAAGCCAGCTGCACTAGCCAGCTGAATCAGAGCAGTAGCAACGCCGCCACCAGCTCCTTGAATTAGGACGGTGTCTCCCTTTTTCAGGCCAGACTTCGTGAACAGCATTCGGTAGGCGGTGAGCCAAGCTGTGGGCAGGCAAGCCGCTTCTTCGAAACTCAAGAAATCAGGTTTCGGAATTACGTTGTAAGCCGGAACGGTTACATATTCGGCGTGAGTTCCGTCATGAACTTCACTTAAAAGTGAACGCTTTGGATCAAGAGTTTCATCACCATTGGAAGGATCACCAAGAACTGCATGAACAATCACTGGAGTTCCATCGTCTAGAGTTCCAGCTGCATCTGAGCCAAGAACTATAGGTAGGTTCTCGGGAGCAGTTGCAACGCCACGAAGTGTCCAAACGTCATGATGATTGATCGCAGCAGCTTTGACGGCAACCCGAACCCAACCTTCAGGAACGACTGGATCTGGATGTTCGCAAATTGAGAATCCTTCAAATGGATTTTCTAGATTTCCACTAGTTGCAACTACAGCGCGCATTAGACATCTTCCTCATCATCATCGAGGCGGGCCAGCCAGGTTGCTAGTCGCTCAGTTGGAATTTCAAAGTCGGGAAACGTATCAACAAATTCCCGCATTCGTTCCGCTAACCACTCAAAGGTAACTTCTTCTTCGCCACGGCGCTTTTCAAGCTCTTCAATGCCTCGGTCCGTAAAGTACATGGCAAGCCTTTCCGAACTCGATTAACTAAATGCCTGGGTGACCAGAGCTTGCTGTTCTAGTTCACTGCGATGGTGTGAGCCAACGGCTGGTGAGCTAGATGCTGGACGTGAAATACCAGTGATCGCACGATTGATAAGAGCTGGCAGGTTCATTGCCATAAAGCTCCAGGCACCCTGATTTGCTGGCTCTTCTTGAACCCAGCGAACGTTCGCTAAGTTCTTGTACCGAGCAAGCTCAGGCGGCAAGGTAATTGCTGGCAATGGGTACAGGCGTTCAAGACGAACAATTGCTACGTCCTTGCGACCTAACTTTTCGCGCTCTGCCACTAAGTCGTAGTAGACCTTTCCGCTGCAAAGTAGAACGGTAGTTACATCATCCGGATTCATTTCACTGTCGCCAATAATCGACTTGAATGTGCCTTCAGTAAAGTCACTTACCTTTGAGGTTGCGTACTTTGCACGCAGCAATGACTTAGGTGTGAAAACAACAAGTGGTCGAGTCAACGAAGACTTAACCTGCCAACGAAGCAAATGGAAGAAGCTTGCTGGGGTAGTAGGCATGGCCACGGTTATGTTGTCCTGCGCACATTGCTGCAAGAAACGCTCAACACGAGCTGAAGAGTGATCTGGTCCTTGACCTTCATAACCATGTGGAAGCAACAAAACTACGCTGCTCTTTTGTGCCCACTTTTGTTCACCAGTTGTAATGTATTCATCAATGATGGTTTGAGCGCCATTTGCGAAATCGCCAAACTGGGCTTCCCACATGGTTAGTGCTTCAGGACGAATAACGGAGTAACCGTATTCGAAGCCCATTGCTGCGTATTCACTCAACAGTGAATCGTAAACATCAAGTTTTGCTGAGCCTTCGTAGCAAGTCTTTAGTGGCTTGTACTGCCAACCTGTTTTCTTATCCACGATGACAGCGTGACGGTGACCAAAAGTTCCGCGTCGGCTATCTTGTCCAGCTAACCGAACTACGGTTCCTTCGGTTAGGAGTGAACCAATTGCAAGAGCTTCACCCATACCCCAATCGATTGCATCCGTTGCAACCATCTCGGCACGTCTAGCAAGTTGTGGAGCAAGACGTGGATGAACCGTAAATCCTTCTGGCATGCTCGTTTGGCTTGCCACAACACGATCAATAACTTCGCGAGTGATTGCTGTTGGAACTTCCCAGGTTGGAGTTTGTGGCGCAAGAGTTTGTTGACCATGCGAAATAACTTCAGAGGCTGAAGAGTTAAAGTGCTCAGCGGTCTCTGACTTAGTCGCCTGGAATACGCCTTCAAGTTCATCTTGATAATGCTTTAGCGCTGCTTCAGCTTCTTCTAACGTGATGTCACCGCGACCAACAAGAGCTTCAGTGTAAAGCTTTCGCACTGAACGCTTCTGGTCGATGATGTCGTACATAAGTGGCTGGGTTAGTGATGGGTCATCAGCTTCGTTATGGCCACGACGTCGGTAGCAAACTAAATCAATAACGACATCTTTATGGAAAGCCTGTCTGAAGTCGTAGGCCATTTGGGCAACGCGAACGACTGCTTCTGGATCGTCG
This sequence comes from Candidatus Nanopelagicales bacterium, assembly GCA_030157865.1. Taxonomy (GTDB): domain Bacteria; phylum Actinomycetota; class Actinomycetes; order S36-B12; family UBA5976; genus UBA5976. The sequence continues at coordinate 113,526 of JAOATY010000035.1, read as the reverse complement.
CCGTTGACATGGAAGACCGGTGCCTGGATTGTGCGAGCCACGTCAGTTGAGTAAACGCTGGTGCGGCTGTACTTAGGCGAAGTTGTGAAGCCAACCTGATTATTGATAACCAAATGAATCGTTCCGCCAACTCGGTAACCCTGCAGTTGACTCATTTGTAGTGTTTCAGCAACTACACCCTGACCGGCGAAGGCAGCATCGCCATGCATAAGTAGAGGTAGTACTGAGTACTTTTCCTTGCTGTCCTCGTTGGACTGAGCAATGATGTCTTGCTTTGCTCGCACAATGCCTTCAAGCACTGGATTAACCGCTTCAAGGTGTGAAGGGTTTGCAGCTAGATATACCTTTACTTCTTCGCCACCAGCAGCCTTGTATGTGCTCTTGGTTCCCAAGTGATACTTAACATCGCCCGAACCTTGGACTGACTCTTCACCGTAGTTGCCTTCGAATTCATTGAAGATTCGGCCGTAACCCTTGCCAGCAATGTTGGCTAGAACATTTAGACGGCCGCGGTGTGGCATACCAATGCAAACTTCATCCAATTGATCTTTCGCAGCCTCAATCAAGATTTGATCAACGAAAGGAATAGCACTTTCGCCACCTTCAAGACTGAATCGCTTCTGTCCTACGTACTTTGTCTGTAGGAAGCTTTCAAAAGCTTCTGCTTCATTTAGCTTGCGCAGAATACGAAGCTGCTCATCGCGATCGACCTTTTCTTGTTTACGTTCTAGGCGATCTTGAATCCATTTACGTTGTTCTGGATCCTGCAAGTGCATGTATTCGATACCGATGGTTCGGCAATAGGCATCGCGAAGAGTTCCCAAGATGTCGCGCAACATTGCAAATGGTCGACCACCAAAACCGCCGGTGGCAAATTCGCGATCCAAATCCCATAGCGTCATGCCATGGTTTGCGATATCAAGATCTGGATGTGAACGCTGGTGGTATTCAAGTGGATCAATGTCAGCCAATAGATGACCACGCACTCGGAAAGCATGAATCATCTCTTGAACGCGTGCAGTCTTATCTAGATCAGCATCATGTGAAGTTGCAAGATCTTGTGCCCAACGAATCGGTTCGTATGGAATCTGAAGCGAACGGAAAATGTCATCATAAAAACCGTCGGCACCAAGTAGTAATTGATGAACTCGACGCAAGAAATCTCCGGACTGCGCGCCTTGAATTACTCGGTGGTCATAAGTACTAGTGAAAGTCATGATCTTGCTAACAGCATTCTTGGCTAACGCATCTTCGGATGCTCCTTGCCATTCAGCTGGGTAATCCATGGCACCCACGCCAATGATTACGCCTTGTCCAGGCATCAAGCGAGGAACTGAGTGAACAGTTCCAATGGTTCCTGGATTTGTCAGGCTGGCAGTTGTTCCTTGGAAATCTTCAACTGCAAGTTTTCCTGAACGCGCCTTGCGGACTACATCCTCGTAGCCAGCCCAGAAAGCTGCAAAGTCCATGGTGTCTGCGGACTTAATGCACGGCACAAGAAGTTGCCGAGACCCGTCTTCCTTTGCAAGGTCAATTGCAAGACCTAATCCAACTTGCTGATGACGGGCAATTGCAGGTTTGCCCTCAACGGTTGTGTAAGAAACATTCATATCTGGCATTTCGCGCATTGCCCGAACAATTGCAAAACCGATTATGTGAGTAAAGCTAACTTTGCCACCGCGGCCGCGTGCTAAATGATTGTTAATTACGATGCGGTTATCAACCATTAGCTTTGCTGGAACTGCGCGAACCGAAGTTGCAGTCGGGATTTCAAGACTTGCTTCCATGTTTGTTACAACACGTGCCGAAGTTCCCTTTAGTTTTTCAATTACATCATCAGCAAGTGACGCTGGTGCTGGCTTAGCAGCAGGAGCGGCAGTCTCTACTGGAGTTGGTGTTGCAGTTTGCACAGCCGCAGGTTGCGCTGGTGCCACAGGTGCAGTCGCAGCTGGTGCAGCCGGAGTCGTAGGTGCAGTTGCTTTAACTGCAGAGGCATGAGGTGAATACTCACTAGGGGAGTAGTCGGCGAAAAAGTCCCACCAAGCTGGGTCAACTGATTGCTTATCTTCCAGGAACTGTTGGTACAACTCGTCTACGAGCCAGTCATTGGCTCCAAATGGACTATTTGTTGGTCCGGACACGGCTTGGGGCCTTCCTTGTTGAACTATAGGTATTTCGCTTTTGGCAGTGCTTTATAAGGAAAGCGTATCGCCCATTCGCAGGGCGCTCCAACGTGCATAAGCCCTTGCTCTAGGGCAGGGTTGAGGCATGAATCTAACGCCCGAGATTGAACTTCCTACTTCCGATTTATCCGAAAAAGTGGCAGTAATTACAGGCGGTTCCCGAGGTATTGGATTGGCTGCGGCGAAGCAGCTCGGAGCCCTTGGTGCCACCGTCGTACTCGTCGGGCGAAGTGAGGAAAATCTCAGCGCTGCCGTTTCAGCTTTGCTCGAATTGGGCGTGGATGCCGATGCGATTTGTGTTGATGTTTCAGATGCCTCGCAGGTCGCAAAAAAGATTGGCGAACATTCGCTGGCTGCTCAAGCGGATTTCTTAATCAACTCAGCTGGTGTGATGAGCGAAAAAATGGCGAAGACTTTGCGAACAACTCCTGAAGAGTGGCAGCGAGTTATGGGCATCAATCTTGATGGCACTTTCAATATGATTTCAGCCATTGGTCCACAAATGGCACAACGAAAATCTGGTCGCATAATTAACGTTTCGGCATGCCTAGGAAGATTTACTGGGCCTGGACTTGCAGGTGGCTTGGCACCTTATCGAATTTCAAAAACGGCCGTAAATGCGCTGACTAAGAATTTGGCAGCAGAATTAGGCAACGGCACACGCGGAGTTCTAGTTGATGCGATGTGTCCAAATCACACCCGCACAGATATGGGCGGACCTGATGCACCACGAAGTCCTGAGGAAGCTGCAGACACAATCGTTTGGTTAGTAACGAGAGAACACAGCGCTGATACTAAAACTGGACTGCTTTGGGAAGACCGCCAAGTAGTTCCTTGGTAAAAGGACTTACTGTCCACGCATATGTATATGTGCAGATTTCTTGACGTCATGTAATTTGAAGTAAGAACTTTCGCGGGCTTTCCAAATCAACATTTCATCGCGAACAACTTCACCATCTCGCTCAACTACGCGATCAAGCAACAGGCTCTCGTCAGCTTCAACCCAGATGGCTTGGGATACCTGGTTTCGCAGCGAGCTGTGTCCAGCCCCAACACCTTCGATAATCAAGACCGATGTCAGGGAAGGTTCCGACCAAGACGCATATCTCCCTTGATGCCAGTCGTACGTTAGATGCTTAGGTGATAAACCATTTCTTATTGGAGCCAAAATCCAGGCATCAATTCGATCAAATAATTTTTGACCTAATGCATCGTTCCAGCCTTCATAAAGTTCATCTAAGTGAATAACACTCATTGCTCCATCTGCATCTGCCAACGCAACCGAAAGCTCATTCGCTAAGGTCGTTTTTCCAGAACCAGCTGGACCGTCGATAGTGACAATTTTTGTCTCACCGCAAAGCGCATCACTGTTTTCAATGGCGGATTTGATCTTTGCTAAATCAAAAAAAGTCATGAGAGGGTTACAGACCTTCAGCCCGTTGCAGCTTCTTCCAGTTGATCCAACCTCTTAATGCGATGGCGGTAAATACGACGTAAAGCAACGAAGTGAATTTAAGATCTTGTGACCAATAAAGACCGACGTAAAGCGCGTCAACGATAAGCCAGGCAACCCAATTCTCGCGAAACTGTAAAACCATAAGTATTTGCGCAACCACACTGAATACCAAGCCGAATGCGTCGGGTAGTGCCGCAGCTGCTCCCAAGGAAACCAATAGTGGAGTGATCAAGAGCCAGACGGCAATTCCGCCACCCAAAATCAAGGAACGTAATGTCCATGACAAGTTTCGAGAACTTGCTCCTTGTGGACCCCATCCGAACCAACCCCAAATGGCGGCGGCAATAAAAACAACTTGAAGTGTTGCACTGGCATAAAGGTCATAGTTCAAAAACAGCCATCCATAAAGTGCGCTACTTAAACCCCACCATGGCCACATGATTCGCTTTCCTGTTGTTCCAAGCCAAACACCGATAGCTGATGCAACAACAGCAAGTAACTCGAGAAGTGTTACTTGATATCCCAACACTGTAAATAGAACAGTGGAAACTAATTCATTTAATGCTGAAAACATAACTTCATTCCTCCTGCAATCCGCATTACCGGACTGGTTAAACGGTCGGTGTGATGATCAAAGATCGGACACCCTCTCAGCCCACCTGGTTGTGGACTCCCGTGTCTTGCTATTCCCACTGTATGTCATGTTTGGCATCTAGGAGGGTCAATCGCGAACACTGATAAAGTCACTCAGGCAGTAAGTTTTGCCCGCGTAGCTCAGTGGATAGAGCGTCTGCCTCCGGAGCAGAAGGTCGAAGGTTCGATTCCTTTCGCGGGCACGTGAGTGAGCAACGTCCAACCAGAGCGACCTTTTTAATGCGTCGAACTTTGGTTTTTGGCGCAGTTTTACTTGGCGTGATTTTAGTTTTGAGATTTGTATCAGGACTAATTGCGTCAGAACCAACAGATGATTCAGCCGCTCCGATCCCAGTGCCGGTCATAACTCCAGCATTTGATTGTGAAGGCAATACTCCGCTGCCGCAAAGCTTTGTTGATGCATGGACTACCGAATTCCAGGCAGCTAGTTTCAATGTGACCGTTGTTGATCTTGTCGAAGGCTGCACCTATTCACTGGGTGATAGCGCAGCCACATTTCCAACTGCTTCAACTGGAAAAGTTATTGTGGCTACTGGAGTGCTAGAAATGGTTGCAGCTGGAACTTTGGATTACGCAGCCGTTGCTCCTGATCTAGAACTTATGATCACTGAGTCAGATAACAGCGCAGCGGATCGACTTTTCAAAATCATCGGAAAAAATGATGCGGTTATTTCAATCGCAACTCGCTACGCATTAGCCAGCACAACCACAGGCGGCGCCTGGGGAACGATCATGACGAATTCCAACGATCAAGCGGTTCTGCTTAATCAAGTTGTTGGAACTACCGAAAGTCCGCTACCTGAAGCGCAACGTGTAGTTCTCCGAGACTTGATGTCTAGGGTCAATCCTGAACAAGCTTGGGGAGCGGGGTCTAGCGGGGGAATTCCTGAACTTTGGACTGCTGCCGTTAAGAACGGCTGGTACCTATCGGTGGAAGGCGACCGACCTCCGGTTGGGTTATGGCGAATTAACACTTTGGGATATGTGTGGGATGAGACAAAAGCGCCACGGTGGATCTTTACCGGCTATTCAAATTCTTGGGAAACCCAAGAGCGGGGGATTTCGGCTTGGAATGCAATAACTAAGCAGCTATCAGGAACTCTAGGAATTCGCTAAGAAGCGTAAGGTTCCATGGCTGGACATTTTTGGCCTGGTACAACCAATGGTTCGAAATGCCACCATTCATTTTTGTATCGTCGACACAAACCATATTGGTAACCATTCTTTTCTAGCCAGGCGGCAGCTTTCTTCCCTTTAGTTCCTCCAACTCCGTAGTTGATGTCAATTGCAATTCCCCAAGGATGGTTTGATTTTTCCGGTGGCAGCACCCACTTACTTGCTGCTTCTGCGGAGCCATGGCGCTTTATCGCTCGTTGGTACAAAACTTCTTGGCGCTCAAGTGTGCGAAAGCCGCTAGTTATTGCAAGTGTGTGGCCCTTTTTCTTCGCTGCAGCTTTAGCGGCCTCATAACGCGCTTTGAATTGCGGAACTAAAGCACTGGGATGAGTTTCACCCCGAACGATCGGACCAGCACCAAGTGATCGTTCTTTCTTAGTACAAGCTCCCTCTGTGATAGCCCTAACTTTGCCAGTTGTTTTCTTGGCGCAATAGTCGATAACGGGCGCTTCATTTGCACTCGCTGGAACAGTGGTGAGTGCCAATGAAATTGCAACGGTGGCAATTGAAGCAAGCAAACGCGGGGCCTTCATAAATATTGAGCCTACTTGCTCTACTTGTCAGAACCAATCTGCAGATAGGGTTTGAATGTGATTGAAGGTCGGGCTCTAATAGAGCTAATCATCGCTTCGGTAGCAATCATTCTGATTCCAGGACCAAGTGTCATGTTTGTTATCGCCAGAGCGGTTGCTTGGGGTCGAGTAACTGCAGTACTTACCGCACTCGGAAATGCCCTGGGCATGCTCTTGTTGTCAGTCTTTATTGCGATTGGACTAGGTCCATTACTGCAAAGATCCGAATTGCTACTTTTGGTGGTTCAAGTTCTCGGTGGACTTTACTTGATCCACTTGGGCTTAGAGGCATATCGTCATCGCCAAGAGCATGCCGACGACATGATAAAGATTGAAGAAGTTAAGCCAAGTAATTTTCAGATACTTCGTCAAGGATTTACGGTTGGAGCACTCAACCCAAAGGCTCTAGTTTTCTTCTCGGCGGTATTCCCACAATTCGTTGATGCTGAGGCCGGGTCAATTACTTTCCAGCTTTTAATGTTCGGCGTTATCTTTGCAATCTTAAGTTTTCTTCTGGATGGCATGTGGGGCTTGATAGTTGGCTCAAGTCGGGATTGGTTTGTCACTTCAAAGAACCGACTAGTAGTTCTTCGAGTAGTTGGAGCTGTTGTAATGGTGGCACTTGGCATTGGTGTCATAGTGCCTGTGCTGATTGAGTACTTAAACTAAAACGGCAGCAACTCCAACTGGAGCTGCTGCCGTTTATCTAAATGTTTAGTGAATTACGCCATCTGGTGTTGTGCGCTCAAGCACCTTGCGCATAGCTGCCACCATTCGATCCGCTTCTTCCTCGGTCATGATTAGCGGTGGTGAAAGAACTAAGTTATGTGCGCAATCACGAACGATGACGCCTTCTTCGCGACGAATTACATCCGGCAACATAGGTTGCAACATTGGAAGTGGTGTGCGGCTTTCCTTGTCAGTGACAAGTTCTACTGCATGCATCATTCCTACGAAACGAACTTCACCGACGATTGGAAGATCCAAAAGTGTGCGCAGTCCTTCATGCAGATACTGGCCCATTTTCTTAGCGCGCTCAAGCAGCCCTTCTTCTTCAATAATTTCAAGATTCTTGAGAGCAACAGCAGCTGCCGTTGGATGTCCGTTGTAGGTGTATCCCATAGGAAATCCGAAATCTTTTTCAAGTTCAGTTGCAACTGCATCTGTTGTTAGAACTGCACCCAATGGAATGTAGCCGGATGTGATTCCCTTTGCAGTGATGATGATGTCTGGCTCAACATTGAAATGCTGAGCAGCAAACCATTCGCCAACACGACCGTACGCAGTAACTACCTCATCAAAAATCAACAAGATTCCATGCTTACGTAGCACTGCTTGAACTCTCGGCCAGTAATCATCAGGCGGAACTAACATGCCACCGACACCCATGATTGGCTCACCAACCATGGCCGCGATTTTGTCAGGTCCAATTTTTGCAATGGTTTCTTCTAATTCATTAATTAAGAAGTCTGTTGGATCTTGTCCGTTGTAAAGCTCTTGACGATATGGCCAAGGAGTAGTCAGGTGCTTAACATTTGGCATCATTGGTCCGAAGCCATCATGGTAAACATCAAATCCCGAAAGCGATCCGCCACCATATGCGATGCCGTGATATGCCCGTTCACGAGCCAAAATCCAGTTACGTCCGGTCTCGCCTTTACGGTGATGGTAGTAGCGAGCCATCTTGATAGCCGCTTCGTTGCCTTCGGATCCGCCGCTAGTGAAGTAGACGTGATTGATGTTTTCTGGAGAAATTTCAACTAACTTTGCAGCCAACTTGATAGCTGGTTCATTACTGAACTCCCAAAAGCTAGTGAAGTATTCCAAAGTTGAAATTTGCTCTGCAGCAACTGCAGCCACTTCGTCACGGCCGTGACCAATTTGCGCCAACCATAAACCACCAGTTGCATCAAGGTATTCCTTGCCGTCGGTATCCCAAAGTGCACAATCCTGGCCTCGAGCCATAATCACTCGCTCAGTCGTGGACTTTGGCAAGTAAGGGTGAATGATGTGAGCGCGATCAATGTCAGCTAGCTCTTGAGTCGACTTCTTAGTGGTTGCCATTTCTTCTCCTAGTTTTGTTCTAAGTTCTATTCGTATCGGATCCAGGTTGTTTTCAACCCGGTAAATTTGTCCAGCGCATGGAGCGAAAGATCGCGCCCAAAGCCTGATTGCTTGAAGCCACCGAATGGAATGTTCATTCCAAGCGCATCCACTGTGTTCACTGAAACTGTTCCAGCGTGTAAGGCATCAGAAACTCGATGTGCCCGACCTAAGTTAGATGTCCAAACGGAAGCCGCCAAGCCATAGATGCTGTTGTTGGCAATAGAAATTGCTTCAGCTTCAGTTTCAAACGAAAGAATCGACAACACTGGTCCAAAGATTTCATCGTTTGCGATGGAGCTTTGCAATGGAACATCGGTAAACACAGTTGGTTCGATGTAGCAGTCAGAACCATCGATAGTTATGCGAGAGCCACCGTGAGCAAGTTTGGAAGAATCAGATCCACTTGAAATGAATTCGGCAACGCGTCCAGTTTGATTGCGATCAACAAGTGGACCCATAGTGGTTGTCGGATCCAATGGATTTCCAAGCTTGATCTTCTTGGCCTGATTGATCACAAGTTCAGTGAATTGCTCAGCGATGCTTTTTTCTACAAGCAGTCTTGAGTTTGCTGAACAAACTTCACCTTGATTGAAGAAAATTGCACGAGCTGCAAACTCTGCCGCTTCTTCAAGATTCGCGGTATCAGCAAAAACTAGGTTTGGACTCTTGCCACCACACTCAAGCCAAACTTGCTTCATGTTTGATTCGCCGGAGTATTTCATGAAGTACTTACCAACTTGAGTTGAGCCAGTGAATGTAAGCACGTCAATATCTGGATGCAATCCAACAGCAGCGCCGGTTGTTTCGCCCTGACCTGTAACAACGTTTAAAGTTCCCTCTGGCAGCCCGGCTTCTAGTGCTAATTCAGCTAGACGAAGTGAAGAAAGTGGGGACTGCTCGGCAGGCTTTAGTACTACGGTGTTGCCTGCAGCTAAGGCTGGGCCAAGTTTCCAAATTGCCATTTCAAGTGGATAGTTCCAAGGCACCACTGCGCCAACAACACCAAGTGGAACGCGCTTAACTAGTGCCACATTTCCTGGATCAGTAACTGGAATCTCGCCACTTACCTTGTCGATCGCCTCAGCATAGAAATTCAAGATGGCAGCAGAACCTGGAATATCGATTGTGGTTGCATCTGAGATTGGTTTACCCATGTCAAGAACATCAAGTAAGGCAAGTTCATCTGCATTAGAAAGAATCAATTCCGAAAGCTTGTGAAGTGCGCCCTTTCGAGAACCAGGAGACATCCTTGACCAGCTGTTATCAAAAGCTGCACGGGAACTTGCAACTGCTTGATCTACTTCGCGCTGTCCACATTCAGAAACGTCTGCCAGTGACTTTGCAGTTACTGGACTTATGTCTTCTGAAGTTTTTTCAGTATCAATTCTTTTGCCATTGATTACTGCGCGCCCATCGAAAGAAAGGCCAGCGGCCGCCTTTTCCCATTCATCACGAGTCTTCATTTTGATCCCCACGTATCTTTATCAATGCGATTTATCATGGCCTTGAATACCCCTTAACATACTCGCGAAGCGTTGAATCTGAGGCAATGTCAACCAAAGTCATAGCCATGGCTTTTGCTGCATCAAGTACGGCTTGGTCTGCATCAGCAGTAATGCAAGCGGCAGCAAATTCCTTTTGATGGTTAACTGCGGAACCGCTATTTACGCCGATGTATGGATGAATGCTGGCAATTACCTTGGAGATGTTTCCAAGATCTGTACTAGCGCGATTCATTTTGATCCGAGGGTCGTTGTCATCAAACACCCGTCCAATTGATTCGGCATTTGCTTTGTAGATGTCATTTAACTTCGGATGATTTGTGAACTCTGAATAAGGCTCACTCTCATCATGAATCTCCAGAACACAACCAGTAGCCAGTGCGCCTGCTTCAAAACACTTAGCAACTCGATCAAAAGTTTCTTCCATCAACTTTGTTGAAGTTGCCCGGATGTACCAGCGACCTTCGGTTACCTCTGGAATTGCATTTGGCGCTTCGCCACCACGGGTCATTACGCCATGTACTCGCACTGTGCTTGGCAACTGTTGGCGAAGCAGGCCGATTGCAACTTGCGCAATCGTGAATGCATCCGCAGCATTTACGCCTTGCTCTGGGTAAGCCGCAGCATGTGCTGCCTTCCCGGAGAATTTAACTGCGATGTGTCGAACTGCAAATGGTTCTGCAAATGCAACATCAACTGGACCTGGATGAACTAAAGCGGCAACGTCAATACCATCAAAGGCGCCACGTTCTAGCATCACAATCTTTCCACCGCCGCCTTCTTCAGCCGGAGTTCCGAGAACTACGACTCTGATGTTTAATTCTTTTGCAACGGCCGAAAGTGCAATCGCTGCTCCAACAGAAGATGAAGCGATGATGTTATGCCCACACGCATGTCCCAAACCGGGTAGTGCATCGTATTCAGCGCAAAGTGCAACGGTTAAGTCGCCGGATCCAAATTCAGCCCGGAATGCTGTGGGAAGCGCAGACACTTGTTCAACAACATCAAAGCCATGTTCACTCAAAGTCTTTGCAACTGCAGCTGAACTTTCAAATTCTTTCCATGCGGTTTCTGGATTCGCGTGAAGTTTATGGCTCAACGAAAGAAGCACACTTCCAACTTCATTTACGCGATCAATCACGCTTTGCTTAAGATCTGACATTGTCACTCATCTCCTGGCACACCATAGGAAGGAGCCGAGGTTGGATTAAGTGCGCGAGTCACATAATCCTTTGCCTGTGGCGCCCAAACTTTATAAAGTTCACGAAGTTTTGCAATGGGATCTTCATCCCAATCGATGCGAAGGTTTGTAGTTGGCCAAGAAACATCGGTGGCAACGAGTACTGCAGCGGAATGAACTGGACCAGCTTCGCCTCCTGCTTGCACCCCTGCCTCAAGAGCCTGAATCAATCGGTCGGCTAGTTCTTTGTCCGAAGAGTTATTGAATGAATCCACCATTGCCTGAATAACGTTTGGATTAGCCAACATGTTTCCGGCTGCTGCCACATTCTTGGCAGTCACTTCTGCGTTAATGCCAAGAGATTTTTCGCCAGAGTAAACAGCTGCATCACCATTTTTATCTACAACCGTTAACTGGCGATACTCAGGGTGTGTTGCAGTTGCACTAACTGCAGCTAACGCATCAAGTGCACTCAAACCTGTTTGCAGAGAATCTAAGAGCGCTGGCCCAAGACTTGGGTCTGTTACATTCTGACTTGAAACTGCACCTATACCTGCTCGAACATTTGGGCACCGAGATCCAACGGCAGGGCTTGAGCTGCTGATTGCAACTCCAAAGGCTCCGGTCCGTTCACAGCGGGCAGCGATGCTAATTGTCATTAGTCGCGCGTCTCTGGAATTACTGCTGTTGCGTCAATTTCGACTAGCCACTCAGGTCGAGCTAACGCAGTAACAACTAAACCAGTTGAAACGTAATGAACTCCCTTTAACCACTTACCCATAACTCGATAAACCGGCTCCCGGTACCTGATGTCCACTAGGTAGATCGTGATTTTTGTAATGTCGCCTAGTTCGGAACCACATTCATCAAGCAGCATCTTGATGTTGGCCATAGCCTGCTCAGCTTGAGCTTCGACGTCGCCAATACCCACAGACTCACGGGTATCTAGGTCTTGCCCAATCTGTCCTCTTAGGTAAACAGTGTTACCCGCAACAACTGCTTGAGCTAGATCGTTGTCCAGGTTTTGCTCTGGGTATGTGACCTTGGTATTGAATGGCCGGATTCTCTTGTGAGTCATTTAATTCCTTCGGTAGGTTCAAGTTTTACGTTAGTCGAAAGCCAGGGTTAGCCGTTAGTAGTTTGAGTTAATTGATGATTCGAGCACTTCCCGCGTAGCTCTTGTAGCTGCGCTGGATTTGAATTTGATCCGCTAAGAATTTCGCATCGTGCCAAACTCCCCAGATAAACGCCGAACCACGACGGGAAAGCCAGGCTTGCCCGAGGAAGTAAATCCCACTTGCACTGGAAACTCCACGCTGATGCGCAGGTTTGCCTGCATCGGTTAATGCGCCTGGAACATCCAGCCAGCTGTAGTCAGTTGCGTACCCAGTGGCCCAAAGAATTGTTGTGATGCCCGCAGCGGCCAAATCGATTTCGCGAATTGGGTTTACGGCCTCCTTAGGCATTGGTCCTAAGACGTGAGCTTCAGGCTCAGGCGGTAAATCTAGATTGTTTTGTGCAATGAATTCGTCTGCTTCAGTAAGTACAGATAAGTAGTTCTTATCGCCACGGGCAATGTTGCGCTCTAGGTCATCGGCAAACTTCAATACGCCGTTTTCGTATGAGGAAGTTAAACCAAGCAGTGTTATTCCGCTGTCAGCTAGATCTCGGAAGTCAACTGTCTTGCCGCCAGCAAAACCACTCACTGCGATAGTCACATGTTCAGCGCCAGCTGGCGGAGTGGCAAGATCCCATTTTCCTAATACGCCTAACCACCAAACATTGTCTCTTCCGCGATAACGCCTCGGTGGTCGATCATGTTCACCAACAGATAGGTAAACATCTCGGCCCGCGCTTTTTAAGTCGGCAGCGATCTGTACTCCAGATGATCCAGCGCCAACAACCAGTACGCCACCTTCTGGAAGCTGTTCAGGATTGTGGTAATCGCTGGAATGAAGTTGATGGACACTTGCATTTACTGGAACGACAGGAGGAATCGCAGGCTTTTGAAAAGGCCCAGTTGCAGCTACAACATACTTTGCGTTGATCTCACCGTCTGAGGTAATGACTTTAAATCCTGCATCGGTGGAATTCTTTGTAACAGACTTAACATCTACGCCAGTTCTAATTGGTGCCTTAAATTTTTCGGCGTAAGCAACGAAGTAATCAGCAACTGCTTCTTTAGGAACGAAGGCATCTGGGTCGTAGCCTTCAAACTCCAAGCTGGGAAAGCGATCGTGCCAAGCTGGGCCATTTGCGACCAGGGAATCCCAGCGCTCGGAACGCCAGCGCTCGGCAATTCGGGCCCGCTCCAAAACCACATGCGAAATTCCAGCATTGGTTAGATGTTCGCTCATCGCGACTCCGGCTTGGCCAGCACCAACAACAACGACTTCGAATTCCTCAGCTGACATTTAGTTCTCCTGTAACGGCAATCTGGTTACACAATGGCTTAGTGAATTAGGTTCGGTCAAGCCGAATTAGATAGTTTTTAAGTTCGATTTATTCGATACAATAAATCGATTAAGTCTTAGTTATTAGGAACTTCAATGCCTGCATACACCCTGCGCCAATTGGAATACTTACTTGCCGTTGCCGAGCACGGATCAGTTACCGGCGCAGCAACTGCTTTGCACGTTTCCCAGTCATCGCTTTCGAGTGGAATCAGTGAACTTGAGCGAGCTATGAATCTTCAGCTTTTAGTTCGCCATCACGCCAAAGGTGTTTCTCTAACTGATGCAGGTGAGCGCCTGTTAATTCAGGCTCGAAATCTCATTGAAGATGCCCAGGGTCTCGAGCAGGTTGCACATGATTTAGGAACAGCCCCGAACGGTTCAATCTCAATTGGGATCTTTTCGGTTATTGCGCCGTACTTCGTTCCAGAGCTCCTATCTCGTCTCAAGAAAGATCACCCCGAGATTGATGCGCGGATTTCTGAGGTTGACTTAAATGATTTGAACGAAGGCGTCTTAAGCGGAAAGTTTGAAATTGGTTTTGGTTATGACTTTGGACACTCACCACAAGTAACGCTTGAGCATTTAGTTGATGTCCCCGCCCACGTCGTGGTCTCAGCGAATCACCATCTTGCAAAATCGCAGCGAATCTTTCTTCGCCAGTTAGCGGGGGAGAAGTTAGTGCTGCTAGATCTACCGCATAGCCGTGAGTATTTTTCCCAAGCACTAAGTAATGCAGGTCTAGACCTTGAAATTGCATACCGATCAACTAGCGCGGAGCTTGTTAGGGCGATGGTGGCAAGAGAATTTGGTGTTGCTCTTCTCAATCTAAGGCCAGCACACAATCAATCACTTGAGGGAAAGAAATTCGCAATTCTTGAGTTGAATGATTCAATTCCTCCAGCCCGATTAGTCGCGCTTTTAAATGACCCAGAAAAACTCACACGTCGCGCATCGGCGGTTTTTGAAGCCTCGAAACAAATTCAAATTATTGGCGCATAAACAAAGCAGCCCCACCCGAAGGTGAGGCTGCTTTGTTTAATTAGTGAGTTATCACTGACTATCCAACCAAGTGGTGAATACCTGGGTGTATAGCTCGCGAGCTTCTTCGCCACAGTTTGGAATTGGGCTTAGAAGTGACTTGAACTCTTCAGGCACGATAACGCCTGGATCGTTCTTTAGTTCATCTGCCATTAGGTCTGCAGTTCCAGTGATTGCATTGTTGTAACCCGAGAAGTTACTTGCTGCAGCCATGTTTGCAGGATCCATCATCCAGTTCATGAAAATCTTGGCGTTATCCAAGTTCGGTGCACCGACTGGAATTGCCATGTGATCTGACCAGAAGTTAAGGCCTTCACTTGGGTAGATGAAGATGATGTCTGGATTTTCCATCTTCATGCGATGAGTGTCGCCGTTCCAAGAAGTACGGATACTTGCCTGTCCGGTGATCATGCGCTCGTTACCACCATCGTTGTCGATAACTGCTGGCTTAAATCCGGCTAGCAATTCTTCGGCAGCAACATACTTTGCAGTGTCTGTGGTGCAAAGGTCAGCAGCAGGTACGCCAGTTGCACGAAGTGCAGCGGAAACGATTTCTACCTGATCTTTAAGAGCATTTACATTCGCAAAGTTTCCGGTCATCAAATCTTTCCAAGACTTAATGTTTTCACATTCTGGTTCAAGCTTGGTGTTACAAGCGATACCAGTTGTGCCGTACATGTAAGGAGCGGTGTACTTACGACCTGGATCGAAGTACACATCCATGAACTCAGGTGCGATGTTCTTTCCATTAGGGAATGAAGCCACATCTACTTCCTGAAGCATGCCAAGGCCGATCATCTGCTCAACCATGTAGTCAGAAGGCATGATTACGTCGTAACCAGTTGCACCTGATTGTAGTTTGGCAAGCAAAGTTTCATTGCTATCAAATACATCGAGGATAACTTCGATACCAGTTTCTGCTTCAAACTGGTCTAGCAGTGCTGGATCAATGTAGTCAGTCCAGTTGTAAAGGTTTACAACGCCAGAACCTGATGTTGGAAATTCACCTGATGCTGCAGCTGGTGCAGAGGCATCTCCGCCAGCAGTTGATTCTCCGCCACACGCGGATAGAAGCAAAGCTCCGGCAGCAGCAAGGGCTGCAACATAAGTAGCTTTGCGCTTGTTCATAGTCTTCATGGATCTCCCTTAAAAGTAGGAATGTAACTACAGAATGCCAGACGAACCTTGATTCAGAAAGACATTTACGGACATTTTGGTAAAAAACTAATCTCAACAGGTCACAAAAAAATAACGCCCGCCCCATGGAATCCATGGGGCGGGCGTTATTTGGTAACCCGAAGGTCTTATTGGCTAGTTGTCCAAGTAGTAAATACCTGGGTGTACAACTCGCGGGCTTCTTCACCACAGTTTGGAAGTGGTGAAATAAGTGCCTGCTTGTCAGCTGGAACTACAACTGCTGGATCTGTTTTCAGTGCTTCATCCATGAATGCATCTGAACCCTTGATTCCGTTGTCGTAGCCAGAGAAGTTGCTCTGAGCACCTGCAGCCTTTGGATCCATCATCCAGTTGATGAAGATCTTGGCGTTATCCAAGTTAGGAGCACCGACTGGAACAGCTAGATTGTCTGCCCATAGGTTGATACCTTCACTTGGGTAGATGAACTGAACATCAGGATTCTCTACTGTCATGCGGTGAGTGGAACCGTTCCATGCGTGACGCACGTTTGAAGTTCCAGCAACAACGCGCTCGATGCCGCCATCTGATTCAATTACGGCTGGCTTGAATCCAGCAAGTAATTCTTCAGCAGCAACATACTTAGCCTTGTCGGTGGTGCAGAGATCATCTGGACCAACACCAGTTGCACGAAGTGCAGCTGAGACAACTTCAACCTGATCCTTTAGTGAATCCATCTTTGGAAGACCTGCAGTGAAGTAGTCCTTCCAAGACTTGATGTTTGCACAACCTGGTTCAGCAGCGAAGTTACAGGCAATGCCTGTAGTTCCGTAGTTCCAAGGTGCGGTGTAGTTGCGTCCTGCATCCCAGTAAACATCTACCAAGTTGTCCTTGATGTTGCCACCGTTAGGGAAGCTGCTTACGCCAATGTTCTGAAGCAGATCAAGTTCGATCATCTGCTGCACCATGTAGTCAGAAGGAACAATGACGTCATAGCCAGTTGCACCGGACTGAAGTTTCGCCAACAAAGTTTCATTGCTGTCGTAGGTATCCAAAATAACTTCGATGCCAGTTTCAGCAGTGAAGCGCTTTAGCTCTTCTGGATCGATGTAATCGGTCCAGTTGTAAACATTAACTACGCCTGAGCCAGTAGTTGGGAATTCCCCTGCAGCTGCAGTGGCTTCGCCCGCGCCTGAATCTGCAGTGGTCTCCCCGCCACATGCAGAAAGTAGTAGTGCGCTTGCGGCAGCAAGTGCAGCTACATAGGAGGCGCGACGCCTCTTGTTGCTAGCCATTCTTATCTCCTTTTTCTTTGGATCAAATACGATCCGATTAGCACGCTGCCCGAGAACAACAGAAGCAATGTTGAAATTGCATTTACTTCCGGTGTGACTGTTGAGCGGATCATGCCAAAAATGTAGACCGGCAATGTTGTGGCTCCTGGGCCAGCAACAAAGAACGATGTAATGAAGTCGTCAATCGAAATTGCAAACGCCAAAAGTGCGCCAGCAAAGATTGCAGGAGCAAGTAATGGCAAGGTAATGCGACGCAGAATTTGCTTTTCATTAGCACCCAAGTCAGATGCAGCTTCGAATGGCGCCATATCTAACTGACTTAGGCGAGCCCGAATCGGTAACAGCGCAAACGGAATACAAAATGCCGTGTGCGCAACAATCAAGCCAACTTTGCCTAGTGGAACACCGACTGCGATAAACAATCCAAGTGTTCCTACAGCCAAAACGATTTCAGCAATGATTAGTGGTGCACCGATAAGTGCAATAGCGACGGCTTTACCAGCTCGCTTCATTCGAAGTAGTCCAAGGGCTGCCATCACGGCAAGTGTTGTCGACAAAATTGTTGCAACTAGACCAACTTGAAGTGAGTTCTTTAGAGCGCGCTGAATGTCAGTATTCTCAAATACTTTGCCGTACCACTTCAGCGAGAAACTCTCCCAAACCGCACCAATGCGGCTTGAGTTGAATGAGTAGATCACGACATAAATCAGCGGCATGTATAAAAAGAACAGCACAAACCAGGCTGTTGGATTAAAGCCAGGGAAGTTTCGCAGATTTACTAACTTGCCACGCTTACTTGTGGGTGTCTGAGTATGGCTCATACCAATTCCACCTTGTCTCCGCGTCGTTGTGCGACACCTTGCATGATGAGTACGAATAGCAAGGTAAGAACAATCAGCAATACCGCCAGCGCGCTACCAAATGGCCAGTTTCGCGCTTGACCAAAGTTATTTGCAATGACGTTTGCAACCATGTTGGTCTTGCCGCCACCTAACATGTCAGATTGCAAGAACGAACCAAGTGCCGGAATGAATACCAAAGCAATTCCCGAAATGATGCCTGGGCGAATTGATGGCAAAATCACTCGACGAACTACGGTCATTCGCTTTGCACCCAAGTCATATGCAGCTTCGGCAAGTCGGAAATCGAATCGCTCTGCTGATGCATAGATAGGCAAGATCATGAATGGCAGGAATACATAAATCAGGCCAAGGATCGTTGCTGTTGGCGTGTAAAGAATGCTGAAAGAAACATCAAAGATCGCAAGAAACTTTCCAATCGGACCTTCATCAGCAATGATCTGACGCATGCCGTAAGTACGAATCAAGATGCTGATCCAAAATGGCAGAGTCACCAAGGCGACTAGAAGGTTGCGCTTACGAGCATCACGAGTAGCAATCCACATCGCAGTTGGAATAGATAGTGCAAGGGTTACAACCGTGGTGATGACTGAGTAATAGAAAGAAGCCCATAAGACCTTTATGTAGCGAGTATCAATGGCGGTGGTGCCATCAAGCTTCTCTTGGATAAACAAAGCTTTGTAGTTTTCGAGAGTGAAAACCCACTTAACTCCAGTTCCTTGTGAAGGCTTCTCAAGGAATGAGTAAATAACGATGATTACCAGCGGGATGCCAATGGCAAAAGCCAAAAACAAGATTGGCAAGTACGCAAGCTTTGGCGAGGATTGGCCTGGCCGACCTCGCTGCGCCTGCTTCTTTGGCGGAGTGGTTACAGCGGTCATGAAGCCACCGTGCGTGCAGCGCGATGCTCTGGACTTAGTGTGACCTGGCTTCCTTGTGCTGGAATTTCAGTTCCGTAAGAAGCAAGTGATGCGATAACTTCTACGTCACCTACAGTTACGTGAACTCGAACTGAGTCACCAGTGAAGATAACGTCTCGCACAGTTCCACTGATCATGCCATTGGTTGCAAGAACTAAATCTTCAGGACGAATAGCTACGGTAACTTCGCCAGAAGCTGGAATAACTGAGTCGGCAGCAAGTTGATCGGTTGGCAAAACGTTTCCACCAGGAAGTGAAATTCCACCAGGAGCAACCGTGCCCTTAATCAAGTTTGTTTCACCAATGAAGTCAGCTACGTAGGCATTAACTGGTCGACGGTAAACCTCAACTGGCGTATCTAGCTGAACAATCTTTCCTTGGCTAAATACGGCAATTCGATCACCCATTGACATTGCTTCTTCTTGATCGTGAGTAACGAATACGAAGGTAATTCCGGTCTCACGTTGCAGGCGCTTAAGTTCAACCTGCATGCCACGACGAAGCTTTAAATCCAGAGCCGAAAGTGGCTCGTCAAGTAAAAGCACCTTTGGCTTCTTTGCAAGTGCGCGAGCTAGTGCAACACGTTGTTGCTGTCCACCAGAAAGTTGGGATGGCATGCGCTTTGCATAACCTGAAAGCTGAACTTGCTCGAGAGCTTCTTCAACTCGCTTAGCGATTTCTGCCTTATCAACATTTTCCATCTCTAAGCCAAATGCAATGTTGTCGCCAACAGTCATGTGTGGGAACAGGGCATAGGACTGGAACACAGTATTAACTGGGCGATCATATGGCGGTTTGTCATCAATGCGCTCACCTAGAAGCACGATCTCGCCACTGTCTGGGTACTCGAGTCCCGCGATACTTCTAAGCAACGTAGTTTTGCCACAACCAGAAGGACCAAGCAAGATAAAGAACTCGCCGCTGGCGATATCCAAAGTCACGTCATCAAGTGCGCGAACTTCGCCACCTTCAGGGGTTTGGAAAACTTTTGTAAGGTTGCGAATCTCGAGATACTTCTCGCTCAAAGTTGCCTACTTTCAAGTGTTGCGATTTCATGCGAAACAGTGGTTTCGCAAGTGAAACTTACAACGAAATGGCATTGAATAAGGGCAATTTACCTAAAGTCACAATTTGTTAACGTTGAAAAACTCAATTAAAGACGGGGTCTAGCAGGGGAGAATTTCAACACATCGCGAGAAACTGGGCGTCCGGCAATTAGATCTGAGACAAATTTTCCGGTTCCTGGCCCCATCATCAAGCCCAGCATTCCATGGCCAGTGGCTGCAATCACTCTTGGCGCCTTAGGCAGCGCACCTATATATGGCATGCCATCTGGGCTCGCAGGACGCAATCCAGCCAATTCATTTTTAACTTCAAACTTCTCAGGAAGATGTAATGCCTGGCGTGCAGTGTTTATCAACTTCTCGGTTGCCTTCGAGTTAACCGACATATCGCTTGGGGAGGTAAGCGCAAACCCAGTGCTCATTCGGAATCCCCAATCCAGCGGATTGGTTGCAATTCGCTGATCGGCAAGCATCAAAGTTCTGGAAGGACTATTGGTTACGCCTGGAAGTGTTACCGACTGGCCCTTAGCCGGCATGATTGGAAGATTTTCGCCAACGCTCTTTGCTAGTTCGCGAGACCATACGCCTGCAGCTAGAACTACGTAATCACAAATCCAAGAGTCGGTCGTTGTAACAACGGTTACGTTCCGGCTAGTTGAAGACATTCCCGTTACATTCTCACTTCGGAAGGTAACGCCGATTGCTTCACAATTACGTCGATAAACCTCTACGAGCTTTCCTGGGTCTAATCCAAAGTCAGTACTGAACTCCACAACTGCTTTAACTGTGTCTTTAAGGATGGGCTCTTGCTCCAAGCTGGTAGCAAGATCAAGTTGCTTTGCATCGACTCCGTACTTAGTAACGAGATCAACTTCGTGTTCTGCATCTGCTTCAGCATTGTCCGATGTGTAGACGTACCACTGCGGTTGATTTGTTCGCTTTAAGTCAGTTGTTTCAGTTAGTCCTTCAATGACATCCATGCTGGTGTCAAGCAATTCTTTAAGCGCAGGTGCACAGTGATCCACATGTGCGTCAGTGCATGAGCGCGCAAACTTCAGAGTCCAGGGAGCAAGTAACGGTCCGGCACCAGGTGTCATTGCAAAAGCGCCAGTGCGTCCGATCAAATTCTTGAATCCAGTCTGAACCATTCCAGGTGCTGCAAACGGAATGATGTGACTTGGGCTGATCCAACCTGCATTGGCAAGTGAAGTGCCGTAACTTGATCCGCCAGTTTCAACAACGATTACCGATGCACCATCTTTAGCTAATTCCCAGGCGCAAGCAAGACCGATGATTCCGCCACCAATGACAGTGACATTATTTTGTGAACTCATATCCCTAGCCTATGGACTTTATTAAATACATACATGTGCAGTACCTGAAATCACTTCGGCTCCAGGATCTTGCCCGAATCTAGATAAATGAAACTTCTTCAAAAGCGCCATCGTAGGCCGGCGCTGAATTGACCCACGCCTGTTTTGTCCCAGCGTCGCCAACTAACCCCATAAAGGAGTACATGTCTTCACGCCATCGACCAAGTGTGATGCAGACTCCCGAATCCTTATCAAGAAGCAAGTTCTTTATGTCTTCAGCCGTGTTTAAACTTTTGCGATTGACCTCGACTGCAGCCATCCGAGCATACGAACCTTCGGATCCGGAGTATTCACGGGTAAATGCATGATTGGTATGACCTGATACCTCCGGATGTGTCGGCACATCCAAAACTTTGTCCGCAGCGGCTTCAACCATGAACAGATCTTTGCTGTCGAGAACTGTGTAGTTCTGACCTACTGCATGCGGAATTTCTCTGATGTAAGAAATGGCATCTGCGGCAGTTGGTTGATGCAAGGCACCTCGCGTAACAAAGTCAACCGGCATACCCGTCATGTTTATAGCTAGATCTAGCGCATTAACCACAACGATTACGCCATTGGAATTCATACCCATGGTGGCAAGTGATCCAGGATACGTCGCTGCAATTACGCCAAGACCGGATTCGTCTTTAACTCGTAATACGGTTTGTAATCCATTAGTCCAGTCCGGTAAATCCATGTTTTGTCCAGCGGCTCGGGAACCGTCACGAGTGATCGCAACTGCAGTGCACCCCATGCCACCAGTTAGTGCCCACGATTCATCGAGCATTGACAGTGCAGCTACTTGATACCAAGGCATGTTTGCGGCTTCAGCCATCGCTTCCAATTCCGCAACCAAATCTGGGCAATAACGTTCCGCAGTTTCCCAGCCGCCAACTTCAGTTAATCGTTGCGCTAACTCTTCGGCATCCACTTCGTTTTTACTGAAATGAAGTACCCATCTGTTCCAAGCCGTTTCAAGCAATCCTGAAAGTTGCTCACCGATTTGTGCGCCGCGTTCAGCGCCGGACCCAGATGCAGTGACTAGGTTTAACGCCATCGCAAACTCCTAAAGCAAAAATGTGCGGGTGAGTGTCGCTGCGTTTTGGGGTTCGCTCGTAATGTGCTGACCATTGAACGTTACGACACTTCCCGTGTGGTCGACATGGATTTCGCCAAGAATTCCGTGCCGGATCATGTCTGAACTTTTGATAGTTCTGGTGTTTTTTACAGGAACACTGCGTCTGCGAGATAACGAAATCTCGGAATTGCCGTTAGTGAAATGGACACCTAGATCTTCGGCAGTTTCTCCGTAGGCACCAAATTGCGGCCCAATTACCAAAGGTTGAGCATTTGAAACGGTAGCCCCAGGATCACCGACAACTCCCCAAGCTGGCAGACCATTCTTAATGATCATGTTTGGCTTGGATGCGAAGGTCGCGTAAGGCCAAAGAACTATGTCAGCCATGAGTCCAACTTGTAGCGATCCGATTTCATGAGACAAGCCATGCACCAGAGCGGGGTTAGTTGTAATTTTTGCAACATGCATTAAAACTCGATCGTTGTTAACGGCGACATCATCAGCAGCGACAGAACCATCGAGTATTGCGTGATCTGCGAACATACTTGCCATAGCAAAAGTTTTCCGCCAAGTGTCATCAACTCTGCCCATGCCGAGGGCATCAGATGAAGTAACTGGAATGACTCCCATATCGTGCAAACGATTTTCTGCAGCCATTGTGGCATTCCGCACTCGGTTGCGTGCCATCTGAACATCACTAGGCAATTCAGGGTTCATGCCATGCGCCGAAATAATCATGGCGACATGTTCATCTGCAGCATTGACACCGTAGGCAAGCGTGGGATTGGTAGAAGATGCCAAAATGTTTTCGCGCCCAGCCATAGTTAAAACGTCAGGGGAGTGACCGCCACCGCAACCTTCAACATGGAAGGCGTGAACTGCGCGGCCGTCAATTACCTTCAAAGTGTCAGCGACGCTTAGCATTTCGTTCAATCCGTCGGTGTGTAGCGCAACGGCAACATCAAATTCGTCAGCAAAAGTTAACGTTGTATCAATTGTTCGTGGGTGAGCACCGGTGTCTTCGTGAATCTTGAAACCGCAAACTCCACCAGCAAGAGCTTCTTCAAGTGGGGCGCGAGTCGAACCCGCAGCTCTTCCTAGAATTCCAACATTCAAGGGCCAAGCTCCATACATATTGTGAGCCTGTTCAAGCGCCCACTTAGAACTAACTCCAACACCCCAAAATGGCCCAAATTCCTGCGCAATTATTGTCGTTACTCCACTGCCAAGAGCTGCATCGCAAACTCGCGGCGACATAGCGTGGACGTGGGTATCGATACCACCGGCAGTTGCAATTAATCCTTCGCCAGATATGACGATCGAACCGCTGCCGATAATTACGTCGACGTCATCCATAGTGTCAGGATTTCCCGCGCGACCAATTGCACTGATTCGTCCGCCACGAACTCCAATTGAACTCACGCGGATTCCTTGAATCGCATCAATGATCAAAACATTCGTGATTACAACATCGCACGACTCACTACTTGGAACAGAACGCATCCCAATGCCGTCACGTAAGTTCTTTCCAAAACCGATCTGAACTTCATTTCCAAGTTCACGATCATCAGCTTCCACACGGACGACAAGTTGGGTATCACCGAGGCGAACAAAGTCTCCTTTGCGTGCGCCATGAACGGCTATGTCTTGCTGAATCTCAGCTAGTTCTTGTTGATTCATGATTCAAATCCCAAATATCCGAGCGACTTAGCTTTGGCGACAGCGCTTTCTTTTGTCCCAGGCGCGTCCAACGGACCATCAACTAGACCAGCAAACCCAATCAAGATTCGATTTCCCGAAATCGGAATCAAGTTCACGGAAACTTCGACACCTGGTGGAAAGTCAACATGCTCGCCAGCTGGAATGTGCAGATGTTTTCCGTACGACGTGACACGATCAAATCGAAGTTTGGGATTGACTTCAAAGAAATGCATGTGTGTTGTGACCGAGATTTGGATATCGGATTCGTTTACAACTACTAATGAAACGCTGTCTGCGTTTGTAGTGTGCGCAATTGGTTCAAGGCGGGTTACTTTCCCTGGGGCGTCATCATCTGCAGACTCAAAATCAACAACTACTAATCGGCGACCATCCGAGAAAACTGCCTCAACGGCGATTCCGGTAAGAAGCGGTCCAACACCAGGTAGCAGTTCAGAGTCCGAAACTGCCGCAATGCCAGCACTAAGTGCGGCTGAATGACTTGCTCCATCTCGAGCCGCTTCAATTACTGCGTGCGAAATCAACGCGACAGCCTCTGGCTTATTTAGCTTTAGGCCACGTGCCCGTCGAGATTGGGCAAGTTGGGCAACATTAAAGATCAGTAACCGATCAAGTTCCGAAGGCGTTAACTCCACGGATTAAACCTACCTTGACTCGAAAATTTCTAAGTAGGCTCCGCTATCCAAAAACTCGAACGCCACCGAGCCAAGTGCCTGCAACTTTAGCCCGACGAACCTGCATTGGTTCTAGGGCATGAATGTCTGTAGCCATCATGACAACGTCGGCACGTTTGCCAATTGCCAAGTCACCCCAAAGTTCAGCTTCACCGGCTTGAACTGCAGTTCCCATTGTGTAGGCAGTGAGGGCTTCATCCAGTGTTAAGCGTTCTTGCGGAACCCATCCACCTTCAGGAAATTCTTCGTCTGTCTGACGTGTAATTGCAACGCCAATTCCTTCCATCGGAACCGGGGATGTCACTGGCCAATCCGAACCAAAGGAAATCTTGGTGCCACTATGCAAAAGCGTCGCCATTGGATATTGGCGGTCTGCTCTTTCCTGACCAAGCCGTGGAATTGTGAGCACGACTTGTTCATTAGCTAGCTGTGCCCAAAGTGGTTCAAAGTTTGCAATCACATCGAGTTCTTTGAAGCGCGGAAGATCTGCTGGATCAATTAACTGGGAATGAGCAATAACGGGATTAATCAACTTGCCACCGACTTTGCGGGCATTTTCAAATGCGTCTAATGCATTACGAATGCCGGCATCGCCAATTGCATGGATGTGAGCTTGAAAACCTTTTGCGACAACTGCAGCTACTGCTTCAATTAGTTCTTCACGGCGCCAGTTCGGCATACCTTTGTTTGGGCAATCGCAATAATCTTCCAGCACTGCAGCAGTGCCACCTTCAAGGATTCCATCTGCGAAGAATTTCACAGTGTTGCCTGTTAGGAATTGTGGGGCTTCATTTTTGACCCTGTCGCGATTTGTAACAAAGGAATCAATTTTGGTTTTCCAAACACCTTCTGGTTCAGCTAACCAAGCTAGATTTGCGCGAAACTTAAGTGACCC
The DNA here is from genome assembly GCA_030157865.1 of Candidatus Nanopelagicales bacterium. Classification (GTDB taxonomy): domain Bacteria; phylum Actinomycetota; class Actinomycetes; order S36-B12; family UBA5976; genus UBA5976. Next base: position 88,209 of record JAOATY010000035.1, on the reverse strand, counting down.
TGACCTAGCCGCTTGCAGCCAACTTTCCATCGTGTCTTCTTCAACCCACGCATCTTGCGCCCAAGTAACGCCGCACGAAGAGAAAGTAGTTGATGCTGCACGCAATGCTTGGTCACGCTGATCCAAAGTGAGTGGTGGCAGTAAGTCGTAAACCATTTTCCAGGCACCCCACTCGCGAAGTGTGCCGGAAGGTGTGCCATCTTCGCGCAGCGAAATTTCGCCATCGGCAGGTTGAGGAGTGTCCTTGGTTATTCCAGCAAGTTCAAGGGCCTTGGTGTTAACCCAAGCAGTGTGGTAATCCATTGCACGTAAAACAACTGGACGATCAGGAACAATTTCATCTAACCACTTGGCATCGAATTCACCACGCGGCGACAGGCTCGGGTCATAACCTTCACCACGAACCCATGGTGCATCTGGATTTGCATCAGCCCAAGTCTTGACTGCTTCGAGAAGTTGCTCAAGTTTTTCTGGCCCACGAACCGGAGCGAATAAAGTTTCAATACCGCCAAAGACTGGGTGCGCATGGCCATCACCAAAACCAGGCAACAAAGTTGCACCATTTAAGTCAATTTTTTCATCAGCAGTTAGCGTGAGCGCTTCGTCACCATGAGCAACAATCAATCCATTGCTAGCAGCTAGCGCATGTGTAGTTTGATTTTCATTTATCCAAACCTTGCCGTTGTGCCAAACTGTCGTTGCCATTTTTCTCCCCTAAAGCATTACCAAAACTTCTTACTGATACTTTTCCAGATTTTTTGGTTGCAGGGGAGAAATTCAGAACAAAACTAGAGCTGCGAAAGCCCATAGGCAACAGCAAATCTATGTCCGAGCATGCCTGCTACATTGCCGCGACCAATTCCTTTTACTCCAGGAATCGCTGCTAAAACGGGAAGTAGTTCGTCGTCTGCAACTGGTCCACCAACTACGACCAGATCTAATTCATTTGAGTTTCCAGTTTGAGTTTCAAATGTGCGTAGAAGTCGCGCCACGTTTTTACCAATCGCAGCCTGCTTCAGACCTTGGCGCATGATGCGCCATTCTGCGGGTTGCAGATTCTGCCCAAATGTCAGGAAGCCAGCTGGGCCTGGTGCCACCAGTGAACCCATTGCTGATGCTGGGTACTGCACAGATTCTGAAACAAATGCTTTGTTGCCATCCTCCGAGAGCAATACCTGCGGAGATTCAAGTCTTTGCGCCGGGCCACGCTTAATCCAGTCCGCTGCTCCTCTTGAAGTATTTAGGGCGAAGGCAACTGCTGCGGTCAAGAGCTCGCCCGCTCCTGCGGCAGAAATCTCCACATCAGATATCAAGTCGATTGTGCCGCCACCGATGTCAAGAATTGCGGCATTAGATCCAACGCCTGGCGTGCTTTTCGCACCTAAGCGCGCAGCGTAACTTTCGGATTCTGCAACTTGTACTGGAACGCCAAACAACGCAGTTAAATCTAATTCCGTATTTGCGCTGTGTGGTGAAAGCTGGGCAAGCGCTAAATCTCGCGTGTGGCCAACTTGGCGTAAGCCTCGTTCGGCTAAGACTTTTGTGATATCAAAGCCCCAAATATCAGATGTGTTTACAGATTCAGCAATCGAAATTTCTCTAGCTTCTCCAATGAGAGAAGTTTCAATTCTTGCCACTGCTTCAAATAGATCTGTTGTTGAACCATCATTCCAACTAATGAATCCATTTGTTGTTTGCTGGGAACCTTTAGATTCAGCAAACGTTCCGATAAGTGCAGTGCGCTCATTCTTTACCCAGCGAACAATTTCATTTAATGGGGCAGCGTCTGCTTCGGATAATTCAAGTGCAGAGCGAAGCGCCCATACATCTGTCGCCACTTTGAGTGAAGCGTTTTGTGGTCTAACTTCTAGAAATAGTTTTTGCGCTAATTGTGCACGATCAGTATCTACACCGTCGACAATCGGTATGTCTGCGTTAATGCGCTTAGCAATCAAAACCGCTTCATCATCAGCAATCACCGCCCCGACGATATTTGCACCTGAGGCTAATTCGCGATTTATTGCGGCAGACGCAAATTCAAATCCAACTCCGGTTGACACAACTGCAATTAAAGAGACTGCAGCTTTAGGGGATTGCGTAATCAACCAAGGTTCGCCAATTGCCCAGCCATCACCAACCACACTTTGGTGCGCAGTTTCAAGAATCTGTAATCGACCGGTATCGGGCAATGGTTCGTGAATCGTTGAAGTAGTTGTTTCCACTGGTAGCCAAGGTGCTACTACTACTCGCTCTACTGAAAGCTGATTCTCTCGCTGCAAACTTTGAAGCAGTGACACCGCTGCCTTTATGGATACTTCAGAACCCTTAATACCACGAGTTGGTCTGCGATCCCAAGCGACAGGTTTACTTCCGGAAGAGATAACGATTTCAGTCGTGGAATTACCGATATCAATTCCAGCAACGAGTCCCATAAGAGCTATTTTGCAGCTAATCCACGTCGTGCGTAAACATCGGCTGCCTGCTTGAAGAGTTCGGCATTCTTTATTGCGCCTTTAAGTTCCAGTTCATTTGCAATTTCTATGAGTTGTTGCGGCGTTGAGCGTCCAGGTCGCAAGGCATCGTAATAACCCATAACCACTTCATCGGAAATCGAAGTTAACTCAGCGGCGCGAAGGAAATTTTCGGCCAATTGAGGATTGCCGTTATCTCGGGCAACTTGGGCTTGCATTGCCAAAGTTTCTGGATGAATTCTGACGTCATCAAGCGTTATGTCCCCACGCCTGATTGATTCCACTGTTACTTCGGAGACGTTCTTTCCGGAAAAACCTTTTTGATTATTCATTGCTATCGAAGCTCCATCAGTTCTGGGCCATGGCTGTTAACACAATTGCGTTCAATCGCCACGAGTGAGACAACTTTGGTGTGGTACCGAGCTTCAATAGCTTCATCTGAATATGGATTTCTGACCGGCTCAGGCGTTGCACCCTTCGCATGGCGACCAGCGTTGATTCCCATCATTCGATAAAGGTCTCGAGTAATTGTTGGGGCGACCGAGTAAAGCTCTAGATTTGCAAGCGGTGCAAGATCTCTGCGATGAATTAGTGCAGTGCCTTTTGCCTGAAGTCCCACGCTAACTCCAGAACCTGAAAGCCTTGCTGCTGTTAAACCAATCATTCCTAAATCGAGGGAGTCGTTGATTCGCACAATTCTTCCAGTGCATCCTTCTTCTTCAAGACCAGCAAGTACTTCTGAAATCGCATCCGCAAGACTTAGTCCAGAAAGTGTTACCCAAATGTCTTTACCGGTTGCCGGCGATACTCCAATAACAACGTCACGCGGATCGTAACTCGTTTCTGCTGACCCCTTAACAAAAATGTTTTTATGGTCAAAGCTTTGTTGTTCAGCTAACAAGTCCGAAACCGAACGCTGTTGACGAATTGTGTCGATTTCGTTCTGACGAGAACTTGTTGGTTGGTATCCAGTTCCCGGTCCTGAGTATTCATTTGGATCAGTTACCAACGAAAGGACATTCATTTCTTCATCAAAAATCGCAGAAGTTTGTAGGTAGTCACCGGCAACTCGAGCTTTAAGCATGTCTAGACATCTTTGAGCTTCAAGGTCGAAACCATTTTCCGCAAGCGCTGCAATTACATCGAGCATTGTGACATTTGTTTCCATAATGGTTCGCGCAGCTGTCAACGGAAGCATTAAGTCGCCGGAGGAAATATCTTTTGATCCAGCCGCATCAATTGCTTGATCTGCCCATTCTTGCGAGAAATCTCCCAAGCCAAGCCAAGAGTAAACGGCGGTTACTGCTTCCGTGGCTCGACGCCTGAGTCGTTCTACTTCTACTTCGTCCGCAGTGCGAAGACCACCGTCTACGCCCCAGTCACGTTGCATAGCTAAGAAATCATCTATGTCTTCTGAGTTCCACTGGCTTGGTCCAAACATGTTGTCGTAACGCTGAATTGAGCCAAAGCCACTATTTATAAAGTCTGAGCCACCAATAAAGATTGGGTGAGTACGTGATGTGCGTCGAACATCAGATTCACTCATCAAGGCATCGTTTCCAGTGCATGCTTCTAAGTTTCGCAACATGACCATTACGTTTTCTGCCATCAAGGAGCGAACTCCACCTGGGACCGCGCCAGCTACTGCAGCAGAATCAATGCCGCCATTTTGAACTCCCTGAGCACCGATTGCACGGGCAAGAGCCACGCAACGTGCCTCGAGATAAAACATGCTGCACTTTTCTGCGCCACCCATGAGCGCTTCAGATCCGCCACCCGAAGTTACGCGCATCTTTATGCCGCGGCTGGCGTATGCACTTGTTAAGAATGCTTTCGACCAGGGAGTGTCATCGCCGTCAATAAAAATTTGTTCGGTTCCGTACAAGGAAACGGTCTCGGCATAAGAAACAAGTCCGCGCATACCAAGTGCCAGTTCAGCCGATTCTTCAACTGAACATTGAACTAAGACTCCAGGGGAGCCAACGGCTGCGCCAATTGAAACTGCAACAGCATTTGATGGCGCGTCAGCTGCAACCGGGACAGTAGTTTCTAATTCCCGAAAACCAAATGCGGCGGCGGTGGCTGCATCTGCAGCTAGCAAAAGCGGATCGTCAGATCTATTGGTGACATGCGCTTGATTACTTGGTGTTCGACGAGCTCGCATTTTTGTCATTGCAATTACTAGTTCGGCAGCACTTAGTTTTGAAAGCACTGCGGCTAATTTTGCTGGAGTCATTCCAGAGGAAAGTCGAACAATATCTGCGCGCGAATGATTTGGATCTACAAGTCTTCGTGCAAAGTCCAAATCATCAATCGCCATTGCCTCAATGGCCACACTCAGGTCGATTCCGTGGCGAGCAATGAATTCATCAATCGAATCAAAATCCGATTCGCTTCGCCCATCCATTTCGACAATTCGATTTTCTTTAATTGTTATCGAAGGCTTCGGGTCATTAAGTCCATTGAATGCGACGAGTCCGAGTTCGGGTGCAGGTGTTGCGAAGCCATCAAGATTGACTCGCTGTTCGTTCATAAAACGAAAGCGGCCAATTGGCTCTTTAGTTGTCATGCGTTACTGGCCCGCTTGAAAACTTCAATTCCGGCTTCGGCACAAATCTGGTCTTCTTCCCATGAGCCACCACTAACTCCAATGGCACCAACTACGCGTTCGCCATCCCAGCATGGAATGCCGCCAGCAAATGCGATGTAACGTCCACCGCCATTTGCGCTCATGCCTGGCAAGTCACCATCAGGAGCGACTCGACTGCGTAATTCTCCTGTTTCAATTCGATTAGTAACTGAGGTGTATGCCTTGTCGACTGCAAGATTTGGGCCTGCTAATTCAGCGCCATCCATTCGCTGAAAGCTAAGTAGGTTTGCTCCAGCATCGAGCACCGCGATCGACATAGGTGCATTGATTTCAACAGCCTTGGCCTTCGCTGCGTTTGTCATTTCGATTGCTAGTGCTAAATCAATTTCCATGCGTTCAACTCTTGGCATTACTTACCCTTCTGATATTCGTGCCACTGCGCTGCACGGGCTCGCATCTTTTGATGCATTCCTTGCATGACGTTTACATTACCTAAGTAGTCTTTAGCAATTTTGGCAACCATTGTGTAATTCGTATCAACAACATTTGCGACCGGTGTTAAAGCAGTTTGAGATACGAACTGGTAACTGTCCAAAGTCGATTGACCGGTCAGGTCACTGACCCAATGCACCATCTCGGAATGTGCAATTCGGAATGCATCTTCGAGTGGCTTCGTAGATCCAGTGGTCATGATGTGATCATCAGATTCAATTCGCGGCCAAGGTGTTGGAGCACCTTTGATTAGATCCAAAATCAAAACTGTATCCATTGCGGTTTCAACTGCAACGCCACAAGTTTCGCCTTCACCTTGACGTGCATGGCCATCACCAAATGAAAACAGTGCACCTTCAACATTGACGCCGAGATAGCAGGTGACGCCAGCCCGCATTTCTGGGGTGTCCATATTTCCGCCCCAGTTGCCAGGAGTTAAAGAAGATCTAACTTCACCAAGTGCTGGTGCAACACCAACAGTTCCATGCATCGGATCAAGAGGAAGCGCTGCTGTGAACTTTGTATCAGCTGCGGCGTAACGAACCAAGCGATCTTGTAAATCTAATTCGTAAATCCAAGTTCGTTCTAAAAGAGCAGGCTGCAAAGTTGCCGTAGTTGGTGTTGATGTGAGCGCTCCAAAAAATGGAACGGTAGTACTTACGCCCCATGCTTCCCGAGGTTCAATCGACACAAAGTGAACCGCAAGAGTGTCACCAGGCTCTGCGCCTTCAACATAGAACGGTCCGGTTTGCGGATTTAGAAATCTAGGATCACAAACTTGCGTTGACATGTCACTTGCTGATTTAACGCGTCCACCAAAGCAATCAAAAGACCAAGAATCAATAATGGTTCCTGGCTTAACACTGATTACTGGTTCGCGACCGCCAAAAGTAAATGTGTGGGTTGCTGGATCAGCATCCTCATCAGGAGCCCAGTTACAAACTTCAATGTCATTTGCCATGTCCTTATTCTTGTGGAATTAGCAGTGAAACATTGAGCAAATACCGAAAAGTTTTCTAAGCAAAATAAAAACTGGGTGCCAGCAATGCTGACACCCAGTTTTTGATGAACACTATGCGCGTTCGTGAGCTTCTTCCATAGTCGTACGACCAATTTCTTCGTAGATTTCTGGATGCTTTGACTTAACCCATAGGGCATACAGCAAGCCGAAGATCAAGGTGCCTGCAATTTCATACGGCAAGTACTTAACCATCAACGAGTTTGACTGGTAACCAGCTGCGAAGCCGGAACCAACTGCACTGAAAAGTAGAGTCAAGACATAGATCATGCCTGCTGCACCGACAAGAGGAGCAACCAAGGTTGTCAATACATTGCCCTTGTGCTTCTTCTTGCCCCAGAAGTATCCGATAACTGCGAATGAGCAGATTACCTGTACTACCAAGATGAACGCAGTACCAACAAGCGATGGAACTGTGTAAATAACACCGTATGGAAGCAACGCTGGATCAGATGTTGCACCTTCAACTAATGGATCAGATGTCCAAGCAGTTGAGAAGGTTGCAAACAAAAGAACCATAACGATGTTAATTACGGTCACAACAGTTGAAGCAACTGCTGGTGACTGGTGCTTAGGGTGTGTGCTTGATAGACGGTTACGAATTCCAGCGAATGGAAGTTCGCGACCAAGTGCATACAAGTAACGTGATGCAGCGTTATGGAATGCCATGGCACAAGCAAATGAACCAATTACCAAAAGTACTCGGTAAGTGCTTTCTGCAAGCGAACCTAGGTTTGCTTCAACTGGAATCAACCAAAGATCAACTGGGTTGCCAGTAGATCCGGAAGCAACTTCCACGGATGTCTTTGCGCCATTTGCTACAACAGCCATCCAAGAAACGAATGTGTAGAAAACACCCAGACCAATAACGGCGATCATTGTGGCGCGAGGAATAACGCGCTTTGGATCCTTGGACTCTTCACCGTATGCAGCTGTTGTTTCAAAGCCAATCCATGACCAGAAAGCAAAGAAGATACCAAGCGCAGCAGTACCTGCAGCAACGCTAGAACCAAATGCGCCAGCTTCAAGATCTGCGAATGCAGCCATTGGCGAGATTGTTTCAGAAACCATGTATCCGTCTGGCCCACCCTTGATCGCAACGCTGATACCGAAAGCTGCAAGCAGCAAAACTTCGGCAACAAGTGTCACACCAAGAACCGCGGCAGCAACTGAAATGTCGAAGTAGGTTAGAACCCAAATCAGGATCATGCCGCCGATTGCAAGAATCAACCAGTTAACTTCAATACCAGCCATTGAGCTCAAAGTATTCGCAGCGAAAAATGCGAAACCACCGATGAGGGTTCCTTCAAACAAGATGTAGGCGATGGTTGCAAGTAGGCCTGCTGCCATACCCCAAACCTGACCAAGACCGTGTGAGATGAAACCGTAGAAGGCGCCTGCAGTTGTAACGTACTTTGCCATTGCCGAGAAACCAATTGCGAAGATCGATAGAACGATCGTTGCAAATAGGAAACCAGCAGGGGCACCGATGCCGTTACCCCAACCAACACCAACCGGCATGTTGAAGCTCATTGCAGTAATTGGCGCAGCATTTGCGATCGCCATAAACAAAACTGCTGTTAAACCAACAGCACCTTTGCGAAGGCCTTTTTGGCTTTCGTTATTTGTCGACATGCATTCGACCCTTTCGTTGTCACGCGGGGAAGTTCCCTGCGTCGCTAACTTGCGGGTGACCTGAGTCACACGATTGGAATGACCTTGCCAGAAATAGGACTCGTGCACAACGAAATTGGGATAGTTTTTCAAACTTTTTTGGTTAACAAATTTTGATTTTTGGTCTTTATTCGTAGAAATATCGACCCATTTAGGCACAAAATTACCAAAAAAGCCATTGTTTATTGGACTTTAGGTGTTAAACCAAAATTCAACCAAAAGTTGCTAAAAGGTATGGTTTTTTGGTCTAATTTTGTGTAATCATTGGTTCAGGCAAATTTCAAAGCCATTGACTCAAGATTTACGAAAGGGTTCGGGATGACACAAGAAAATACTGCAGCACCCGAATTCGATTACGGCTTGTTCTCATACGATTCAAAAGAACAGATGCTCGAGAAGTCAAAAGAATTCTGGAACCCAGGCAAAACTCAGTTTTGGATTGACTCTGGAGTTCCATTAGTTATTGATCGCCGCGAAGAGTATTTCATTTATGACATGTCGGGTAAGCGCCTGATTGATGCGCATCTAAATGGTGGAACTTACAACCTGGGTCACCGAAATCCTGAAGTTGTTCAAGCCGTAACTATGGCAATGCAACATTTTGATATTGGTAATCACCACTTTCCGTCACTAGCTAGAACTGCGCTAGCAGAAGCATTGATCAAAACTGCTCCAGCGGGACTTTCTAAAGTCATTTACGGCTCAGGTGGTGGCGAGGCAATTGACATCGCATTAAAGACTGCGCGTCACGCAACACAAAAGCGCAAGATTGTTTCAATCATTAAGGCTTATCACGGTCACACTGGTTTGGCTGTTGGCACTGGCGATGACAGATTCTCGAAACTATTTCTTTCAGATCGACCAGAAGAATTCCCACATGTTCCGTTCAATGACTTGGAAGCAATGGAAGACGCACTTCGTGATCGAGATGTTGCTGCGGTAATCATGGAAACAATTCCAGCTACTTACGGTTTCCCACTACCTAATCCTGGCTACCTTGAAGCAGTCAAGAAGCTTTGTGAAAAATACGATGCTCTTTACATCGCAGATGAAGTTCAAACCGGATTGATGCGCACCGGTGAACTATGGGGAATCACGAAGCACGGAATTACTCCAGACATTCTTGTTACGGGCAAGGGAATCTCCGGCGGCTTATATCCAATTGCAGCTGTCCTTGCGACTGAGAAGGCAGCTGGCTGGCTAAATGAAGATGGCTTCGGACACATTTCAACTTTTGGTGGTGCCGAGCTTGGCTGTATAGCTGCACTTAAAACTTTGGAAGTTTGCTCCCGCGAAGAGACGCGTTCAATGGTTCATTACATTGCCGATTATGTAGGTCAGCGCTTAGCTGCAATTCAAGCCACTTACCCTGATTGGTTTGTCGGCATTCGACAAAACGGCGTAATTCTAGGTTTGGAATTTGCACACCCACAAGGTGCCAAATATGTAATGCGTCACCTTTATGAAAATGGTGTTTGGGCAATCTTCTCCACACTGGATCCTCGAGTACTTCAATACAAGCCAGGAATTTTGCTAAAGCCAGAAGTTGCAGAAGAAATGCTAGATAGAACTGAATTGGCGATCGGCAAAGCATATGCCGAAATTCGGAATGAGCGATCAGCATGAGTGAAATGACTTTTGAACCGTTAATGGTTGAACCAGCCGGCGTGCCACGTGGTCGCGCAATGGTAGAACGCGCTGATTGGGCAGCACGTGCGTACGCAAAATACGACATTGCAACTGTTAATCGAATTGTTGATGCTGCTGCTTCGGCTCTAGCAACTAGAGCGCAAGAATTTGCTCGTGATGCAGTATCGGAAACCGGATTTGGTGTTGTTGAACATAAAGTCTTGAAGAACATCGCTTGCTCCACAGGCATCGTTGAGACTTATCGCGGCCAAGATTTTGTTTCACCAGAAATCGATGAAGTAAACAAAATTGTTGCGATACCTCGTCCAGCTGGCGTGATCTTGGCACTAACTCCATCAACGAATCCAGTTGCCACTGTTTCATTCAAGATTATTTTGGCCTTGATGACTCGCAACTCCATCATCATTAGCCCACACCCAATGGCAAAGAAAGTTTGTGTTGCAGCAGCAAAGGCGATGTCTGAAGCAGCAGTTGCAGCCGGCGCACCAGACGGCATCATTCAGATTGTGGAAGATCCATCGATCCCACTTATCAATGCCTTGATGACTGATGAGCGCACTGATGTTGTTGTTGCAACTGGTGGCACACCAGTTGTGCGGTCGGCATACCGAAGCGGAAATCCTGCTATTGGAGTTGGGCCTGGCAACGTTCCAGTTCTTGTAGACGCAACGGCTGACCTTGCAAAAACAGCCGCTCGAATTATTGAAAGTAAGTCATTCGACAACTCAATTCTTTGCACCAACGAAAGCGTCGTAATTGCAGAAGAGGCGATTGCAGACAAATTGCTTTCGGCATTTGCTCGTGAAGGTGCATATGTATTGAAGGACGAAGAGCGCGATGCCGTGCGAAATACCGTTTTCCCAGAAGGTCACTTCAACACCAAAATGGTGGGCAAAGACGCAGTATGGATTGCTGAAAAGGCTGGCATTAAGGTTCCAGCCAAAACAAAAGTGTTAGTTGCGCCATTTGATTTAGTTGTACCTGAAGAACCTTTAGCTCACGAAAAGCTATGTCCGGTATTAGGTTTCGTTCGAGTGCCAACTGCAACACGAGGAATTGATATTGCCCGTGCGGTATTGCGCATAACTGGTGCTGGTCACTCAGCTGCAATCCACAGCGCTAATCCTGAATTGATAATGATGTTCAGTGCAGCAGTTCCAGTTCTTCGAGTTTCTGTAAATGTTGGCAACAGCCTTGGCGCTTCTGGAATTCAAACGAACCTGGCTCCAACTATGACTATCGGAACCGGTTTTGCTGGTCGCTCTTCGGTTGGCGAGAATTTGCAGCCTAAGCATTTGATCAACTACACCCGCTTGGCATATAACGCTGATGCACGAGAAGTTATGCCGTCGTATGCGGGACTAAATCCGTGGTCAAGTCCAACCGGACCAGTACCTTCTTATCCAGTTGCTTCTAACGAAGAAAACTATGGCTTTGGAAGCACAAGTATTCGTCGCGAACCAATTACGCAAGATGTAGCTGAACTAAGAGACGAAATACGCAAGTTAATTGTTGAAGAACTTCACGCATTGATCAAGAACTAACTAGAGAAGAGATACAAATGGCAGAGCTACGGTCGTTCATCTACATCGACCAAATGCAACCACAAACCATGTGCTACCTAGGTTCATGGGTTAAGGGAGCTTTGCCGCGCGCAAATATGGCAGCGCAAGTTATTGAAGTTGCCCCTGGTCTTGACATTGAGGCGCTTACTGACGTCGCGCTAAAGCATGCAAACGTCCAAGCCGGAATTCTTTTTGTTGAAAGAACTTTTGGTTATTTAGAAATTCATGGACCAACTGAAGAAGTTCGCGCTGCCGGACAAGCCGTTCTAGCTGCTTTAGGTGCTACCGAAGCCGAAGCAACAAAACCCAAAATCTTGGCATCTCGAGTTGTGCCGTCTGTCGATCAGCAGCACGCATTCCTTATCAATAGGAACAAAGTTGGATCCATGATTTTGCCTGGCGAGTCCCTATACATTTTGGAAGTTCAGCCTGCGTCATACGCAATCTTGGCAACCAATGAAGCGGAGAAGGCAACTGATGTAAAGGTTGTTGACTACCGAATGATCGGCGCCACTGGCCGCGTTTATCTGTCGGGCAAAGAAGCCAACGTTCGCGCTGCAGCAGAAGTTGCTGAAAAGGTTTTGAGTGAACGTTAATGTCAACTGATAATGAAATGTTGAGATCGCTAGTGCGCGAAGCATTACGCGATGCCCTTGGTGGTCCCGATGGCATCCGCGGTGCTGCACAAGCGCTTTCTAGTCAAACTCAACAATCATCAAAGCCGGCTCAGGTAATTGAAGTTGTATCTCTAGGAAGCAATTTAGATGTCACTAACTTTGTAAATCGCATTCTTGATTTGGCGACAGACGCAAAAACGCTAAATGCTATGCGCCAAGGAGAACTTGTTTTTCAGTTAGGCAATGGATCCGTTGCAAACTCGAAGCAAGATTCAGGAACAACACGTATTGATAAAGGTGCCGTAACCGAATCAACAATCAGAAAAGCTGCCGAGTCAGGATCAACTTTGATCGTGGCTCGAAAGGTAGTCGTTACATCATTAGCGCGCGATAAAGCTCGCGATCTAGGGGTAACGATTATTAGAGAAGGTCAACAAGACAATCAGAAGGGATCGGTGATGCGCTGATGTTAAAAGCGCGAGTCATCGGCAATGTATGGGCGACCCGTCGTCTAACCGAGATTCCCAATGGGGCTTTTCTCGAAGTCGAAGTTGAAGGTGGCGCACATTTAGTTGCCTTTGACGTTCTAGGTTCCGGAATTGGCGAAAGCGTTTTGGTTTCAACTGGCTCGGTCGCAGCCTCTTGGTTCCCAGATGTTACACCACCAATTGACGCTCTCATCATTGGATCAATCGATGAGAACACTAAGAGTTCTGGGAAGCACAGCGCTTCCTAGTACAGAGCCTGAGAGATCAGGTTATGAAAATGCAATACCCGAAAGCGGACAACCGTTCGCAATCACAAAGTAGGAGAAAGTTATGTCAAGCAACGCACTGGGCTTGATCGAGACTAAGGGATATGTAGCTGCTGTTGCTGCTGCAGATGCCATGGTTAAGGCAGCCAATGTAACTATTGTTGCGCGTGAAGAAGTTGGCGACGGCCTTGTAGCTGTAGTCATCGTGGGCGATGTCGGCGCAGTTAAGGCTGCTACTGATGCAGGCGCTGAAGCAGTTAACCAGGTTGGCGAACTAGTTTCACAGCACGTAATTCCACGTCCGCACGCAGAACTAAACAAGTTCTTTAAAGTAGGCGAGTCCGCGTGAGTACGGGCCCGCTCGTAGCAGGGCCCGAACTACGCGTCTACTTGCTTGTTGAAGAGCTCCAGCAGCAATTCGCTGCTTACATGAGCACGCCGACGCGAGCCCGTGGTTACCCTCCTTACGGTGGTCAGCACTCGTTGATCATTGAGGTGGCACCCGGGCTTGCGATCGAGCGAGTAATTGACTTGGCGCTTAAGTCGGTACCTGAAGTTGAACCTGGCATTTTGTTCGTAGAACGCCAATTCGGGGTCTTGGAAGTTCACGCTTCCGATATCGAATTAGTCAAACGAGCTGGTCAGGCGATTCTTGACGGAATAAATGCCTCTGCATCCGATCAATTGCGTCCTCGCATTCTTTACAGCGACATCATCGAGAACATAACCGATCAGCACGCGATCATTCTTAATCGAAATCGTCAAGCGTCGATGGTTATGCCAGGCGAGTCTCTGTTGGTTTATGAAATGACCCCAGCACTTTTTGCCACAGTTGCGGCGAACGAAGCTGAAAAAGTTGCTCCTGACGTAACTCTTGTAGATGTGCAAATGATTGGCGCAGCTGGTCGCGTTTACATGAGCGGATCAACTGAAAGTGTCACAAAGGCACGCGATGCAATTACGCAGGCACTTGAAGCTGTGGTTGGGCGAGACCAAGGATAAGCATTTTTCTTCCCCAAAAGTGGCAAAAGATATTGGCAACTAAGCCAAAATAAGGATGTCGGTAGGAGAGTTAAATGAGTGGGTATTCGAACGAACCTGCGAAGCTGCATGAGTTTGCTCAAGATGCAGTCGCAAAATTTGGTTACTCGCCTGACTCGAAAATTTCGCTTTTGAATATTTCGGAGAATGCGACATTCAAAGTCACGGATAGCAGTACCGGTACTGACACTATTCTGCGAATTCATCGACCGTTTTATCACACAGCACAAGCAATTCAGAGTGAGTTGGATTGGGTGCAGGCATTGCGGGAAGTTCAGCTTGTTAGAACTCCGGCAATCCTGCCAGCAGGCTCAGGCGAGCAAGTGATTCTGGCGCAAGATGCCACTGGTGAAGAACGCCATGCTGTCATGTTCGAATTCATGCCAGGAGTCGAGCCGACCGAGGATCGATTAGTGGACGACTTTAAAACACTTGGCGCGATAACTGGTCGCTTGCATGATCACGCCAAACAATGGGAACGTCCAAAAAACTTCTCAAGATTCACTTGGGACTTTGAAACTGCACTTGGTCCAAATGGCCACTGGGGCTCTTGGCGTGATGGTCTTGCGATGGGTCCAAGTGAATTAGAGATCCTAGGTCGGCTTTCCGATACTTTAAGTGTTCGATTAGAGAATTTTGGAAAATCAAAAGATCGTTTTGGTTTAGTTCATGCCGACATGAGACTTGCAAATCTCTTAGTTTCTGAAAAAGACGTAACCGTTATCGATTTTGATGACTGTGGGTTTAGTTGGTTCATGTATGACTTAGGTTCATCTGTTTCCTTCATCGAAGATCACCCATTGATTCCAGATATGACTGCTTCATGGGTCGAGGGCTATCGAAGTGTTGCCGATTTAAGCAAGGAAGAAGAAGCAGAACTTCCAACATTCATAATGTTTAGACGTTTGCTGTTGGTGGCGTGGGTTGGGTCGCATCAGGACACTGACACCGGTAAAGAAATGGGCGCTAACTTCACCAAAGTAAGTTGCGAATTGGCCGAAAACTATCTGTCAAAGTTTGCATAATTAGAAGAACCTGAAATACCTCATTAGGAAACTAGGAGAGAAAATGTTTACTTCAGTTAATGGATATTCCGTTGTTGTTACGGGCGGAACTAAAGGCATCGGCAAAGGTATCGCCAGAGTCTTTGCAAGAGCTGGAGCAAATGTGTTGATCACGGGTCGCGATGAGGCCAGCGCTCAATCGGCCTGTGCTGAGTTGACTGCACTTGGTGGTGGAACCGTCACTTATGTGCTCGCTGAAGTAAGCAGTAAGTCTGACTGTGACATGGTCGCCAAAACAGCAATTGAACGTAATGGTGGTATCGATGTTCTATGCGCCAATGCGGGTATCTTCCCGGATTCCAAGTTAGCGACAATGTCAGAAGCAGACATGGACTTGGTTTTTGGAACCAATGTAAAAGGAACCATGCTTTCTGTTCAGGCTTGCTTACCTGCGTTAGAGAAATCAGGTCATGGACGAATTGTTTTGACGTCGTCAATCACTGGACCAGTAACCGGTTTTCCAGGATGGTCCCATTACGGTGCCAGCAAAGCTGCGCAACTTGGATTTATGCGCACCGCTGCTATCGAATTAGCTCCTAAGGGAATTACGGTAAACGCCGTATTGCCGGGAAACATTGCAACTGAGGGACTTGCGGATATGGGTCCTGAATATCGCAAAGCCATGGAAGCTTCAGTTCCACAAGGGCGCTTGGGTGAAGTGGATGACATTGGCAATGCAGCGTTGTTTTTTGCAACAAAGGAAGCCGCATACGTTACCGGGCAAGCCCTAGTTATTGATGGTGGCCAGATTCTTCCCGAATCACTTGCTGCGTTGGAAGCAATGTAACTGCTATCTAGTTACTGTTGAGTTGTGAGCGCAAACGAAGACTTAGGTCGCACCGCTGAGGAAGTTAGACAGCGAATTTTGGCTCAGATTAGTTCGGGTCAATTGCGAGCCGGACAAAAGCTTGGTGCGGAACGAGACTTAGCAAGTGAATATCAAGTAAGTCGTTCTACTTTGCGAATTGCCTTAACGGCACTTGAAGAGACGGGTGTTGTTCGTCGCTTGCCTGGTCGCGGCGGCGGCACTTTCGTGTCACCTGAAAAAATCGATCGCGATTTATCGCAGATTGTCGGCGTTCCGTCGCTGCTTAGGGGTCAAGGATTTACTGCGGGGACAAGATTGATAAGCGCGTCCGTTATGCCTGCCGATGCAAAGACCCAGCAAGCCCTCGGACTGGCCGAAGGTGAACATATTTTTGACGTAGTTCGAATTCGCTTAGCTGACAGCGTTCCAATTTCTCTAGAGCATGCAAGATTTCCAGCAGAAATGTTCCCAGGGCTGTTAGAACGACCACTTGGTAACTCTTTATATGAATTGCTTAGCAAGCACTACGAGACAACTCCTGATGAAGCAGTTGAGCAAATTGACTTAGTTAATGCCACTTTGGACGAAGCCAGAATTCTGGAGGTTCAATTAGGTGCCCCGCTGCTCGCTGTTACTCGAACCACAATGGATACCAAGGGTCGAAAGATTGAGTTTTCGCATGATCTATTTCGTGGTGATCGAACTCGAATCACGGTTCGCACAAAAGGACGTCCTGCAACGCCAGACCAACCTGGTGAACGCGGCAGAACTGTTGAGCTGAAAGAGATTTAAGGGCTGGTAAGCCATTCCAATCAGGCTCCAAGGATTGGATACAATCTTCACATGGGTCCATTAGACGGAATAGTCGTTGCCGATTTCACTCGAGTTTTGGCTGGCCCATACGCAACTATGTTGCTCGGCGATATGGGCGCCACAGTAATAAAGGTGGAGCGCCCAGAAGTTGGGGACGATACTCGCCACTGGGGTCCGCCTTATGACGCTGCCGGCAGAGCTACCTACTTTGAGTCGGTAAATCGAAACAAGACATCCGTTGCAATAGACATGACTAACCCAGCTGGTTTGGCAGAAGCCCATGAACTTATTAAGCGGGCAGACATCGTCATTCACAATTTCCCACCAAGCAACAGTGAGAAGTTTGGTTTGAATTATGAGTCCGTAAAGAATTTGAAGTCTGACGTTATCTATTGTTCGATTACTGGATTTGGATCAGGCGTTGGGGCTGCAATGCCAGGCTATGACTTGTTAGTTCAAGCCATGGGTGGCTTGATGAGCGTGACCGGTCCAGCGCCCGGTGAACCAACAAAAGTTGGCGTTGCATTAGTAGATGTAATTACTGGAATGCATGCCACTATCGGATTGTTAGCAGCCTTAAATCACCGAAACGTTACGGGTGAAGGTCAGCAAATCGAAGTCAACCTTTTGTCTTCGTTGCTTTCTGCCATGGTGAATCAAGCAAGCTCATTTGTTTCTGGTGATGTTGTTCCTGGAATTTTAGGAAATGCGCATCCATCAATTAGTCCTTACGAGGTTTACCAAACATCAGATCGACCAATTGTTGTGGCAGTTGGTAACGATGGTCAGTTTGCAAAACTTTGCCAAGAACTTGGAATTCCGGAAGTTTCATCCAATCCGAAGTTCGTAACAAATCCTGATCGAGTAGCTAATCGAGTTGAGCTCAATGAGTTATTGGTAAAGCAGTTCCTAGGTAATGGCGCTGACCATTGGTGGAAGCTACTTTCAAGTGCTGGAGTTCCATGCGGTCCAATCAATTCAATATCTGAAGCGTTCGCTCTGGCTGAATCTTTGGAGTTAAATCCGATCATCACAATCAATCAAGAAGGCGAAGCGCGTAAACAGGTTGCAAACCCAATTACGTTTTCACAAACGCCAGTTCGCTATGCCGTAGCGCCACCAAGTTTGGATGAAGAATGAGCGAAAACGTAACTGCGCAAGAAGGCGTGCTTCGCGAACTTCGAATTTTAATTGCATCCGGTCAACTTGAACCTGGTCAGCAAGTCGTTCAAGATTCATTGGCTGCAAGCCTTGGCGTAAGTCGGGTGCCATTGCGCGAAGCTCTTAAGGTCCTTGAAGGCGAAGGCCAAGTTACTTATCATCCACATCGCGGCTATTTCGTTGCAGATCTAAGCATTGACGATTTAGTTGAGGTCTATCGAATTCGCTCACTTCTTGAAGACGAAGCAATTCGCGTCGGAGTGCCATTGCTCACTGACGAAGACGTTGAGTATCTCGAAGACATATTGAATGACGTGGAAGCTGCTGCCAAATCTCAGGATGTATCGGCAGTGACAGCTGCAAACCGCAGATTCCACTTCGCTTTATTTGAGGCAAGCAACATGCCTCGACTTGTTCGCCTCATCAAGAACCAGTGGGATGCAACTGATGCATATAGAGGTGTTTACTTTGCGGCCCCAACCAACCTTGCTCACATGAATCAAGAGCACCGAACCATGGTTGCAGCGCTAAGGGCAAGGGATGTCGAGAAATCGGTTGCGCTCCAGGCTGCCCACCGCGAAAACTCGGTATCCGTTGTAAGTCAGGTAATCAAGAAACCTTAGCCATTCCATGGTGGGGGATTTCCTTAATTTGCAAGGCTTTCGCTAGTCTTACTTTGTATGACCCCTCAGGAATTAGCTGGCCACATTAAGGCTGCATTGCTTGGCGCAATTTCCAGTGGTCAATTGAATTTAGCTACCGAAGATGTCCCAACTGAAATTGTGGTTGAACGTCCAAAGAACCTAGATCATGGCGATTGGGCCACAAATGTCGCCATGCAGGTAGGTAAGAAAGCCGGACTAAATCCTCGCGCTGCTGCCGAAATATTGCAGCCACTTCTTGCTGCACTTCCGGGTGTAGAAGCAGTAGAAATTGCCGGCCCAGGTTTCATAAACCTTCGTTTGGATGCAGCCAGCCAAGGCGAGTTAGCCAGAGATATTATTGCCAAAGGAAAAGAATTTGGTCGTGGTACTCAATTAGCTGGCAAAAAAATAAACGTTGAGTTTATTTCAGCAAACCCAACTGGCCCCTTGCATCTAGGTCACACGCGTTGGGCAGCAGTTGGTGATGCAATTGCTCGAGTCCTTGAAGCAGAAGGCGCTGAATCTGCGCGTGAGTTTTATATCAACGATCTTGGTGTCCAGATGGATAAGTTTGGAAATTCGGTAAAGGCTGCTGCGTTAGGTGAACCAATTCCTGAAGATGGTTATCACGGCGCGTACATTCCAGAACTTGCCAAACAAGTAGTTGCCGAAAATCCAGGAATTTCTGATCTGCCTGAACCGCAACGAGGCGAGGCATTTCGCGATGCCGCTTATGCATTGCAGCTCGCTGACCAAAAGCGAGTGCTAGATAACTTCAATACGCACTTTGATGTTTGGTATTCCGAGAAATCGCTTCACACCTCAGGTGCAGTTGATCGTGGTTTTGAAAAGTTAAAGTCTCAGGGCCATATGTTTGTTGAAGAAGGCGCAACTTGGCTGCGAACCAGTGATTTTGATGATGACAAAGATCGCGTGCTAATTAAAGCTGATGGCGCATTAACTTATTTTGCTTCGGACACTGCTTACTACGTTGACAAACGTAATCGCGGTTACGACCTATGCATTTACTTACTCGGCGCTGATCATCATGGATACGTAAATCGACTTCGCGCAGTTGCTGCATGTGCTGGCGATAACCCAGATGAAAACATTCAGATCCTGATTGGGCAGATGGTAAAGATGCTCAAGAATGGCGAAGAAGTTCGTCTATCAAAGCGAGCTGGAAACATCATCACACTTGAAGACCTTGTTGATGAAGTAGGCGTTGATGCTGCTCGCTATTCATTGATTCGCTACCCAGTCGATTCACCACTAGTTCTTGATCTTGATCTTTTGGTTTCCAGCACAAACGACAATCCGGTTTATTACGTGCAGTACGCACACGCTCGAATTGCCTCGGTTGTAAGAAATGCGGCTGAACTTGGATTAATTCCAGCGAACACATCCGATTGGGATCCAGCAACCTTCGATCCATCGCAATTAACTGATGATCGCGAAGGCGCTCTGCTTGGACTACTTGCTGACTACCCACGGGTAGTTGCTTCAGCAGCCGAGCTTCGTGAGCCGCATCGAATTGCGCGATACATCGAGGAAGTAGCCACTAGTTACCACTCGTTCTATGCTGCGTGCCGAGTTTTGCCGCAAGGTGATGAGCCAGTTACTGAACTAAACATTGCCCGACTTTGGCTATGTGCTGCAACGCGTCAAGTCATTTTCAATGGTCTTGAATTGCTGGGTGTTAGCGCACCCGACAGGATGTAGTCATGGCTTCCGACTTAAATCCATTAATTTGGCCAGCCTCTGCAACTCGCAATGGTCAAGGAGAAATCGCCATTGGCGAAGTTTCCGTTTCTGATCTTGCAAAGCAATACGGAACACCACTTTATGTATTTGATGAAGCCGATGTTCGCAAACGTGCTCGTGATTACGTAGTTGCCTTTACATCGTCAGATATTGAAACCAGTGTTCATTACGCAGGTAAAGCCTTCATAACTACAAAAGTGGCGCAATGGGTTAATCAAGAAGGGCTTGGAATCGATGTTGCAAGCGTTGGTGAGCTAGAAGTTGCCTTACGCGCTGGCTTAAATCCAAGCCAGATTGTGATGCACGGAAATAATAAGAGCGTTCAGGATCTAGAACGTGCAGTTGAAGTTGGCGTTGGCCGCATTGTTATTGACAGTCTGATTGAAATTGAAAGATTGAATGCAGTTGCAGCATCTGCGGGAATTGTTCAGCAGGTATTGCTACGCCTAACTGTGGGTGTTGAAGCACATACTCACGAAGCAATTTCAACGGCACACGAAGATCAAAAGTTTGGCCTTTCTACAGCTTCCGGCATGGCAATGGCTGCAGTAGACAATGTTTTGGAATGCAACGCATTGTCACTTGCCGGACTCCACTCCCACATTGGCTCACAGATTTTCGATGCGACTGGTTTTGAATTAGCCACTCATCGAGTAGTTGATTTCGCAGTTCAAATCAAAGAACGCCATGGAATTTCCGTGAGCGAACTAGATGTTGGTGGCGGCATGGGCATCGCATACGTTGAAGGCGATGACCCGCTTGATGTAAACGCAATGGCCAAGTCAATTTTGGACATCGTTCGTACGGAATGCGCTCGAGTTAACATCTCCGTTCCAAAAATCAGTGTCGAACCAGGACGAGCAATCATTGGAAATCCTGGAATCACGCTTTATGAAGTTGGCACTGTTAAGCCAGTTGAGCTGGATAGCGGAATTACTCGTCATTACATCTCTGTAGATGGTGGAATGAGTGACAACATCCGAACCGCACTTTATGACGCTGAATACACAGCAGTTATTGCAAACCGGCTATCGGATGCAAAGAAAGTGCTTTCTCGAGTTGTTGGAAAGCATTGTGAAAGCGGCGACATAGTTGTCCGGGATATTGAGCTTCCAGCAGACACTCGTCCAGGGGATTTGATCGCAGTTGCCGCTACTGGTGCATATTGCCGATCAATGGCAAGCAACTACAACCACATTCCACGCCCAGCAGCCGTAAGTGTTGCTGCTGGATCATCGCAAGTCTTGCTACGCCGAGAAACAGTTGAAGACTTGTTAGCTTATGACGCTGGAGTTAACTAACTTTTTCTTTTTCAATCGACCGAACTAGCAGGCGATTGAATTCGAAAATTGCTGTTGCGATCATTAAAGCCGAGCCAATAAACAGCAAGCCACGTAACGCCACTTGGGTATTCATAACGATGAACGCACCAAGGGCGACAAAGATGATGGCTCGAGCAAATGAAACCCAAACATTTACTGGACGAGCCCAAATCTTCTTCCAAGTTTTTGCAACTTCATTTGGCACATCAACATCAGGTAATACTCCACCAAGCAAGGTGTAAGCCATTCCGCCAGCAACAATCAAAATTGCAGCCGGGATCCAGAAGGCAGCATCGAATTGATTCCAGGAAGCGATTAGATAAATGCCAATTTCAGGATCGCGACCAAAGATATTTGTTGCTACCCAAATTGCGCCACTGATACCAGCGATGATGCCACCTGAAATCATCACGGATTTTGCAACGCGTTGCGCACCTTGGCGACGATACGGCGCAAGCAAGATAACAATTACAAATAAAACCGCAGCTGCAATCGGTAACACAAGAGCTAGGGTGTCAGAAATCTTCAATACCGTTTGAAGGGTATTGATAGTTGCCAAGATGCTGCCTGCTGGCGGCTCGAGACTAAGCTCTGCAATTGGTTCAATTCCAAGCTGTGGTGCGAACATGTTAACTTTTTCGATCGCAACATTTGCAGTTTCAGTGAACTCAAGTTTTAGTGCCTGACCATTTACGAATGCATCGCGAAGTTGAACTGCGGCGCCACGAATAGGTTCAGATAGTGCATCACTTGCCAAAATCTTTGAGGCAGCATTTTCAATGACTGGGCGAAACGGGGCAGCGTTTGGTGCCTTCTCAATAACTACATCAGTCAGCTGAACGCTCATCTTGGCTATAACTGCTGGATCATGACGAATGCTCTCAATGTGGTCAGCTAACTTAGGGCCATTTAAGAGATTG
Source organism: Candidatus Nanopelagicales bacterium (assembly GCA_030157865.1). Classification (GTDB taxonomy): domain Bacteria; phylum Actinomycetota; class Actinomycetes; order S36-B12; family UBA5976; genus UBA5976. Next base: position 65,841 of record JAOATY010000035.1, on the reverse strand, counting down.
TTATTAACGATTCCGGCAAAAGCACCAAGTGTCAGGGCAAAAGTTCCCAGAATTATTAGGACTTTAGACAGCACTCGAAAAGACTTTGAATTTCGCATTTATTACCCCGTTGTTAGAAAACTTGTCTAAAGCCTATTTGATTGGGTGCCCAAAACCTCTTCTTTTGGCTTGTTTCAAGGGTTTCTGCCAGACTTAGAGCACACAAGCGCCGGGTTTTTGCTCAGCACTTACACAGTATTAATACGCGCTATTAATAAGGAGAAAAAAATGAGTTCCCCGCTAACAGTTGCACTCCTTGGTGGCGGAACCGTGGGCGCATCTGTTGCCCAACTTATTTCTGAAAGCGCGGATGACTTAACTGCCCGAATTGGTCGAGAACTTAAGTTAACGGGCATCGCAGTTCGTGATGCATCAAAGCCACGACCAGGCGTTGACTCCAAACTTCTCACCGAAGATGCTGCCGGACTTGCCGCATCAGGTGCAGACATTGTGATTGAGGTTATTGGCGGAATTGAACCAGCCAAGACGCTCATTGAATCCGCGATTGCAAATGGCTCTTCCATTGTTACCGCTAACAAAGCGCTACTTGCAGCTCACGGAGCACACCTACACAAGTTGGCAGAAGAAGCTGGCGTAGATCTTTACTACGAAGCTGCTGTTGCTGGCGCAATTCCATTACTTCGCCCATTGCGTGAATCACTTGCGGGTGACAAAGTTACCAAGATTCTTGGCATCGTAAATGGAACTACAAACTTCATTTTGTCGAAAATGTATAACGACGGTGCTGACTATTCCGTTGTGCTCAAAGAAGCTCAAGACTTAGGTTATGCCGAGGCAGATCCAACTGCGGATGTTGAAGGATTCGACAGCGCAGCAAAAGCTGCAATTCTTGCCGGCTTGGCATTCCACACCAACGTAACGTCAGATGACGTTTACCGCGAAGGTATGACAAAGGTAACTGCGGATGACATTGCCGCCGCAAAGTCACTTGGCTATGTAATCAAGTTGCTTGCGATCGCCGAACTAACTGACGATGACAAGGGCGTGATTGTTCGCGTTCATCCAGCAATGATTCCGGTGACACATCCATTGGCAAGCGTGCGCGATGCATTTAACGCAGTATTCGTCGAAGCAGATGCTGCTGGCCAAGTTATGTTCTATGGCCGTGGTGCTGGTGGTGCTCCAACTGCAAGTTCCGTAGTCGGCGACGTAGTTGCTGCCGCTCGCCACCGAATCACCGGTTCCGTTGGTCCGGCGCAAAGTATCTACGCTGATCTTGAAGTTCGCCCAATTGGTGAAGCCAAGACTTCTTACTACCTAAATCTAAAAGTTTCAGATGAATCAGGCGTTCTTGCTGCGATCTCGAATGAATTCGCAAAGCATGATGTTTCCATTCAAGCCGTTCGCCAAGATGGGGAAGGCGATGCAGCAAGTTTGATCATCAGAACACACGAGGCACCGGAAAGCCGTTTGCGCGCCACTGTTGAAGCGCTTGAAAACATGACTGCAGTTCGTGAAGTCCTTGGTGTTATGCGCGTTGAAGGCGCAGGCGCGTAGTCATGGCTCATATTTGGCGCGGCGTCATCGAGGAATATCGCGACAGATTGCCAATCGCACCTAACGATGTTGTCGTTTCGCTAGGCGAAGGTGGAACTCCACTTGTTTACGCCTGCACATTGTCTGAATTAACTGGCGCAAAGGTTTACTTAAAAGTTGAAGGCATGAACCCAACCGGATCATTTAAAGATCGCGGTATGACCATGGCCATTACGGACGCTGCGCGAAATGGCGCAAAGGCTGTGGTTTGTGCATCTACTGGAAACACAAGTGCATCAGCGGCTGCCTATGCAACCAAGGCTGGAATGAAGAGCGCAGTTCTAGTGCCGCAAGGAAAGATTGCAATGGGAAAACTAGCTCAAGCGGTAATTCACGGCGCAACAATTTTGCAGGTTGATGGAAACTTTGATGATTGCTTAGACATTGCCCGTGATTTGGCTGAGAACTATCCGATTGCATTGGTTAACTCCGTTAACCCAACCCGCCTTCAGGGCCAAAAAACTGCGGCATTTGAAATTGTTGATGCATTGGGCGATGCGCCAGACATCCACTGCTTGCCAGTTGGAAATGCTGGAAACATTTCTGCTTACTGGATGGGCTTTACCGAGTATTACCACGACAAGGTTTCAACTCAGCGTCCACAAATGTGGGGATTCCAAGCCGCGGGCGCAGCTCCATTTGTTGCAGGTCATCCAATTGAAAAGCCAGAGACAATTGCAACTGCAATTCGAATTGGTAAACCAGCATCTTGGGATTTAGCAGTTGCAGCTCGCGATGATTCTGGTGGCTTGATTGATGCCGTAACAGATGATCAGATTTTGGAAGCGTATCGAGTTTTGGCAGATAAAGAAGGATTCTTCGTAGAGCCATCAAGCGCCGCTTCAGTTGCCGGACTTCTGCAGCAAGCCAAGCGTGGATTAGTTGATGCTGGTTCAACAATCGTTTGTACCGTAACTGGTAATGGTTTGAAAGACACTCAGTGGGCTTTGGAAAGCGCAAAAGATCCAGTCGTTGTTCCAGTTGATGTTAAAGCAGCAGCTGCTGCATTAGGTCTTGCCTAATGTCACGCATTGTTTCAGTTTCAGTTCCAGCCACAAGCGCAAACCTTGGTCCTGGTTATGACGCACTTGGCTTAGCGCTTGAAATTCGCGACTTTGTAACTGCGCAATTCACCGAAGACAACAAAGTAACTGTCGAAGTTACTGGCCAAGGTGCTGGAAAACTTCCAACTGATGAAACTCACTTAATTGCTAAAACAATAATTGATGCTTGCAAAGCATTCGGGACTGAAGTAACTGGGCTGCATGTTGAGTGCAAGAATGCAATTCCACAGGGCAGAGGCCTTGGTTCAAGTGCAGCCGCGATTGTTGCTGGCCTTGTTCTTGCGAGCAAGTTAACTTACGCCCGCGCCAGCGAAGATGAGTTACTTCAAATGGCGAACGCCATCGAGGGTCATCCTGACAATGTTGCAGCTTGCCTACTTGGCGCCATGACAATTGCCTGGCTTGAAGATGACGGCAAAGCAAACTCAGTTTCGATGAATGTTCATCCTGACATTTCCCCAGTGCTTGGTATTCCACAGACTGAATTGGATACTCATAAAGCACGTGGCCTAATTCCAGAATCTATTCTTCATGTTGACGCTGCCTTTAATGCCGGCAGATCAGCGCTGCTAATTGCCGCCATGATTGGTGATCCAGATTTCTTGCTTGAAGCAACCGAAGACAAGTTGCATCAACCATTTCGCGCCCAGGCTTACGCCGAATCCATGGAACTCGTTGCCCAGCTTCGTGAGGCTGAAATCGCTGCCTGCATAAGTGGTGCTGGCCCAACCGTAATTGCGTTAAGCACTCGGGAACAGGTGGCTCAGGCAGCCGAAATCATTGCAAAGTCAGGGTTTACCGCTGCCCCTGTGGAAGTCGCAGATCAAGGCGCAATGCCTGATGGCGAAGACGACGAAGTCGAAGCAGATTAAAACCTCAAGTATTCAAGGCAATTTCGCATCAATCTGCCGGACCTGCTAGTCTTAATACATCGGTTGAATCTCTTTCACCGAAAATCCCGCAAAAATTCTCGCGAAATTTCCGTGCATTACTGCTGGATCGAAAACCACTCAAAACATAAAGGACACATACGTGACCGAGACAACTGCCCAAGACAAAGGGCTGAACTCAAAACTTCTTCCAGAACTAAAGGCCATGGCTGCCGGACTGGGAATTGATGGCGCATCAGGTATGCGTAAAGCCGAACTTGTTAAGGCCATTGGCGCCAAGCAAGGTGGCGGTAGAGGCAGTCGATCTGCATCCCGCCCAGCCGGAGCTGCAAAGAAAGAAGCTGCAACCGAAGAGCGAGCACCACGTCAAGAACGTGCTCCTCGCGAAGAGCGCGAAGAACGTGCGCCTCGTAATAACGATGGCGAATCCGAAGGTGGCGACCGCAACGATCGCGGTGACCGCAATGATCGTGGCGATCGCAATGACCGCAATGGCCGCAACCGTCGCGGACGTGACCGTAATGATCGCAACAGCAATGGTCGCAACAACCGTGGTGGCCGTGGTGGCGACCGCGACTATGACTTAGAAGTTTCCGAAGATGATGTCCTTTTGCCAGTGGCTGGAATTATCGACATTCTCGACAACTACGCATTCGTTCGCACGTCCGGCTACTTGCCAGGTCCAAACGACGTTTATGTATCAATGGGATTAGTTAAGCGCTTCTCACTTCGAAAGGGTGATGCAGTAACCGGTCAGGTTAAGCAGCCACGCGAAGGCGATCGCCCACAGAAATTCAATCCACTTGTGCGCATTGAATCAATCAATGGTCTTGAACCAGATGAAGCCACCAAGCGTGTTGATTTTGGCAAGTTAACCCCGCTTTACCCACAGGATCGCTTGCGTCTTGAAACTGTGCCAAACAACTTGGTTACTCGTGTAATCGATTTGGTTGCACCAATTGGTAAGGGGCAGCGCGGTCTGATTGTTTCGCCTCCAAAGGCTGGCAAGACCATGATTTTGCAGAACATTGCAAATGCAATCGCTGAAAATAATCCTGAAGTTCACTTGATGGTTGTCCTAGTCGATGAGCGACCTGAAGAAGTTACTGACATGCAGCGCTCAGTCAAGGGTGAAGTTATTGCTTCAACTTTCGATCGTCCAGCTGAAGACCACACCACAATCGCTGAACTAGCAATTGAGCGCGCAAAGCGTTTGGTCGAAATGGGACATGACGTTGTAGTTCTTTTGGACTCGATGACTCGTCTTGGTCGTGCTTACAACCTTTCCGCGCCGGCATCTGGCCGCATTCTTTCCGGTGGTGTTGACTCAGCTGCGCTGTATCCACCAAAGAAGTTCTTCGGTGCTGCTCGCAACATCGAAGAGGGCGGCTCACTAACAATCTTGGCAACAGCTCTTGTTGATACTGGATCTCGAATGGACGAAGTTATCTTCGAAGAATTCAAGGGAACCGGCAACATGGAACTTAAGCTGGATCGTCGTCTGGCAGATCGTCGTATCTTCCCAGCAGTTGATGTTGAAGCATCCGGAACTCGTCGCGAAGAAATCCTTCTTGCTGCTGATGAACTTAAGGTCATCTGGAAACTTCGTCGCGTACTACATGCACTTGATTCCCAGCAGGCTCTTGAACTATTGCTAACCAAGCTTCGCGAGACCAAGAGCAACCTTGACTTCTTGATGCAGGTTCAAAAGACCACACCAGAAGCACCAGGCGGCATGGGATCTGACTCCATGGACAATGTGGACTAATCAAATCCAGCAAGATTCAAAACGACCCGGCACTCATCAGAGTGTCGGGTCGTTTTATGTAATTGGGTAATACTCCACGGGTAGATTCAATCCATGCGCCTGAAGTTTTGGATAATCCTTATCGAAGGTGCGCTATTGCTTATTGCAGTTGCTGGAATAGTTGCGGCAGTAAACATCTGGCAAGACTCTACTGAGCAATCAAAGGGCGGCTGCCAACAGACATTGGTGATCGGTAAATCCGTCGAAGGCATTTCGATTGAAGCCTGCCAACTAAATGGTTCAAATCCTGAAGCGGAAAACACTCTTTTGGTGATTGGAACTATTCATGGTGACGAACCTGATGGCAAGCAAGTAATCGATGAAGTGGCCGCAACCGGCGCGCCAGCGAATACCAACATCTGGCTGATTCGCGATGGAAATCCTGATGGTGCAAATCTAGTTACCCGAAGAAATGCCAATGGAGTAGACATCAATCGAAACTTCCCAATCAAGTGGGTGGCCTCTGATCCAACTGCGCGAACTTATAGCGGACCAAGTCCAGCAAGTGAGCCAGAAACCTTGGCATTGATGAATGCCGTTGAGACCATAAAGCCAACCCGGATTGTGGTCTTTCATCAGCCATATGCACAAATTGATTGTCCGCCGGAGCGACCAACAACAATTAGTGATCGACTTTCGCAATTAACCGGATATAAATCCGAATGCATTCCAGGGGGAAAGTCAGGTTCTCCAACAAATTCCTACACTGGAACATTTACGATCTGGGTTAACTCAACATTCCCGGAAACGACAGCTGTAACTTTCGAACTTGGCTTAACAACGATGCAAGCCAAGTTCGAAACAATTGCCAAAGCACTAAAGGTTTTGGCGGCAGATCCAAGTAGTTAGTGATTAAAGACTAAAGCTCGGGTACTCATCTGTAACTAGTAAGAATGCGTAGCCATAAACCCGGTTCCAGAATTTCGTTACGCCCAAAAGAACTTCACCGCTGAATGCAGGCATTTTTCCAGTGAACAAAATAGTGAACCAAGTAAAGATCAAAACTGCTAATCCATAAAACGTGTAAACAACGCCAACTAAGTAAAGCGGCAAGGCAAGTAGCCACTTAACAAGTGGTAGATAGCGGTTCAGCTTGGCGCCACCTTCAACATCTGGAAAAGTGATTTTTACATCTTCACTTTCCTCGATTGATGGGTACTTATCGTTTAGCAAAAGAATGTATGCGGTAACGCGAGTAGACAAAGCTAGAAGTGAGCGATTGAAGTCCAATACGTAAGACGGATAGATACCGCGGAATACGAGTGCAAGTAATACTGGCAAGAACAATAAACCAGACAAGAATGTTGACGCTTCGGTAGAACCCGACCAGGCAGTAAAGGCAGAAATAAATATCGCCATAGGCACGACTAAGAAAATGCGTAGCAAAACAGACTTACGATCGCGATTTTCAAGCTGGACAGTTACAAAAGTTTCAATTTGGTTACTCATAATTACAGAGTAGACCCAAGAATCAGGAAACTTTGACGTTGCTGAGATCTAAATCTTTGTATTTTCCAGACTGGGTGTAATCCCTAATCCGCTCAAAGCCATCAAAAACTTCAACATATGAAGTTGGAAGCGGTGAGATGGCAAGGCGAATACTGTTTGGCGCCCGATAATCCGGAATCACATTCATGTCATCGCGTAAGCCGCGTGCAATTTGAGCAGCATCTGGGTGATAGATGCTGATGTGTCCGCCGCGTAGTTTTGAATCCCGAGGCGTAACTAGCTCATATCCAAGCGGAGCCAGCCACTGATCAAAAAGTTCAATCATCATGTCAGTGCCCTTTGAGGCTTTGGCATTTATCTGCGCAATTGTTGCGTCTTCGATCATGCCAAAACCTTCATCGATACAAAGCAATCCAATGATCGATGGTGAGGCAATTTGGAATCCGCGCATTCCTTCAATTTGATCAAACGCAGAACCCATTAAGAACTGGTTGCGTTGCGCAAACCAACCTTGAATTGGCATACGTAACTCAGCTTGAATTCGCTTGTTCACGTACAACCAAGCAGGGGAGCCAGGTCCCGAGTTGCCATATTTATATGTGCAACCAACAGCTAGGTCTACGCCGTCACGATCAAACTGCATGTCGACTGCGCCAACGGCATGGCTGGCATCCCAAACCATAAGAGCGCCGCTGGCGCGAACCAGATCAGTAAGTTCTTTGATGTTATGAAGTGCACCCGATCGATATGCGACAACGGAAAGCGTGACAAGTGCCACGTCGTCATTTAGATAGGGCTTGAGAATTTCTGGAGTTACTAATTCATCACTGAAAGATTCACCAGTGGAATGTTCCTGTAAGTCATTTGGTATTACGACAAGATTTAGGCCAAGCTCTTCGGCAATGCCTTGCATGATGTAGCGGTCAGTAGGGAAGTTTGCTTCATCAGTAATAATTGTTTTACGTCCAGGTCGCGCTGAAATTGCTGCTCGAACCAAACGATAAAAGTTAACGCTCGTAGTATCCATCGCAAGAGTTTGCCCAGCAGCTGCACCAAGTGTGGCTCGGCCAATTAGATCGCCCGTGGTTTCTGCTTTATCGATCCACTCGCCCCAACCGTCTACGATCTTGGTTCCCCAGCCTTCGATCAAGAACTTATTGATTGTTTCTACAGTTGCCTTAGGTAATCGGCCAAGTGAATTTCCGTCCAAATAACAAACGTTGGGATCCGTGAAAACGAATAGATCGCGGTACTTTGCCAACGGATCCTTGGCGTCTAGATCGAGGGCATCTTGGCGAGTAAACATAGTCCCTAGGCTAATCCAGAGAGTTTTTGCCAAATGGGCCAGGCCAAGATTCCAAAAACCCATTAACTAGCGACTTTTTGATTTCGTTGCTTATAAGGTTCAATTTCTCTCTAAACTGTTATCGTGAAAACTCGCCGTTTTTATTCAGCCTTTGTTATGGCACTAGCAGTTACTTTGCTTGCTTCTCCATTAGCGCACGCTTCGACCGGTAGTGCCATTGGAACTAAAGCCAAAAAGAAAAAGACGGCTGTTCAATATGCGTATTCACAAGATGGAATTCGCGCTGCCTGCACAATCGTTGGAACTTCTGGCAAAAACAAACTAAAGGGCACTGCTGGAGACGATGTTATTTGTGGCCTCGGTGGGAACGACAAAATTGACGGCGGCGGCGGTAACGACATCATCGATGGCGGCATGGGCAAAGATTCGATATCTGGTGGTGCTGGCGATGACATTGTGGTTGGTGGCGACGGAAACGACACACTTACGGGATCTGATGGAATTGATGAAGTTCTCGGCGGTGGAGGAAACGACAAAGTTGGCGGTGGAACGAGCGATGATTTCTTAGCTGGTGACGCCGGCAAGGATTCACTTTCAGGTGATGAAGGTGATGACGAACTCAATGGTGGCGCAGGTCGAGACACCATGACGGGTGGAAACGGCTCGAATACTTGCACAAAAGACACAATGGACCGCGGAGTGTACGGTTGCTTCTTTGATAATTCGGATCCAACGGTTTCAGATGTTTGGGTTTCTACTTCTGCTATCGATACAAGTACAGGACCACAGAATTTTTCCGTGTATGTCCAGCTACAAGATCTAACTGGTGGTTTTCCTATCTATTCAATTTGGGGAAATTCACCTATTAATTTGAGTCTAAGCAGAGTACAAACTGACGAGATGGGCAACGAGCAGATGCTCCCAGGCCTGAATTTATCTGGCATGGCAACTACTGCCTCATGCGGCAAAGTAGCTCGATGGAGAGCAAGCATGCCAGCAGGTTCAATAATGCCTCAAGTAATGGGTTGTCGAGTCGCTGGTGGCCGACTTAATCCGTTGTTGAAATTTGATTACACAATGCCTCAGTACTCCCGCCCAGGGAATTATCTCGTTACGAATTTGACAGTTTGGGATGCCGCAAGAAACAGCACTTCTTACCAGTACAAACCAACTAACAATTGCACGAGTTGTACGTATGGACCGCCGGGAGTAATTCCAAATTGGATAAATGAAAAATTCGACATCGGGCGAATGACAGTGAAGCAAGTTGGGCCTGGCGACATTGCAGGACCTTCAATTAACAGCATTTCCTATCAAGGTAGCGTCGACACAACATCCGGAGATGCAGTAATTGATTTAGTTGTAAGAGCATCTGATGACATAGGTTTCGGCACCGGCCTATGGAGTAGCGCCGTAAACGTGAATTTTACAAATGTAAACACCCTCAATCAGCAAATGTCATCGTCACCTTCAGGTTCTCTGCACGGAAGTGCCATGGGTGCAATGTGTGATTCAATTCCGAGCTACATGGCGAACAATCAAATGGGTTGCCAGTCTGCACCTGGAGTTTTTGTCGTTAAAGTCAGAGTTCCTCAAGGTGCAACTGATGGTGAGTACCGACTGACAAATATCTCGGTTTCCGACGGTGTCGGCAATCAAACGAATGCACATTATTGCACTGGCTGCCAACCTGGACCGGGCTTCTTAGACATCTCTGCGATACCAGGATATATCCCGTTGATGAAATCAGGGTACGTTTCGCGAGGGGACAGCGCAGCACCTGTTTTGATCTCAATGACTATGGAAACTTCGAGAATTAACACTGCAGGTGGACCAGCATCTGCAATCGCAATTGTTACAGTCAGGGATTCAGGTGGATTTTCTGGAAACATGCCGCCGGTGAATTTGCAGTTCTCGGTGGACGGAATAATGAACTTTACCAATTCTTTTTGGGGTGGGGTTAGTTACTTCAACAACGCAATAATGACTTGCACACAACTTGCCACGATTCAAGGTGGACCTGGATATGATCCGATCGGATCGCAAGGGTGTTTATTGAGTCGATCAGGTGATGACTACACATTCCGAATCCCGATTCGGTTGCCTAGTCATGCTAAGTCAGGCACCTATAAATTGATTCAACTTCAAACGAGTGATGGAGTTAATTCTCTGAATTATGTCCCTAGAGGTGCGCCATTCCACATGGGAACTCCCACCTATTTTGAGGATGTATTGGGCGCAACGCCTTCATTTGTGAACGATTACCCTCTTTAAATCGGGCGTTTTGTGGGAATCCCCGAAAACTGGCAGAATCAAGGGGTTGGTCGGTTCACGTAGGCATCCGAGCCTACGACCCGATCACAGTATAAATAAGGAGAAATCCGTGCAGACTGGCATTCACCCAGAGTACGTAGACACCACAGTTACCTGTGGTTGCGGAAATACATTCACAACACGTAGCACCCAAAAGAATGGTGTTATCCACGCTGACGTTTGCAGCGCTTGCCACCCGTTCTACACCGGCAAGCAAAAGATTCTTGATACCGGTGGCCGCGTTGCCAAGTTCGAGAAGCGCTTCGGTAAGCAGTCCTAGCTTTCTAAATGAGGTGTTGTCGTTGTCTTCGGACGATGACAGCGCCTCATTTTTTATCTCTCTAGAACTTTCAGTACCACTTACGTAAGGACACCTAATGGGACAAGACTTCAACAAAGTTGAAGCAATGGTTACCGAGCTCGATGAACTCGAAGCCAAACTCAGCGATCCTTCAACCCATAGCAATCCAAATGAAGCTCGTCGCATTGGTAAGCGCCACGCTGAACTAAAGCCTGTTGTCGCGAAATACCGCGAATGGATTCAACTTCGTGATGATGAAATTGCAGCCCGCGAAATGGGCGAAGAAGATGCAGCGTTTTTAGCGGAAGCTGAAACTATGGCGATAGCTCGCGAAGCCGCAGCCGAGAAGTTGCAAGAGATGTTGATTCCACGCGATCCAATGGATGGCAACGATGTGATTCTTGAAATTAAGGCAGGCGCTGGCGGGGAAGAGTCAGCATTGTTCGCTGGCGACTTGATGCGCATGTATTTAAAGTTTGCGGAAAAGCGCGGTTGGGCAACTCAAGTTCTTGAAGCCGAAGAATCCGATATGGGTGGCTACAAAGATATTGCAATTGCTGTTAAGTCCAAGGGTGTAGTTCCACCCGAAGATGCACCGTTTGCAAACTTGAAATTTGAAGGTGGCGTACATCGCGTTCAGCGCGTACCAGTTACTGAATCACAGGGACGAATCCATACATCTGCTGCTGGCGTACTGGTACTTCCAGAAGCTGAAGAAGTAGATGTAACTATTGATCCGAATGATCTTCGAATCGACGTTTACCGTTCATCCGGACCAGGTGGACAGAGTGTTAACACAACCGACTCAGCTGTTCGAATCACGCACATTCCAACTGGAATTGTGGTTTCGTGCCAGAACGAAAAATCTCAGCTTCAGAATAAAGAATCCGCAATGCGTATTCTTCGCGCCAGAATGTTGGCTGCCGCCCAAGAAGCTGCAATGGCTGCTGCATCTGATGCACGCAAGAGTCAGGTTCGAACTGTAGATCGTTCAGAGCGAATCAGAACCTACAACTTCCCAGAAAACCGTTTGGCTGATCACCGAGTTGGCTTCAAGAGCAATAATCTTGATGCAGTTATGAATGGCGATCTAGATCCAGTAATTGGTGCCTGTATTGAAGCAGACACCAAAGAACGCCTCGCAACTTTAGGAGATTAATCATGGCTGAGCCAGTAAAAGGTCCTGCTTCCTACTTTCCATCAATTGAAAAGAATTATGGAAAGAAAATTGATGAGTGGATGAAAATCCTAAAGAAGGCAAAAATCGAAAAGCACATGGAAATGGTTGCCTTCTTAAAGTCTGAATACGAAATGGGCCACGGCCATGCCAACGCCCTGGTTGCTCACTTCAAGACCCTGAAGTAAATAGTGCAAAACGATCCCAAAGCAGCAGTTAGTAATGCAGTTACTTTACTTACTGAGGCAAAAGTCTCCAGCCCACAAGTGGATGCTGAGTTGCTTCTTGCACATATCCTTAGAGTCGAGCGATCACAATTAGTTTCAATCACAGAGATTTCTAACGAACAGCTTTTCGATTATGAAAACTTGGTCGCGCGACGAGCTAATCGAGTTCCGCTTCAACATCTAACTGGTGTCGCATATTTCAGACACCTTGAGCTTGCGGTTGGACCTGGAGTTTTTGTGCCAAGACCAGAAACTGAATTACTTGTTGAGGCAGCAATCACGCATTTGAAAACTGTGGAGTCACCTCGGATCGCTGTTGATCTTTGCGCTGGCAGCGGCGCAATTGCACTTTCTTTGGCTCTTGAAGTTCCTGGAACAACGGTTCATGCAGTTGAGTTATCTGATGATGCCTTTAAGTGGCTAACCCATAACGTTGTGGATCACGCTGCAAAATTGGAAGCGGTCGACTCACATGTAATCGTTCACCATGGAAATGCTGGTGACCAGTCTTTATTAATTGAACTTTCCAATCAGGTAGATGCATTGGTTTCTAATCCGCCTTACATTCCAAGCGAAATGATTCCGCGCGATCCCGAAGCTCGCGATCATGATCCTGCCATTGCTTTGTTCAGCGGCTTGGATGGTCTAGACGTTGCCCGCGAAGTTGTTGTGGTCGCTGCTGATCTGTTGAAGCCTGGTGGCTTCGTTGGCATGGAACATGCGGATGTACAAGGGGAGAGCATGCCTGCACTTTTTGACGCCATGCCAAATACCTGGATGAATGTAAAAGACAATTTGGATTACAACAAACTTCCTAGATTCACTACGGCCGTTAGGTCTGTAGGCGATGGCGTAGGAAGATAGTTTTATGTCACAGGTTTACAAAGTTGATGCACAAGCTTCTGCGGCTGACATTGCGATAGCAGTTGAAGCTGCAGTTGCTGCTGTTAAAGATGGTGGATTAGTAGTTATTCCAACGGATACCTCGTATGCCGTAATTTGTGACGCTTTCAGTTCTGGTGCGATTACAAAGTTAAGAATGGCAAAGAAACACAATTCAGATATTGCGCTTCCAGTTGCCGCAGGCTCAATTGAAACCATTCGTGGCGTTGCAAACTTTTCGGTAATTGCAAACGACATTGCAACTGCCCTTTGGCCCGGTCCGCTAACTGTGTTAACAGTTGCGCAAGATTCGCTTTCGTGGAACATCGGTCAGGACGGATCGGCACTCGCTGTTCGGGTTCCACATCATGAATTGGCGCAAGCAGTTCTTTCTGGAATTGGTCCCTCGGTTATGACCGGAGCTCAACATTTTGGTAACCCAGCGGTCCAGAATGTGGAACAAGCACAAGCTGCACTTTCTGATTCTGTCGATGTATACCTAGACGGTGGGCCACTAAGTGCCCGAATTTCAACAGTTATTGATGCAACAACCGATCATGTACGCATGATTCGAAATGGCGAGATCTCGTTAGCCCAACTGCGCGAGGTTATGCCAGCAGTCATTGACGCAACTGCGTCCTAACTCGCCAGCCCCTAGAATTGGAAAACCGCGGGCCAGCGGTTACAACACTAAAGGTGAATATTATGAGCAATACATTCTTTGGATCTGACTTTGATGAGTTGAATGCAACCGATCCTGAAATTGCGAAAGTTCTTTTGGATGAACTAACTCGTTTGCGTAGTGGCATTCAGTTAATTGCATCTGAGAATTACACTTCACCTGCAGTGCTAACCGCACTTGGTTCAACTTTGAGCAACAAGTACGCCGAAGGTTACCCAGGCAAGCGCTACTACGGTGGTTGCGAAGTTGTAGACGTAGCCGAAACCATTGGTATCGAGCGCGCAAAGTCACTATTCGGTGCTGATCACGCAAACTTGCAACCACACTCAGGTGCTAGTGCAAACATTGCAGTCTTTGGTGCTTTCCTTCAGCCAGGTGACACTTACCTTGCAATGGCTTTGCCACATGGCGGTCACTTAACTCATGGCGCAGGCGTTTCATACTCAGGCAAGTGGTTCAATCCAGTTCACTACGGCGTTGCTGAAGGCAATGAAGACATTGATTACGATCAACTTCGCGCGTTAGCTCGCGAACACAAACCAAAGATGATCATTGCTGGCGGTTCAGCAATTCCTCGCTTAATTGATTTCAAGGCAATCCGTGAAATTGCAGACGAAGTCGGCGCAATCATGCACGTTGATGCTGCGCACTTCATCGGACTTGTTGCGGGTAAAGCAATTCCATCGCCAGTGCCTTACGCAGACGTTGTCTCATTCACAACTCATAAGGTTTTGCGTGGGCCACGTTCCGGAATGATCCTTTGCAAGGAAGAACATGCCGCAAAGATCGACAAGGCTGTTTTCCCAATGATGCAGGGTGGCCCAATGATGCACGTAATTGCAGCTAAGGCCGTTGCGTTGAAGGAATGCGCTACTCCGGAATATCAGAAGTATGCAAAGGACGTAATTGTTAACGCCCAGGCTTTGACTGCTGGTCTTGCTGCCGAGGGTATGCGTCCGGTTACTGGTGGCACAGATACTCATCTTGCTTTGCTAGATCTTCAAGGCATTGATGTATCCGGTAAGGATGCAGAACAGCGTGCAGGCGATTCCGGAATTGTTTTAAACAAGAACTCAATTCCTTACGATCCAAAGCCAGCTGCGGTTACTTCAGGTGTTCGTGTTGGTACTCCTTCACTTACAACACAGGGCATGGGCGTTCCAGAAATGGCAACTATTGCCAGCATGATTGGTCGCGCAGTTAAGTCAGATAACCCTGCAGTACATGCAGAAATCAAGGCTGAAGTCCTAGATCTAACTGCTAAGTTCCCGGCATACCCGCGTCCATAGCAATAACTGGGGTCTAACCTTGCTCTATGCGTGAGTATTTATTGTGTCTGGCAGCTGCGGCTGCCGTCACATACTTACTAACTCCATCTGCGCGCGCTTTAGCGATTCGCTTTGGCGCGATGGCTGATGTTAGAGATCGTGACGTTCACATATTCCCAACTCCACGTTGGGGTGGACTGGCGATGTTGGCAGGACTTGGGGTCGCAATCATCTTGGCAAGCCAATTGCCTTTGATGTCGACAATCTTTAATGATCGTCGACAGATCTATGCCTTGATCATCGGTTGCTTAATCATCGTTGCGCTCGGCGTACTTGATGACAAGTTTGGATTAGATGCACCGACAAAACTTGTTGGCCAAATCTTGGCTGCCGGAACTATGGCAATGCAAGGTGTGACTTTAGTTTGGTTGCCAATTCGTGGAACTTTCATTCTTGATCCAACTACTTCGGTACTGCTCACTGTTTTGGTCGTTCTAGTAAGCATCAACGCAGTGAACATGGTTGACGGATTAGATGGTTTAGCCGCAAGCATTGTTTTAGTTGGTGCCGGTGCATTCTTTGCTTACTCGTACTTTCTTTCGGTTGCCAATGGCTATCAGCGTGCTGCTCTTGCAACATTGATCTCGGCGTCACTCATTGGAATGTGTGCTGGATTCTTGCCGCACAACTGGTACCGCGCCCGAGTCTTTATGGGGGATACCGGTTCAATGTTGATTGGTCTTTTGATGGCGGCTTCATCAATCATGCTTACAGGTCAGGTTGACCCTGGTGGTCTAAGTGGCGGAACTTTGCTTCCAGCATTTTTGCCAATTGTTTTACCACTTTCAATTTTGGCCGTGCCACTTCTTGATTTACTTCTAGCTGTAGTTCGACGTACTCGTAAGGGTCGTTCGCCGTTTGCCCCAGACAAAGAGCACTTGCATCACCGCTTGCTTAAGCTGGGTCATGGACAAGAACGTGCAGTTTTGATTATGACTGCGTTCACCGGGCTATTGGCCTTTGGCGCAGTAAGTACTGCCTTCGTTCCGGTTTGGGTAACTGGATTAGGGGCAGGCTTAGGTGTGGTTGCACTTGCAAGCTGGGTGCTTAACCCGCCTCGGAAACAAGTTAAGACGCTTAGCTAGGAGTAAAAGAATGTCTGTTCAAACTTCAGCTCAGGCTGGTCGAAGCGCCCTTCGTAAGGGGCTGCTTGCCTGGCTAGTTTTGACTGTTGCGCTATCCGCAATCGGCTACTTCCGATCTGGTGAATCCGGACTCTGGGGAGCGCTTCTTGCCAGCGTTTTGGCCGGTAGTTTCTTTGCCGTAACCGCCGCTGTGGCTGCTCTAACAGCGGATTTAGACGTGCAATACCTAGGTTTTGCCGTACTTGGCTCATGGTTGCTCAAGATTGTGGTCCTGCTTGGCGCATTGTTCTGGCTTAGGGGACAGGACTTTTATGACCGTCCAATTTTCTTCATAACCTTGCTCCTCGAGACGGTCGTACTTCTGGTGCTCGAGGCCGTTTTGGTCACCCGTGCCCCAGTGCCCTACGTGGAGGTAGACCGCTGACTCACGCCTGGTGATTGTGTGTTAGTTTTTTAGGCAATGACGAACCAAAAGCCACAAAAGCTGATTCCAAAAGATACTGGTCCTGGCGAAGATGTGGCTTGGGGAATGGTTAGCACGCTAGTTGCTGGTCCACTTGTGTGGGGCGGAATTGGAATGCTGATCGACTCACTAGTCGGTACTACGCGGATCTTCCTCCCGTTAGGAATCGTTCTTGGGTTTGTTGTTTCGTTCTACATTGTTTATGTTCGCTTCGGTCGTGAGACTGAAACAAGTCTGAAAGAGAAGTAGAAGACGTGATAGCAAATTCGATTGCAGTTCGTTTGCAGTCCGTGCTTTCTGCATCAGGCGAAGAGGGCGGCGGTTTTCATGCTCCTTCAATTTCAGAATTTTTCCCAGGGCCACTTCTGTTTGAAGGAACTCTTTTTGAGTTAAGCCGCATCAATGCAATCGGTTTGTTCATGACCGGCGTGCTTTGCTTGTTCTTTGTTCTTGCATTTAGCAAGAACAATTTCGTGCCACGTGGAATTCAAAACCTTGGTGAAATGGCTGTTGACTTTGTTCAGGTCCAGATCATCGATGAAATTCTTGGACACAAGGGTGCGCGTTACGCGGTCTACTTAACTTCGATGTTCTGGTTGCTACTTGCATTCAACATCACCGGCATCTTGCCACTGATGCACATTTCAGTGACTAGCGTTATCGGATTCCCGTTCTTCTTGGCGATGGTTTCTTGGATCGTTTTCAACGTTGAAGGCGTCCGCGCAAATGGACCAGGTGCTTACCTAAAGAACAACCTGTTCCCGGCCGGTGTACCAGCTCCGATTTACATCTTGGTTACCCCAATTGAGTTCATCTCAACATTCATTCTTCGTCCAGTAACTCTTACCGTTCGTTTGCTTGCAAACATGATGAGCGGTCACTTACTACTCGTGCTTTTCTTTGGCGCGACCCAATATTTCCTGATTGAATCCGACGGCATTATGAAGGCGGTGGCAATTCCTTCGTTCTTTATGGGATTTGCATTCACGCTCTTTGAAATCTTGGTCGCATTCCTTCAGGCATACATCTTCACGCTACTAACCGCTGTCTACATTGACGGCGCAACAAGCGCGGAGCACTAACAAACCGCAAGAGCAATCTTGCAAAACGAGAGGAAATAAAGTGCAACTACTTGCTGAAATCTCAGGCAACGTAAATGCCATCGGCTACGGACTAGCAGCAATTGGTCCCGGCATTGGTATCGGTATCTTGGTGGGTAAGGCCCTCGAAGGTATGGCTCGTCAGCCAGAAGTAACCGGCGTTCTACGCACAAACATGTTCTTGGGTATTGCGTTCACTGAAGCGCTTGCTCTTATCGGCCTTGTAGCAGGATTCCTATTCGTCTAAATCGATCATCAAAAATCGATCAGATTAGGTAAACAGGAGTAAATATGTCGCAATGGATTAAGTTCGCCTCTGAGTCGTCGGCTGAGCAGCCAAGTGTTTTGTTGCCAGCTATCTACGACATCATCTGGGGTGGCCTGTCATTCATCATCGTTCTCGTTTTGTTCTCGAAGTTCGTCATGCCACGCATGCGCGAAATCACCGCAGAGCGAACCGAAAAGATCGAAGGCGGACTTGCTCGCGCAGAAAAATCACAGGCTGAAGCTTCAGAGTTACTTGCGCAATATCGCGAGGCACTTGACTCTGCAAACAAAGAAGCCAGTGACATTCGCGCAGCTGCTCAAGCCGAGCGACTTGCCATCATTGACGAAGCAAAGAAGGCCGCTGCTGCAGCCGCTGCTGCTGTGACCGCGCAGGCAACATCTGCGTTGGAATCAGACCGAGCACGCATTGCAACAGACCTTCGACGCGACTTAGGTGTTGCTGCAACTGATTTAGCTTCGCGCATTGTTGGTGAGTCACTTACCGACGACGCACGTGCTACTGCAGTTGTAGAGCGCTTTGTTGCAGATCTTGAAAAGTCAGCAGGTCGATAATGTCTTCCGTCAGTCAGGTAGCAAACCAGCAGGTACAGCAAGCAATTGCTGGGCTTAGCTCATCTTCAGTTGGTGCTGAATTATTCACAGTTGCCAACTTGTTCGAAGCTGAGCACGCACTGCGTCGCAATCTGTCTGACTCCGGACTTAGCCAGGAAGCACGTCAAGGCCTGGTTAGCGAACTGCTTGCAGACAAAGTCTCTGCAGACGCAGTCAAAGTAGTGAAAGCAATCGTTTCGGCTCGTTGGTCAAACGATTCCGACTTAGTTGATGCAATAGAAAGTGCTGGCGCACTTGTTTTGTTGGCAGAGACTGAAAAGGCTGGACATCAAACTCGAGTCGAAGAAGAAATTTTCTACTTCGCTCGACTAATTGATTCCGAAGCAGATCTACAAATGGCACTTTCTGATCCATCCAGTACTCCCCAGGGAAAGGTAAAGCTAGTAGCTACCCTCCTCTCGGGTCGTGCCCATGCGGACACCATCACCTTGGTTAGCCAATACATCAGCCACCCACGCGGCCGTCGAATTGGTAAGGCACTGGATGAACTATCTGCATTGGCTGCTGCTCGCCAAAATCGCTTAGTGGCAACTGTCACTTCTGCGATTGCGCTTTCAGACAGCCACAAGTCTCGTATCAATGCAGCACTAAGCCGCATCTACGGACAAGAAGTTCTAATCGACACAATCATCGATGACTCAGTTGTCGGTGGCGTGTCTGTGCAAATCGGTGACGATGTCATCGACGGCACAATTTCAACCCGTATCCAACAAGCCCTTCGCCAACTTCAGGCGTAGGCAGTAGTTAAGAACAAAAGAGAAAGCAGGACACCATGACGGAACTCTCGATCCGCCCGGATGAGATTCGTGACGCCATATCAAAGAGCGTTGAGTCATTTGCACCGTCCAGTGCACGCGAAGAAGTTGGTCGCGTAATCCAGACTGGTGACGGAATTGCGCGAGTTGAAGGCTTGCATTCCGCAATGACTAACGAACTGCTTGAGTTCGAAGGCGGCCTAATGGGCTTGGCATTGAACCTTGATGTTCGCGAGATTGGTGCCGTGCTACTTGGTGACGGTTCAAAGATTGCTGAAGGCCAGAGCGTAAAGCGCACAGGCGAAGTTCTTTCGGTTCCTGTTGGTGACGGTTTCCTAGGTCGCGTTGTTGACCCACTAGGTAACCCAATCGATGGCCTTGGTCCGATTGCATCTGAAAGCCGTCGTGCTCTTGAAACACAGGCACCGACCGTTGTTCAGCGTCAGCCAGTTAAGGAACCGATGTTGACCGGCCTAAAGGCGATCGACGCGATGACTGCAATTGGTCGTGGACAGCGCCAGCTGATCATTGGTGACCGCCAGACTGGAAAGACTGCAGTTGCTATCGACACAATTTTGAACCAGCGCGAAAACTGGAAGTCCGGCGACAAGAAGAAGCAGGTTAAGTGCATCTATGTTGCTATCGGCCAGAAGGGCTCAACTATTGCTGCTGTTAAGGGCGCACTAGAAGAGTTCGGTGCAATGGAATACACCACTATCGTGGCTGCTCCAGCATCTGACCCAGCAGGTTTCAAGTACCTAGCTCCTTACACCGGTTCTGCAATTGGTCAGCACTGGATGTACAAGGGCGAACATGTATTGATCATCTTTGATGACCTTTCAAAGCAAGCAGAGGCATACCGTGCGGTATCACTTTTGCTTCGCCGTCCGCCAGGCCGTGAGGCTTACCCAGGTGACGTTTTCTACTTACACTCACGTTTGCTAGAGCGTTGTGCAAAGCTTTCAGACGATCTAGGCGCTGGTTCGATGACTGGTCTGCCAATCATCGAAACTAAGGCAAACGACGTGTCGGCTTACATTCCAACAAACGTAATTTCCATTACCGATGGTCAATGCTTCTTGGAATCCGATCTCTTCAACTCCGGCATTCGCCCAGCTATCAACGTAGGTATTTCGGTATCTCGCGTTGGTGGTTCCGCGCAGCCTAAGTCAATGAAGAAGGTTGCTGGCCGTCTACGTCTTGACCTAGCTCAGTACCGCGAACTTGAAGCATTCGCTGCTTTCGGTTCCGATCTTGATGCTGCATCAAAGGCACAGCTTGAGCGCGGTTCCCGTCTTGTTGAACTTCTAAAGCAGGGCCAGTACCAGCCACAGTCAATGGAACGCGAAGCAGTTTCTGTTTGGGCCGGTACATCAGGCAACCTTGATGATGTTCCTGTCGAAGACATCCGTCGCTTCGATACTGAATTCCTAGATCACGTAGACCGTAACCACGGCGCGATCTTCGAAACCATTCGCAGCACAACTGATCTTTCTGACGACAGCATTGGCCAGCTAGAAGCTGCCATTGGTGCTTTCAAGAAGCAGTTCCGTACCTCTGCAGGTCACTCACTAGTTAACGATGCACCTGTTGCAGCAATCGACGAAGCTGACATTGACGTCACTCAGATCGTGAAGGTCAAGGCTTAAAGTGGGAGCTCAACTCAGGGTCTACAGGCGACGGATTAAATCCGTTCAGTCGACCAAGAAAATTACGAAGGCCATGGAGCTAATTGCTTCATCGCGTTTCGTTAAAGCGCAACAGCGCGTTGAAGCCTCCTTGCCGTATACCCAAGAACTACTTCGCGCTATTTCCGCAGCGGTTTCGCATGGAAATAGCGACGGTGCGTTGGTTTCCGAAGTTGAAAACCGTAAGCGTGCTGCCGTAATTCTTGTGACATCTGACCGTGGTCTTGCTGGTGCCTATTCCTCAGCAATCATCAAAGAAGGCGAAGGCCTAAACGCACTCCTTAAAGAAGAGGGCGTCACACCAGTTCACTTCTTAGTTGGTCGCAAATCAGTTGGCTACTACAAGTTCCGTGAGCGCAAGATTGAAAACTCATGGACGGGCTTTACAGATCAGCCAAGTTACGAAAATGCAAAAGAAATTGCAGCAGCAGTAACTGAAGCTTTCAACACTGACACCAATGAAGGTGGCGTAGACGAAATTCACTTGGTTTACACACACTTCGTAAACATGGCAGTTCAGGAAGTTCGCGTTCGCCGAATTCTTCCGGTTGAAGTTGTTGAAGTGTCAAAGTCCGAAGCTTCACAGAAGCTAGATACTGAAGTGTTCCCGCTTTACGAATTCGAACCAAGTCCAGAAGCTGTTCTCGAAGCCTTGTTGCCAAGGTACGTCGAGAACATGATCTACACCGCATTGTTGTTAGCAGCAGCAAGTGAGCACGCCGCACGTCGTCGCGCCATGAAGTCTGCTTCTGATAACGCTGAAGAACTAATCCGCACACTTGCTCGTCAGGCCAACCAGGCCCGTCAGGCAGAAATCACACAGGAAATCAGTGAAATCGTCGGCGGCGCCGACGCACTGACGTCCGCATAACCAGGGAGTAAGTAGATATGACAACCACGACACAGACATCTGTCGGCCGCATTGCACGCGTGACCGGTCCTGTTGTTGACGTTGAGTTCCCAGTCGAAGGCATGCCAGCGCTTTACAACGCGCTTGAGGTCGACGTGGACTTTGGCAATGGCGAAAAGCGTCTGCTCACTCTTGAGGTGGCCTTGCACATTGGCGACAACATGGTGCGCGCGATTTCGATGCAGCCTACCGACGGCCTAGTCCGCGGTACCGAGGTGCGCGACACAGGTGACTCAATCACAGTGCCAGTTGGCGATGTAACAAAGAGTCACGTATGGAACACACTTGGTAAGCCACTGGACGTTCCAGAAGCATCACTAGAAATCAAAGAGCGTTGGGGAATTCACCGCCCAGCACCAACCTTTGATCAGCTTGAATCAAAGACTGAAGTTTTCTGGACAGGTATCAAAGTTATTGACTTGCTGACTCCATACGTAAAGGGCGGAAAGATCGGCCTTATGGGTGGTGCCGGTGTAGGCAAGACTGTTTTGATTCAGGAAATGATCACTCGTGTTGCTAAAAACTTCGGTGGTGTTTCGGTATTCGCCGGTGTTGGTGAGCGTACCCGTGAAGGTAACGACCTTTTCCTAGAAATGACTGAGTCAGGCGTTATCGCAGATACCGCACTGGTATTCGGTCAGATGGATGAGCCACCAGGCACCCGTCTTCGCGTTGCTTTGTCAGCACTAACCATGGCTGAGTACTTCCGCGATGTTCAAAAGCAGGACGTTTTGCTCTTCATCGACAACATCTTCCGTTTCACACAGGCAGGTTCAGAAGTTTCAACACTTCTTGGCCGTATGCCTTCTGCTGTGGGTTACCAACCAACACTTGCTGATGAAATGGGTGTGCTCCAAGAGCGTATTACTTCAACTCGTGGTCACTCGATTACTTCACTTCAGGCAATTTACGTTCCTGCAGATGACTTGACCGACCCGGCTCCCGCTGCAACTTTCGCTCACCTTGATGCGAACACAGTTCTTAGCCGTCCGATTTCCGAAAAGGGTATCTACCCAGCTGTGGATCCACTTGATTCCAGCTCCCGCATTTTGGATGCTCGCTACGTTGGTGCTGAGCACTACGCAGTTGCTGCTGAAGTTAAGCGAATCCTTCAGAAGGCCAAGGAACTTCAGGACATCATCGCCATTCTTGGTATCGATGAACTTTCTGAAGAAGACAAGATCCTGGTTAACCGTGCACGTCGTATCGAGCGCTTCCTGTCACAGAACATGTTCGTGGCTGAAGCCTTCACTGGCCAAAAGGGTTCCTTCGTTCCAGTTGAAGAAACTGTTGCTTCCTTCAAGAAGCTAACTGAAGGTGAATACGATCACCTTCCAGAGCAGGCATTCTTCATGGCTGGTGGCATCGATGACGTTATCGAGAACGCCAAGAAGCTTCAGGGCTAATCGTGGCTGAACTTCAAGTTGCTGTCGTTGCAGTAGACCGCTCAGTTTGGGTTGGCCCTGCAAAGTCGATTGTTGCCAAAACAACAGAAGGCGAAATCGGCATCATGCCTGGTCACGAACCAATGCTGTCACTTCTTGTAGATGGACTTGTTCGCATTGAACCAGTCGATGGCGAGCGAGTGGTCATTGCAGTTCATGGTGGTTTTGCCGCAATGGATTCGGACAACGTCCGTATCTTGGCCGAAACTGCAGAACTTGCAAGTGACATTGATGTTGATCGCGCAAAGAAGGCTCTAGATCGTGCCCTTGCAGCTGGTGAAGATTCACCAGAGGCTTTGGCAGCAGCGCATCGTGCGGAAACTCGCATGAAGGCTGCAGCTGCAGTTACTGCATCAGGACTACATAGCTAGTTTGTTAGATTAAAAAAAGAGCCGAGATTTTCTCGGCTCTTTTTTATTTCACTCGGAATGACTTGGAAGTAACTTTCTCAGCTGGAGAAATGATCTGCACTCGATAGGTTCCAGATCGAGACAACTTAACCTGAACTGAAGAAGTCGTTGTCACCTTTAAAACTGTTCTCCATTTCTTGCCAACTTTGCGCTGCACCCATGTCTTTGAACCAGTCGGCGCCGAAACAGTAACCGTTAAATTACGCTTTTTAGATGCCTTAACTTTTAAAGATTCTCTTATAGTTGGAACTGCAACTACTGGGGATATTTCTGGGGTAACTGTCGGCGCAGATGGTTCAGGCTCTGATGTTGGAGCAATCACTATTCCAGGGTTAATAACCCCGGTGCTGGCAATGGTTGCCGTAGGAGTTGGCTCTGGGGTAGGCGCAGTACACGCGTTGGCATCGCACCCAAGCGCAGCGAACGGGTTGACAATGCCTGCACCGTATCGATTCGTGTTATCGCGAGGGATGGAATTATCGGCAGTTGATTGAATTCTTGTCTTAATTTCTCCGGCAGGTGTTCCTGCCCCAAGCATTAATGCGGCAATACCAGCAACATGAGGTGAAGCCATAGATGTGCCAGAAAGCGAGGCGTATCCAGTCGGATAGGTTGAGATAATCGCTGAACCGGGTGCTGCAATGTCGAGGTAAGAACCCTGATTCGAATAGGTTGCTACGACGCCACTTGAATCAGTTGCGGCAACTGCGATTACATTGGCATAGGCAGCTGGGTAGCTTGGAAGTGTGTTATTTGGCCCACTATTACCGGCAGCCGCGACAACAACAACCCCTGCAGTGACGGCTCGATTAATTGCATCTTCGATTAAGTAATAGTTAGTTGTTCCACCTAATGACAAGTTAATAACATCAGCATTGTTTGCCACGGCATAATCGATTGCTGCTGCAATATCCGAAAGGTATCCAGATCCATTGGCATCAAGCACTCGCAATGGCAGAATTTGAGACCCGGGTGCGACTCCTGTTATTCCGACACCGTCATTTTTTGCGGCAATGATTCCCGCTACATGCGTTCCATGTCCGTTTTCATCAGTCACACCAGTGCCTCGGCAAACATTGGTTGGACTTGTAACCCAGTCACAACCATCAAGAACTTGTGGGACTTGTGGTGTGCCATTTAGATCTGTACCGGTGCGATTAACTCCAGAATCGATTACAGCCACGAGAGTACCCGAGCCAATATGGTGAACGTGAATCGGATGCAATTGAAGCGCTGTGTAATTCCATTGGTTGTATGCCGCGGCTGCAGTTGCGACAGGCGCAGCGGACATTACCGATTCGAGTAAGTTAACTTTTTGGTCAACTTCGACTGAAATCACACTTGGATCGTTGTTTAAAGCCTTTAGTGTTTGATCCAACTGTTTTTCGTTGGTCATGTTGATAACAGCAACGTCTGGCTGCCCTTGCTCTTCGCGAACCACGATCATTCGAAGTTGGCCGTCTGCAACTTCACCCTTTAGTTCTGCTGGGGTAGCGGAAGCTGCTTCGGCTGCGACTTGCCAAGATTCATCAGCAGGTACGGAATCCAAGGCTTTTGCTGGGGCAGTAAAGCTAGCGCCTACAAAGGCAATTGAAGTAAAGATGGCCAAGAAAACTGATCGCCGAGGACGCACTTGGCGATCCTGTAATTCAGCGTTCATCTGCAAACTCCCTAGTTCTTTAAGTTTACCGATAGTCCGACAAGTCAGATTCCTGCAATTGAATAGAGAAAGCCAAGGTTCATCCAAGATTTACCGGGTTGTTGCTCTCGAAAACCCAACCTCTAGGCTCAAGGTATGGCACCTCGCATCGCAGTAGTCGGCAGCATCAACGCAGACTTAGTTGTACAAATGCCAACGCTTCCTGGTCGTGGTGAAACCGTAAGTAGCGCCGAACCAGCTTGGTTTCCTGGCGGCAAAGGCGCTAACCAAGCCGTAGCAGCAGCCCGAATGGGTGGAGACGTTTCAATGTTTGGTGCAGTCGGAACTGATGAACCAGGCCAAATGTGTTTAACTGCATTGACGCAAAGTGGCGTAGCAGTGGACTCAGTTCAAAAGGTTGCCTCACCAACTAGCACTGCTCTAGTTATGGTTGAACACTCTGGTGAAAACCAAATTGTGGTTGCTGATGGCGCAAACCAGTTTGCATCGTTTGATTCCGATGCAGTCGCATCGGCAGATGCAGTCATAGTTCAGTTTGAAATCCCAGAGTCTGTAATTGTTGAAGTTGGAAAAACTGCAAATGGAATTTTCTGCGTTAACGCAGCGCCAGTTCGTGAAATTTCAGATGAACTTTCGGGCTTAATCGATGTGCTTATCGTGAATGAACACGAGTTCGCGCAGCTTGGTAAACCAAGTTCGGGACTTGTCATTGTCACTGCGGGAGCCGCTGAAGTAGTTGCCTACGAAAATGGCGAAGTCGTCGCGAAGTCGCAGCCACCAAAAGTAGATGCCATCGACACTGTTGGTGCGGGTGACACATTTGTTGGCGCATTTGTTGTTGCTTATGCTTCCGGTAAATCTGTTTCGGATTCGCTAGATGTGGCATGTGCTGCGTCTGCACTATCGACATTGAAGCTAGGTGCTCAATCTGGTATGCCGACTGCAAGCGAAGTAACTGAATTCTTAACAAGCAAAACTACCTAAGTAAAGAGGAAACATGACCCGCGCACTTTTAATTGATACTGATCCTGGAATTGATGACGCAATCGCAATCGCGCTCGCACTTGCATCGCCAGAAGTTGATGTAATCGGCATTACTACCGTGGGCGGTAACTCGGGACTTGAAGCAACAACACGTAACGCTTTAAGACTTTTGGAATTCATGGGGCGCACTGACATTCCAGTTGCATCTGGTTACGACGAGCCTTACGCCCGAGCAAAAATGGAAACCGGCTATGAACCAGTACATGGTCACGATGGACTTGCCGGAGTTGATCTTCCAGAACCAACAACCAAGGTTGTTTCAACAGATGCCCCAGGTTTTCTTGCCGACAAGATCAGAAACTCTCCAGACCCGGTCACACTGATTGCAATTGGCCCGCTTACTAACATTGCGCATCTGGTAGATCAGCATCCTGACGTAATTCCAATGATTGATCGATTTGTGATCATGGGTGGAGCAGCACGGACTGGCAACGTAACTCCAGTAGCTGAATTCAATATCTGGCATGACCCAGAAGCAGCCAAGCGCGTTTTTGCAAGTGGCATTAACACTGTGATGGTCGGACTAGATGTCACTCATTCCGTAAAGACTTTTGAAACCTTATGGGGCTGGCTAAAAGATGGAAGCAAATTTGGAAACGTTTTTGACCACATTCTGACTTCCTACACAAATTTCTACGAGATTTTCTACGGCGAACGCATGACGCATCAACATGATGCACTTGCTATGGCTGAAGCAATTTGGCCAAACATCATGGAACTAGAGCCAGCTTTCATCGATGTTGAGTGCAAGGGTGAACTAACAACCGGAATGACCGTTACCGATACCCGTCTGCGTAATGACGTAAAACCAAATGGATATGTCGCTTGGACGATCGACGGCGATGACTTCCACAAAAAGTTAATGGCGGCATTAGACAAAATGGCGAAATTAGTGGGGTAGTGGCCAGCTTATTGGTTTTTCGGCTTAACACAATCCAAATGTTTCTCGATCGGTCTGCTCACATCGGATCCGTACCTTAGGGATTGTTAAGCGGGATAGTCGGACGGACTACCCACAACTGAAAGGTTTGAACTCATGACTGAGGACAATACCCCGATAGCCGAAGATTCCAATGAAAACAGCAACGCGGCTGATTCATTCTTCGCACCTGAAACAACTACACAAGCAAATACTTCCTCGCGCAAAAAATGGATCATGCCTGGTGCAGCGTTGGCGAGTGCCGCGCTTCTATCTGGACTGATTGGTTTCTCAATTGGCAATCACAGCGGTCCTGATTTCCAACCGGCTGCAGCCATGGGGCAAATGGCACCCGGACAAGGTGGACCAGGTCAAGGTGGACAGGGACAAGATGGTCAAGGCATGAACGGTGATCATGGTCGTGGAATGGATGGCGACCATAAGGGTAAAGGTCTCCATCAAGGCCCAGGTCAGCCGGGCATGATGCCAGGTGCACCTCAAAGTGGAACAGATCTGCCTCCAACCACTCCACACTGTCACGATGCAACTGGAGCTGATGTTGAAGTTGGCTCTGACGGACTTTGTGCCGATGGGTCACAACCAGGTATGCGCGGCAAGGGTGGCATGACAGCCACTCCAACTCCTAGTGCATCGAGCTCTACTTCAATTCAGTAAGAAATCTTGATCATTTCTCTCGGGTAAAAGAACGGCCCACCAATAATTGGTGGGCCGTTCTTTTTGATTCTTGAACTATCGAGTACTGCCTGGCTTCCACAGCACATCGCCGACATCTTTGTTGGCAACGCGGGAAAGAATAAACAGTAAATCTGAAAGACGATTCAAATAGTTTGCAGCAAGTACATTCATGCCACCGTGATACATGTCAATCGCTGCCCAGGTGCTGCGCTCAGCACGACGAGTAACTGTGCGAGCAACATGTAGGTGAGCTGCGCCAACCGTTCCTCCAGGCAAAATGAAGGATCGAAGGGCTTCTAATTCATCGTTGTACTTATCGCAGGCTGCTTCCAGGCGCTCGATGTATTCAGGCAAAACGCGAAGCGGTGCATGTTCTGGATTGTCGATTACTGGAGTGCAAAGATCTGCGCCGACGTCAAACAATTCATTTTGAATCATGGTCAGTAGCTCGACAATGTCGGTGCGTAGTTCGCCGGCTGCAACGGCTAGACCGATCGAGCTATTGGCTTCATCCACATCGGCGTATGCCTTAAGGCGTGGATCGTTCTTGCCAGTTCGGCTCATGTCGCCGAGATTGGTAGTGCCATCGTCGCCGGTGCGGGTATAAATCTTTGTTAAATTGACCATGCCCTTAGCCTAGGGCGCATTGGGTTTATCTGCCTTTTCTTGAGTTAGAAATTAAATCAGCAAAAGCACGTTATTCTGCTTAATCGTGGATGTTTTTCGGATTCAAGGAGGCGCCCGCCTGGTTGGCGAGGTGCAGATAACTGGCGCCAAAAACAGCAGCTTGAAACTAATGGCAGTTGCATTGCTTGCTCCGGGAAAAACAATCATTCATGCCGTTCCAAACATCCTTGACGTAACCATCATGGCTGAACTACTTCGCAGACTTGGCTGCACAGTTACCTACAGCGCTGCAACCGAGACTGTGGAAATTGATGTACCAGAAACGATCGAACATCGTGCGGACTATGACTTAGTTCGACGGATGCGCGCGTCCATCGCGGTGCTTGGCCCGTTAGTAGCAAGAACAGGTGCAGCAGATGTTGCTTTGCCTGGCGGCGATGCAATTGGTTCACGTGGACTTGATATGCACACTGCAGGGCTTGAGCGCATGGGCGCCACAGTTGCAAATGAACATGGGTATCTCGTAGTTCACGCGCCTGATGGTGGCCTGGTGGGAACTCATGTCTATTTAGATTTTCCAAGCGTGGGCGCAACTGAAACATTGTTGATGGCTGCAGTGACTGCAAACGGAGTAACAGTTATCGATAACGCTGCCCGTGAGCCTGAGATTGTCGACATATGCAACATGTTGATTGCAATGGGTGGACAAATTGATGGGGTAGGAACTTCACTACTTACGGTTACCGGTGTTTCAAGTTTGCATTCTGTTGAGCACACCACAGTTGCAGATCGCATTGTTGCAGGAACTTGGGCGGTTGCGGCCGTTATCACCGGTGGAGATATCACAGTCCGAAATGCAAACAGCGAGCATCTTTCAATTACGTTAGAAAAACTTGTTACAGCTGGAGCTGAAGTTGAAGTAACGAGCGACGGCTTTCGAGTGCAAATGCATAAGCGCCCCACAGCGGTTGATGTTGTAACACTTCCGTATCCAGGTTTTCCGACTGACCTTCAACCCCAATTCATTGCACTTAATTCAATTGCCGAAGGTTCAGCAATGGTTACCGAAAACTTATTTGAAGCACGCTTCAGATTTGTTCAGGAATTGTCTCGCCTTGGAGCTGAGGTTCGAACCGATGGCCATCACGCATTGATCAGAGGTAGATCACAATTATCTGGTGCACCAGTTGAAGCAACAGACATCAGAGCTGGTGCCGGATTAGTTTTAGCCGGACTTGTCGCCGAAGGTGAAACAACAGTTCATGCCATCGAACACATTGACCGGGGTTATGTAGATTTTGAAAAACAACTAAGCGCACTTGGCGCCAACATAGTTCGTGAAACTAGCCCGCAGCTTTCTTAAGAATTAGCTTTGCCGCGTCTACGTCTTTAGGCCAGACCATAATTCTTGGACCATCGTTAGTTTGAGCCAGACTCGCGCGCAATCCAGCATCAACGAGAGACCTTCTCAAGACTTCGCCTTCGATGTAATTACTTGGTGAGGCAATCGGAACTAACATTCCATATTCGTCAGGATTTCCTGATTTGGCGGCGCGCTCAACTACCGATCCACCGCGAGCAAATGCCCAACGCAGAATCAAAACCATGATTCCAAGTCCGGCAAATGCAACTAGTGGACCGAAGAAATAAGAAAAAGAGCTCCAGGCTGGCACGCCTTAAGTCTGTCGCAATCTGTTCGGATCTGCACAGTTAGCTCTGGCCATTTAGTGGCATTTGCTGGGGTCTGCCAGACTAGCGATATGAGTTTTTCGCAAATTGGTGTTGTTGGTCTTGGAATTATGGGTGCAGGCATTGTTGAAGTCTTTGCCCGCGCTGGATACCAAGTTGTTGGAGTCGCAGAATCTGCTCCAGCAGTTGAAGCTGGCAAAGCTAATTTGGCAAAGTCGCTTTCGCGAGCAATGGCCAAAGGCAAGTTGAGTCAAGAGCAAAGCAATGAGATTACCGCAAGAGTTTCTTTCGGGGAAGATTTCGGATTGCTAGCAAATAGCGACTTGGTGATTGAGGCGGCTCCAGAAATCCTTGCGCTTAAGACAGACATTTTTTCAAAACTAGATTCAGCAGTAAAGCCAACAGGCATTCTTGCAACAAACACATCAAGTTTGTCTGTAACGGACATTGCCAATGCAACTAAGCGTCCAGAAAAAGTCATCGGTATGCATTTCTTTAATCCGGCACCGGTGCAAAAGTTTGTCGAAGTTATTTCAACCGCTCACTCAGACACAGCTGTAGTGACTCAGATTGTTGACCTTGGTAATTCGCTGGGCAAGCATCTGGCGCAGATTTCGGATCAGCCAGGATTTATCGTTAACAAACTTTTGCTTCGTTATTTAAATCACGCAGTTCAAATCCTTGATTCAGGACAAGCCACAAAAGAACAGATGGATGCAGCGATGCGCGAACTTTCTGGCTATCCAATGGGACCTTGCGAACTACTAGATCTAATTGGCATTGACACCTGTGTCGAAATTTTGAAAACCATCCACGCCGATACAAGGCTAGAAATCGACGAACCGGCTGTGGGAATGGTCCAACTAGTTTCGGCAGGAAACAAGGGTCGCAAATCTGGCTCAGGCTTCTATGACTATTCTGAAAAACTAGATGTCCCAACAGATTCAAATGATGAAGTTAAAAACCAAGTTCACAATGATTTATTGATTGCCTACCTTGGCGACTGCATTGCCATGGAAGCTACTGGCTACGCAACAAAAGCCGATATCGATTTCGGCATGAAATTAGGGTGCGGTCTGCCAAAGGGCCCATTCGAAGTCATCGAAAGCATTGGCCTTGAAAATGTTCGCGCCGCGCAAGCCGAGTTAGCAGAGCGATCCGGTGTATCCGCATACCAACCATTGCCGCTCTAGGTAATTCAGAATTCAATCTAGAATTACAGCATGGGGCGTCGAAACCGAAGAGAGCCAAATCAAGAGCCACCTGAGCTCAAACTTGGCAGTTTTGGTCGCACTGAAAAGCACGCCGATGGCGATTGGCAAGTGATTTCACTAACTGGTGAGACTTCCGTAAAGGTTTACCGATGCCCAGGTTGCCAAGGCGACATCCATCCAGGGACAGCCCACATTGTTGCTTGGAGTACTGATTACTCGGCAGACGAGCGACGTCATTGGCACACTGCCTGTTGGAAACGAAGGACACCGAGGAAATACTGATGGCCGAAATAGTGTCTAACAGCGTGCTACCTGCAACGCGAGAATCCATAACTTTAGTTACCGAAGACAATCTGCGGTTAGTGGGAGAGTTGGCGCTGCCAATTTCAGAAAAACCTAAAGCCACAATTTTGTTACTCCACCCAAATCCAACTGGTGGCGGAATGATGGACAGCCATCTTTTCAAGAAAGCAGCCTGGCGCCTGCCGGCATTAGCTGATGTTGCAATCTTGCGTTGGAACACCCGAGGAACAACCAGTGCCGCTGGAACTAGTGAAGGTGAATACGACCAAGGCGTTTCAGAGGGCTTGGACTTAAAAGCTGCCCTCAAGTTTGCGCAAGATCGTGGACTTGAAAATATTTGGTTGGTCGGTTGGTCCTTTGGAACCGACGTCACATTGATGCACGGCAATGTTGATCCAGTAAAGGGCGCAGTTCTATTTAGCCCGCCACTGATGTGGAGTAATGAAGGTCATTTGAAATCATGGGCAGAGTCTCGACGACCGCTAACTGCGTTAGTTCCAGAACTTGATGATTACTTGAAGCCACCTGAAGCTAAAGAAAAGTTTTCTGTAGTTCCCCAGTGTGAAGTTGTTGCAATTCCCGAATGTAGACACCTTTGGGTAGGCGAGAAGTTCGTGCGGATTGCTTGGAATCAAGCGTTGCAGAGAATCCGACCAGATATGCCAGAACTTGATTGGACCTGGGATGGCGAGATGACCAGATGGAACGACTTGTTGAACAAGTCGGAATAACTCTTCGTTCTAGTGATCTGCGGGTTGAACAAGTTCAACCAAAACTCCGCCAGCATCTTTTGGATGTACAAAGTTAATTGAAGAACCGGCTGTGCCAATGCGTGATTCGGGATAGATCAATCGCATCCCAGCGGCTAGCACATTTGCCATAGCCTCGTCGATATTGGTTACTCGAAATGCAAGCTGCTGCATACCTTCACCACTGCGCTCAAGAAACTTAGCGATAGTTGAATCAGCGTTTAGTGGAGCTAGTAACTGCAGGCGAGTACCATCAGCCAAATCCAACATGGCTTCTTCGATGCCTTGTGATTCATTGATTTCACGGTGTGAAACTTCGAGTCCGAATGTCTTGGACCAGCGGGCGATAGCCTCATCGAGATCGCGAACTGCAAGCCCAACGTGATCGATACCCAACAGCGTTCCACCTAGTGCGGCGCTTAAGTTGACCATTGGAATCCTCGCAATCATTGGGCGGATTCCTGATGTAGGCAGGAACATCGCTAAGGTGACAGTAAGGGATTTTGCACATTGTGCGCAATTTTTCTTACTTTTCCTGATCTGAAAGGCCTTTAATGTCCGTCATTGTTGGTGGAGCTCGTACTGGAATCGGTCGATTGCTTGGCTCTTTAAAAGATATATC
Organism: Candidatus Nanopelagicales bacterium; assembly: GCA_030157865.1. Taxonomy (GTDB): domain Bacteria; phylum Actinomycetota; class Actinomycetes; order S36-B12; family UBA5976; genus UBA5976. The sequence continues at coordinate 32,540 of JAOATY010000035.1, read as the reverse complement.
CGCAGTTGAACTTGGTGCTACAGCTATCCGTGGAGCTTTAGAAAAATCAGGCGTTTCAGCATCTGATGTTGATTACGTAATCATGGGCCATGTTTTGCAGGCCGGCGCTGGACAGATGCCAGCTCGCCAAGCCGCGATTAAAGCAGGCATTGGATTAGAAGTGCCAGCAATCAGCGTTAACAAAGTTTGCTTGTCAGGCATTAATGCAATCGCAATGGCAGATCAACTGATTCGTTCAGGTGAAGCAGATGTAGTTATTGCCGGCGGCATGGAAAGCATGACAAATGCTCCACACGTACTTGTTGGAAGTCGCGAAGGAATGAAGTACGGCGACTGGACACTTAAAGACACCATGGCATTCGATGGCCTTTACTGTGCAATCGATCAACTTGGCATGGGTGAAGCAACTGATAAATACACGGCCGCTGAAAAGATTTCTCGTGAACGTCAGGATGAGTTTTCGGCCAAGTCACATCAAAGAGCTGCAGCTGCTCACGCAGCAGGACTATTTGCTGACGAAATCGTTCCTGTCGCAATTCCACAGCGCAAGGGTGATCCGATTCTGTTTGCAACGGATGAAGGTGTTCGCACTGAAACTACGGCAGAGACTCTTGGAAAGTTGCGCCCAGCTTTTGATCCAAACGGAACAATCACTGCCGGCTCTTCTTCGCAGATCAGTGATGGCGCTGCAGCGGTAATCGTGATGAGCGAAAAGAAGGCTGCTGAACTTGGCGTCACAGTGCTTGCTGAAATCCTTTCCCATGGAATGGTGGCCGGACCAGATGCATCACTTGTTGCTCAGCCAGCGCGTGCCATCAAGAAAGCCGCTGAGAAGGCTGGATTAGATCCAGCTGGATTAGATCTTTATGAAATGAACGAAGCTTTCGCATCAGTAGCACTGGTAAGCATGGACCAACTTGGAATCGATGATTCCAAGGTCAACGTAAATGGCGGCGCGATCGCACTTGGTCACCCAATTGGAATGTCAGGTGCGCGTATCGTTTTGCATCTTGCAAACGAATTGAAGCGACGTGGTGGTGGAACTGGCGCTGCAGCACTTTGCGGCGGTGGCGGTCAAGGTGACGCACTAATTATTCGGGTTCCGTAAGCAGATTTCTTATGCACTCCTTACTTGAAGCAGCCGTCGCAGGAGACGTGCGCGCCTTGGGTAAGGCATTGAGCGTTATTGAAGATGGCACTCCGGAGTTAAATGAATTGCTCGCTGGTCTGCCAAATTCAGGTAACGCGCTACTTATCGGAGTAACTGGTCCACCTGGAGTTGGTAAGTCGACAACAACTGGCGCTTTGATTTCTGAATATCGAAAGCAAGGATTGCGCGTTGCAGTACTCGCAGTTGATCCATCTTCGCCGGTAACCGGTGGCGCATTGCTTGGTGATCGAATCCGAATGCAAGAGCATGCCTTAGATGAAGGCGTATTTATTCGCTCAATGTCATCGCGCGGACAACTTGGCGGACTCTCTAGTGCCACCCAAGCAGCTGCGAAAGTTTTGGATGCAGTTGGCTTTGACGTAATCATTGTCGAAACTGTTGGTGTTGGTCAGTCCGAAGTTGATGTTGTGAATGCTGTTGACACTGTTGTCTTAGTTCTAGCTCCGGGCGCAGGCGATGGAGTCCAGGCAGCAAAGGCTGGAATTCTAGAAATTGCTGACATCTATGTAGTTAATAAAGCAGATCGTGATGGGGCAGAAGGCGTAGTTCGCGAACTTCGCTCGATGATCGGTCTCGGCTCTCAAGCTAATGCCTCATGGACCCCTGAAATTGTGACAACCACTGCCACTACCGGACAGGGACTTTCCGATTTAGTTGCTGCAATATCCAAACATCATGACTGGGCTGTGGCTTCTGGAGATCGCGCCTTACGTTCCGTCGAACGGGCCAAGTTAAATCTTCGTCGTGCAGTTTTAGATTCAGTTGCGGATCAATTGAATCTAAATGCGAGCGCTTTTGATTCACTCAGCGCACGAGTCGCAAGTGGTGAAATCTCAACAGAATTAGCGGTCGAACAGATTTTGCGAGACTTGAGTAACTCCTAGGTTTGAGAATGCGCCAGAATAGAGGCGTGAATCAATCAAATATGAACTTGCAAGGCGCCATTGATCTTGGCGCAGTTGCAGCAGCGCGTGAGGCTCAAGCCAAAGCTGCGCAGGCTGCGGCGCAACGTGCAGCCGATCCAGTTGCAAGCAACTTGATCATTGATGTCACAACCGCAAGTTTCGAGGCAGATGTCATCAATCAATCGATGACCGTACCTGTTGTTGTCGACTTGTGGGCTACCTGGTGCGAACCATGCAAACAACTTTCACCGATTCTGGAAAAACTAGCTCTTGAATACGATGGACGTTGGATCCTTGCCAAAGTCGATGTTGACGCAGAGCAACAAATAGCTGCAGCATTTCAAGTGCAGTCGATCCCGACCGTTTATGTAGTTATAGGTGGTCAAGTTGCACCAATGTTCCAGGGTGCAATGCCTGAGTCTCAAGTACGTCAAGTTTTAGAAGCGGTATTGGCGGAAGCCGAGAAGGCAGGAATCACAGGGCGAGTGGGAACTGACTCCAGTGCAGCAGCAGATGCCAACCAAGAAAATGAAGTTAAGCAGCCCCCAAGTGATCCAAGATTTGATGCAGCCGAAGCTGCACTGGAATCAGGGGACTGGGTCAAAGCAATTGATGCCTACAAAGAAATCTTGTCTGTTACTCCAGGTGATGCCATTGCAAAAATCGGTTTACTTAATGTAAATCTTTTGCAGCGCACTGATGGTCGTGATTTAGCATCCGATATTGAAAACATGACACTGGAAACTGAATCTGTTTTACGTGCAGCTGATTCCACATTCATGATGGGCGAGTTTGCAGATGCCTTTGCATTATTGATTGAGCACTTGAAAAATGTGACAGGTGCTGAGCGCGATCAAACGCGTGAGCGAGTGTTGGAGCTTTTCGAAATTGCTGGCCCAACAGATCCAGCGGTTGTTAAAGCAAGAATCGCATTAACTAATGCATTGTTCTAATTGTACTTAAAAGTTTCGTTGACCCACGATCGATAGATAGGCTAATAACGTGTCGGAATTCATCAGAGTTGAACGCCAAGAGCGTATTGCAGTTATTCATTTAGATCGTCCAAAAATGAACGTGCTTAATCGCGCCATGCAAGAAGAGATCAAAGCCGTTGCACTAGAAGTTTCAAGTTCAGACGAAGTGCGTGCCGTAGTTATCTATGGTGGTGAGCGAACATTCGCAGCCGGCGCGGACATTAAAGAAATGATTGATTGGGATGGCGAAATCGCCAGACGTGAAACTCCAGGTCTGCAAGCTTGCTTTAATGCAGTTGGTGATATTCCGGTTCCAACGATTGCTGCCATCACAGGCTATGCACTCGGTGGCGGTTTGGAATTGGCACTAAGTTGTGACTTCCGAATTGCTGCTTCAAACGCAGTAATGGGTCAACCAGAAATTTTGCTTGGAATTATTCCTGGCGGCGGTGGCACCCAGCGCCTGGCTCGACTTATTGGCCCATCACGAGCCAAAGACTTAATTTTCACTGGCCGTCGGGTAAATGCGGATGAAGCACTGACGCTCGGCTTAGTTAATGAAGTTGTTGATTCAAGCGACGTGCTTAAGCGCGCCATGGAATTGGCAAACCTATATGCAACCGGCCCAGTAACTGCGATGAAGGCTGCAAAGCGAGCCATCGATAAGGGTGGCGAACAGCTGCTTGCTAACGGCTTGGTCATGGAGCAAGGTTTGTTTGCCGGTCAGTTTGATACCAATGATCAAAAGGTCGGTATGAAGTCCTTCGTTGAAAATGGCCCAGGTAAGGCAGATTTCTCCTAGTAATTTCGGCTTTTCAGCCAAGTCCGCCCCCAACTAGCGCCTTTTAACTATGCGATTAGGATTGTAAGTGACGGATTGGATCCAATCTTGAACCGCCTAAATGGCGGCTTAAGAATGTGGTTAAAACCTTCATTCAGGCGCTAAAGGAGTTGGCATGAAGATTTGTGTATGCGTAAAGCAGGTTCCAGATAGTTGGGCCGAAAAGAAGTTAACTGCAGGTGACAGCACTCTTGATCGCGCAGCTGCGGATCGAGTTGTTAACGAACTTGATGAGTACGCAGTTGAAGAAGCACTTCGAATTGTCGAAGCTGGAGAAGGCGAAGTAACAATCCTTTCCATGGGTCCGGATGAAGCCGCTGACAGTGTTCGTAAAGCAATCTCGATGGGTGCTCACGCTGGAATTCACATCAGCGATCCTGCGCTTCATGGCTCCGATGCATTGGCAACATCACTTGTACTTGCCAAGGCACTTGAAGGTCGCGGTTTCGATTTGATCATGTTCGGCTCAGAGTCAACAGATGCTCGCATGAGCGTTGTTCCAGCAATGGTTTCCGCGCGACTTGGTCTGCCACAAATGACATTTGCAAACAAGGTTGAAGTTAGTGGCTCGAACCTAACTATTCACCGTGTCACCGATTACGGTTATGACGAAGTTCAGTCGAGCTTGCCGGCTGTAGTTTCAGTGGTTGAAAAAACAAATGAACCTCGTTACCCATCGTTCAAGAACATCATGGCTGCAAAGAAAGCCCCAATGGAAACCTTGAGCCTTGCTGACATTGGTTTAGATGCAGCGACAGTAGGACTAGCTAACGCATGGAGCGAAGTAAAAGATTTCGCAGAACGCCCAGCTAAGGCAAAGGGCACGGTCATTACCGATGAAGGTAACGGCGCAGAAAAAATTGAAGAATTCCTCGTCACCCAGAAGTTCATCTAGGAGCATCCATGTCTGAAGTATTAGTACTAATTGAGCACTCTGAAGGAAACATCAAGAAGGTTTCACTAGAACTGCTAGCAATGGCAGCTGGAATTGGCGAACCAAGCGCAGTTTTTGTTGGACCTGGAGCAGACTCTGCACTTGCAACTCTTGGTGACCATGGCGCGAAGACTGTTTATGTTGCTGACGGTCAAGCATTCCTAGATCACGTTGTAGTTCCAACAGTTGATGTGCTTTCAAAGTTAGTTTCTGAAAAATCACCTGCTGCCGTTTTGATTCCTTCTTCAGCGGATGGCAAGGAAATTGCTGGCCGATTGGCAGTTGCAATTGACTCTGGCGTGATTACAGATGCAGTTGCAGTTTCATCTGACGTTGTTGCAACTCAGAACGTTTTCGGTGGCGCAACAATCGTTCACTCCAAGGTATCCAAAGGAACCCCAATCATTACCGTGCGCACAAACTCAATTGCTCCAGTGCAATCGGGTGGTTCAGCAACTCGTGTTGATGTAGCTGCAGAAGTAAGTGCCGCTGCAAGTGCAACCAAGGTTGTAAATCGCGTTTCAGTTCAAAAGAGCGGTCGCCCAGATCTATCCGAAGCAGCAATTGTTGTTTCAGGTGGACGTGGCGTTGGAAGCGATGAAGGCTTTGCAAACATCATTGAACCGCTTGCTGATTCACTAGGTGCAGCTGTTGGCGCATCCCGCGCTGCAACTGATGCTGGTTGGTATCCACACCAGTTCCAGGTTGGCCAAACCGGCAAGACCGTTTCGCCACAGCTTTATGTAGCTAACGGAATTTCCGGAGCAATCCAGCACCGTGCCGGTATGCAGACTTCAAAGACTGTTGTTGTTGTAAACAAAGATGCAGATGCACCGATCTTTGATTTAGCTGACTTCGGTGTTGTTGGCGACCTACATTCAGTAGTTCCAGATTTAACTGCTCGCGTAAAAGCCCGCAAGTAGTCACTAAATAGTGGGTTTTTCTGAAAACTGAAAAATCCATGGTCTGTCGAACTCATCTAGAATGGGGACGTGGCGTATTTAGATAACGCTGCAACGACCCCAATGCTTCCGGAGGCCGTTGCGGCCATGACGAAGTTGCTCAGTGAACCGGGTAATCCGTCATCTCTGCATGCCTCGGGAAGAAAAGCGCGAAGAGCGGTTGAAGAATCACGTGAGCGCGTGGCTCGCGCTGTTGGGTGTGGATCAGCTGAAGTTGTATTCACTGCCGGTGGCACAGAAGCGAACAACATTGCTGTCAAAGGCATTGCCTGGGACCAGCGCAATAAAGACCCGCGTCGAATTCGAGTAGTTGCTGGCAGTACCGAACATCATGCGGTTCTTGATCCAGTCCGTTGGCTCGGAGATTCTGAAGGCTTTGAAGTCACTTGGATCAAATCTGACGCCGAGGGAAGAATTACACCGGCGGCGCTTCGTGAAGCATTAGGTGATGACCCAACTGATGTCGGCGTTGTCAGCGTAATCTTGGCCAACAATGAAGTGGGAACAGTTAACGACATTGCTGCATTAACGGCCGTTACTCGCGAATTCGGAATTCGTTTTCACACAGACGCTGTTCAAGCACCAGCTTGGCTAGACCTTAACTTTTCTGAACTTGGTGTTTGCGCAATGAGCATCTCGGGACACAAAGTGGGTGGGCCTCACGGAATTGGTGCATTGATCATTAGTCGCGATTGCCATGTCACGCCTTTGATCCACGGTGGCGGACAAGAGCGCGATGTTCGATCTGGAACTTTAGATGCACCAGCAATTGTTGGCTTTGCAACTGCGCTTGAAATTACAGCATCTCGACGATCCGAAACCGTTGCTCGAGTAACAGCGCTACGCGATGACTTAGTCACTCGAGTTATGCAGATTGCGCCAGATGCGATTTACACTGGCTCGAAAACAGATCGCTTAGCCAATAACGCGCACTTTATTTTCCCAGGTTGTTTAGGCGATTCTTTGTTGATGTTGCTTGATGCTCAAGGCGTGGAATGTTCAGTTGGTTCTGCCTGCAACGCAGGAGTCCCACAACCATCGCACGTTCTTCTAGCTATGGGTGCCGATGATGACGCTGCCCGCAGCACATTGCGCTTTTCGCTTGGTAGCACAACAACTCAAAGTGACATCGACAAACTTATTGAAGTTTTACCTAGCGCGATTGAAAGAGCCAAGCGCGCAGGTGTTCCTAAGTTAACTACTGCACCGGTGCGTGCCTAATGCGAGTACTTGCCGCACTTTCCGGTGGCGTGGATTCCGCTGTTGCAGCTGCCCGCGCAGTTGATGCTGGACACGATGTAACTGCAGTGCACCTGGCGCTTTCTAGAAACCCACAATCCCATCGAACTGGCGCTCGAGGTTGCTGCACAATCGAAGATTCCAATGACGCTTTCCGCGCCGCTGATATGTTGGGTGCACCCTTTTATGTCTGGGATCTATCCTCTGAATTTCAAGAAAAAGTAATTGAAGACTTTATTTCTGAATACGCAGCAGGTCGTACTCCAAATCCGTGTTTGCGCTGCAATGAAAGCATTAAGTTCGAAGCCGTATTGGAGCGAGCCATGGCGCTTGGTTTCGATGCTGTTGTTACCGGCCATTATGCCCAAATCTTCCAAGGTGAACACGGTCCGGAACTTCATCGCGCGGTTGACCCACTCAAGGATCAGTCCTACGTACTCGGCGTATTAACAGAAGAGCAAATTGCACACTCGATGTTCCCGCTTGGAGATAGCACCAAGGTTGAAGTGCGCGCTGAAGCAGATCGACGTGGAATCTTGGTTGCCGCGAAGCCTGATAGCCATGACATTTGTTTCATCCCAGACGGTGACACTGCAGGATGGCTTTCTCGCCAAATTGAATCAGTACCCGGCGAAGTTGTCGATGCCGAAACTGGCAACAAAGTTGGAACCCATGCCGGTGCACATGCATTCACTGTGGGCCAACGACGTGGCTTAGCACTCGGTAATACAACAGGGGATGGCGAACGCCGTTACGTAGTTGATGTGGATGTTAAGAACAACGTTGTCATGGTCGGCCCACCAGTATTGCTTGACATTGACTTGATTGAAACGATTAAGCCACGTTGGGCTGGACCAGTTCCTGCAAGTGGCAGTCGGATTCATGTTCAAATTCGTGCTCATGGAGAAGCGTTGCCAGCGACACTTCACATTGGCAATGACGATCAGGTAACAATTCAGCTCGACGATTACTTGCGCGGACTAGCTGCTGGTCAGGCGGCCGTCATGTATGACGGAACTCGCGTGATCGGAAGCGCGACTGTTTCCCGCTCACGTCGATCGGCATCTGTTTAGTGCAACCTGCAACCGTAACTGGCGTAGGTGCTTGGCCAGGAACTGATGTCCACGAAGTTGCAGTAACTATCCGCGATGTTTGCCCTGACTTCCCGCATTTAGCTGAACTTCCTGAGCGTGGTCCAGGTGCCGAAATGATCGGCCGAACTATGGGACTGATTTCTCAAATTGCAAGTGACTTTTCAGTATCAACTGTTCCTACTGGCTGGCGCTTAACGAGTGCTCGGGGCAAGGACATGTTGCGAGCCGCTTCATTCATGAGCAATGACTTAGATGAAATTGAAGCTGTGTACGAGGGTTATGAAGGTGACTTCAAGATTCAAGTTGTTGGACCTTGGACACTGGCTGCAAGTATTGAAATGCGCTCGGGTGAAAAACTCCTTCGCGACCTAGGCGCGGTTGCCGATTTAGCTCAAGCATTAGGTAGTGCAGTCGAAAGTCATGTTGCCGATGTAGCTCGCAGGCTTCCGCAAGTGCGCATTGCAATGCAATTTGATGAGCCATTACTGCGAGATGTTTTGCGAGGCTCAGTCCCAACTCAAAGTGGCTGGGCTGCGTATTCTGCGGTTGAACCAAGCACGGTTGGCGAAACTTTGAAAGCGGTTCGTAGTGCGCATTCGGGAACAACAATCGTTCACAGTTGCGCAGATGAGATTCCATTTGATCTGATTCGCCAATCCGGCTTTTCGGCAATCTCTTATGACGTGGCTTTAGTTGGGGACATGGCCACTGACTATCTTGGGGAACAGATCGATGCCGGTGGATTCGTGATTTTGGGTATCGAACCTTCAACTACTGCCAAAGCAGTGGCTGGTGTTCGTCGTCTTGGTGGGCGCATTGGTTATTCGGATGAAGATTGGAACTCCCACATAGTTTTATCGCCACCATGCGACCTAATAGACATGCCACTGTCACAGGCTCGAGAGAGAATGGAATCATTAAGTGAGGTTTCGCGCGCTTTAGTGGAGGTAGATCAGTGAGCATTCCGGCCGCTGTCCGCAAACGACGCGATGAACTTGTTGAGTTAATTGAACAAGCTCGAACCCAGTATTACAGCCACGACAAGCCAACAATTTCTGATGCAGACTACGACAAGTATTTTGCTGAACTTGTTGACATAGAGGCAAAGCATCCGGAATTAGTTAGCGCCGATTCACCAACTCAAAGTGTTGGCGGTGAAGCCACCGAAGAGTTTGGTGAATTTGAGCATCCAACCAAGATGTGGAGTCTCGATAACGTCTTTGACGATTCTGAACTCGATGCTTGGTTTGCCAGAGTCGGCAATCACAACTTCCTATGTGAATTAAAGATAGATGGCCTAGCAATTAATGCGGTTTATCGAAACGGCGAACTAGAAACCATCGCGACGCGGGGTAGCGGCAGCGTTGGCGAAAATGTAACCGCCAGCCTTGAGTACTTAACTTGCATTCCACGAAAGCTAAAAGCGGTTAAGGGAACAAAGTTCCCGGAACTTCTTGAAGTTAGAGGTGAGGTCTATTTCTCTCTAGCTGAGTTTGATCAAATCAACCTAGAAGTAACGGCAACTGGGCGAACTGCATTTGCAAATCCACGAAATGCTGCGGCTGGAACTCTTCGCCAACGAATCGATAATCGCCTGGAAGCTGTTGCAGAGGCTAAGAAGCGAGCCGAAGGAAAATCTGCAGATTCTAAGCAAGCCGCATCCCTTGCCAAACATGTTGATGAACTTGAGCGAGCCAAGAGTGCACTTTCTCGACTGGGATTAATTGTGCATGGAATTGGAGCGCACGAAGGCCTAGAGATTCCTGCGCAGTCACATGCCTACGAACTCTTAAAGAGCTGGGGGCTGCCAACTTCAGATCGCGTAAAGGTTGTGAAGTCCGTAAAGGAAGTGAAGGAATACATCAAACATCATGGCGAACATCGTCATGACATTGAGCACGACATCGATGGCGTAGTTATCAAGATCGACAGCCTTAATGAGCAGCAAGAACTTGGTTACACGGCACGGGCTCCTCGCTGGGCGATTGCGTTTAAGTATCCGCCAACTGTAGTTCGGACACGACTATTAGACATTGGCGTGCAGGTTGGAAGAACCGGAAGAATCACACCACGTGCAGCTGTTGAACCGGTGCTAGTTGCTGGCTCAACGGTTTCATTTGCAACTTTGCACAATGGTTATGAAGTCAAACGCAAGGGCGTACTTCTTGGCGACATGATCTTCTTACGTAAAGCCGGAGATGTGATTCCAGAAATCCTTGGACCAGTTGTTGAATTGCGAGATGGCAGTGAACGCGAATTCAAAATGCCAACTAAGTGCCCTGAATGCGGTAGCAAGTTGGCGACTGAAAAAGAAGATGACAAAGATTTAAGGTGCCTGAATACCAGAAGTTGTCCAGCGCAACTTCGCGGCAGACTTGAACATTTAGGTTCGCGCAGCGTTCTTGATATCGAAGGCCTAGGCGAAAAGGCAGCTCGCGCACTTCTTGAAGAAAAAGTGATTTCTGATGAAGGCGATCTGTTTGCATTGACTGCTGAAGATTTGCAACGAAGTGATTTCTTCGTGAAGGGCGCTAATCGAGAGTTAGCAGAAAATGCAAAGCTGCTCCTTAATCAGCTTGAATTAGCAAAGACCAAACCTCTTTGGAGATTTATCTGTGCTTTGTCGATGCGTCACATTGGCCCACCGACTGCTCAGGCGCTTACGCGCGAATTTAACAGTCTTGATGAAATTGCGAAGGCTCCTGCTGAACAGTTAGCCCGAGTTGAAGGAATCGGCCAAACAATTGCTGATTCAATCTCGCAATGGTTTGCTGAACCTTGGCATCTTGACATCATTAAAAAATGGAAAGACTCTGGTGTAGTCCTCCAGCAAGCGCAGGTTGAATCTGGACCAATGCCGTTAGCGGGACTGACCATTGTGGTTACTGGAACTCTCAATGACTTCACGCGTGATGGCGCTGCCGAGGAAATCACCAGTCGAGGTGGAAAAGCTTCAGGTTCAGTTTCAAAAAATACTGATTTTGTAGTTGTTGGACCTGGAGCTGGTTCTAAGGAAGCAAAAGCAATTGAACTTGGGCGCCCAATTCTGGATGAGGCTGGATTCAAGATCTTGCTTGCCGATGGTCCTGATGCAGCCAAAGCACACTTGGGCTTGAACTAGCGCGAAATCTGGCCAACCCAGTTCCCAATAGAATTGAGTCATGTCCGGAATTTCACAAGAAGATGTGGCGCATTTAGCCCGTCTGGCACACATCGATATCCCTGCAGACCAATTGGGGCACTACGCCAAGCAGTTGGACGCGATTTTGAATGCGGTGGCAGAAGTATCAAGTCTTGATACCGCAAATGTTGCTGCAATGAGCCACCCAGTTCCGATGACCAATGTTTTTCGTGAAGACATCCCTGGCGTTTCCTTAACTGCTGAACAAGCACTATCTGGCGCACCTGCGGTTGAAGATGAACGCTTTAGAGTGCCACGTATTTTGGATGAGGAGTAAAAATGTCTGACCTCATTCGTAAAGATGCATCAGAACTTGCTGGATTAGTTTCGTCTGGTGAAGTTTCCGCCGTGGAAGTTGCGCAAGCGCACTTAGATCGAATTGCTGCGGTCGATGGCGAAGTACATGCATTCCTACACGTTGATACTGAAGGCGCACTAGTAAGTGCTGCTGCAGTTGATGCAAAGGTAAAGGCTGGCGACAAGCTTTCTGTTTTAGCGGGCGTTCCACTTGGCCTCAAGGATATCTTGGCTACAAACGGACTACCGACAACTTGCGGATCAAGAATCCTTGATGGTTGGATTCCTCCTTACGATGCAACCGTTGTAACAAAGTTGCGTGAAGCCGGCGTCGTAATTCTTGGTAAAACAAATATGGATGAATTCGCGATGGGTTCATCAACTGAGCACTCAGCATTTGGACCAACACACAATCCTTGGGACCTAGAACGAATTCCTGGTGGTTCCGGTGGCGGGTCCTCGGCATGTGTTTCGTCGTTCGAAGCACCACTTGCAATCGGAACAGATACCGGCGGCTCAATTCGTCAGCCAGCAGCTGTAACTGGTTCGGTTGGTGTGAAGCCAACTTATGGCGGCGTTAGCCGTTACGGAATCGTCGCACTTGCCTCTTCGCTAGACCAAGCGGGCCCCTGTGCTCGCAACGTTTTAGATACTGCGCTACTTCATAGTGTTATTGCTGGACATGATCCAATGGATGCAACTTCAATCAATGCACCAGTTCCAGACGTTGTTGCCGCAGCAAAGCGCGCAGACATTAAGGGTATGAAGGTTGGCATCGTTAAGGAACTTGGCGGTGAAGGTTATCAAGCAGGTGTTCGCTCTCGATTTGAAGAAAGCGTTGCCCTAATTGAAAGCTTGGGCGCAGAAGTTGTTGAAGTTTCTTGCCCAAGTTTCCCAGCTGCTCTGGCCGCTTACTATTTAATTCTGCCAAGTGAAGCTTCAAGTAACTTGGCCAAGTTCGACGGCATTCGCTTTGGAAATCGTGTTGGCGATGATGGCTCTAAGTCAGTCGAGCAAGTAATGAGCGAAACTCGTGCTGCAGGATTTGGGTCGGAAGTAATCCGCCGAATCATCTTGGGAACTTACGCACTTTCAGCTGGTTACTACGACGCTTATTACGGTCAGGCCCAAAAGGTTCGCACCTTAATCAAGCAAGATTTCGATGCGGCGTTCGCCAAGGTTGATGTATTGATTTCACCGACTGCGCCGACGACTGCGTTCAAGATCGGCGAGAAACTAGATGATCCATTAGCTATGTATCTAAATGACGTGGCCACGATTCCGGTAAACATGGCTGGCTTGCCAGGTATGTCACTTCCTATCGGTCTTGCGCCGGAAGACAATCTGCCAGTTGGATTACAGATCATCGCTCCAGCTATGGCTGATGATCGCCTTTACAACGTTGGCGCAGCAATTGAACGTGAATTGCTAGCCAAGTGGGGTGGCCCAATCCTGGGCATGGCTCCAGAGTTGGCAGGTGCGTAATGGTTGAAGCAACAATGAATTACGACGAAGCAATCTCCAAGTTTGATCCAGTATTGGGTTTGGAAGTTCACGTTGAACTCGGCACAAACACAAAGATGTTCTGTGGCTGCTCGACTGTTTTCGGTGCGCCACCAAATACCCAAGTTTGCCCAGTCTGCCTTGGATTACCTGGCGCATTGCCAGCACTAAACAAAATTGGCGTTGAGTCTGCAATTCGTATTGGCCTTGCACTTAACTGTGAAATCGCCGAGTGGTGTCGCTTCGCCCGAAAGAACTATTTCTACCCAGACATGCCAAAGAACTTCCAGACATCGCAATACGACGAACCAATTGCGTTCGAAGGTTATCTAGACGTTGAGATCGATACCGATGAAGGTCGCAAGACTTTCCGAGTACCTATTGAGCGCGCTCACATGGAAGAAGACACCGGCAAGAACTCACATGTTGGTGGCGCAACTGGTCGTATTCATGGCGCGGACTATTCACTTGTTGACTACAACCGAGCTGGAATTCCGCTGATTGAAATTGTCACTAAGCCAATAACTGGAACGGGTAAGTATGCCCCAGAAGTTGCAAAGGCTTACGTTGCTGCGCTTCGTGACATCCTTCGTGGCCTTGGTGTTTCTGACGTAAAAATGGAACAGGGTTCACTTCGTTGTGACGTGAACTTGTCACTTCGCGAAACTCCAGAATCAAAATTGGGTACCCGTTCAGAAACCAAGAACGTGAACTCACTTCGCTCGGTGGAACGCGCAGTGCGTTATGAAGTATCACGTCATGCTGCCAGACTCGCGGCTGGCGACACCGTTGTGCAAGAAACTCGTCACTGGCATGAAGACACTGGTATTTCAACATCTGGTCGCGCAAAGTCAGATGCCGAAGATTACCGATACTTCCCAGAACCTGACTTGTTACCTATCGCCCCATCTCGCGAATGGGTTGAAGAACTGCGCGCAGCTCTTCCGGAGAATCCTGCAGTACGTCGTGCCCGCCTTGTCGCTGACTGGGGTTTGAGCGAGATCGACATGAACACCGTGGTGAATTCAGGTGCCCTTGATCTGATTGTTGAAGCAGTTGATGCTGGAGTAGATCCAGCCGCGGCTCGCAAATGGTGGACGGGTGAATTGTCACGAATTGCAAATGATCGCGGAATTGAATTGGAAGAACTTCCAGTTACACCAGCACATCTAAAGCGTCTTGAAGAATTAATCTCCGCTGGGTCGCTCAATGATAAGTTGGCACGCCAAGCCCTCGAAGGTGTAATTGTCGGCGAAGGCGATATTGATGAGATTGTTAAGGCTCGCGGCCTGGCCGTTGTGTCCGATGACGGTCCGCTGCTTGCTGCAATTGATGAAGCTTTAGCAGCAGATCCAGCGGTTGCTGAAACCATCAAGTCCGGAAAGCTTGCAGCTGCTGGTTCAGTTGTTGGCGCCGTCATGAAGGCAACTCGTGGCCAAGCCGATGCAGCTCGCGTCCGCGAATTGCTCTTCGAAAAACTTGGCGTCTCCGAATAATTGTTTTCCATGAAGGCTTCCGAAGTTTTTGAAGGCGCAGACGATGCGCAACAGGAAAAGTGGGAACGCGACTTAATTGAAAAGTATCCAGAATCTGCAAGCCATGTTGCTGAGTCGAAGCAGCGCATGTCAGGTTGGTCGAAGGAAGACGGCGCACTAATCCAAAAAGAACTTGCTGAGATTGATGCCCGCTTAGTCGAGTTAATTGATGCAGGTGTTGAACCAGAAGATTCCCGCACTCAAGACGTAATTGCAGATCACTTTGGCTGGGTTTCACAATTTTGGAGTCCGAATGCCGAGGCTTACGTAGCCCTCGGAGATATGTATAACGAAAGCCCAGATTTTCTAGAGCGATTTAATGGAATTCATCCAAAGCTGGCACCATTTCAACGCGATGCCATGGCGCATTATGCGTTGACCAAGCTAGTTGATGACTAATTGTGAAAGTTTGCTACGGCACTGCCCAGATATCCGAAAGAATAGGAGCGTGACTCGCCACATAATTGCTCCGGACTGGATCGCAAATGATTATGCATTTCCAGCAGATGTCCAGGTAACTGAATGTGACGATTTGGGTGAGTTGGATACGGAAGTAATTGCTAGCGTTGAATTTGTTGTTCTACCTTACGAAGGTTCCACAATTTCGATTGAAGAAGCAATCGCTCGTATGACTAATGTCAAAGTGATTCAGACTTTAACTGCTGGCTTTGATAACGTGCAGCCTTTTGTGCCAGCAGAAGTCACTCTTTGTAATGCTGCAGGCGTGCACGATGATGCAACTTCTGAACTTGCGGTTCTGTTAACACTAAGTGTGTTACGCGATATGCCAAGGTCTTTCAAAGCTCAGCAGGAACATCACTGGGAAACCTATTTCTCGCGGTCACTAGCGGATAAGACCGTCTTGTTAATCGGATATGGAAATGTCGGCAAAGCAGCAGAAAAGCGTCTACTTGGATTTGGCTGCAAAGTAATTCCAGTTGCTCGAACGGCCCGTGCCCATGTTCATGCAATTTCAGATTTACCGAACTTAATTCCTTCTGCAGATGTTGTGATGTTGATAGTTCCAAACAATCCAGGAACTGTGAATTTAGTAGATGCCAAATTCCTTGCCAGCATGAAGGATGATTCAATCTTGGTAAACGTGGCTCGTGGAGTTGTCGTTGACACCGATGCCTTGATGGCAGAACTAAATACTGGACGCATTTCCGCAGCGTTAGATGTGACTGAGCCAGAGCCACTTCCAGCTGATCACCCACTTTGGTCAATGCCAAACGTGATAATCACTTCTCACAATGGGGGAGAAGGCGATGTGTTTTGGGAGCGAGCGCGCACCAGAATCCATAGCCAGTTTGATCTTTGGCTTGCGGGCAAGCCACTGGAGTGCGTGATTACACCGTAAGTGGGTTAGATTTATTGCATGCCAAATATGAAGCCTCGCAGTGGACAAGTAACCGACGGTATTGAACGTGCCCCAGCACGTGGAATGCTCCGCGCAGTTGGAATGGGGGACGACGATTGGGCTAAGCCACAAATCGGTATCGCTTCCTCTTGGAATGAAATCACTCCTTGTAACTTGTCACTTGAGCGCCTAGCAAAGGCATCCAAAGAAGGTGTGTTCAAAGCCGGTGGCTTTCCAATGCAGTTCGGCACAATCTCAGTTTCTGATGGCATCTCCATGGGCCACGAAGGTATGCACTTTTCGTTAGTTAGTCGCGAGATCATTGCCGACTCAGTTGAAGCTGTCATGCAGGCAGAACGTCTTGACGGAATGGTCAACTTCGCAGGTTGCGATAAGTCACTACCCGGCATGTTGATGGCAGCCGCTCGCCTAGATGTTGCAAGCGTGTTTGTTTACGCCGGCTCAATTCTTCCTGGCAATGTCACGCTTTCGGATGGCAGTAATCGCGATGTAACTATCATCGATGCTTTCGAAGCCGTTGGTGCTTGCGCCCGTGGACTTATGAGCGAAGAAGATGTTGATCGAATTGAACGTGCAATTTGCCCAGGCGAAGGCGCATGTGGCGGTATGTACACCGCAAACACAATGGCATCTGCTGCTGAAGCAATGGGAATGTCATTGCCTGGCTCAGCTGCACCTCCAGCGGTGGACCGACGTCGCGATGGTTTTGCTATCGCATCCGGTGAGGCAGTGGTCAATTTAATTGCCCAAGGCATTACAACTCGTGACATCATTACAAAGCAGTCACTTGAAAATGCAATTGCAATTGTTATGGCATTTGGTGGTTCAACTAACGCAGTTCTGCACCTTCTTGCGATTGCACACGAAGCCAATGTTGAACTACACCTAGAAGATTTCCATCGAATTGGATCCAAGGTTCCATTGCTTGCCGATGTTAAGCCATTCGGCCGCTATGTAATGAGCGATGTGGATCGCGTTGGTGGCGTGCCGGTTGTAATGCGCGCC
The DNA here is from genome assembly GCA_030157865.1 of Candidatus Nanopelagicales bacterium. Taxonomy (GTDB): domain Bacteria; phylum Actinomycetota; class Actinomycetes; order S36-B12; family UBA5976; genus UBA5976. The sequence goes on along the minus strand of JAOATY010000035.1, from coordinate 15,518 downwards.
TTGCTTGATGCTGGATTGATGCATGGTGATTGCCTCACAGTTACCGGTAAGACCATGGCAGAAAACTTAGCTGATCTTGATTCTCCAGATCCTGATGGTGACATCGTGCATGCGATGAATAATCCAATGGGTGGCACTGGCGGAATTTCAATTTTGGGTGGTTCGCTTGCACCGGAAGGCGCAGTCTGTAAGACCGCTGGAATCCCAGTTGATGTATTTGAAGGCCCAGCCAAGGTTTACGAACGTGAACGCGGAGCTATGGATGCACTTGAGAGTGGCGACATCCAAGCTGGTGACGTTGTGATTATTCGATACGAAGGACCTAAGGGTGGTCCAGGTATGCGCGAAATGTTAATGATAACCGGCGCGATCAAGGGCGCTGGTCTTGGTAAAGAAGTAATGCTTATCACCGACGGTCGATTCAGCGGTGGAACTACTGGGCTTTGTATTGGGCACGTAGCGCCTGAAGCTGTGGATGGTGGCCCAATTGCTTTCGTTGAGCATGGCGACAAAGTTCGCATCAACATCAGTGAGCGCACCTTAGATCTTCTGGTAGACGAATCAGTTTTAGCTGAGCGACGTAAGAACTTTAAGCCAGTTCCACATAAGTACGATCGTGGAGTTTTGGCAAAGTACTCGAAACTTGTCGGCTCAGCTAGCAATGGCGCAGTTTGCGACTAAGTAGAAACTTGGTTGCAGAAGAGTCTTAAGAAACGCTAACTCGACCTGCTTCAAGACGGGCAACCGGAACTCGGAACGGCGAGCATGAGACGTAGTCAAGACCGACCTCATGGAAGAACTTGATTGATTCAGGATCGCCACCATGTTCGCCACAAACACCAAGCTTGATATCCGGACGAGTAGCGCGTCCCTTCTCAACTGCAATCTTGATCAACGCGCCAACACCATCAACATCAAGTGATTCGAATGGTGAAACTGTGAAGATGCCGCGATCTAGGTAAGTGGCAAAGAAGGAAGCTTCAACATCGTCGCGACTAAAGCCCCAAGTAGTTTGGGTTAAGTCATTGGTACCGAATGAAAAGAATTCAGCTGCTTCAGCAATTCGTTGTGCGGTAAGTGCAGCTCGTGGCAACTCAATCATGGTTCCAATCGAGAATGGCAACTCAATGTTTTCTTCGCTTGCAATCTGAGCAAGCAATACATCCATTTCATCTCGGATTAAGTGAAGTTCCATTACAGAGCCAACCAAAGGAATCATGATTTCAACCTTTGGATTACCACCAGCACGAAGACGCTTGATTGCGGCTTGAGCGATAGCTCGGACCTGCATTGGGAACAAGCCAGGAACGACTAACCCAAGTCGCACGCCACGAAGCCCAAGCATTGGATTGGATTCATGTAGACGATCAACGGCACTTAGCAATAACTCTTGTCGCGAAACGTCTTCGTTACGTTCTTTTCCAAGTGCAACTTCAACCATTAAGTCCGTACGGTTCGGAAGGAATTCATGAAGTGGCGGATCAAGAAGTCGAACTGTGACTGGAAGCGAATCCATTTCTTCAAAGATTTCTTCAAAGTCTTTTTGCTGCATTGGCAAAAGCGCCTCGAGGGCTGCATTTCTTTCATCCGCAGTGTCAGCCAAGATAACGCGCTCAATCAAAACGCGACGATCGCCAAGGAACATGTGCTCAGTTCGGCAAAGGCCAATACCTTCAGCGCCTAAGTTTCTGGCCCACTTAGAATCCTCTGCAGTATCTGCATTGGTGCGAACCTTTAGGCGACGTACGGAATCTGCGTGCTTCAGAATTCGATCTACAGCTGTAACAAGGGCTGCGATTTCTTCATTCTCAGTTGCGATCGCCGAGGCCAAACCATTTTCTAGGTAATTGGATACCGGAGAAGGAACTACTGCTAATTCACCCAAGTAAACATGGCCAGTTGAACCATCAATGGAGATCATGTCGCCTTCATTGATTACAAGTTCTCCAATAGTTGCAGTGCGTTCTGCATGCGAAACATCTACGGCATCTGCGCCACAAACACAGGTCTTACCCATGCCGCGTGCGACAACAGCTGCGTGTGAAGTCTTGCCGCCACGAGCGGTCAGAATTCCGGTTGCAGCAATCATGCCTTCAAGATCATCTGGGTTAGTCTCGCGTCGCACGAGAACAACTCGCTCACCCTTTTCGGCCCACTTAACTGCGGTTGCTGAATCAAAAACGGCTTTGCCAACAGCTGCGCCTGGTGAGGCGGCCATGCCGGAAGCAACAATTTTTGAAGGAGAAGCAGAATCAAATTGCGGGAACATTAGTTGCGCAAGCTGCGAACCATTAACTCGAATTAAAGCCTCATCCATCGTGATCAAGCTTTCATCAACAAGTTGAGTCGCAATTCGGAAGGCTGCAGCAGCGGTGCGTTTTCCGACGCGAGTTTGCAGCATCCAAAGCTTGCCTTTTTCAACAGTGAATTCAATATCGCAAAGATCACGATAATGAGTTTCAAGCTTTCGCATAATCTTCATAAGTTCATTAAATGAAGTTGGATCAGTGCGATTTAGTTCATCAAGGCTGAATGTGTTTCGGATGCCAGCAACGACATCTTCACCTTGGGCATTTGGTAAGTAATCACCATATGCGCCTGGCTTTCCAGATGCTGGGTCGCGAGTAAAGGCAACACCCGTTCCTGAAGTCTCGCCAAGGTTGCCGAACACCATCGAGCAAATGTTTACTGCAGTGCCAAGATCATCAGAGATTCTTTCGCGACGACGGTACAAACGAGCACGGGAAGTATTCCAAGAATCAAAAACGGCGCGCGTTGCCAGATCAAGTTGTTCGCGGGGGTCTTGTGGGAAGTCACGTCCACTATGGGTCTGGATAATTGCTTTGAAGGTCTCTACAACTTCTTTGAGCTGGTCAGCAGTGAGATCAACTTCAGTTGCAACTCCAGCCTTTTCATTTGCTGCTTGCAGTGCATCTGCGAAGATTTCACCTTCGATATCCAAAACAGTTTTACCGAACATTTGAATTAGACGACGATATGAATCCCATGCAAATCGCTCGTTGTTACTTGCCTTGATCAGGCCATTAACTGAGTAGTCGTTAAGTCCGACGTTTAAAACCGTTTCCATCATGCCTGGCATGGAAAACTTTGCACCTGATCGAACACTTACAAGTAATGGATCGTCGATATCACCAAGTCGTTTTCCAAGCGCGTCTTCAAGGCGGCGAAGCGCCATAGTTACTTCAACGCGTAGCGCAGCTGGTTCAACGCCAGCAACTAGATACTCGCGGCAAGCTTCGGTAGAAATAGTGAACCCCGGAGGCACTGGGAGGCCAAGCTTGGTCATCTCGGCAAGGTTGGCACCTTTGCCGCCAAGGAGATCCTTTTGGTCTTTGTCACCTTCAGAAAAATCGTAAACATACTTAGTCATTGCTAATGCCTTCCGACCAATGATTTCCAGCCCAAGACCTGGGAATCTCCTGATTCAAAGGTATTGCCCAGATTGAGACCTCGCCCAGTGGGGATGCCTGAATCCAGTGGTTAATGCATCTCAATATGTGGACAGCCGTCTCACTGGATGTGACGGGAGTGACTTGGTCGCGTTATGGTTGGGGAACTATCAACACCTTCATCGGTGGTGGTGATGCAATCGAAGAGCTACAAGCGAATCGGGCGCAACTTCTGTTACGAGCCTTTGGCGCAGAAGGTATGTCACCTAAGGCCAGCCAGCGATGAACTTAAATCGAAGCGATCCTTCGGTAGATCAAGGAGCAATGGCATGTCGCAACACCTAACAGGCGCCGAGAGCCTAGTTAAATCTCTGGAACACGCTGATGTCGAAGTTGTTTTCGGTATCCCAGGCGGCGCAATCCTCCCGGTCTATGACCCACTTATGGATTCCCCTTCAGTTCGTCACATCTTGGTTCGCCATGAACAAGGCGCAGGTCACGCAGCTGAAGGATACGCAGCAGCTAGTAATCGTGTTGGCGTTTGTATGGCAACCAGTGGACCTGGTGCAACAAACCTTGTAACTCCAATTGCAGATGCCCACATGGACTCAGTTCCAATGGTTGCAATCACTGGTCAGGTACCAAGTGCATTTATTGGTTCAGATGCATTTCAGGAAGCTGACATTCGCGGCATCACAATGCCAATCACAAAGCACAATTACTTAGTAACTCGCACTGAAGATATTCCACGTGCGATCAAAGAAGCTTTCCATCTAGCCAGCACAGGCCGTCCTGGTCCAGTGCTTGTCGACATTACAAAGGATGCCTTGCAAGCGAGTGCAGAATTTGTATGGCCATCACATATTGATCTTCCTGGTTACAAACCAACCACGAAGCCACACGGTCGCCAGATTAAAGAAGCAGCTCGCATGATTGTGGATGCACATCGCCCAGTCTTTTACGTTGGTGGTGGCGCAATCCGCTCACAGGCTCATAAAGAACTTCGTCAGCTGGCAGAACTAACTGGTATTCCAGTTGTTACCACTTTGATGGCTCGTGGCGCATTCCCGGATTCACATCCACAGCACATGGGTATGCCAGGTATGCACGGAACTGTAGGCGCAGTTGGCGCATTGCAAAAAGCTGACTTGCTGATTGTTCTTGGCGCACGTTTTGATGATCGCGTTACCGGCAAACTTGAGTCATTCTCACCAAAATCAAAAGTTATTCACATCGATATCGATCCAGCGGAAATTGGCAAGAATCGTTATGCAGATATTCCAATCGTTTCTGACGTGCGCGAAGCAATTACACAACTTATTCCTGCTGTTACTTCTGAATTTGATGCGGGAAATCGCGCCGACTTAACAGCGTGGTGGATCACACTTAATCACTGGCGCGAAACATATCCACTTGGCTATGACGAGCCAACTGATGGAACGCTTTCACCGCAGTATGTAATTGAACGCCTTGGCAAAATTGCTGGACCAGAAGCTATCTATGCCGCAGGCGTGGGCCAGCACCAGATGTGGGCTGCGCAATTCATTGGTTATGAAAACCCAAACACTTGGTTGAACAGTGGTGGCTTGGGAACCATGGGCTACTCAATTCCTGCTGCAATGGGTGCCAAGGTTGGCGCACCAGATAAGACGGTTTGGGCAATTGATGGCGATGGCTGTTTCCAAATGACTAACCAGGAATTGGCAACCTGCACAATCAATGACATCCCAATCAAGGTTGCGCTAATTAATAACGCTTCACTAGGCATGGTTCGTCAATGGCAGAACTTGTTCTACAACGAGCGTTACAGCAACACCGACCTTCATTCCCACTCAGTTCCAGACTTCGTAAAGCTTGCTGATGCCTACGGTTGCCACGGTCTTCGGGTAACTAAGGCAGAGGAAGTCGATAAGGCAATTGAAAAGTCAATGGAGTTCAACGACGCTCCAGTGCTAATTGATTTCCAAGTTCATCGCGATGCCATGGTTTGGCCAATGGTTGCCGCCGGTACCGGAAATGATGAAATTCAGTTTGCTCGCGATCTGGCACCAAAGTGGGAAAGAGGGGATGACTAAACATGGCTCGTCATACTCTTTCAATTTTGGTTCAGGATCAACCGGGCGTACTTGCCCGCATCTCGGCGCTGTTTTCACGCCGCGGATACAACATTGAATCTTTGGCAGTAGGAACCACCGAAACCGAAGGTGTCTCTCGCATGACCGTTGTCGTAAACGTCGACCAACATGCGCTTGAGCAGATCACAAAGCAGCTAAACAAATTGATCAACGTTTTAAAGATCGTTGAACTTGATGACAACACTGCAATCGCACGAGAGCTGATGTTGATCAAAGTTAAGGCTGACGACCATTCCCGCAGCAAGGTGCTTGAGCTCGTTGAGCTTTTCCGCGCCAAGATTGTGGACGTCAGTGGCGATGCCGTGACTATCGAGGCAACTGGTTCCAGGGACAAGCTTGAGGCTTTCTTAAATGTCTTGGCACCTCATGGAATCAAGGAAATTGTGCAGTCTGGCGTTGTGGCACTTGCCCGCGGCGGCCGCTCAATTGCTGACCGTTCCAACAAGAATTCCGAACGTTCAATCTAGAAATTCACACAATCCAAAGAATCTGACAGACTTACCAAACTAGCGAAATAGGAGAGCCCAGTGGCCGAATTGTTTTACGAAGATGATGCAGACCTTTCAATTATTCAAGGTCGCAAAGTAGCCGTTATCGGTTACGGAAGCCAGGGTCACGCCCACGCACTTAGCTTGCGCGACAGTGGCGTTGATGTTCGCGTTGGTCTTGCTGATGGCTCAAAGAGCAAGGCAAAGGCTGAAGCCGAAGGTCTACGTGTTGTAGATCCAGCAACTGCAGCTGCTGAAGCTGACGTCATAATGATGTTGGTTCCAGACCATGTTGCTCGCAAAGTTTACGCCGAGTCAGTAGAGCCAAATCTAAAAGCTGGAGATGCACTTTTCTTCGCACATGGCTTTAACATCCGCTTCGGTTACATCACACCTCCTGCAGACGTAGATGTTTGCATGGCCGCTCCAAAGGGCCCAGGTCACTTGGTACGTCGTGAGTACATAGCAGGTCGTGGCGTTCCAGCGATTGTTGCTGTCGAGCAAGATGCAAGCGGCAAAGCATGGCCGTTGGTTCTTTCGTACGCAGCTGGCATTGGTGCACTTCGCGCTGGTGGCATCAAGACCACATTCACCGAAGAAACCGAAACCGATCTATTCGGCGAGCAAGCCGTACTTTGCGGTGGCGCATCTGCACTAGTTCAGGCTGGCTTCGAAACTCTTGTTGAAGCTGGTTACCAGCCAGAAGTTGCTTACTTCGAGTGCTTGCATGAATTGAAGCTAATCGTTGACCTAATGTACGAAGGCGGAATTGCTAAGCAGCGTTGGTCAGTTTCTGACACAGCTGAATACGGTGATTACGTTTCAGGTCCACGCATCATCAATTCAGACGTAAAGGCTGCAATGAAGGATGTCTTGACTGATATTCAGCAGGGCAAGTTTGCACAGCGCTTTATCGATGATCAGGATGCAGGTGCACCAGAATTCAAGGCGCTTCGCGCCAAGGGTGAAGCACATCCAATCGAGGCAACCGGCCGCGAGCTTCGTAAGTTGATGTCATGGGTTAAGACCGGTGACAGTGACTACGTAGAAGGCACTGCAGGACGCTAAATAAATGCTTGCGATACAGGTAGATCAGCCCGGCGGACCAGAGGTCCTAAAGGTAGCTGATCTACCTGTTCCAGTTTGTGGCCCTGATCAACTCATTGTTGAGTTGGCATTTAGCGGCGTGAACTTCATCGACATCTATCAGCGCCAAGGCATTTACCCAATGCCAAGTCCATATGTTCCAGGGCTTGAAGGAAGCGGCGTTGTAACAGAAGTTGGTTCAGGGGTTCAGAGTTTTTCCGTCGGAGACAAAGTTGCCTGGCCATCATCACTCGGAAGCTACTCTCAAATTCATGCCGTAAACGCTGCATCAGTCGTGAAGGTTCCAGACGGTGTTTCCCTTGATGTCGCATGTGCTGCAATGTTGCAAGGTATGACTGCGCACTATTTGATTGCATCGCTTTACGAAATCAAGCCAGGGGACACTGCATTAGTTCATGCCGCTGCTGGGGGTGTTGGACAGCTTCTTTGCCAATTGATTTCTAATCGCGGCGCAACTGTTATTGGTACTGCATCAACTGCTGAAAAAGCTGACATCGCAACTAAGGCAGGCGCTAGCCATGTAATTAGATACGACTCCGAAGATGTTGCAGCGAAAGCCAAAGAACTTACCAACGGAATCGGCGTAGATATTGTCTATGACGGTGTTGGTCTAGCAACTTTTGAAGGCAGTCTGGCCTCACTTAAGCGCCGCGGCATGATGGCACTTTTCGGTGGCGCCAGTGGCATGGTTCCAGCGTTCGATCTACAGGCCTTAAGTCGAATGGGATCCCTGTTTGTAACTCGTCCAACATTGGCGGACTACATTGTTGGTCCAGGTGAAATGCAATGGCGAGCTGATGAAATCTTTGCTGAGCACTTGGCTGGAAAGCTTAACTTTGCAATCGGAAAAACTTACGCATTGAAAGATGCCAAGGATGCACACACAGACTTAGCTGCTCGCAAGACCACCGGAAAACTCTTACTCGTTCCGTAAGTTCAATACTTGTGACCTAAATGTGGGCATTTTTTGGTGCTCAAAAATCCAGATAGGCTTTGAAGATGCCGGCCGCACTAGTAACTGGAACATTTAATCCACCACACATGGGTCATGTGAAGCTGATTAAATCCGCTATCGAAAAGCGTGATCACGTAGTTGTAGTGGTTTTGGCTGCGCCACATGATCGACTAGCCGCTAACGAGCGAGCTCGTGCACTCTTGCAGGACTGTGTTGCTGAAGGTGTAAACGAAGCCGCAATGACAATTGTTCATGGCTATGAATCAACACCATATGATCCAGGTAATAGCGCCGTTGCAAAATCTAACGCCCGAGTTATCGAAGCCCACCTGCGTCACACGCCTCCAGTAGACCTTCTAGTCACCTCCGAAACCAATGGTGATGAGTTCGCCAAACTTCTTGGTCTTCATCACCACAGCTTTGATCCAGATCGCACTCAGGTTCCTGTGTCTTCGACTCAAATTAGAGACGATCTAATCGGCAACTGGCACTTGCTTGGACCAGGCTCTCGAGAATTGCTTGCGATTCGCGCAGTGTTTATCGGTGCCGAATCAACCGGAACCACGACCACAACTTTGGCAGTTCAAGCAGAGTTAATGAAGCGCCAAGGAAACTTTGCAACAACTAACTGGATTCGTGAATATGGTCGCGATCTAACCATGCGTAAAAAAGAACAAGCTGAGGCAATGGGACTAAGCGAATACGCAGTCCCTTGGACCACAAATGACTTCGTGGAAATTGCTATCGTTCAACAACAACTTGAAGATGTTGCAGCCCGAACTGGTGGACCAGTGGTTTGTTGCGACACCGATGTTTTCGCCACCATTATTTGGGAACGTCGCTACTTGGGCGAGAAGGCCGCACTTCCAATGCCTAGTGACAACCAAAACCGAATTTATTTTGTAACTCAGCCTGACGGTGTCCCTTTTGTCCAAGACAAAATTCGAGATTCCGAGGAATTACGAGTATCAATGACTCGCGAATTTGAAGATGACCTCATCAGCACTGGCCGATCATGGATGGCACTCGATGGCTCCGTTGAAACCCGAGTGGAACTAGCGCTCAAAGCGATTGATGCAGCGATGGCTCAAGCCTTCGATTTCCACGTGCACTAGATTCACCGTTCCTGCCTTAGGCAAGGTTTCGAAACCCTAAACTTGAAGCCATGCGATCAATCAAAACTATCCACGTTGTAAGTTGCCATGCCGAGGGCGAAGTCGGAGATGTAATTGTCGGCGGCGTAAATCCACCTCCAGGTGAAACGCTGTATGACCAGTCACGCTTCATCGCAACTGACAATGAGCTTCGCCAGTTTGTTTTGAATGAACCTCGAGGCGGCGTCTTTCGACACGTGAATATGTTGGTCCCGCCGAAGGATCCAAGAGCAGCCGTTGGCTTTCTAATCATGGAGCCAGAAGATACTCCACTTATGTCTGGTTCGAACTCAATGTGTGTCGCAACCGTGGTTTTGGAAACGGGAATCGTTCCCATGGTTGAACCAGAAACGCATTTCTTCATGGAGGCACCAGCTGGATTAGTTGAAGTGTTTGCAACGTGTAAGGACGGCAAGGCAACTCAGATTAAGGTTCACAACGTTCCAGCCTTTGCTGCAACTTTAGACACCAAGCTAGAAGTCCCCGGCCTAGGCACATTGACCGTTGATACTGCATGGGGTGGAGACAGCTTCGTAATTGTTAACGCAAAAGAATTGGGATTCACGCTTGACCCAAGTGAAGCCCGAGACCTTGCAGTAATGGGAATTGGAATTACCAAAGCAGCCAATGAACAACTAACATTCACTCATCCGACTATCCCAGGCTGGACACACTTCTCGTTCTGCCAAATGGCAATGCCGGTATTTGAAGAAGGCGGTTCACTGATTAGCCATAACGCTGTCGCAGTTCAGCCAGGAAAGATCGATCGCTCACCGACTGGCACTGGAGTTTCCGCACGAATGGCAGTTCTTCATGCTCGTGGCGTTATGAAGTTGGGCGATCGAATCCGCGGACGCTCAATCATCGGTTCACACTTTGAAGGCCGCATTGAACAAGAGGTAATGATTGGCGATAAGCCTGGAATCATTCCATCGATTGCTGGTCAAGCCTGGCTGACCGGAACTCATCAACACATGTTGGACCCAACTGATCCATACCCACACGGATACATTGTTAGCGACACTTGGCCCCGAATTGGCAAAGATTAATTCCTAACATGTCCGAATCTCCAAACATTGCACACCTAGATTTTTCGGAAACTGGATTTTCAATCCGTTCTGATCAAGTCATGCAAGCACGTGAGCAACATTGGTATGCAACGACAAACTTTGGCATTGCAATTTTGCGCTATGAAGATTCCAACGCGTTACTAAAGGACAAGCGCCTCTATCAAGGCACTCGCAGATGGCCATCCCATTTTGATATAACTGAGGGCTTGTTGGCACAGTGGTGGCCGGACATCATGTTAAGTATTGAAGGCGAGGACCACCTTCGACTTCGCAAGCTTTCTGGCCCTGCGTTTTCTCCAAAAGTCTTGGAGCCTTTAATTCCAACTTTTTCTGAGTTGGCACATGAATTGATCGATGGTTTTTGTGAGCGCGGTACGGCTGAATTCATGAGTGAGTTTGCCGAGGCTTATTCAGCGCGAGTTATCACTGGCCTGCTCGGAATTGATAAATCGCAATGGCGAGAAATTGCAGATCTGGCTACTGAGCTTGGGTACGTATTCAGTGTCACGATCAAAGAAGATCTAGAAGTAATCGAACATGGGTTATCTGGGCTTTTGGAGATATCCAAGAAATTGATTGAAAGTCGCCAGGGCACCGAAGGGGATGACTTTGTTGGTGCGCTGATCCGGGCTAATTCCGATGGCAAGAAGATCACTGATCATGAACTCTTGATGTTAGTTAGCTTCATTATCTTTGCTGGCTTCGATACGACTCGAAATCAAATTGGACTCGGACTGCAAACATTTTCCAAGCACATGGATCAATGGCGCAATCTTGGAGAGAATCCAGATTTAGGACGCAGTGCAGTCGAAGAAGTTATGCGAGTTAATCCAACTATTACTTGGGTTAGTCGCGAAGCCTCAGTTGATGTTGAGTACAAGGATCTGGTTATCCCGCAAGGCAAGACCATTCACTTACTTACGATTCCTTCGGGAAGCGATCCACGCAGATTTGAGAAAGTTGAGTTCGACATCACTGCGCAAAGACCACCTCACTTTGGATTCGGTGGCGGAATGCATCATTGCCTAGGGCATTACGTTGCGCGCCTTGATATGGCTGAAGCTTATAAAGCACTTGCGCAGCGTCTGCCAGACTTTGAAATTCTTTCCGGCGCGACTTATCTTCCAGATAGTGGCAACACTGGTCCAATTGAATTGCCAATCAAATTTTCGCCTTCGGCTCGCAGGTCCTAATGTCAGAAAAACCGAAGTCGCCACCAAAACTTAAATCAATCAAGTCAATTCAAAAGTATTTGGCGACGCAAGATAAACGCCTTGGCAGATTCCTGGAGAATGCACCGCTTTATCCAGTTTCAAAAGAGCCGGCTCACAACTCGCATTTCGAAACTATTGTTTTTGCGGTGATTGGGCAACAGCTTTCAGGTAAAGCGGCTGACACGATTACGCACCGACTTATTGCTAAGACTGGATCCCCAGTTAAGCCAGCGAAAATTCTTAAACTAGGTCATTTAGAACTACGTGAAATTGGGCTAAGTAATGCCAAGGCTCGAACGATTATCGAGTTAAGCGATGCGATCGTAAAGGGCTTTGACCTGGAATCCGTTGATGAACTGCCAGATGATGAAGTGATTAAGCAGCTGACACAGTTCTGGGGCATTGGTCGCTGGACCGTTGAGATGTTCATGATGTTTAGGTTGGGCAGACTCGATGTCTGGCCCATTGGAGACCTAGGCGTGCGCCGAGGCTGGGGAATCATTCAGGGCTTGGGGTATACGCCCACCGAGAAAGAAGTCATCGGTGTCACTGATCATTTGTCACCGTACCGAAGTGTGGTCGCTTGGCATTGCTGGCGTGCAACTGATGAAGAGCCAGACTTCTGGTAATCGCTTCCTGCTAATTCTTCGCAGTCGCGATTCTTTGATTTCATCTAGAATCGGAGCATGTCCAAGCCTGTTGTACTAATTGCCGAAGAACTTTCACCAGCCACAATTGCAGTACTTGGCGATCAATTTGAGATTCGTAACTGTGATGGCGCTAATCGCTCAGAGCTTCTCAGCAACCTGGCAACAGCAAATGCAGTGTTGATCCGATCAGCAACCAAAATGGACGCTGAAGCCGTTGCTGCTGCGCCAAATTTGAAGATCATTGCGCGTGCTGGAGTTGGCCTCGACAACGTAGATGTCCCAGCGGCAACCGCAGCCGGAGTGCTAGTTGTAAATGCACCAACTAGCAACATAGTTTCCGCTGCAGAGCTAGCTGTTTCCTTATTGCTGGCTGTGGCTCGCAATGTAGTTCCTGCAAATTTAGCTCTAAAGAATGGCCAGTGGAAGCGTTCCCAATTTGGGGGAGTCGAGCTTCAAGGTAAAACTGTTGGCATCATCGGCATGGGCAAAATCGGAATGTTAGTTGCGCAGCGTCTAGCGGGCTTCGACATGAAGTTTTTTGCTTACGATCCATACGTTACGACTGCGCCTAGCGGTGGACCAGAAATCAAAATGGTTGCACTGGATGAGTTGTTGTCAGCATCAGATTTTGTAACGATCCACATCCCAAAGACTGCGGAAACATCTGGATTAATCGATGCGGCCGCACTAGCAAAAATGAAGCCAACTGCTTTTGTGATTAATGCCGCCCGCGGTGGAGTTCTAGATGAAACTGCGCTATTCGAAGCGCTTAAATCAGGAACTATTGCCGGTGCAGGACTAGATGTTTATGCAACTGAGCCATGCACGGATTCACCGCTGTTTAGTCTAGATAATGTTGTAGCTACTCCACACTTAGGTGCTTCAACTGAAGAAGCGCAAGAAAAAGCTGGCGTTGCAGTTGCTGAATCTGTAGTCGCTGCGTTTGCAGGAACGGTTGTTCTAGGCGCAGTTAACGCTGAATCAATTAGCTAGTTAGCCCTACTCGGAACAGCGCAACCATTTCGTCAATCTCTGCTTCGGTAGTGCTAAGTGGTGGAGCCACCTGAAGCGCACCACCCCAAATCGCACGTGAGATAACACCAACATCGCGACACTTGGCATACATGGCCGGAGCAATGTTTGGATCTGCCATTTGAATGCCACCCAAGAAGCCAACGCCAGTTCGAACTTCGCTCACAACATCTAGATCTTCAAGTGTGCGCAGAGCGCTAGCGAACTTATCCTCGAGATGGGCAACATGTGAAGGCAAGTTTTCGCGCATCATGATTTTGATGTTTGCAATGCCAGCTGCTGCGGCAGTTGCGTGACCACCGTAGGTGTAGCCATGACGCCAAACACCAGCACTCGGCGCGTAGAAAGTTTCCCAAACTGAAGGGGCAGCAATCACTGCGCCCATTGGGGCGTAACCCGACGTCAAGCCTTTTGCGACGGTGATCAAATCAGGTGCCAAGCCATAGCGAGTTGATGCAAACCAATCGCCACAACGACCAAAGCCATTGATAACTTCATCTGCCACGAACAGGATGTTGCGTTCGGCACATGCCTTACGAACTGTCTGAAGGTAAAGATCAGGTGGAATGCGAACTCCGCCGGCGCCTTGAATTGGTTCGCAGAAAAAGGCTGCGATGTTCTCTTCACCAATGCGATCGATAGTTGCGATCATTTCATCGGCATCATCCCAAGGAACGCGAACCACATCTTCAACGAGCTCGGAGTATCCGTCGTTGTTTGGTGCGATACCGGCAATGGAAGTGCCACCGGCATGCATACCGTGGTAACCGTTCTCGCGGAACACAATTACCTTCTTGGCTGGCTTGCCCTGCAATGTCCAAAAGCGTCGTGCCATCTTGAGTGCAGTATCAATACTGTCGCTTCCACCAGAGGTGAAAAAGATTTTGGAATCTGGCACTGGGGAAATAGATGCGACTAGGTCAGCAAGTTCAATAGTCGGAGCAGTCGTGCATTCGCCAAATGAAGAATATGAGGCGATGTCTGCTGCCTGCGCTGCCATGGCTTCGCCAATTTCTTTACGACCATGTCCAACGTTCATGTACCAAAGCGCACCAGCGGCGTCGAAGTACTTCTTTCCTTTTTCGTCCCAAATCCAAGAACCTTCACCCTTGGTAATAACAAGCGGACCATTGTTTGTAATGGCATGCATGTCTGCGAAACCGTGCCAGAAAGCGTTTGACATATCTACTCCTTTGAAGTCATTCCAGAATACCGATTTCACATTGCGTTGTGGCATAGTTAGGCCATGATTTCTTGGCCGATAAGCGAACCAGTGTTAGTCGATAAAGCGCTGATGCTTCGACCTTGGCACCTCGATGATGTGCCTGAGGTGTTTAAGATTTGCCAAGATCCTGCGATTCAAGAGTTCACAACAATTCCGGTTCCATACACCCGCGAGATCGCGGAACTGTGGATTAGAACTTCACCACAAAAGTATGCAGAGCGAGAAAAGATCTCCCTTGCCGGTGTACGTAACGGGGAAGTTGTCCTATCAATTAGCTTGCACAGCATTCACGAATTCGACCACGTTGGAGAGATTGGCTATTGGGTCAGCTCATCTGCACGTGGTGAAGGTTTAGCATCGCATGCCGTTGAGATGTTGACTGATTTTGCGTTCGCAATTGGTTTTCGCCGAATTACTGCTATTACGTTGCCAGAAAACATGGCATCTCAAAAAACCTTGCTGAAGGCTGGGTTTGAATTAGAAACAGTGTTGCGCGATGGTATGACCAGGCGTGATGGAACCCAAACTAATTCGGTTTTGTTTGCCAAATTCCCAGACGTAAAGATCCTCGATTAAATAATCCGAAGGCTTAACCAGCGAGAATGTCGCCTTCGGCCTGCGATACTTCAACACCTAGTTTTTCGAGATATGCAATTGCTGCATCCAGATCCGAATTCTCGCCCTTGAATTCCACAATCATCCAACCAAAGTGATTTTCGATTGCAGCGCGACGAATACTTGGAATCACGTTGAAGTCTTTAACCACGTGATAGATCACAGGCTCAGCAACTTGGGATTCCGGGAAGGTTAGTCGAAGGTGACGGCTGTTCATGCGGAGATCTCCTTGTTGCGCTCGGCTCGATTTACTGCTGACACTACTGCCTTTAGGGATGAGGTAACTATGGAGGAGTCGATTCCAACTCCCCAAAGCATTTGGCCTTCAACGGCGCACTCAACATAGGAGGCAGCTTGGGCATCGCCACCACTGCTCATTGCATGTTCGTGGTAGTCAAGCACTCGAACATCAACACCAACTTGAGCCATGGCGTTACAGAAGGCCGCAATTGGACCATTACCA
>JAOATY010000034.1:4913-5351 GCA_030157865.1 Candidatus Nanopelagicales bacterium | reverse complement strand
GTGTTCCGGCGCGTGATGAGTGGTCAAGCAAGTTCTGGTCACCGATAGCTGGCGCTGAACACCTTCGCACTCGTGAAGTCGCTGGAATCTTTGACATGACTTCACTTCGCCGGATTTCAGTTGCTGGCCCTGACGCTGGAGCATTCCTGGATCGCGCAGCTGCACGAAATGTTGCACGTGGTGCTGGAACTGTCACTTACACAATGCTGCTGGATCACAATGGCGGCATCGTTTCGGATGTAACTATCAGCCAACTGGCAGATGATCGATTCTTGGTTGGTGGCAACAGTCCTCGAGATGAAGTTTGGCTCAAATCAATTTCGGCCGGATTTGATGTGCAAATCGCAGACATTACAAATGGCACAACTTGCGTCGCAGTTTGGGGTCCAGCTGCGCGTGACATCTTGTCGCCGATTACAGATACCGACTTAACAAATG
>JAOATY010000034.1:0-4903 GCA_030157865.1 Candidatus Nanopelagicales bacterium | reverse complement strand
GCCAAAGAAACGACAGTTGCTGGCGTTGATGCAACGGCTGTTCGAGTTTCTTACGTAGGCGAACTTGGCTGGGAACTAGCTTGTGATGTTTCAGGTGGAAAGAAACTTTGGAACGCTGTTATGGAGCAGGCAAACAAAGTAGGAGCAGTTCCAGCAGGCCGAAGCGCACTAACAAGTTTGCGCCTGGAAAAGGGATACCGAGCCTGGGGTAGTGATATGAGTCGTGAAGACACCCCAACGAGTGCTGGCCTTGAGTTCGCTGTGCGCGCAGACGGCGATCACATTGGTCTTAGTGCAGCCACTAAACCAGCAACACGAAGACTGCGAACATTGCAGCTAACTGAAGTTGACCTAGTACCAACAGTGAGCCAACCAGTGTTTATTGGGGATCAAAACGTTGGGTATGTAACTAGCGCAGAGTTTGGTTGGTCAATTGGCGCCCCGGTAGCACTTGCATGGCTACCGATTGGAACCAATGAAGGAGATACGGTTTCTATTTCTTGCGGCGGCCGAAAAGT
This sequence comes from Candidatus Nanopelagicales bacterium, assembly GCA_030157865.1. Lineage (GTDB taxonomy): Bacteria > Actinomycetota > Actinomycetes > S36-B12 > UBA5976 > UBA5976. Next base: position 4,385 of record JAOATY010000034.1, on the reverse strand, counting down.
CGGTGCTGTGGTTATGCCAGACTCGGTTTTTGATCCGACTGGTTCGAGAATTCGAGTTTAAGAACTGCCGCTTCGGCGACGTTCAATTCGACGAGCAGTTGGGCCAGAAGATTTGGCCTTTGCATTTTCGGAAGTAGTTCCAGCACTAGTGCCCTTGGCACCCTGAGACTTCTTCTTTTCTAAAGCCGCCAAGAACGCTGCCTTGTTTGGATCTGCTTCTTTAGGAGTATTAGCCATACCTTCATTCAACCACAGTCCAAACGGGTATAGCCTGAGGTTGAACTTTCAAGCAAAAGATGCCTTCATCCCAAAAGGAACCCCATGTCTGCTCAAGCAACAACTCCATCCGCTCAAGCAACACACAAAGAAATCATGGTGGTCCTTAGTGGCCTGATGGTTGGCATGTTGCTTGCCGCGCTGGATCAGACCATTGTGTCAACGGCACTGAAGAGCATCGTTGAAGATTTCAATGGTCTATCCCATTACACCTGGGTTGTAACTGCGTACCTTTTGACATCAACTGCTTCAACACCGCTTTACGGAAAAATCTCAGACCTTTATGGTCGACGTCCTGTTTTCCAATTTGCAATCATCACATTCTTGCTGGGTTCATTCCTGGCTGGTGCATCCCAGACCATGGGTCAGCTAATTGCCTTCCGTGCAATCCAAGGGCTTGGCGCAGGTGGATTGATGGCGCTTACATTCGTAATCATCGGAGACCTAGTTTCGCCACGCGAACGTGGTAAGTATCAGGGTTACTTTGGCGCGGTTTGGGGACTTGCTGCCGTTGCCGGACCACTTCTTGGTGGCTTCTTTTCGGATGCTGACACAATCCTTGGTGTAGCCGGTTGGCGCTGGATCTTCTACATCAACTTGCCATTTGGAATCTTGGCTCTAGTTTTGACTTCATCCTCACTTAAGAATGCAAGTATTCGTCGCGAACACAGCATCGATTATTTGGGTGCCTTACTAATGGTTTCTTCGGTAACCGCGTTATTGATTGGTATTTCTGTTTTTGGTCCCGAGGACGGCTGGCTAAGCAGCAAAACGTTAGCGGTTATCGGTTTAGCAATCGTTCTAGCAGTTGTCTTCTTGATGCAAGAACTACGGGCAACTGAACCGATTTTGCCCCTTGATCTGTTTAAGAATCACACGTTCTCATTAACTTCAGCATTGGGCTTCATTATCGGCGCAGGTATGTTTGGCGCAATTGTTATGTTGCCGCTTTACTTGCAGGTTGTGCAAGGAGACTCAGCAACAGTTGCTGGATTGAAATTGATTCCATTCATGTTAGGAATTGTTTCGATGTCTATTGTTAGCGGAAAGCTAATTAGTAAGCACGGACACTACAAGCGTTACCCAGTTATGGGTCTGGCAATCATGACAGTCGGTATTGCAATGCTTGCGACGTTGAATGAAACTACGCCTTTCTGGCAGCTTTCAATTTATGCAGTATTGATTGGTGCAGGTCTTGGGCTATCAATGCAGACCATTGTTATCGCATTGCAAAACTCCGTTGATATGAAAGATCTTGGCATTGCAACTAGTGCAAATACCTTCTTCAGATCAATTGGGTCAACAATTGGCGTTGCGCTATTTGGTTCGCTTTATGCAAGCCGCCTTGCAATCAACTTACCCAAGGGCGTTGAGGAATTGGCCGCTACTAATCCAGCAGCTTTAGCGGGTGCGACACCAGAAGCCTTCGAGCAACTGAAGAACAACACATCAGTAATTGCAGATTTCACTCCAGAACTTCAAGCGGTTATTTATCACGCCTTCGTTCAGTCTTTCCATGTTGTTTTCTTGGCAGCAGTTCCACTGACCGCCGCTGGATTCGTCATGGCGTTGTTCTTGCGTGAATTACCGCTTAGAACCGGTGCGGAACATCATGCCGCAAAACAGGAAGCTGCTGGCGAAGCTCTGGGCTAATTACTCAGCGACGAGTTGATTCAAAATTCGGGTTAGATCTGCCTGGTTTACTGGGCCGACAAATTTGGCAGCTAATCGGTGTTGCTTGTCCAGAATGATGGTGCCAGGTAAGTAGCTGCCCTGCACCACATCTGCTTTAGCTGCAATTGCCTGATTTGGATCACTTATGTGAAGCCAATTTCCTTCTTGGGTGCTCAGGAAATCTTTAGCTGCATTAATGTCATCGGCTTCGTTTAGCCCTAAGAGATTTACTTCAGGAAACTGGTTTTGAATTTCAACAAAGATTGGCCATTCCTCACGACATGGGGGACACCAAGATGCCCAGGCATTCACGATCACAATTCCCGACATATCTTCTGTGGTGATCACGCCACCATTAAGTCCAGGTCCAGAAATCTCAATTGGTTCACTTCGCTGATCAATAGCAATCTCGGTAATTGAGGCATTGGGTACAGCATTATCGGAAGGGCGATATCCTTCTGGAATATCAATGCCACAGCCAGTAATCAGCAATGCTGTAATTAGGCTGGCCGAAAGCTTTTTGATCACACATAGAGGGTAGCGCGATTTTTGAAAGGGTAGAATTTGAGTATGGATGACTTGCAAAAAGGTAAACGATTAGTATTCCTGCAATTTGCGTTGATTATTGTTTTGGCAATTTTCCCGGATAGCGTAAACGTTTCCTCCGCGCTGGATATCGGCGGCACAGTGCTTATCGCTATTGGCCTGGTCCTGCTGTTTGCTGGATTTAGAGGACTAGGAAAGTCGCTAACTGCAAACCCAGTTCCTAATGCTGATGGTGTGCTGGTTACAACTGGCATTTATAGCGTCGTTCGTCATCCGATTTACTTAGGTTTATTGATCATCACACTTGGACTTGTTGTTTCAAGTGGTGTTTGGGCGCAAATCATCGTTTGGGTTGCCCTAGTTGTTTTGTTGGTTTATAAAATGCGCTGGGAAGAAGTGCTGCTTTCAGCAAAGTACAAAGGCTATGCCGAGTACATGGCAAAAGTTCCAGGTATCGTGCCTGGACTAAAGCCAAGAAAATCTGGAACTACGAAGTAGTTACTTAACCCATTCGGTTGAAACGGTAAATCTGTCTACAACTTCGCGAATTGGATCAACACCAATTCCTGGGCCAGTTGGCACATCAATGTGTCCATCAACTAAAACAAACGGCTCTGTTGTATCGGTTTCAAAGTAACGCGCTGATGCGGAAGTATCACCTGGCAAAGTGAAGTTTGGGAGCGCGGCTAAAGCTAAATTCGCAGCCCGACCAATTCCAGTTTCCAACATGCCACCACACCAAACTGGAATGCCAGCAGCCTGGGCAACATCATGGATCTTTACAGCCTCGATGTAGCCACCAACGCGAGCGGGCTTGATGTTGATGATGGAAGTGGCACCGATTTCAATTGCATCGCGAGCAACGCCGGCAGAAACAATTGACTCATCTAGACAAACTGGAGTCTGAATGTATTCAGCTAATCGCGCATGACCCAAGATGTCTTCTTCTTCGATTGGCTGTTCAATAAGCAAAAGATTGAATTCATCCAGGCGCTTTAGTAAGTCAAAATCATCACGGGTGTATGCAGTATTTGCATCAACTTGCAATAACAAGTCTTCGCCAAAGGTTTCGCGCACGAGTTTTACTGGCTCGTAATCCCAGCCAGGTTCAATCTTTAACTTGATGCGCAAATAACCATCAGCCAAGTAGCCTTCTACGGTTTTCATTAATTCAGGCAAGGTGTCCATGATGCCAACCGAAACACCGGCTGGGACTTTAGTCTTGGTGGCACCTAGGTATGCAGCGAAAGACATGCCACTGGCTCGCAATTGCGCATCAAGAACTGCAGTTTCTAATGCTGCCTTTGCCATGCGATGACCTTTAGCCCAATGCAGTGCAGGAGCGATTGCTTCAGCAGTTAAATCATTTCCAAGTTTCATCGCTTCTGGAATAAAGAATTCTCGCAAGACTCCAGCAGCTGCGGTGTGATACTCGCTTGAGTAGTCAGGCAGAGCGTTTGCAGCACATTCGGCCCAGCCTTCACCGACATCAGTGATCGCATGAACCCAAACAACTTCATGGACACTTACAGAACCCTCAGAAGTTCGAAAGGCAGACTTTAAGGGAACATCAAGACGAATAAGTTCTACAGCTTCGAGTTTCATTGTTTCCCTTTACTTAGGTGGCTCTACTAGTAGGTGGGTGCGATCTTGCATAGCCTTGATGGTCCAACCCTTTGCCATTAATGGCTCCAGGCTTTCGCGAGTTTTTGCTCGCCAAGCTTTGGCTGCCGCAAGATCGGATTTACGTAAGGCTTCAATGTCTTCGGGGATCTCCACGGTAATTGCATTTGGAGAGATTGAAGCATCAGTTGGTTCGGCCTCTAGGTCCCAGTAAACGAATAGCCGGTCGGAATCGTCACCAGCATTAATTTCATCAGTCATAGTTC
>JAOATY010000033.1 GCA_030157865.1 Candidatus Nanopelagicales bacterium | reverse complement strand
ACATTTACAAAGCGGATGTAATCAACCGTGGTGAAGGTGGGCCTACTTGCTTGACACGCCCGCTTTGGCGCGAAGACTAAAGCGAACGAGAAGTACGTCTAGTCTCCTGCGAAAAACCTTCTTCGTTAAAACGCTCCGCTCGCGTCCCCAATTTCAGTATGCAGATCCTGCGGATCAGCATGAAATCTGGGGACCGACGCTCACTCCGTAGTTTTTCCTCAGAAGTTTTTCGCATGCGACCTGTCACATCGTTCGCTCAGACACGGGCACCATATCTCCCGAGCCGAAGAACAAAAGAAGGCCCCCGCCGGGGGGCCTTCTTTTTTCTGCGGCGAGGGAGGGATTTGAACCCCCGGAGGCTTTTACACCTCAGACGCTTTCAAGGCGCCCGCATTCGGCCGCTCTGCCACCTCGCCAAAATCGTTAATGAAAACGATCAAATGCAAGGTTACGCGAGAATCGCACAGCAGTGAAACTGGCGTTATGCCGTAGGCTTTTGGCACTAGCGATTCGCTAAACGGGAGAGCCAAATGTCAGTTAAACCAGTTCGCCAAGTCACGCCGCCTGCCGCTCGAATCTGGCTGGCTGGATTGGGCGCAACCGCTCTTGCGGCTGGCGCTAATGCCGGCTGGCTATGGATCTGTGTCAATTTGTTTAACTGGGAAATTGTCGTTCCCGAGGCATTCCAAAGCACGGTTTACGTTGATGCCTCTGTCGTGCGGGTAACCATTGCAACTGCCGTAGCGGGAGTCTTGGCCACACTGGTTGCTGTTGGATTAGCAAAACTTTTTATCGGCCCACGAATTTGGTTCTTAGTAATTGGACTTGGTGGCGGTCTGGCTTCGGTATACGGAGCACTTACTTTGGCCAATGTTTCATTCTCAGTTAAATTCTCATTGAGCGTTATGCACTTACTTGCTACAGCTTTAGTCGTGTTGCCGATTGCTGAGGCTTTAAAAATTCGTGATTCAGATTTGCATCGTGCTGATGTCAGGTATCACGAGCACCTCGATAGCAAGAATTCGAGCGATACAACGTTCATTGCTGGCAGCACTGTAGCGACAACAGGAACTGTTACTGACACTCCACAAAACTTGAATGACACGATCATTGCACCAATTGATTCACCAACGCCAGATGTCAGCAGCTCTTTTGATGGTGGCGGTTTTTCAGATGGTGGCTCGAGTTCTAGTTAGAACTCGTTAGCAATCCTTCTTGCTAAGTAAGGTGAAAATTCACCGGCATACTTTGCATGAAGTTCTGGAAGTTGCCAGTCTTTACCGGTAACTGTTCCGCGACATTGAGGTGTGCCACAGCCACAAGTGAATTCGTCGTAATCCGAGTCATCACAAGTTGCGTAATCAAAAGTAAGTTCTTCACCGACTGCAATATCGCGACGAGCTTTTAGAACTGTGGCACCCATTAGGCCACAAGTTGGTTCACATGAATGGTTAAAGCAATCGCCAGGTTCGCGCTCTGCTTGGGAAACTAGGTACTGATCATCATCTACCTGAATCGCACGATGCTGGCGTTCAAGTTCAAGCGTTGCTAAGACGCTTCTAGGTACGGACCATCCACCGAAACTGCCAACAGTTTCGCCTTTACTGATCGGCTCGATTGCAAAACTTCCCCAACCTTTATCTCCAGCTGAGCGAGCTTGCGCTTTGGGAGTCAACCAGTTCATGTCCAATGAAGTACCTCATGTCTGTCGATGCATTACTAATCAAATGCAGGTTCGATGCTATCTGGAATTAACCACCAGATACCAAATCCCAGATGAATTCTTGGTGCATTTATTCCTCTAGGCTTAAGCCATGATCGATTTAGCCGCCCTTCGTCAGGACCCAGAAGCCGTTAAGCAATCCCAGGCTGCCCGCGGCGAATCCGTTGAATTAGTTGATCAAGTTATTGCTGCCGATGTTGCTCGTCGCACTGCCCTAGGTGAATTTGAAAGTCTGCGAGCTAACCAAAAGGCCATCGGCGCTCAGGTTGCAAAAGCCCAAGGTGACGAGAAGCAAGAACTGCTATCCCAGACCAAGACGCTTTCCGACCAAGTTAAGGCTGCCGAAAACCAATTGCGCGAGATGGATGCAAATCTAGATGCGTTAGTACTTGGCCTTTCTAACGTTGTTGATCCAGCTGCTCCAGTTGGTGGCGAAGACGACTTCGTTGTTATCAAAGAAGTTGGAACCAAGCGCGACTTCGCTGCTGAAGGTTTTGCCGTGCGTGACCATGTTGAAATCGGTGAACTACTTGGTGCAATCGATATCGAACGTGGCGCAAAAGTTAGTGGCAGTAGGTTCTATTACTTAACTGGCCCAGGTGCGATGTTGGAATTGGCGCTAGTTCAGTTAGCAATGAACACTGCGCAAAAGAATGGCTTCACTCCAATGATTCCGCCAGCACTGGTTAAGCCGGCTGCGATGGAAGGAACTGGATTCCTAGGACAAGCTGCAGAAAACGTCTATCGCTTAGAAGCTGACGATATGTATTTAGTTGGAACTGCTGAAGTTCCATTAGCTGCGTATCACATGGATGAAATCCTTGAAGGCGCGCTTCCACGTCGCTACGCAGCATTCTCACCATGTTTCCGTCGCGAAGCCGGTAGTCACGGAAAAGATACTCGTGGAATTTTCCGCGTGCACTGGTTCGACAAAGTGGAAATGTTTTCCTTCTGCCCAGTCGATGAAGCTGTTGCTGAGCACGAACGTTTATTAGGTTTCGAAGAAGAATTTCTACAAGCTCTGGAAATTCCTTACCGAGTTATCGATGTTGCAACTGGCGACCTAGGTTCAAGTGCTGCGCGCAAGTTTGACTGTGAAGCTTGGGTGCCATCACAAGAGCGTTATCGCGAAGTTACTTCCACTTCGAATTGCACAACTTTCCAATCACGTCGACTAAAGATTCGTTCCCGTGGCGCTGATGGTGTTGAACCGATTGCAACTTTGAACGGAACACTTTGTGCAATCACAAGAACTATCGTGGCAATTTTTGAAAACCATCAACAAGCAGATGGTTCAGTAAGAATTCCAAAAGCGCTTCAGCCTTACCTAGGCGGAGCGTCACACTTCAAATTGAAGTAACAGTTCCTATAAAGAAAGCCCCCGCAACTTAATGCGGGGGCTTTCTTATTTATAAATAACCTAGATGCCAGCAACCTGAGGCAAGTTAGCTAGGCCTGCAGCTAGACGCTCTTCGGAGAAGTCTTCGTCAACCATGCGACCGCCAAGGTAAGCATCGTATGCAGCAAGGTCGAAGTGACCATGGCCACAAAGTGCAGTCAAGATAACGGTTTCTTCGCCGGTTTCCTTAGCCTTCAAAGCTTCCTGAATTGCGATTGCAATTGCGTGAGTTGGCTCTGGAGCTGGAACAATACCTTCGGTGCGAGCGAACTGAACTGCTGCACTGAAGCACTCAGTCTGAGCAACTGCTTGAGCATCCATCAAACCAAGTTCGTAGATGTGAGAAATCAACGGAGCCATACCGTGGTAGCGCAAACCACCAGCGTGAATTGGATCTGGAATGAAATCTTTTCCAAGAGTGTGCATCTTCATAAGTGGTGTCATACCAGCAGTGTCACCAAAGTCGTAAGCGTAAGTGCCACGAGTAAGTGATGGACATGATGCTGGTTCAGCAGCCAAGATACGTGGACTGATTTTGCCAGCCATCTTTTCGCGAAGGAATGGGAAAGCAAGTCCACCAAAGTTAGAACCGCCACCTGTGCAACCAACAATAAGTGTTGGAGTATCGCCAGCCTTTTCAAGCTGCAACAACGCTTCTTCACCGATGATGGTCTGGTGCATCAGAACGTGATTCAAAACTGAACCAAGTGCGTAACGTGTCTGGGGATCCTGGACTGCAACTTCAACAGCTTCAGAAATTGCAATACCAAGTGAGCCGCTTAAGTTCTTTGGATCTGATGCCAGCATTCGGCCAACTTCAGTTAGCTGTGAAGGTGAACGATGAACTGTGCCACCGAATGCTTCAATCATTAACTTACGGAATGGCTTGGCATCAAATGATGCGCCAACTTGGAATACTTCACATTCCATGTCGTAAAGTGCGCAAGCAAATGCAAGCGCGGTTCCCCACTGGCCTGCGCCAGTTTCAGTTACCAGCTTCTTAATACCTTCTTGCGCGTTGTAGTAAGCCTGCGGAACTGCAGTGTTTGGCTTGTGTGAACCTGCTGGTGAAACACCTTCGTACTTGTAATAGATACGAGCTGGTGTGCCAAGAGCTTTTTCCAAACGGTGTGCGCGGAACAGCGGGCTTGGACGCCATTGACGATAAACGTCTAGAACGCCGCCGGGGATATCGATGTATCGCTCCTGGCTGACTTCCTGCATGATCAATTCCATTGGGAATAGCGGCGCGAAATCTTCTGGCCCAGCTGGTTGATGAGTTCCAGGATGCAGTGCTGGCGGTGGTGGTGCTGGCAGATCCGGAACGATGTTGTACCACTGGGTAGGCATCTCGTCTTCGGTCAAGGTGTATTTGTGGGTGCGAACTTCGTCGCTGATCTTGGCCATGATGCTCCTTTATAAAAAGCCCGTAGGGTTGGGGTACGGATAGTTGAAAACTCTAGCGAGTTTTAGACCCCTATGACTAGGTCAAAGTTCAAGGAAGTTGGTAACGATTGTGACGCGCTTAATTGCTAGCGATCTCGATGGCACCTTCCTGCAAACTGGAGGCACCGTTTCCCCAGAAAACGTTGCTGCCATTGCGCGAGCTCACTCAAATGGCCTCGAGACCATGTTTGTTACTGGTCGCCCAGCGCGTTGGATGCGCCAAATTCCGGACATGACCGGCCATGAAGGCCTGGCTTTAGTTTGCAATGGCGCATTACTGATGGATCTAAAGACTCAGGAAACCATCTACGCCGATTTAATGACAAGCGATGCTGGCTTAAAAGCAGCCCAGATTCTGCAAGAGCTTGACCCAGAGATTTCCTTTGCCGTTGAGCTTGATCGCCATGACGTCTCGTTCTTAGTTGATGACAAGTACCGACCACGTTGGGAAGTTAAAACAACTCCGCCAGCAACTGATGTCGAAGACATGTTCGCCACTGAAATTGTTATTAAGTTGCTTGCTCGCCCAAGTGACAAGGTTCAGCAGAATGCCGACCAGTTTTTGATCGAAGCTCAAGGCGCGCTAGATGGACTTGTTGATGTGACTCACTCAAACTTCCTTGATCTCATGATTGAAATGAGTGCGCTTGGCGTGAACAAGGGAACTGGATTAGAGAAGTACTCATCAAGCAAAGGAATGACAGCTACTGACATTGCAGCAGTAGGCGACATGCCAAATGATGTTCCGATGATTGCTTGGGCTGGACGCGGCGCTGCCGTCGACAATGCGCACGATTGGGTTAAAGAAGCTGCAACTGAATTCTTACCTTCGAATGATGATCATGGTGTTGCAGTATTCATCGATCGAATTATTGCGAGTTAATCGTTTCGCTTACGTAAGTTTTCTAACCAAGTCTGCGCATCAACATTTGATTTCTTGACTTCGACAACATCACCATTTGCGCTTGCATTGTCATGGCGAGGGTATGACCCTAAGAATTTAACATCAGCACAGATTTTTCGAAGTTCAATAAGTGCGTCACCAAGATTTTCATCATCAATGTGACCAACACAATCAAGTGAGAAGAAGTAATCACCAAGCTGTTGTTTTGTTGGACGTGATTCCAAACGCGATAAGTCAACTCCGCGAACTGCAAATTCCGTCAAGATGTTTAGCAATGCACCAGGTTGGTTGCGATGCATGAAGAGTGACAAAGTTGTTTTGTCATTACCAGTTGCAGGTTGCGCGTGGCCAGGCTTACTTACCAAAACAAATCGAGTCCATGCACTATCGCTATCGCCGATACCTTGCGCCAGAATTTCTAATCCATAATGCTTGGCAGCAGCAACGGAACAAATTGCTGCGTCGTAGTTTGCACCTGTTGAAAGTTCTTCAGCTGCAGCTGCAGTCGACATTGCAGGTAACACATGAACACCTGGCGTATTTTTGTGTAACCAATCAACACATTGCGCATGCGCATGTGGATGAGTAGCAATTCGCTTGATGTCAGAAATCGAAACGCCTGGCTTAGCCAACAATGCAAATTCCACTGGGATTGCAATTTCATCAATGATTTCGAGTGAGTCGCCATGTCCCAACTCATCTAAAGTCGTTGCAACCGAACCCTCAACAGAATTTTCAATAGGAACAAGGGCACCAAAAACTTTTCCATTTCGCACCAGGTTTAGTGCTTCCCGAACTGACTCAGCCGGAATCAGATCCGCACCCTGGGCAATTGGCATCTGTAAAAATGCAGCCTCAGTAAAGGTGCCCTTTGGCCCTAAGTAAGCGAATGAATTTTTCATGGAAACTCAAGATTACGCGGTTTTTGAATGTCCAATTTTCAAAAGTTAAAGGTTCAGTCAAGATTTCCTTTAAACAGGGCTTTTAGGTCGCGGGATTTTCGAATTTTTCATAGTTTTAAACCAGTTCAGGCGTTACTGCATCCCCCGTCGGTGACGCCTGGACTTTCTTTATGCCAAATTTCACTTTCAATGAACAAGTGGGTTTGGCGCGCCAGACCTCACCGTTTCCTCTTTATTAAGTGAGAATTACAAGGTGGAATCAACGGTTTATCGCAGAGGTTCCGATGGCAAAATCGTCGGAACTCCCGAAGCCAAACCTGTTACCGAGACTCCAGTTGAACCAATCTTTTCGGTTACTACATATAGAGCTGGAGAAATTGGGCAGACCCAAGCTCAGCCAAAGATCGTTGCGGAAAAGCCACAGCCTGTAATTCCTGTTCAACCTGTGTCAGTTCAACCAACATCAGTACCTGCAACTCCAGAGGTTAAGGCGCCGTCGCCAGTTGTCGCACAAGCTCCAGTTGCAAAGCCAAAACCAATTGCACCTAAATTGCCAGAAATCAAAATGCCAAAGATTTCGTTTGGAAAAGGTAAGTCACGTTATCCACGTCCAATTCGTTACATCAGAAATATCGTGCTGGCATATCTTGGCTTCTACATAGTTCTTGGTTTCCACGCTGCAAGCTCACTAGACAAAATGCCAGCATCGGCAAATGTCGCACTTGCTGACACTGCAGGAACTAACTGGTTACTTGTTGGATCCGATAGTCGTGAAGGCTTAACTAAAGCAGAACGTAAAGAATTGCATACTGGAAAAGATGAAGGTTCACAGCGAACAGACACCATCATGCTTATCCATATAGATGACAGCGGTAAGTCAACACTGGTAAGTCTTCCGCGAGATTCATACGTAACGATTCCAGCGCACATCGCACTCGATGGATCTTCAGTTGAAGATCGTAAAAACAAAATCAACACTGCGTACGGCAAAGGTGGCGCCCCGCTTCTCGTAGAAACAATTGAACGCAACACTGGTTTGCATATTGATCACTACATGGAAGTTGGCTTCAAAGGCATTCGCGATATCACCGATGCCGTTGGCGGTGTAAACATGTGTGTTCCAGCAGATGTGACTGATGAAAATTCCGGTTTAAGTTTGTTAGCCGGCTGCCAAGAACTCGATGGCAAGAATGCACTTGCATATGTGCGCATGCGTTACGCAGATCCAAAGGGTGATCTTGGCCGAGTCGAAAGGCAACAGCAGTACTTAAGTTCGGTGATGAAGAAAGTTGCAACGCCGGCAGTATTACTCAATCCAATAAGTATGTGGAAGCTAGTTGACGCTGGAACCGAATCAGTAAACGTTGGTGAATCTGATTCGGTAATGGACATTGGAAACCTGGCTCGCGCAATGCGCGGACTTTCAAATGGCAGTGGAACATTGACGACCGTGCCGGTAACTGATGCAGATGCCAACACCGCAGCCGGATCTTCGGTCATTTGGGACGACGCAGCAGCCCGAGAACTCTTTGTTTCACTGGGCGCTAATTAACCCCTATAAATAGGTATTAATAATTTCCTTATTTAGCGGCAAAGTACCAGCCAAATCCCCTTAATCTCATAAGATTTTTCAAGAGAACCCCCAACAAGGAGAACCATGTCTGCATTCGCACATGTCGCCAGCCAGGAAGTAGCCCTGACTGGATCCAATTACACAACGGTGGTCATCGTCGCCCTGATTGCATTAGCCGCACTTGGTGTAGCAGCAGTCTTGGTACGCCAAGTTTTGGCAGCCGACGAAGGCACCGTAAACATGAAGAACATCGCTAAAGCAATCCAGGAAGGCGCCTCGGCATATCTAAACCGCCAGTTCCGCACTCTTGCGATTTTTGCGGTTTTGGTTTTCTTCTTGTTATTCCTACTTCCGGCAGAAACTCAGAATGAGCGCATTGGTCGCTCGCTGTTCTTCTTGGTCGGCGCAGTATTTTCCGGCATCACCGGCTACATGGGTATGTGGCTTGCAGTTCGTGGCAACGTTCGCGTAGCTGCTGCAGCAAACACCAGTGGCGAACAAGAAGCAATGAAGATCGCTTTCCGCACCGGTGGTGTGGCTGGCATGTTCACTGTTGGTCTTGGTTTGTTCGGTGCTGCAATCGTAGTTTTGGTTTACAAGGGTGAAGCACCGAAGGTTCTTGAAGGCTTCGGCTTTGGCGCTGCACTTCTTGCAATGTTCATGCGTGTTGGTGGCGGTATCTTCACCAAGGCTGCTGACGTCGGCGCTGACCTTGTTGGAAAAGTTGAACAGGGTATTCCAGAAGATGACCCACGCAACGCTGCAACAATCGCGGACAACGTTGGCGACAACGTTGGTGACTGTGCCGGTATGGCAGCAGACTTGTTCGAGTCCTACGCAGTAACTCTTGTTGCAGCTTTGATTCTTGGTAAAGCAGCCTTTGGTGAAATCGGTTTGGTTTTCCCACTCGTTGTTCCTGCAATCGGTGTACTAACCGCAGTTGTCGGTATCTTCGCAGTAACACCTCGTGCTGGCGATCGTTCCGGAATGAGCGCGATCAATCGCGGCTTCTTCTTGTCCGCTGTGATCAGCGCCGTGCTTGTTACTTTGGCTGCGTACCAGTTCTTGCCAGCAACACTTGGTGAACTACAAGCTGTTTCAGACCCAACCTTTGGTTTGGCTGAAGGTGTAGTTGTTAACCCTCGTCACATGGCAATTGGTGCAGTACTTATCGGTATCGTTTTGGCCGCAGCAATCCAGCAATTAACTGGGTATTTCACAGAAACTAACCGCAAGCCAGTTGATGACGTATCTAAGTCATCTCTAACTGGACCAGCAACCGTAATTCTTGCTGGTATTTCACTTGGTTTGGAATCTGCGGTTTACTCCGCACTTCTAATCGGTGCTGCTGTTTACGCAGCTTATGTATTAGGTGGCGCATCTGTACTGCTTGGATTGTTCGCAATCGCATTGGCTGGTACCGGTTTGCTAACTACTGTTGGCGTTATCGTTTCGATGGATACTTTCGGTCCAGTTTCTGACAACGCTCAAGGTATTGCAGAAATGTCCGGCGACGTTCATGGTGAAGGCGCACAGGTTCTAACAAACCTTGACGCAGTTGGTAACACAACCAAGGCGATCACCAAGGGCATTGCAATCGCAACTGCAGTGTTCGCTGCAACTGCATTGTTCGGTGCATTCCGCGACACAGTTACAAACGCTGCTAAGAGCTTCACAACAAGTGACTTGCAGTACACCGGAACACTGGACATCTCGAACCCAGCAAACCTATTTGGTTTGTTGATTGGTTCCGCAGTTGTATTCATGTTCAGTGGACTTGCAATCAACGCAGTATCTCGCGCAGCCGGATCGGTGATCTTCGAAGTTCGCCGCCAGTTCCGCGAGAAGCCAGGCATCATGGCTGGAACTGAACTTCCGGATTACAGCCGCGTTGTTGATATCGTGACCAAGGATTCCTTGCGCGAACTAACAACACCAGGTCTACTTGCAATCTTGACTCCTATCGCAGTTGGTTTCGGACTAGGAATTGGCGCACTTGGCTCATTCCTTGCCGGCACAATCGCGACTGGAACTTTGATGGCAGTGTTCCTATCCAACTCCGGTGGAGCTTGGGATAACGCGAAGAAGTTCGTTGAAGACGGACACTTCGGTGGCAAGGGCTCTGAAGCTCACTCCGCAACCGTTATCGGTGACACAGTTGGCGATCCATTCAAGGACACTGCTGGTCCTGCAATCAACCCATTGCTTAAGGTTATGAACCTTGTTGCATTGCTGATTGCACCTGCTGTTGTGGCAATGACACTTGAAGATAAGGATGCAACGCGCATTGGTTTGGCACTAGCCGCCACTGCCGTAATCGTTATCTCAATCATCATTTCCAAGCGTCGACCAATCGCGGTTGGCGAAGAGGCAGTTGCCAGCTAACGGCAAAATCATCAAGAGAACCCCAGCCATCCGGTTGGGGTTCTCTTTTTGCCCAAAACCCCATGTGGTTAAAGGGAAAAGCTGCTCTTCCACAAGGGGTTGCGACTCGCGGAACAGCCTTGCCAGTTTGACAATGCCCCTAGGCAATAAGGCACACTCTCGGAGATAGCGCTTTTGACTCTATATATAGAGTCTTTTGCATTTGCCGAAGGGAATCCTTTTGTCGACACCACACCGCCTGGTTATCGTCGAATCTCCAGCCAAGGCTAAAACCATCCAGAAATACCTTGGCCCAGGTTACGAAGTAACTGCATCCGTTGGTCACGTTCGTGACCTGCCCGAGCGCGCTGTCGATGTTCCGGCGGAAATCAAGAAGCAGCCTTGGGGCCGTATGGCTATCGATGTTGAAGATGACTTCACCCCTTATTACGTAGTTAGCTCCAAAAAGAAGGACAAGGTCACCGAGCTAAAGCGAATGCTTGCTGACGCTGATGAACTATTACTGGCAACTGACGAGGACCGCGAAGGTGAAGCGATTGCTTGGCACCTGATGGAAATCCTTCGACCAAAAGTTCCAGTACGCCGAATGGTGTTCCATGAAATCACTCCAGAAGCAATCCGGCACGCTGCTGAATCAACACGCGATCTTGATATGCAACTTGTTGATGCACAGGAAACTCGTCGCCTGATCGATCGACTTTATGGTTTCGAAGTTTCACCAGTTCTATGGCGCAAGGTTCAAGCGGGTCTTTCGGCAGGCCGTGTGCAATCGGTTGCAACTCGCCTTATCGTTGAGAAAGAGCGCGAGCGCATTGCTTACAAGCGCGCTTCGTATTGGGACATTGAAGGAACTTTTGATCCACAATCATTCAATGCAAACCTAGTTGCAGTTGACGGCAAGAAGATTGCCCAAGGTAAAGACTTTGATTCCTTAGCTCAACTTAAAGATTCCAGCATCGTTCATCTTGATGAAGATGTTGCAAAGAGTTTGTGTACATCACTAAGCGGCGCAAAGTTTGAAGTTCGCTCCGTTGATGATCGCCCATACTCAAGCAAGCCAAAAGCACCATTCATGACTTCAACAATGCAACAAGCCGCATCTGGTCGTTTGAAGTGGGGAGCGCAGCGCACTATGCGTGTTGCGCAGGCTTTGTATGAACGCGGTTACATCACTTATATGCGTACTGACTCAACAACACTTTCTGATACAGCGTTAAACGCTGCGCGCAAACAAGCAGCAGAACTTTACGGAAGCGATCACGTATCCGAAGCACCACGTCGTTACGATCGCAAAGTTAAGAATGCGCAAGAAGCGCACGAAGCCATTCGTCCAGCTGGTGATGTATTCCGCACCCCAGCTGAAGTTGCTGGCGAATTAGTTGGCGATGAGTTCGCGCTGTATGACTTGATTTGGAAGCGCACTGTTGCAAGCCAGATGGCTGATGCCAAGGGAACAACTGCAACGATTCGTATTGGTGCAACCAGTGGCGATGGTCGCGATGCTGAATTCTCAGCAAGTGGAACAGTTATTACCTTCCGTGGACACATGGCTGCGTATGACGATGCCGATGAAAACCAAGACGAAAAGAACGAAGCTCGCCGCCTGCCAGCCCTAAAGGTAGGGGATTCAGTTACTGCAGTTTCCTTGGAACCAAGCGGTCACTCGACAAATCCACCAGCCCGTTACACCGAAGCCACTTTGGTTCAAAAGCTTGAAGAACTTGGCATCGGTCGCCCTTCAACATATGCAGCAATTGTCAGCCGCATTATTGATCAGGGTTACGTGTGGAAGCGCGGTAGCGCATTAGTGCCTCACTTCCTGGCATTCACAGTTACTCGATTGATGGAAGAAAACTTCACACAACTCGTTGACTATGACTTCACTGCATCACTTGAAGAAGTTTTGGATGAAGTTGCTAATGGCGAGCAGGGACGACTAGAAGTTCTAAAGCGCTTCTACTTCGGCGAAAAAACTGAAGGTTCAATTTTCCCTGGCTTAGCTCCACTTGTTTCGGTCTATGGCGACATTGATGCCCGAGCTATGGCATCACTTCCAATTGAAGGTCACGAAGGAATCATTCGCGTCGGTAAGTACGGACCTTACCTAGAACGCGGCGAAGGTGAAACCTTGCAACGCGCGAACATCCCACAAGACCTTGCGCCTGATGAGATGACAGCCGAAAAAGCTGAAGAGCTTTTCAATGCACCATCAGGTGAACGCGAGCTTGGTATCGATCCAGAAACCGAGCGCGTAATCATGGCAAAGACCGGACGTTATGGTCCTTACTTCACTGAAGTATTGCCAGAAGGTTCACCTAAGAAGGAAAAGCCTCGTACCGCATCTTTGTTCTCAACTATGGATGTTGAACAAGTAACTCTCGAGGATGCACTTCGAATGTTTACTTTGCCGCGTGAAATTGGTTTAGATCCAACTGAAGGTGAACCAATCACTTCTCAGAATGGTCGTTACGGTCCTTACCTATTGAAGGGTAAAGACTCCCGCACTTTGCCAGATGAAGAATCAATCTTCAGTTGCACCCTTGAAGAAGCGCTTGCACTATTTGCGCAACCAAAACTTCGTCGTGGTCGGGGACAGGCAGCTGGCCCACTAAAGGTTGTCGGCGTTGACCCATCGACTCAAAAAGAAGTTGTGGTTCGTGAAGGTCGCTTTGGTATCTACATCACTGATGGTGAAACCAACGCTTCACTTCGTGGTGGCGATTCAGTTGAAACTATTTCGATTGAACGCGCATCTGACTTGTTAGCTGAACGTCGCGCAGCTGGTCCATCTGTGAAGAAGCCAGCAGCACGTAAGGCTGCTGCTAAGAAAGCGCCAGCCAAGAAGAAAGCGACAGCCAAAAAGAAAGCTGCCAAGAAAACTGTTGGAACTACAAAGGTAGTTAGCGGCGCCGCAGCAAAGAAGGCAGCAGCGAAAACTAAGACCGGTGTTGGCTCAGCGCCTGTCGAAGCTGACGTCACACCAGTTGGCTAGAGTTTGAATCGTGGCTACCGGATTGTTTATCGCGATGGAAGGCGGCGAAGGCGCAGGTAAATCTACGCATTCAAAGCGCCTTGCGGAATACCTGCAATCACTTGGCCATGAAGTGGTCCTTACTCGTGAACCTGGTGGCACTCCGACCGCTGAAAAGATCCGAAACATTTTGTTGGATCCAGAAATCACCGACATGCCAGATCACACTGAGGCATTGTTGTTTGCAGCTTCACGCGCCGATCATGCGGCCAACTTGATTCGTCCAGCATTGGAACGTGGAGCCACAGTTATCTGTGATCGTTATTTTGATTCCTCCGTTGCTTACCAAGGTTTCTCGCGTGGATTAGGCGCTGACAAAATTCGCGACTTAAGTCTTTGGGCCACTGACAATCTAATTCCAGATTTCACTATCTATCTCGATGTTCCAGCCGAAGCTGGCGAACAACGTATGGATGGCACAGATCGCATGGAAATCCAGTCTCGTGATTTCCATGAAGCTGTGCATCAGGCTTTCCGCAACATCGCAGCAACTTCGCCTTACCCAAATGTTGTGATCGATGCGACCGCACCAAAAGATGATGTTGCCGCAGCAGTTCGATCTGCAATTGATGGAGTGCTTGCATCGCGATGAGTGTTTTTGATTCCTTGATTGGTCAAGAGCATGCTGTAGAAGAAATGAAACATGCAGTAACTGACGCTGCGAAAGTTGCAATCGGTGAACGTGGCGATGCCATGACTCATGCTTGGTTAATCACCGGACCTCCAGGAAGTGGTCGCAGCACACTCGCACTTGCGTTTGCAGCATCACTTGTTTGCCCTAATGGTGGTTGTGGTGAATGCATTGATTGTCGAAATGTTGCTGCAGGAGTTCATCCTGACGTTGAGCACATCGTTCCGGAAGGCATTAACTACAAAGTAGATGCAACCCGAAATCTAATTGAACGCGCATCACTTCTGCCAACTCGTTCTCCTTGGCATGTGATCGTGGTTGAAGACGTTGATCGATTCCGGATTGATGCAGCTTCAACTTTGCTTAAGTCACTTGAAGAACCGCCACCAGCGACTGTTTGGTTGCTTTGTGCTCCAACGGTTGATGATGTGTTCCCAACAATTCGCAGTCGTTGCCGTCACGTTGCTTTAACTTCACCAACATTTGCCTCAATCACTCAGCAACTGACAACTCGCTTTGGAATTGATCCAGCTATGGCAGCTTGGGCAACTCGCGCTGCGCAAGGTCACATTGGGCGAGCCCGCGCTCTAGCTACTGATGAAAATGTAAGACTTCGCCGTAAACAAATTCTGGACATCCCAACAAACCTTCGGGTGGTTAGTGCTTGTTTTGATCAAGCAAACAAAATCGTTGCTAGTGCTAACGCTGATGCTGATGCAATCGTGACACCACTGGATCAAGAAGACGATCAAGATATTAGGACTGCATTTGGTGAAGGCGCTGAAGGCAAGGGCCTAAAGACTGTTGAACGCAAAATGAAAAGCGCCCTTAAGGATCTAGATGATCGTGCTAAGTCTCGCCGCCGCCGAGTCTTAAGTGATCAGTATGACCGAGTACTTTTGGACTTAACTGGTTACTACCGCGATGTGTTGGTTGTTCAGTCTGGCGCCAATGTTGAGTTGGTTAACGAAGAGCTTCGCGAATCAATCGAACGTGTGGCAAGTGTTGATGATGAATCTGCAACCCTGCGAAGAATTGCCGCCATCACCGAAGCCCGCGATCAAATCGTTGCCAATGTAAATCCACTTAATGCATTTGAGTCATTGTTAGTAAGCCTGCGAGATCCACGGCTTACCGCAATCGTTGGATAGTTTCGTTATCTTCTGACTCTGGTTTAAGGTCGAGATAGATACTTTTTGGGAGCCTTCTTGCGGAAATTTCTAGCCATTGTCCTTGCGATCTTTGTGGCCATCGTTACCACTCTTGGGTACCGAATACTTCAGGCAGATTCCAGCGACTCCAGTTCACCAGAACCAAGCGAAAGCGCTTTCGTTCCAGCCGGTGATGGTTTAGAGGGTTACTACGCACAACAACTTGAATGGTCAGACTGCAATGATGGTTTTGAGTGTGCGAAGTTCAATGTGCCGATCGATTATGCCAATCCAGCAAATGGCGCAATGCAAATTTCAGCAATTCGAAAACTAGCTACCGGCTCAGCTCAAGGTTCTTTAGTACTTAATCCTGGTGGTCCGGGTGGTTCGGGAATCGAATACACAACCTATGCCGAATATGTTGTCAGCGATACCTTGCGTGAAAACTTTGACATCGTTGGTTTCGACCCACGCGGCGTTGGGGAAAGCACACCGGTTGAATGCCTGGATGATGCACAGACCGAAGAGTACATCGCACTTGATGGCTCGCCAGATGATCAAACAGAAATTGATCAGGCACAAGCTATGTCGGAATTGTTTGCAGCATCATGTGCAACTAACTCTCCTGAAACCTACAAATTTCTAGACACCATCAGCGCCACAAAAGATATCGACATCCTGCGCTCATTGCTTGGTGATGAAAAGCTGAACTGGCTAGGAAAGAGTTACGGTACATTCCTAGGCGCTACTTATGCCGACCTTTTCCCAGATCGAGTTGGTCGGATGTTGCTCGATGGTGCAATTGATCCAACCTTGACCAACGAGCAACTTTCATATGGCCAAGCTCTAGGTTTTGAATTAGCACTTTCGCGATTCGTGGATGACTGCGTAACCAAGTCCGATTGCCCGCTTGATGCAAGTGGCGCAGCTGGCATCTCCGAAGTCGGAGACTTACTTATTGAACTCGATGCAAATCCGGTAACTCTGGATGATGGCCGTTTGTTTACTCAAGCTATGGGAACTCTAGGTGTCGTTGGTTCTTTGTATGACAAGCAATACGGTTGGCCAGAATTGCGCACCAACTTAGGGTTAGCTTTTGACGGCGACTTCTCAGGTCTTGCTTCGAGTGTTGATTTTTATACCGGACGCCAATCCGATGGCAGCTTTAAAGACAATTCAAACGATGCGATTGCTGCCGTCAATTGTTTAGATCGTCCAGACCGCGCGACAACAGAACAAACCGTTGCGCTTGCGAGTGAATGGAAAAAGGCAGCTCCAAACTTTGGTGAGTATTTAGCTTGGAGCAACATCAGTTGCAGTTATTGGCAAGCGGCAGCAACCGGAGTACCAAAAGAAATCTCTGCACCAGGAACTCCAACGATTTTGGTAGTTGGAACCGTGAATGACCCAGCGACTCCATATGCCTGGAGCCAGGGACTAGCTTCCCAGTTATCAAAGGGAGTACTCCTTACTTTGGATGGCGATGGACACACTGCTTATTTCCAAGGCTCGAAATGCATTGATGAAATCGTCGACAACTTCTACTTAACTGGCGAAGCTGAAGACGGAATTACTTGCACTGATGGTCCATAAGCCAGGCTGGCTAAGTGCATTAGAGTTGAAAGTGTGTCCAGCAGAAGTGGAAGTTAACTAATGGAAACTGAAGTAGAGAGCCAAGCTCGCTCGTATCGCCAGACTGCCTGGATCCTTGTCATCGGCGGAATCATTGGAATCTTTGCCTCCATTGAATTGATCGTTCAAAAGATCGGCGTTTTGAGTAATCCTGATTACGTACCTAACTGTGACATCAATCCGATTCTGTCCTGCGGTTCGGTTATCAGCACGGAACAAGCATCGGTCTTTGGATTTCCGAATCCAGTTCTAGGTGTAATTGGTTTCACTATTGTGATTATGTTTGGCGCCCTGCTATTTGCAGGAGTTGAACTTCCGCGATCAATGTGGCTTGGTCTAAACATTGGCGCATTGGCTGGAATGGTTTTTGTCATCTGGTTAGTAAGCCAAAGCCTTTATGTAATTGGTGCGCTTTGCCCATGGTGCATGGTGGTTTGGGCGGTAACAATCCCAATCTTCTGGCAAGTAACAACTGACAACCTTGCGAGCGAACGTTTAAGTTTTAGGAAATCACTTTCCGAAATAGTCGTTGCGTTGAAGTGGATTCTTGTTGGTGCGTCGTACCTGATCATCATGGCTTTGATTTTTGTTCGCTGGCAAGATTTCTGGCTGAAGTAGCAATTAGTTTTTGATTACAGCATGACAAATCATGTAAAACAGCTAAGAACTAAATTCGAAAAAGCTGCAGATCTATAGGCCGCGCAAGGCGCGGCTGCCTACATGCGCAATCAATTTGAATTCTTTGGAATTAAGACTCCGTTACGACGGGAACTCGGCAAAGAGATAGTTCTAGCCTCAAAGGAGCTATCCGAAAAGGAAATCGTTTCGCTATGTAAAGAACTTTGGGCCCAGCCGGAACGGGAATTTCAATACATTGCCTGTGACATATTGGCTAAGAATGCTAAGCGATTTTCGCCTGCTTACGTGAAGCGTGATGCCAAGTGGTTCATTACTAATAAGTCATGGTGGGACACAGTTGATTCAGTGCGCACCTCAGTGGAAATAGTGGTGGCTGCAAATCCTGAACTTGAATCAACCATGTTTGAGTGGATCAAGAGCAAAAACATTTGGCTAGTGCGATCAGCCCTCATCCATCAACTAACACTAAGAACTAAAACAAATAGCAAACGACTATTCGCCTTATGCGAAGTGCAGACCGAGAAAAAAGAGTTCTTTATTGCTAAGGGACTTGGTTGGGCACTACGAAGCTATTCCTACATCGATCCAAAAGCTGTAAAGAAGTTTGTTAAGGATCATCCCGAGTTAACACCACTCGCGAAGCGTGAGGGACTAAAGGCAATCAATCGAAAGTCAGCCTCATAAGTTTCGATTAGAATGACAAAGTTGCGCATGCGACAAGCCACCTTAGCTCAGGGGTAGAGCAACGCACTCGTAATGCGTAGGTCGTCAGTTCAAATCTGACAGGTGGCTCTGACAGGTGGCTCTGAAGAAAATCAAGCGATTACAAGTTCTGCTGGAAAAACTCCACACTTCGCTGCATCGACAATTCCCACTGAGGTCCAAATGCATGTTGCTCACCTTCATAAATATGAAGAATCACATCCTTATCCAGCGCTTGCATCTGACTTGCTGCTCGTTCTGACCAAGCCAACTGGCAAGTTTCATCATTGGAACCATGATGAATCATAATTGGGTCATCAATCTTGTCGAAGTAGTTTTCCGCTGAGATCCCGGCCCAAAACTTCGGGGTATCTTCCGGACTCCCAAATCTTTCAATAATTGGGTTTCCAACTGCAGGCATGTCTCGCCCCCATTTGATGAAGTTATCAACGTAGTTAGCGCTCACTGGTGCATACAAAACAATTGCGTCATATTCATTTGGAGCAACAGTGGCAACGTTGTAACCAATTCCGCCACCCATTGATCGACCCAGGTAACCAATCTTTTCAGTATCAACTTGCGGTAGTCCTGAGGCACGAAGTGCGCGAGCAGCAGCGATCACATCAATTGTGTAACCCAAACGTAAGGTCGAGTCGATGTTTGGATCATCGTCACTTCCAGCATGATTTCGATAATCAGTATGTAGGACTATGTAACCTTGGTTGGCTAAGTAATCTTGCTCACGCTTGAGGCCACGTCCAGATGTGTAAATTGCAGGATCGATGTATCCATGCCCCAGCACCAAAGTTGGGAAAGGTCCATCACCTTTTGGAATGTTTATGATTCCTGAGATTGTGAATTCATTTGCTTTATAAGTAATCGGATGTCTTGTGTAGTTAGCAGTACTGCCGATGGCATCGCCAACTACTAAATCGGTTCCAGTAATTTCGGTTTGCATGAGCGCAGGTAATGAAACTGGATCAAACACTTCTTCAGGAGTAGCTGAAGCCGATGGAAGGCCAGGCTCGCCACTAGGCGCTGAAGAGCCTGAAGATTCTGTTTGTCCGGCGCAACCTGCAACTAATAGGGCGGCTACAAGAACTAATGGGAACCTTTTGAACAACATACTTACAAGTTAAGTCACTTTTTGTGGAAGTGCAGACTTTATAGAAATTGACTCAGATTCCGCGACAAACTCGGGCTGCATCAAGGATTGCGGAGTGAATTCCTCGACTAGAGATCGCGTCACCAATTCGGAAAACTTGAAACTTTCCATCAGGATTTCGAATTGAACTTTGTTCTCGACCATGAATTAAGGCTTCGATCTCTACCTCGCCACCATTGGAGGAAAGTGAGACTAGTTCGTCATATACATCACTGATTGCTGTAGTTCCAGTTTCGGCAACGACAGCATTAACAACTCGAGATTCTTCCCAGGCCTCATCTTCCATACCTAGGTAGGCAGTGAATGTGCCGTCAGAATTCTTTTCGATTCGCTTTAACTCACGCAAGATAGTGAACTTGACACCCAGCGCAGTTAGGGATTTGAAGTAAGCCGAAGCAACCATGCCACCAACATCAACAGACATGTTTCGTTCTGGCGTAACTAATTCCACGTTTGCGCCCGACTGCGCCAAGTTCTCGGCCAAATCTAAAGCCTGATTTCCACCGTGATCGTCATAAATAAGGACGTCGCCAGTGACACGTTTTGATCCGCTTAGAACATCCCAACTTTCTACGACGTGATTTCCACCAGGAATTTCTAGCGCCTTTGGCATGCCACCAGTTGCAACCACAATTGCATCAAAACCAGCATCAGAAAGATCTGATGCTTCAACATAAGAATTCAATTTCACGGTGACCCCAAGACGTTTTAACTCTTGAGTTCGCCAATCAGTAATTCCTTGCAAGTCTCGCCGGCGAGGTGCGCGAATCGCAATGTTTATTTGGCCACCTAATGAATCGTTTGCTTCAAACAAGGTAACGGTGTGACCCTTTTCCGCCAGAGTACGCGCAGCTTCTAGTCCACCTGGACCACCACCAACTACAGCAACATTCCGCTTCGCCTTTGCTGCATCAATGGTTTGCGGCAGTTCAAGTTCGCGGCCCGTTGAAGGATTATGAATACAGAACGCAGCGCCTGCGGTGTAGATGCCATCGATGCACATACTCGCGCCAACACAAGGTCGAATTTGATCTTCAGTTTTGTTTGCAATCTTTGTTGGCAGGTATGGATCAGCAATCAGCGCTCTAGTCATTCCGACTAAGTCCAATAGCCCTGCTTCAATCGCGTATCGAGCGGTAGCAACATCAGCGATCTTTCCAGCATGCATGACTGGAACATTCAACTTTTGTTTCATCTCACCGATCAGCTCCAAATGCGGAGCGGACGCCATTCCCATAATTGGAATCATTCGAGTCAATCGTGAATCAGAATCAATCGCACCACCAAGTGCGCTGATGACATCCACGCCTTCATCGATGATGTCTTGGGCAACTGTTAGCAATTCGCCAGGACCAAGACCATTTTCGCGAAGTTCATCAAAACTCATCCGCGCACTGATTATGAAGTCTTCTGGAACTGCTGCCCGAATTGCCTTGATAACTTCAAGCGGATAGCGCATTCGATTTTCATGTGAGCCACCAAATTCATCCGTACGTTGATTCCAAAACGGTGTCATAAATGAATCAAGGTAGTGACCGTGGATCATCAAATCGATTCCATCCATGCCAGCTTCAACGCAGCGCTGAGCCGCACTTACATAGTCAGCCTTAATGCGATCCATGTCCCAATCTTCGGCTTCTTTAGTGAATGACCTATGGGCTCGCTCTCGCACAGCACTTACGGAAATTGTGGGCAGCCAGTCGCCTGAGTAACTACTACTGCGGTGACCTAAATGCGTCAGCTGAATCATGACTGCAGCACCGTTATCGTGCACTTCATCAGTTAGAAGTCGAAGCCAGTGAACAGTTTCATCTTTCCAAAGTTGGAGGTTGCCAAACGCTGGTGCGCTTTCGCGGCTAACGATAGCGCTGCCGCCGATCATGGTTAGACCAACGCCACCTTTGGCTTTAGCAACGTGATACGCACGATAACGATCTTTAGGTAAGCCATCTTCACTATATGAAGGTTCATGTGAAGTGCTGACGATGCGATTTCGCAATGTCAGATTCTTCATTGTGAAGGGAGTTAAAAGCGGATCAGTGCTCACGGTTCCTCAATCTGTTGAGAAAAGACTACAAGTTAGGCGGTTTTATGACTTTGCTTTTGGTCACTTGCGGGCGTAGCCTGAAAATATGAGTGAAAAACGCGCAAACAGAGTCCTCGGGATCGTAGTAGCAGCGATCGCAATTATTGCCGTAATTGTGGTGCTTGCAGTTAAGGAACCAACCGCCGAACTTGATAAGAGTTCACCAGAAGGCGTGGTTCAGCAGTATCTAACTGCCGCTATCGACAGGGACTTTGAACAGGCAAAGTCATTCTTGGCTTCTGACTCAAAGTGCACCGCAGATGACTTTGATCGTGCTTACATTCAAGACTCATTACGTATCGGACTATCTGACACAACAGAGACCGCGACCTCAGCAAAAGTCACCGTAAAGATTGAAACTTCTAACGGTGATCCATTTGGAAGTACCTACACGGAGACTCAAACGTTCCAACTTGTTAAAGATGATTCAGGCTGGAAGATCGCTGGCATACCGTGGCCAAACTATGAGTGTGGCGGTGAGTACAAGTAATGGCAGTTTTATTCTCACTCGTACCACTGCTGATCATGATTGCAGTGGTCGTCGCCGTAGTGCGTAAGGCATCACATCACGTCGCCTCATCGAATACCACCGCGCAACCAGTTCGTCAATTTTTTCAGTACGCCCTTGCCTTTGGCTTGTTTATGGTTGTCACGGTTGGATTAGCTGGACTGTTAAGCCGAGCACTTGATTTTTCGAACATAGTTTCCACCGATCAAAGTTCTCTGGCTAGCAACTTGGCATTTGTCGTTGTAGGCGGCCCGCTACTTGCTGGAATCTCGGTTTGGCTAAGAAATTCAATTAAGGAAAATCCAAGTGAAACTCATGGATTAATTCCAACATTCTTTGCTACTTTAGCTGCGATCGTTTCACTTCTAGTTTTCTTAGCCTCAACCATCGCAGCAATTCACAACGTGATTAATGACGATGAAGTATTGGGATCATCGCTAGGTCGAGCAATTGTCTGGGGTAGTGCTTGGATTATTGTTTTGAAGATTTCCAACTCCGTGATCCCTAAAAACGATTTCCGGATTCAGTACTTTGTTGGATCATTCATAACAGCTCTTGCTGCCCTGATCGGATTAGTTCAGGTTTTAACGGGCGTTCTAGCACTGCTACTTAGCCAGCCAATGTTCTTTGATTCACAGCAGTTGGCAATGGTTTCACCGGATAATCCAACAAGAATTGGCTTAGGAACTTTGGCTGTTTCCGGCGGCCTTTGGTTCTATTACTGGATTAAGAATGCAAACAAAATTCAATCCGACACTTTATGGCTTGCTTACGTATTGATAGCGGGCGTGGGTGGAACTTTAGTAATAGCCATTACGTCATTAAGTGTTTCGCTATATCGAATTCTGGTTTGGTTCATCGGTGAACCATCAACTCAAAATGCGGCTGATCATTTCGCAAGCACTCCGCAATCCATAGCGACGGCATTCGCAGGATTTTTGTTCTGGTGG
Source organism: Candidatus Nanopelagicales bacterium (assembly GCA_030157865.1). GTDB lineage: Bacteria > Actinomycetota > Actinomycetes > S36-B12 > UBA5976 > UBA5976. The sequence goes on along the minus strand of JAOATY010000033.1, from coordinate 114,512 downwards.
TATCACAAGTCATTGCTACCAAATAAGTCCGAACGTACGGATGTTCAGCGAACATACGAATACTTAGTATCTGCAATTAGTTTGATTGCAAGCGCAGTCGGAATTTCAATCGTCATAGTCGCACTAATTGAGTCACTAACTGCAAAAGCCATTCTTGCTGGGGCAGGCGCAATCAACACTTTGCTTGGGGCAGGAACTGTAATTCTTGTTGCGGGTCCGGTGTGGTGGCACTTCTGGAGTCGAATTCAAAAGACTGCAAAGATTACACCTGAGTCTGAGCATGGCTCACCGGTTAGGCGAATCTACCTATTCTTGCTCTTTGGAGTTGGCGGAATTGCAGCCATCGTTTCGTTGATCACAATCGTGGTTCAACTTTTTGATGGAATCTTAAGTTCCAACTTGGGTGCAAATACTTTTAGCGAGATGCGCTTTGCGATCGGCATCTTGGTAAGCACTGGCATTGTTGCCGGCTATCACTGGGAAATCTACCGTCATGAAAAGTCGGTGGAAGTCTCGTTTGCCAAGTCGGTAACTAATGTTTTGCTAGTTGGCCCAAACAGTCCAGAACTTATTCAAGAGTTAAAGGCAGCAACGGGAGCAAAAGTTAGCTTCTTGCAGCGAGCTGATGCAAGCGAGTTAGTTTGGCCAACCGAACGTGTGATTGAACTAGTTACGCAAAGTAAAGAGCACGATCTATTGATCTTGCTGGAAACAACTGGCGTAAAGGTAGTTCCCGTTACTCGTTAGAACTAACCAACTTTGAATACGTGACCGTTTGTTGTGCCATTTACGGCTTCGGCATAAGCAACACCACATGCTTCTAGCGTCACTTGTTCAAAGCCGACGAAGTATGAGTGGTAGCCAGGCGCTTCAACTAAAACGCTTGGGCTAACTACGTTGATTCGCATTCCTCGCGGCATTTCAATGGCGGCAGCCATAACGAAAGATTCCAAAGCACCGTTTGAAAGTGAAGCAACAACTCCGGTAGGAATCGCAGCGCGTTCCAGAATGCCAGTCGTAAGTGTGAACGAACCACCGTCATTTACGTAGTCAAGGCCTTGGCGAACTAACTCAACTTGGCCCAAAACTTTGTCATCGATACCTGATTGGTAATCAGCCAAAGTTAATTCCGAAAGAGTCTTGAAAGGGACCTTGCCAGTTGCAGAGATCACGGCATCAACTTTGCCAACTTTTTCATACATGGCTGTAATTGACTTTGGATCAGTTAAATCTACGGATACGTCACCAGTTCGGGAGGCCTGGATGATTTCATTGCCTTCAGATAAGGCAGCAACAGCTCCAGATCCAAGTAGTCCGTTAGCGCCAACGATAAGAATCTTCACAGCAATCTCCTCTAACTATTCAAGTGTTCTGAGTCTAGGGCAGGGCTGTGGATAAATTCTCGAGCACCTTGTTTCAAAGCATTAATTTTGAAAGATGTTTAGTTTGCTCCCATTTATTCCAATGGCCTATTTCGGCATCCGACTATCAGTAATTGATTTCAAAACTCATCGCCTTCCTAATCAAATGGTTGGGTGGTTCGCTCTCATAGAGCTTGCAGTAATGAGTGTGTTGAGTTTGGGTGGACCTTATCTTGATCAGTTGGCAAATGCCCTTGCCATTGCGGTGGCGACAACAACCTCATTTCTACTTCTTTACTTCTTAAGTCAGGGATCGCTAGGCATGGGAGATGTGAAGTTTGCCTTTCCCCTTGGACTTTGCGTGGGTTGGTATTCCGCCAATGAATGGCTACTAGCAATATTTATCTCGTTTCTATTGGCTGGACTGATTGCAGTTATTGGACTGGCTTCTAAACAAATGACCAGAAAATCAAGACTTGCATTTGGCCCCTTCATGTTTGTTGGAACCTTAATCGTTTGTGTATTTGCGGTTTTGAACTAATGAAGTGAATTTCCTGAAACAATGTGAAACAGACATTCAGGAGATTTTCAGATGACAAGTAAGTGTGATGCAGTGGTTATTGGGGCCGGCGTAATTGGTTCATCGGTTGCCTATGAATTGGCCCGAAAAGGTCTATCTGTAATTGTTGTTGATAAGGCTGCAGCACCTGGTCTTGGTTCAACCAGTTCATCAAGCGCTGTAATTCGATTCAACTATTCGACATACGATGCCGTTGCTCTTTCTTGGGAAGCTTTTCAATGTTGGAAGAACTGGCGAACACACTTGAACGCGCCAAGCGATGAAGTAATTGCTGAAGTTCGCAACATCGGCGTGATGATGATGAAAGTTCCAGTGGTATCGATCCCACTGACGCAGGAATTGTTTACTGCAGCTGGCATTGAACATGAAGTTGTTGGCGCTAAACGAATGCAAGAAATTGTTCCTGGTATTGATACCGGAATGTATTGGCCACCGAAGAAAATTGATGATGACGAATTCTGGGAGGACGCTACCGATTCAATCGAAGCGATGTACACCCCGGAAGGTGGATACATTAATGATCCGTTGCTTGCCACAGTTAACTTAGCTAATGCTGCGATGCGCTTGGGTGTTGAATTCAAATTCAAAAAAGAAGTTACTGAAATTCTGACTTCTGATGGCCGAGTTTGTGGCGTCGAGTTAAACGATGGTGAACAAATCGAAAGCCCAGTTGTAGTAAATGTTGCTGGACCATGGGCTAGTCGAATCAATGACTTAGCCGGAGTAGGTTCCGACTTCACAGTTTCAGTTCGCCCGATGCGACAAGAAGTCCACCATGTTTCTGCTCCCGAGCAATTCGATAACAACCCAATCATCGGAGACCTAGATCTAGGTGTTTACATACGCCCCGAATCTGGCCATGCGTTCTTAGTCGGTGGCACTGAACCTGAGTGTGACGAATTCCAGTGGGTAGATGATCCAGACGATGTAAACATGGTTCGCACTCAAGAGTTATTCGATGCTCAGGTGACCCGCGCGGCTCGTCGGCTACCAGATTTAAAGGTGCCATCAAGTGCCAGCGGAGTTGTTGGTGTTTATGACGTTTCGTCAGATTGGACGCCAATCTATGACAAGAGTGAATTGCCTGGTTACTACATGGCAATCGGTAGTAGTGGCAATCAGTTTAAGAATGCACCAACTTCAGGTCGATTAATGGCTGAGCTGATTACTGCAGTTGAGTCAGGTCATGATCATGATGCTGATCCAGTGATTTACCGAACTGAACATACAAAGCAAGAAATCAATCTAGGAACCTTTTCCCGTAAACGTGCTTTGAATGAAAATTCATCCGGCACGGTAATGGGTTAATTATTTAGAGCTGCGATTGCTCCGCTGGTAGTTACTGCAAGACCAAGCTCAGTTAATGCCACAGTTGCTTCACCCATAGTGCTTTGTTCGCCGGCAGCAGCGCCAAGTTGTTGGCCACTTAAGTTCCTGTGATGGATTGATTCCATAATTACCGCCAATTTATAACAAGCCAGCGCAACACATTCATCTAAGTGAGAAACATCAAGGCCGGTTTGCTCGACATAGCGATCTAGAACTTGCTGGCGAGACCAGAATCCTGGACCGCTGGTTACGTCTTCAGCAACTGGAATCTTTTTACGCAGAGTGTCCGTTGCTTGACTCCAATAAACCAGTGAGATTGCAAGGTCGGAGATTGGATCACCAAGCGTAGACATTTCCCAATCGAGCACCGCGATGATTTCACTTTGTGCACTATCCAAAATCACGTTATCGATTCGGTAATCGCCATGCACGATTGAAGTTGGAAGTGACTCGGGCACTTTCGCAATTGCAGTTTCAAGCCAGGCATGTAGCGCTTCGATCTCCGGAAGTTCACGCGTCTTTGTAATCTGCCACTGTTCGCCCCAACGCTTTACTTGTCGTTGCAGGTAGCCAGCTGGTTTACCAAGTTGATCTAATCCAGCGGCAACTGGATCAACGGCATGTAAGCGCGCGAGGGTATCGACTAATTCCTGTGAAATTTCTCCGGCTTGCTGCGCTGAAAGTGACTGCGCAGTTTTCGCTGATTCAATTACTCGGCCATCAACAAAATCCATCATCATAAATTTGGCTCCGATGACAGATTCGTCTTCGCAGTACCCACGTGTTGTTGGTGTTGGAAATGACACCTTGTTTAAACCTGAAAGCACTTTGAACTCTCGACCCATGTCATGAGCTGAAGGCATGATGTGACCAAGTGGCGGACGGCGTAACACCCAACTGGAACCACTTGCATCGTTAATTCGATACGAAACATTTGAACGGCCACCGGCCAGCAGTATGGCATCAATTGGGCCGCTGGCATCAAAACCGGCAACGTTTTCTTGCATCCACGAATTAAGTGGAGCTAATCGCAATCCTGGCGGATCGGAGATTTGGTTTGTCACGCCCAGTCTCCAGGCAACTTGCCTGCCTGTGAATGACGAACCGATCGACGCGAGATTGACCAACGGTGAACTTCAGAAGGTCCGTCATAAATGCGGAAGGGACGAATGTCGCGGAAGATTTGAGCGATAGGTAATTCGCTTGATGTTCCCTTTGCACCGCATAGTTGCATGGATCGATCAACGATTCTAAAAGTAGCCTCAGCAACAAATGTCTTTGCAATTGAAGTTTCAGCGCGGGCTGGAAGTCCTTGATCCAAAACCCATGCAGCGCGATGAATTAACGCACGGCATGCAGCAATGTCAATTTCGTTGTCCGCAATCATTTGTTGCGCCATACCTAAGGAAGCTAATTCAGTGCCAAACATAGGTCGCGCTGCGGCGTACGCCACTGCTGTTTCATGTGCGCGACGCGCAGCACCTAACCAACGCATGCAATGTGTTAGGCGAGCAGGTCCAAGACGAACCTGAGCATTAACGAAACCTTCATCGACTTGACCAAGGACGGCATCATCGGAAACTTCACAGTTGTTAAAGTCCACGACACCATGACCACCAGTGAAGGCACTATCAAGAGTGTCCAGGCTGCGAACGACCGTCATGCCTGGATTGTCAGCGTCGACCAAGAACATGGTTGCGCCGCCAGAAGTCTTGGCCATCACAATCGAGAACCCTGCACCATCAGCGCCAGTAATTAACCACTTATTGCCATTAATAACCCAGCCATTAGCGATTTTCTCTGCAGTTGTTGAAAGCAAGTTTGGATCAGCGCCAGCGCCAGGACTTGGCTCAGTCATTGAAAAGGAAGATCTAATTTCACCTTTAGATAGCGGCGCCAAGTACTTGGCACGCTGTTCTGGCGTTGCAATTTTGTGAAGTAACAGGATGTTGCCTTCATCCGGAGCAGCACAGTTCATTGCGGTTGGCCCCAACAAGCTGCGGCCAGATTCTTCAAGAATTACGGCTTGGGCAACGTGATTAAATCCATGTCCACCGAATTCTTTTGGAGCTGTAGGTGCGAAAACATTTGCAGCGCGAGCTTTGTCTTGCAAGACAACGCGCAATTTTGGATTGATGCCGTGTGAATTCGGATTCAGTTCCGGCTCGTGCGGAATCACTTCAGAATTAATGAAGTTGCGAACTCGCAATGCGAATTCTTTAACCGATGGGTCTTGATCAAACTCATAGCTCATGTGAGGAATCCATAACAATAGTTTTCGTATTCACAATTCTATCTTCCGTTATGCTTTGAGTTATAACTTCTCAACTATTAGGGCTCATACGAAATGACTGATTTGTCACCCAAAGGTTCATTAACCTTTGAAGCCCTGACACTTCTGCGGGATGAAATCATCCAGGGCAAGATTCGCCCTAACGAAAGATTGATTGCAGTTGATTTAGCGGAGCGCCTAAAAACCTCTCGCACTCCAATCCGCGAAGCACTACAACTTCTCGAAGCTGAAGGTTTAGTCGTTGCAGCAAAGCGTGGTTATGTAGTCCGGGAACACACTCGTGAAGAAATCATTGAGATTTATGAAGTCCGCGCATCACTTGAAGGTATGGCTGCTCGCTTAGCTGCTCAAAAAGCTGGAACCGCTGCTTACAAGGAAATTGAAAAGATCGGCGCCCACAAAGATTCACTGATTACTTCAAATGATCGTGATTTGATTGTGGACTTAAATGATCAATTCCATGCCGCAATCTTTACTGCGTGTGGCAACACTCGGTTAGAGCGAATTAATCGAAGTAATAGCAAGCACTTCTTTAATCATCGAATTGCTGAGATGTACTCCAAAGAAGAAACGAACCTTTCAATTAAAGGTCACGCAGCGATTCTAAAGGCAATTAAGAACCATGACGCTGATGAAGCAGAATCATCTGCACAACAGCATGTGTTTGATGCGCTAGAAGTTACGTTATTAAAGCTTCGTTAATTTAAGTATTGCCGTTAATTGTGATGCCGCCATCAACCGTAATTGTTTGACCAGTGATGTAGCTTGAGTCCGATGACATCAAAAACTTAACCACAGTTGCAATTTCATGTGGTTCAGCTAATCTCTTTTGAGGAATCCGAGCGGTAAGTGCAGCTTCAGAAAGCCTGCCATCTTTGATTCCGCCCGCAACCATTTCAGTGCGAGTCCAACCTGGCGCCACTGCATTGACTCGAATGTCGCGATTAGCCCATTCCAAGCCAAGCGTGCGAGTTAAACCTTCAAGTCCAGCTTTTGCTGCGGTGTAACCAGCGCGACCTGCAATGCCAACACTTCCAGCTATTGATCCAACGTTAACGATCGTTGCACCTTCGGCTTTTTCTAAATCAGCAAAGGCTGCTTGGCTGCAACGAAATACGCCACTTAGATCAGTATCGATAACTGTTTCCCAGTCCGCTTCACTTAAAACTTCAGATTCATCGCGAATGATTACGCCAGCACAGTTGATCAAGGAATCAAGTGAATCAAATTCATCACGAACTTCTGCCAGCACTGCATCTATTGATGCGCGATCTCGAACGTCCATAACTTTGCCAACGGCTTTGCCGGGTCCAGTGGTTAAACCAGCAACTGCGGAATCGATTGCATGCTCATCTCTTCCGGTAATTACAACGTTCCAACCATCGCGCATGAGTTCTTGGCTAATTGCTAAGCCAATACCTTTTGCGCCCCCAGTTATCAGTGCTGTTTTCATACCGAACTACTTGCGGTAGGTACGAACAACAAATGGATCCATTTCAATTTCTGGAGTCCGACCCGCAATGATGTCTACGATTGCAGCGCTGGATCCACTTGCCATGGTCCAACCCATGTGACCATGACCTGTGTTGTAGAACAAGTTCTTGTGCTTCTTGCCCTTACCAATAATTGGCGGACCATCTGGAGTCATTGGACGTAGACCAGCAGTCATCGAACCGCCATCCCAATCAGCGGCATCTGGCCAAAGCTCTTTTGCAGTGCTGCGAATCGCTGCGAAGTCTTCAGGTTTGTGTGAACGATCAAAGCCGGAGAACTGCGCAGTCGAAGACATACGAAGTTGATCTCCCATAGGTGACCAAGCAACCAAAGTCTTTTCATCAACGCCACCAAGTTCAGGAGCCTTTGACTTGTCCTTGATGTCGAAAGTCATTGAGAATCCCTTGGCAGGATAAACCGGAAGGTCTTGCCCAACTGTGCGAGAAAGTTTTGGACTCCAAACACCCATAGCTAGCACGTAGTTATCCGCAGTCATCAAACCTTGATCGGTTTGTAGTCCTGTGATGCGATCGCCGTCTGCAACAAAGGATTTAGCAGTAACGCCAAGTTTGAATTCAACACCTTTGCTAATCAAAAGTTCAGTTAGTTTGCGAGTGAAAAGTTCAGAGTTTCCGCTGCCATCATTTGGTGCGTGTATTGCGCCTGCTAGTTGAACAGTGGCATTGCCAAAAGCTGGGTCAACTGCAGCCAAACCCTTCATGTCTAGCTGTTCAAGTTTCTGACCGTTATCAGTAAGAAGCTTCATTTTGCCCATACCGAGTTCAAGTTCGGCAGCATCGCGGTACAAGTACAACAAGCCCTTGTCCACGCCTTGGTAATCAATACCTTCAGCTAAGGCAATTTCATCAAGTTTGGTTTGGCTGTAATCACACAAGTGCATTTTTGCCAAAGTGTTAATTGCGGCACGCTCAGTTGTGCACTCGCGCATGAACTGTAGACCCCACCAAAGAAAACGTGGATTCAAAGTTGGCTTAACGCGAATTGAAGTCTTTTCACCGAACAAGGATTTAACAAGCATCTTTGGCGCAGCTGGTGATGCCCAAGCAAAGCAATGTCCAGGTGCAATTAAGCCAGCGTTGACTGCAGTTGCTTCCGCACCAACTTTGGAAGCTTTGTCGACGACTACAACTTCATGACCTTCTTTGAATAGGTAGTACGCAGTCGTAACTCCGACTACGCCACCGCCAACAACAATTGTGCGCACGAGAATCTCCTTGTGGTTTAACTAACGACAGTCTTTCAGCAAATTCCTTGATAGTCATGAGGAACGGTTGCGTTATATACATAAGTTATGAAATTGGCCCAATCAAATACCGGAAGGCCAGTAGCTTCTTCGATTGCCTTGCTATACGGAGGCAGGTCACTGCATTCCAACATGAATGCTCGAACTTTTGGATCACGCTTCACAACGTCTTTTGCAGCCTGAACTACTTCAGCACGCAACTTGTCTTCATCAAGGGTGCCCAGTTCCTTCAAAATCACATCATTGAAATGTGTGTAAGTTTCCATACCCTGCACAGTCAAACGCGAGCTATCTGTAATGCCGGCACCAGCAAGTAGTTCATCGGTCAATGATGCGGAGTTTGCAGTCAGAACTGCGATGTGGTGTTCCTTGCCATACATGTTTAAGAGCATTGGTATTTGCAGGAGGCTGGTTAAGAAAACGGGAATGTTAACTTGGCTCGCAACTTCTTCTTGGAACGAGGCCATGAAGCCACAGTTGCCTGTGATTGCGCGAACGCCTTCGGCTTCAAGTTTCTTTGCTGCGGCCACCATGATATTGGCGTAGCTTTCACCGTTACCGCGCAGCACGTCGGCTCCAGATACTCCATTTACGGATTCGTATCGCACAGGAAAAGGGAAGGTTCCTGCGTTGTTTAAATCACCTGGAATGAATGGGATGTTCCATTCGGCACAAAGCATGCCAATCGCGTACCCATAGGCAACTTGTCCAGCTCTGGCTTTGTAGATCATTTAAGTCCCCATGAGGTTCGAGATTCCCGCGAATCTGCATACATTAGTGCATGCACTAATCATTCTTTGCCCAGAAAGTCCCTAAGTCAAGCCTGTTTTGCCACTTGCCAATGCTGGGCGCAGCGTGGAAGAGTGCAATCATGAGCGAATCGCGGTTTTTGCCGAACTTTGAGCCGATCGCTCCATTTAGCCGTTTAACCGATTCTGGAATCTTGGATTCTGGTGAATCCCCAATGTCTGATGATGCCGTTCTTGAAGCGCTTCGCTACATGATGCTGACACGAGTTTTTGATGACAAAGCGACCAGCATGCAACGCCAAGGACGCTTTGGAACTTTTTCGTCGGTACGTGGCCAAGAGGCTTCCGTAGTTGGCGCGGCATCGGCACTTGATCCAACTAAAGATTGGATCGTTCCGCAGTATCGTGAATTCCCAGCATTGATACGTCACGGTTATCCAATCGAAAACTTCGCGCTGTACTTTATGGGCAATCCAAAAGGTGGCACGATTCCGCCAAACGTAAACATGTTGCCAATGCAGATTTCATTAGCTGCACAAATCCCACAAGCAACCGGACTAGCTTGGGGACTAAAGATGCAAGGTGGCGATGGAGTTGTCATCACATTCTTTGGTGATGGCGCATCATCCGAAGGCGACTTCCATGAAAGCTTGAACCTGGCTGGAATTATGAAAGCGCCAGTCATTTTCTTTTTACAAAATAATGGTTGGGCGATTTCTACTCCACGCGAAAATCAAACTGCAGCCCGTTCCTTCGCTGAACGTGCAATTGGTTATGGCGTTGAAGGCGTAATGGTTGATGGCAATGATTTGCTTGCAGTTCATGAAGTAACTAAGCAAGCGGTTGCTAAAGCCCGTGCAGGCCGCGGCCCAACATTAATTGAATCTGTTACTTATCGAACTGGTGCACATAACACTGCCGATGATCCAACTAGATACATCGATCAACAAGAACTTGAAAAGTGGCAACAGAAGGATCCAGTAGAGCGCATTAAGAATTACTTACGCAGCCGTGGAATCTGGAATGAAAACCTAGAACAAGAATTGTTAGATAGTTGCGCTGCTCAAATTGATGCCGCAATGGAAATCGCACGCAACACACCACTTGCAACAAGTGATGCACTATTTGATCACGTGTATGCCGAACCACCACAACGCATGCTTGACCAAAAGCGTGATTGGGCGAATCGAAACGGTGATGCCCGATGAGCGAAAAGACAATGATCGAAGCAATTCGCGAATGCCTAGGCCAAGAGATGGAAGCGGACAACCGAGTTGTAGTCATCGGCGAAGATGTCGGTGTACTCGGTGGAGTGTTCCGTGCCACTGATGGTTTGCAAGCTCGCTTTGGCAAAGAACGTGTTGTCGACATGCCACTTGCTGAAGGTGTGATCGTTGGATCTGGAATTGGTTTAGCCATGAGTGGCTTACGTCCAGTAATTGAATTGCAGTTCCTTGGTTTTGGCCACCAGGCATTTCACCAAATTGGTCAACAAGTAGCGCGATTGCGCTATCGCTCCCAAGGTAGACATGCACTTCCACTTGTAATTCGTTCCCCATTTGGCGGCGGTGTTCGCACTCCTGAACTTCACTCAGATGCATTTGAAGCGTTCTATACCCATACACCTGGATTAAAGGTTGTTGCACCAGCAACTGCATACGATGCAAAGGGCTTGCTTGCAGCTGCGATGGAATCAGATGATCCAGTGCTTTATCTAGAGCCACTTAAGGGTTATCGCCTGACTAAAGATGAAGTGCCAGACGAGCGCTACACAGTTCCACTTGGAAAACTTCGGGTTGCTCGCGAAGGTGCGGACGTAACTTTAATTGCTTGGTCAGCTGCAGTTAACGTTGCCGAACGCGCAGCCGAAGAACTTTCTGAACAAGGAATTAGTGTTGAAGTTCTTGATCTGCGTTCCTTGAATCCACTTGATATCGTTGGCATCTCTGAATCCGTCGCAAAGACCGGTCGGGTAGCGATTCTGCATGAAGCGCCGCTTACTGGTGGTTTTGGTGGCGAGCTGGTTGCAACCATTCAACAAGAATGTTTCTACAGCTTGGAAGCACCAATCATTCGAATCTCGGCACCTGATACTCCATACCCACTCGGTGGCGTTGAAGATCTTTACATTCCTGATGTTGATCGAGTTGTTGCAGAAGTAGTTGCTTTGGCAAAGGCATCCGCATGAGCAACTTAATTGACTACAAGCTTGCTGACGTCGGCGAAGGTATTGCCGAAGCTGAAGTAATCGAGTGGTTAGTCACGGTCGGTGACACCGTAAAAGAAGATCAGCCAGTTGTAGTTGTTGAAACTGACAAATCACAAATTGAAATCCCCGCCCCAGTTACCGGAGTTGTTAAGTCTCTTGGTGCAAAAGTTGGCGATGTATTAGCCGTTGGTTCTAGCTTGATGCAAATTGAAGCAACTGGTGTCGTTTCAAAAGACATCGCAGCGCACGCTTCAGCTCCAGCTGTCAATGTAAAGCAAACTTCAACTTCGGCAGCAACGCCTGCGCGCGCAACCAACATTCGCCCGCTGGCTAGTCCAAGCACCCGAAAGCTTGCCGCATCACTTGGTATTGCACTCGATTCCATAAGTGGATCAGGACCAAACGGCCGAATCACAGCTGACGATGTAACCAATGCCAAGTCGGGTGTAAGCACTTCATCACCTACACAAGACACAACACCATCAATCGCTCAAGTTGATGGCAATGGCGTGACTTTGATTCAGTTGCGCGGTTTACGTCGACAAATTGCGACCAGCATGTCTGAAGCACTTCGAATCCCACACATCACTGAATTCAAAGAAATTGATGCCACTGCTCTTATGGCGTTACGCAGTGAACTTGCGCCGCAGTTTGAAAAAGAAGGAATCAAGTTCTCAGTAACACCACTTTTGATGCGTGCTTGCGTTATCGCATTGCAGAATCATCCAACGTTTAACGCCCGCTTTGATTCCGAAATGGGAGAGATCCGTCAATACGACGACATCAATCTTGGTTTTGCCACAGCTACTGAAGATGGCTTAATCGTTCCAGTAATGCGCAAGGCAAACGACTTCACAGTTGCCATGTTGGCAAAGCAAACGGAACAACTCGCTGAACTTGCTAAGACCAGAAAAGCTACTTCAGATCAACTTGGTGGTGGCACGTTTACCGTTACTAACTTTGGTTCTTTTGGAACTTGGTTGGGCACACCAATCATTCGCCCGCCTGAGGTTGCAATTGCAGGCTTTGGCCGAATTGCCGAAAAGGTAATTCCCGTTGACGGTGTCCCAGCAGTTCGCATGGTGCTGCCGATAGTTGTTGCCGCAGATCATCGAATCAATGACGGTGCTCACCTTGGCGCATTTGTAAGTGACATCGCAAAACTTTTACTTAACCCAGAATCTTTAGTGAAGTAGGGCAGACACTGTGGTTGTTGGAGAGATGCCGTCATCGGTTGACCTGTTAGTAATCGGCGGTGGACCCGGTGGTTATGTCGCTGCAATTGCCGCCGCCCAACTTGGTCGCCAGGTCGTTTTAGTTGATGCGCAAGGCGAAGCTGGACTTGGTGGCGTTTGTGTAAACGTTGGTTGCATCCCTTCCAAAGCATTAATCGGACTGGCTCACGCCACTCACGACATATCTGGTTGGGGTAAGCGCGGCCTAAAAGTTACTGGTGAACCAACTGTAGACATGAAGGAATTCCAAACTTGGAAATCTGAAGTCGTCGGTGGCTTAAATGGTGGTGTTCGTCAATTACTTAAGACTGCAGGCGTTGAAGTTCGTCAAGGATTCTTCCGCTTCACTCGAAAAGATCAGGGTGTGCTGGAATTCGGTGACGCTCCACCAACTCACATTCAATTCAAGAATTGCATCATCGCCACCGGCTCTCGCCCAACAGTGATTCCAGGTTTACCGCGCGATGGAAAACGAATCCTTGATTCATCTGACGTGCTGGCACTAGATGTATTGCCAAAATCAATCGCAGTTGTTGGTGGGGGATACATCGGAGTTGAACTTGGCACCGCACTTGCTCAACTTGGTTCAAAAGTAATCATGATTGAAGCGGCCGAAAGATTGCTGCCTGCCTTACCTTCAACTTTGGTTGCCCCAGTTGCTCGACGACTTGGTGAACTTGGTGTTGATGTTCGAGTTAACACCAAGGTAGTAAGCGATAACGGAAAGTCCTTAACCGTCACTACCGATGGTGTTGAAAGCGGGATCGATGTTGATTACGTCGTTGTCGCAATTGGACGTACCCCAAACACAGATGACCTTGGATTGGAAGTTATTGGCATCAAGCCAAATGCTCGAGGCATCCTTGAAGTCGGCCCTGATCTTTTAGTCACTCCAAAGATCGCGGCAATTGGCGACATAACTCCTGGTCCAGCGCTGGCTCATAAAGCGAGTGCTGAAGCACACGTGGCTGCTGAAGTATTGAGTGGCCATGATGCGAAGTTCGATCCAACTGCAATCCCAGCTGTTGTATTCAGTGATCCAGAAATCGCAATGACTGGACTAACTGTTGATGAAGCGAAAGAAGCTGGTTACCAAGCTCACGCTGCAATGTTCCCAATGGCTGCATCTGGTCGGGCCTACACACTTGGCGAAAAAGTCGGCTTTGCGCAATTAGTCCATACTCCAGATGGCATTGTGCTTGGTGCCCAAATTGTCGGACCTCATGCCTCGGAATACATTGCTGAAGTAACTCTGGCTATTGAAATGGGCGCAAACCTGCAAGATCTAGCCGACACAATTCATCCTCACCCATCGATGAGCGAAACTTTGCCAGAGGCCGCTCGAGTCGGATTGGGATTTCCAATACATGTTTCACCAAAACGCCAACGCAATACCTAAGAAGGGAAGTACGTTTTAACCATGCGTATTACAGAAGCCGATAAAAAGTTCCTTAAAGCTGAAATCGAAGTGCTTAAAGCACCAGAACTCGATTCCCCTCCAGCGCAGCGTTTGCCTGAGGTAATCGAAACTGTTTCGAAGATGCTTTCCGAAATTGAAAAGAATGGCATTGATGCCGTTAGAAAGTATTCCCGCGATCTAGATAAGTGGGACAAAGACTTTGAATTAAGTGCAGCTGACTTGGCAAAGACTGGTGACAAGCTTTCACCAGAACTTCGTAAGGCACTTGAAATTGGTTCCGAGCGGACAAAGATGTTTGCAACTGAAACTCGCAAGCACTTAGTTGACTTCGAACTTGAGACAACACCGGGTGTTGTGTTGGGTCAGAAGTACATTCCAATCGAACGCGTTGGTGCTTACTTGCCTGCAGGTAACTTCCCAATTCTTTCTTCAGCATTCATGACTGTTGGTGTATCCAAAATTGCTGGTGTTCCAATGACTATGGCTTGCACTCCGCCGATGTCTGAAACTGGTGGCAATGATGCTGTTCTTTACTCTGCTTACCTTTCCGGCGTAGACCGCACCTTCATTCTTGGTGGCGTTCAGGCTCTTGCAGCAATGACCTTCGGTCTTCTTGGTGAAAAACCAGTAGATATTTTGGTTGGTGCGGGTAACGCATACGTTGCCGAAGCAAAGCGTCAGTTGTTTGGTCGCGTAGGTATCGATCTACTTGCTGGACCATCTGAAGTTGCAGTTATTGCAGATGAAACTGCAGATGCTCGTATGGTTGCCTGTGACCTATTGGGTCAGGCTGAACATGGCATGCAGTCACCGGCATCACTTGTTACAACTTCACGTGAACTTGGTCTTGCCGTAATCGAAGAAGTTAAGCGTCAGCTTGGCGAACTTTCCACCGAATACATCGCCGGTCCAGCTTGGCGCGATTACGGAACCGTTTACTTGGTAAAGACTCCAGATGAAGCCATCGAAGTTATGGACACTTTGGCACCAGAACACTTAGAAATTCTCACTGGTGACAATGACTATTACTTAAAGCACCTAAAGAACTATGGCTCATTGTTTATCGGTGAATGGTCCACAGTTTCTTACGCTGACAAGGGAACTACAGGCACTAACCACGTGCTTCCAACTGGTGGTGGCGCGAAGTACACATCAGGTTTGTCAGTTGGTCGCTTCCTAAAGCCAGTGACTTACCAAACCTCTACTCGTGAATCCACGATGCAGGTTGCTCCACACAACTCGGCTATTGCAGGGTTCGAAGGCATGTCAGCTCATAAGGCAACAGCTGACCTACGCATCGAAATGCTGAACGCCGGTAAATAATCTAAACAAAACCAAAGCCCGCTTTCAGATTTGAAAGCGGGCTTTGGTATTTAACTCTTATAAGTCGATGCGAGTTCCAATTGTGATAACTCTGTCATACGGCAAACCATAGAACTGAGTTGGCGAGACCGCATTGCGGTGCAAAATCTCGAATAGGTTTTCAGTGCGATTACCAAGAGTGCCACCTTCAGAAGCTAAGAAGTGACGCTCAGAAAGGTAATACGTTGCAGACTTTTCGTCATCAATACTTAGTGCGCTGCGCTGCAAAATACTCGGTACATTAACGGTTTCCATGTATCCAGCAGTAATCGTTACTTGCGTTAATCGATCAGTGATGTGATCAACTAAAACAGGTGTGGTGCTTACGGGCTGAGTGTCTGACTTAACTGTGACAACCATGACCGACTCAGGCAACGAGTGCATGATCGTAACGTGCGAGATCAAGGCAGCTGGGACAACTTCGGCAGGTGATGCCATAAAGATTCCAATTCCAGGAACCATTGCGATCTCACCGGATTCACATCCTGCATAAATTTCTTGCCACGTACGACTTGATTCACGCATCTTCTTGTTCAGTGCAAGATTTCCAAGGCGCCAAATCAACATCAACGCTAGAACAATTCCACCAAGTAGAACTGGGACCCAACCGCCATCGAAAATGTGAGAAGCAGTTCCAAGTAAGAATGCCAAATCAACGATCAAGAAAATGCCGGTTAGCGGTGCAGCTTTATAAAGCGGCCACTTCCAGATTTGGCGAGCAACAACGTAGAACGCAATCGTTGTAATGGCCATAGTTCCGGCAATTGCCAACACATAAGCACTGGCTAAAGCTGATGAGGACTGGAAGCCAATAACCAAAACGATGCTGGTGGCACCAACCAGCCAGTTAACAATCGGCACATAAATCTGACCTTCAGTGTCAGCGCTGGTATGACGAATAGTTAGACGTGGGAACAGTCCTAACTGAACAGCTTGGCGCGATAACGAGAAAACACCAGTGATCAAAGCTTGTGATGCGATGACCGTTGCCATGGTTGCCACTAGAACCATTGCCAAAAGCATGCCGTCATTTGGTGCTAGCCCGAAGAATGGGTTAGAAGATGCTTCTGGATTTGAAGTAACTAAAGCTGCTTGTCCTAGGTAGCAAATAACAAGTGATGGACCAACGAGGAAAATCCAAGCAAGCCGAATCGGATTCTTACCAAAGTGACCCATGTCGGCATAAAGTGCTTCAGCACCAGTGACACACAGAATTACTGAGGCAAGCACAACTAGAGTCTTGGCACCATTGCTGCCGATGAATTCAATTGCATAAACCGGTGACAGCGCTTTGATAACAGATGGCTCGGCCATGAAACGATAAATACCCAGGCCACCGATCAGGATGAACCACACGGTCATAACTGGACCGAAAATCTTTCCCATCGAGTGTGTGCCTCGGTATTGAACTAAAAACAAAATTGCCAAGATTACGACTGTTAATGGAACAGCAGTACCTTCAAATGCAGAATCAAGTTGTGCGAGACCCTCGGTTGCAGAAAGCACACTGATCGCAGGTGTAAGTACGCCGTCACCAAAGAGAAGTGCAGTTCCAACAAGAACTAAGAAAAGCAATGCTTTTTCATTGCCACTTTTTGGCTTGCGGTATTTTTCTGGCATTAACGAAAGCAGCGCAAGGATGCCACCTTCACCGCGGTTATCAGCGCGCATGACGAAAGTTAAGTACTTAACTGAAACAACAATTACTAATGTCCAAAAGAACAGGGAAGTAACTCCGAAGATACTTTCCGGTCCAGCGCCAGAGGTATGCACAGTTTCTTTGAATGCATAAATAGGGCTAGTACCGATGTCACCAAAGACAACACCAGTTGCACCTAAAACTAAGCTCGCAGTTCCAGCCTTATGTGTATGTGAAGCATCTTTAACGGAATTGCCATTTGGCTTAGACATCTAAGTTCTTTCGATAGCAGTCAATGGTGCGATTGGCACCTTATTTATCTTAGACACTTGCTTGTGACGTTATTGCTCACGATAGGACTTTAGCCACCTTTAATGTTTGAACTTTTGGTGGCTTAGTTGGCGTTAATAGGATTTCAATTTCCAGCAACCCGGCATCACTGGCGACCTGCCATTTTGCATGAGCTGGGGTGGTGCTTTTCAAACTTTCCGGAACCCGTGAAATTTTGGATCCGTTACCAAGCAAGGCGGAAATTGCAGCCATTCGCTCAGATCTTGGTTGATCCAAGTCCATGTTCACGGCAAACCAGTCATCGGCAATCGATTGATTTCCTGATGCCAGCAATTCTTCGACCGCAGAAATTGCAGCAACGGTTTCTGGCCAAAGTTGCCTTTCCGAAACTGCATTTGCCGTTACATGGTCACGAACGATTAGATTCATAGCTTCGCTGGCCGCAGGCATCATCGGAGCGTAAGTTCGATTGCCGAGTGCCACGATTCCCCAACCGGATTCTGGGTGCCAACGCATGTGAGACCCGAAACCTGGATAGCCACCACTGTGTGAAACAAATCGACCAAGTAGCGAATCGTCATCAACGAGCAGTCCGTAGCCATATGAAGTTGTGATCGATTTAATTTGATCAGTATGTGGATCCGTAAATGCAGCGGTTCGAACATGTCGCTGTGGTTCCTGCATCTCACGTCGACTCCACTTTTGCAATGGATGCTGTGACGTTTCATCCCAAGCTGATTGAAAACCAGCTACCCATTTCGCTAAGTCTTCAACATTGCTAAGTAGTCCGCCCATTGCACTAAATGCACCAGGGACCGTCAATGGCTCAGCCACAAAGCCACTTGCGAAATCGGCGTACCCTTGCACAAATTGATCAAGTGAAACTTCTGATTGATGAAATGTTGTTGAAGACATTGTTAGTGGCTTATGTATCTCAGTCTTAACAAAATCTAAATAGTCCATTCCACTAACAACGCTGATTACTCGACCTAATAATGCATAGCCAAGATTTGAATATTCAAACCCCATCCTCGGTGCGCGAGTAAACGAAAGTCCTTGGCTAACCAAGTCATCGAAAGTTTCGATTTCTAAACTCTCTTGTCGATCACCCCAAGGATCATCGGTTGGAAAACCAGCGTTCATAGTTAACAGATCACGAATCGTAATTACGTGACCAAATTCTGGAATCCCAATGCTGTCGGTCCAAGGCAAGTAGATAGTGATGTCATCATCAAGGCGAAGTTTGCCAGCATCACGAAGCAACAGGATTGCGGTGGCGGTAAAGCTTTTTGTCATTGAGGCAATGCGAAAGACACTGGACTTAGCAGGACAGGTATTTGAATCAAGGACAGTTTCACCAAAACCTTTGGAATGAACTAGTTCGCCGTCTTTGATCAACCCATAGGCAACACCCGGAATCTTCCTTTCTTGTTGGTGTTGCAAGAAGTGTTGATCAAGTAAATCAATGATGTTTTGGTGTCCCATACTGATCAGTTTGCCACTTTATGAACCTGTTGAGTGTGCGGAATAATGAAGTTCTGCGAATCCTGCCTACATCTCATAGGTTTGAGAGTAGGCAGTTTTCGTTAGGAGAAGTCGCGTGGCAACAAATGCGTTACAAGAACGCTTTGGCACTCGGTTCCGTCGGATCATCACAAACACCGAAGACGGTGTTCCACCATGGATGGATGCGGTTGAGTCAGGAGAAACTCGAGGGCTTTACCTACCGCATGATGCACCTTGGGTTGTGCATGGTGACGTCGCAACTTTAGTTGGTGGAATTCGCGCATTACTTATGCAAGCGCTGCACCCAGGAAGCCTGGCAGGAGTTGAACAGCATTCACGTTACGAACACGATCCACTTGGACGTTTAGCGGGAACCACAAAATGGTTAACCATTGCAACTTTCGGTTCAGCTGAAGCTTTAGAAAATGAATCCGCCCGTGTTAACCGAATGCACGATCACGTTAAAGGTCAATACCAAACCGGTAAAGGTGAGACAAAGACTTACAAAGCAGCTGACCCGGATCTACTTGCTTGGGTACACATCGCATTCACTGATTCATTTCTAACAACTCACGAACTTTATGGCGCCGAAGAAATTCCGGGTGGACCAGATGAATATGTTTCACAGTGGTCAAAGTCAGTGGCGCCGCTGGGATTAACCACAGCGCCACAGTCACGTGCTGAATTGAAGCGCGAGATTAAGCGCTACCGCGACGAAGGAATCCTAGCTACCAGCGAAACTACAAAGCGAGTCGTCGAATTCATCCGCAAACCACCGCTATCAAAGACTGCATTACTTGCTTACGATCGAATGTTCGATGGTGCCGTTGCATCTATTCCAGCCGAATTCCAAGAAATGCTCGGACTAAAGGGCAAGAGTTTAAAAGTTGCTGGACCAATTACGCGTGGAATCTTAACTTCACTTCGATTGGGTCTTGGCCCAGCTTCACCAATGGAAGAAGCAGCAATTGCTCGGTTAATTCGGATTGGTGAATTACCAGCCGATTATTTACATTCTTAAATATGAAGCGCCATTGAAATCTAGAACTGCGCCACTTGCCCAAAGTGAGTCTTTGGAAGCTAAGAAATAGATCGCACGAGCTAATTCATCAGGTTCAGCTACGCGACCAAATGGACTTTGATTGCGAATGTCATCACCGGTTGGACCATCAAGTAATTCAGCAGCCATTTCAGTGTCAACAAAACCTGGTGCCAAAGTTGTTACGCCAACACCATCTGGGGCAAGAGCTTTTGCAATTGACTGACCAAAGGCAACGATCGCTGCTTTGCTTGCGCCATACGCCGGACTAACTGGTTCACCTCGGAAGGCTCCACGAGATCCAACGTTTACGATTCGGGAATCACCATGACGTGGCATGTGTTGCAGTGCGCACCAAGTTACGTTTGCTGCGCCGGTTAAGTTAACGCCCAAAGTATCGGCCCAAGCTTTTTGCCACACTTCGTAAGTCGAAGATTCGATTGGGTGATCAAAGAAAACGCCAGCATTGTTGATCAGGATGTCGATGTGTCCAAATTCTTTTGCAACCGAATCCACCATTACTTTGATGGCATCTGCATCGCGTAAGTCAGCCTGAGCAATCATGTGGCCAGAACCTGGAAGGGAAGCCATCACTTCTTTGGCAAGGTCGCCATTTGAACTGTAGTGAACTGCAATTCGATCACCTTGTTCCGCGAAGTGCTTTGCAATGCTGGCACCGATCCCACGGGAACCACCGGTTACTAATACTGTGCGCTGCTTAGACATATCGATTACTTCCTAGATCGTCGCGGTATCAATTACAAAACGGTAGCGAACGTCGCTGGCAAGTACGCGCTCGTAAGCTTCGTTGATTGCACTTGCCGGAATGATTTCAATGTCACTCACAATGTTGTGCTTGCCACAGAAATCCAACATCTCTTGAGTTTCCTTGATGCTTCCGATGTTGGAGCCAGAAAGACTTAGCTGGCGTCCCATCAGGATGCTGCCATCTAATGAATACGGTTTACCTGGTGCGCCAACAACAACTAGCGATCCCCATTGGCGAAGCGTCCCGATGTAGCGATGGATTTCAATTTCAGCTGAAACTGTGTTGATGATGATGTCGAAAGTGTTTGCAAGCTTTTTAAGTTCTGCTTTGTCAGAGGTAACAACGAAATTCTTGGCACCCATGGCAAGTGCATCTTCGCGCTTGCCTTCGCTGTGGCTCATCACTGTAACTTCAGCGCCCATTGCAACGGCGATCTTTACTGCCATGTGGCCAAGTCCGCCAAGACCCATAACGGCAACTTTCTTGCCTGGGCCAGCATTCCAATGACGAAGTGGTGAGTAAGTAGTAATGCCAGCGCATAGCAATGGTGCAGCGCCCGCGCGATCTAGATTTGCCGGTACGTGAAGTGCGTAATCAGCTTTAACAACAACGTTCTTGGAATATCCACCGTAAGTAGGTGTTACGCCATCGCATTCCATGCCGTTATACGTGTACGCCGAGTTATCCAGGCACCAGTGGTCATTTCCATCTAGGCAGTATTCGCAAGTCCCACATGAATCAACAAAGCAACCAACACCAGCGATGTCGCCAACTTTGAACTTCTTAACGTCAGATCCAACGGCTACAACTGTGCCAAGAATTTCGTGACCTGGAACCATAGGAAAAATTGCTTCGCCCCACTCTTCTTTAACTTGGTGAATGTCAGAGTGGCAAATTCCAGCGAACTCGATGTCGATCGAAATGTCATTAGCACCAACTTCGCGACGCTCAAATTCCCAAGGCTCAAGTTTTCCGTTGGCAACTTGTGCTGCGTAACCCTTTGTTAATGACATTTGTTCTCCTGTAACCGAACTTAAGTGCGCGAGACTTTTATGATACTGGTGAATGTGGCTTCCACTTGATGTTACCGAGAATCACAAGTGCGGCAATCATTGCAATTTGAATTGCAATTGCTGCTGGTGAAGTTAGCGAAGCAAGTAGTACTTCACCGAAAGATGATTCAGCTACGGCGTTAGCTCCCGTGACGGTAACGCTATAGGTAACAAGTCGACCGGCTGCGAAAGCAAGTACCAACGGTCGAATCGCGATTGCTTTCATAATCCCTGCAGCTTCAAAAAGTTGCGCTGACGAAAGTGGCGAAACTAAAAATAGAGCGAGTAAAGCTCTGGCGTGGTGTTGAGTTTTCGTCAGGTGGGTTGCAGCATTTTCCATGTTGACGACGTAGCTTTCGGGCAACTTATGTCGATACCGACGAAATAGTGTGGCTAAACTCCAACGTCCAGTTGATGCGGCAAGTACTCCTGTGACAATTAAAAGTGGAACGAAGATTCCTAGAGTTAAAGCAAAGTAAGCAAGCACTGTCCAAGTTGGTGGGGCAAATGCTGGAAGTAAATTCATTCCAAAGATGATCGCAAACACAATCAGAATCTCAAGCACTTACTAAGACTAGAGCGGTTTTAAAACTCCACGCCTTCGTGCGCCAAAAGCTTGATCTTTAGATCAATTCCAAAGCCATAGTTACCAACAGCGCCACCGGTTTTTACTACCCGATGACATGGAACTATTGGCGCAATCAGATTAGTAGCCATCGCAGTGCCAGCAGCTCTGACTGCAAGTGGTCGACCCGCTTTTGCGGCTAAGTCGGCATAACTAATTACTTGACCACCTTTAACTTTTCTAAGGGCAGCCCAAACGTCTTGAGTGAATTCACCACCAGGCTGACGAACCTTGAGTGATTTAAACGCATCAACATCGCCATCAACCCAAGATTTAACTACCGAAGTAACTCCGGCAAGTTTCGCATCTGACTTGAATTCGACAATGTTTAGTTTGTGACCTGACTTCTTTAAGAATTTTGGAATTTCACTGAAGGCAGCACCGATTACAACTGGTTCTTTTGTCACATCAACAAACGTGGCAATTGGTCCCCACGGAGTTTTGATTTCATAACCTAAAACCGAAGTCATAGTTACTGACCTTTGCGTTCGATGAAGTCCCACTTGTTTCCATACTTATCAGCAAAGACAACCACCTTGCCAAACTCTTCTTGGCGCGGTTCCTCCGTGAAGGCAACATTGTGCTTTGCCATGTGGACATAGTCGCGATCAAAGTTATCGGTATACAAGAAAAACATCACGCGGCCACCAGTCTGGTTTCCAATTGCGGCAGTTTGTTCCGGTGAAGCAGCTTTTGCGAGCAATAATGCTGCGCCATTGTTTGGATCTGGAGCAACAACAACCCAGCGCTTAACATCTGACATCTTGGTATCTTCAACCAAAGTGAATCCAAGTGCTGTTGTGTAGTAATCAATTGCGCTGTCGTAATCATCGACAACGACAGTAATCATTCCAAGATGAGACATTTAATCCTCGAGCACGCTGGCCATGCGAAGCACAGCTTCCTTGATGATCTCTTTACTAGTTGCCAGATTGAATCGAACGAAGTCTTTACCTACCCCACCAAAGTCAGCGCCATTACTTAATGCAACTCGGCCTTTATCTAGGAGCAATGCTGAAACTTCTTCTTGCCCGTAAGCACTTAAATCAATCCAAGCCAAGTAAGTGGCATCTGGAACTGTGTATCTAGCTTTTGGTAAGTGCTTCTTTAGCAACTTTCCTAAGTAATGGCGATTCTCATCAATGTTCTTCAGTACGGCTTTTAACCAAGGTTCTCCTTGGTTGTAGGCAGCAATGCTTGCCCAAACACCAAGCAAGGATGAACGCCATGGCGAAGCTAATGGCAGTTGCAATAACCGATCATTGATTGCTGGATTATCTGCCACAATCTGCGCGCACTTTAATCCAGCCAGATTCCAAGACTTGCTTGCCGAAGTTATGCAAAGTCCGGTTTCGCGCGCAGTGTCACTGACATTTAAGTACGGAATAAATTTAGTTCCCGAGAACATCAGTGGCGCGTGAATCTCGTCACTGATAACCAAAACTCCATACTTCTTTGCCAGCTCTGCGATCTTCTCCAACTCATCAAGGTTGAATACATAACCAACTGGATTATGAGGATGACACAGAATGTATGCCTTGGCACCTGCAGCAAATGCATCTTCAAGTGCAGCAAGGTCGAGTGACCATTCATCACCTATGTGATTTAGTGGAACATCAACCGCTTCGCACTTAGCTTCTTTGATCCAAGTAAAGAAATTTAAATAGACCGGAGTATTGATAACTACCTTGTCCCCAGGCTGAGTCCATAGGCGAAGTACTTCTACCCCAGCAACGCCGACATCAGTTGCCAAATAGAACTGATCTTTGTTTACAGTCCAGTTCCAATTACGTTGAGCGTAGTTAGCAAAAGCCTGTGGCAGTTCTGGCGCGATTCCTGAGTAGCCAGTATCGCTGCGCTTAATCATGTCAATTAGTACGTCACGAATTGGCTTTGCAATTGGATAGTCCATCTCTGCAACCGGCAACGGTAAAACATCTTCAGGAAAGGAACGCCATTTCGCACTACGACGTTTGCGAAGTTCAACTAAGGAATCTGCAGAAACTCTAACCATGTTGCCAGCGTAGCAATCACGACGGCTTGATTATGGTGATACCTGGCAACGGATTAGTTCCAAGTTGCGCTAACGCATCGGGAACTTCATCTAATGAAATAGTTCTTTCCACCAAGGTGTCAGGACGCAAAACCCCACTAGCAATTTCGGCAAGCATTTCGGGATAGTGCGCAGCTGACATGCCATGGCTACCCATAATTGAAAGCTCGCGCCCAATCACAGTGTGCATCGGAATAGTTGCTTGATCTTTAACTTCAGCGGGTGGCAATAAACCAACTTGAACATGTCGTCCCAAGCGACGCAGAGATTCAACCGCAAGTTTGCTCGTTGCAATACTTCCCAATGCATCAACAGTTAAGTCAGCGCCAGCAGGTGAGTACTTCTTTATTTCCTTAACGACATCATCGTGAATCGAATCCAAAACGTAATCCGCGCCAGCTAGTCGAGCCCGGTCTCGCGCAGGATTCGAAGTATCAATTCCAACCACGGTTGCGCCACGAGACTTAGCAATCATGATTGCAGCAAGTCCTACGCCACCACAACCAAAAATTGCGACAGTTTCGCCAGCTTGAACTTTTCCAACATGAACGACTGCGCGATACGAAGTGGCAAAGCGACAACCTAATGCAGCAGCAGTTTCAAAACTCATTGAATCTGGAAGTGCAACAACATTGAAGTCGGCATGTGGAATGCGAACGTATTCTGCAAACGAACCTGGTCCATTAAATCCTGGCTGCCATTGATATAGACAAACTTGCGCATTGCCAGCTTTGCAATCAATGCAATCACCGCACCCACAAACAAACGGAACTGTTACGCGATCGCCGACTTTCCAGTTCTTAACATCCGCGCCAACCTCAGAAATAACGCCCGCGAATTCATGGCCTGGAACATGAGGCAGCTCGGTGATGTCAGAATCATGGCCTTGCCAGCCGTGCCAATCGCTGCGGCAAAGCCCTGTGGCCTCAACCTTTATAACTACGCCATGAGGCCGGGCCACGGGCATATCCCGTTCTCCTACATATAGAGGAGAACCAAAGGCATCAAATTGGGCTACACGCATGAAGTAAGGGTATTCGAACCCTTGTTATCCACAGAAATAGCCCCCAATTTGCAATAAATCTCTTTTTAAGTATGCTAAAAAGCCTTGAGTCAACCCGACTCAAAGTATCTGATGCTAGAGGTTTCAGGTGCCGTGAGTCGGGTATGACTATAAGCGAAAACCCTTTCTTGGAGGAAAAAATGGCTAAAGCCGTAGGTATCGACCTGGGAACCACTAACTCGGTGGTCTCAGTACTTGAAGGTGGAGAACCCACCGTCATTGCAAACGCAGAAGGCGCCCGCACCACACCAAGTGTTGTCGCATTCGCAAAAAACGGTGAAGTCCTGGTTGGCGAAGTTGCCAAGCGTCAGGCTGTCACCAACGTAGACCGCACGATCCGTTCCGTTAAGCGTCACATGGGTGACACTTCTTGGAATGTCGATATCGACGGCAAGAAGTACAACGCTCAGGAAATTTCTGCTCGTATTTTGCAGAAGCTAAAGCGTGATGCTGAGGCTTACCTTGGCGACACCGTAACCGATGCAGTAATCACTGTTCCGGCTTACTTTAACGACGCACAACGTCAAGCAACGAAAGATGCTGGCCAAATCGCGGGACTGAACGTACTCCGGATCGTCAACGAACCAACTGCGGCAGCACTTGCATACGGTTTGGACAAGGGCGACAAAGACCAAACAATTTTGGTATTCGACCTTGGTGGTGGAACGTTCGACGTTTCACTTCTTGAAATCGGCGAAGGCATCGTAGAAGTTAAAGCCACAAGTGGCGATAATAACCTCGGTGGCGACGACTGGGATCAGCGCGTAGTTGATCACTTGGTCACCCAGTTCAAGAATTCAAACGGTGTTGATTTGTCAGCAGACAAGGTTGCATTGCAGCGTCTGCGCGAAGCAGCTGAAAAAGCGAAGATTGAACTTTCTTCTTCACAGTCAGCAGCTATCAACCTGCCTTACATCACGGCATCTGATGCTGGTCCACTTCACCTTGACGAAACTCTGACTCGTGCAGATTTCCAAAAGATGACAGCAGATCTAATTGATCGCACTAAGACACCTTTCAACCAGGTCATCAAAGACGCTGGCGTGAAAGTTAGCGACATCGATCATGTAGTTCTAGTTGGTGGCTCAACTCGTATGCCGGCCGTAACCGATTTGGTTAAGGAACTAACTGGCGGACGCGAACCAAACAAGGGCGTTAACCCTGACGAAGTAGTTGCCGTAGGCGCTGCACTTCAGGCTGGCGTGCTTAAGGGTGAAGTGAAGGATGTTCTTCTTCTTGATGTGACACCACTATCACTTGGTATTGAAACCAAGGGTGGCCTCATGACCAAGATGATCGAACGTAACACCACGATCCCAACAAAGCGTTCGGAAATCTTCACAACTGCTGAAGACAACCAGCCATCTGTTTTGATCCAGGTATTCCAGGGCGAACGTGAAATGGCGGCTTACAACAAGAAGCTTGGAACTTTCGAGCTAACTGGTTTGCCACCTGCACCACGTAACGTGCCACAGATCGAAGTTGCATTCGACATAGATGCCAACGGTATAGTTCACGTTTCAGCTAAGGATCTAGGAACTGGTAAAGAACAGTCCATGACTATCACTGGTGGTGGAGCTCTTTCCAAGGAAGAGATCGATCGCATGATGGCCGATGCTGAATCACATGCTGAAGAAGATCGTGCACGTCGCGAAGAAGCCGAAGTTCGTAACCAAGCGGAATCATTGGTTTTCCAGACCGAGAAGTTCCTCGAGGAAAGTGGCGACAAAGTTCCAGCAGATGCCAAGGCAAATGTTGATGAACCGCTAGCTGAACTTAAGGCTGCAATTGCCGGAGACAACATCGAAGCCATCAAGGCTGCGGTGGAAAAGGTTGCATCTGCATCTCAGGCTTTGGGTGCTGCGTTATACGCAAACACTCAAGCTGAAGGTGAGCAGGCTTCTGCCGAAGGTGATGACGATGTAGTCGATGCCGAAATCGTGGATGAGACTGAAAAGGTATGAGTGACAACGACCAAGGCGTAAACCAGGCCGAGGGCGTAAAGATCACCGATAAGCGCAAGCTTGATCCAGAGACTGGAGCTCCTCGCATCAATGATGCGCAGGAGACTCCAGTTTCGGAGCTAGAAGTTGAAAGTGATCCTGTTGCGGAACTAACCGCAGACTTACAACGTCTCCAGGCTGAATTTGCAAACTATCGCAAGCGCGTAGAACGTGATCGTGAAACCACTCGCGACCTTGTAGTTTCAAACACACTTGCTGAACTCTTGCCAGTAATTGATGACATTGGTCGAGCTCGCACACACGGTGAACTCGAAGGTGCTTTCAAGAGTGTTGGTGAAGCTTTAGAGTCAACCATTACTCGATTAGGCTTAAGGCCTTTTGGTGCACCAGGTGATGAGTTTGATCCAACCAAGCATGAAGCAATTTCGCACGAGTACAGCGCTGATGTAACAACATCAACCTGCATGAGTGTTTTCCAATCAGGATACGAATTCAATGGTCGGATCATTCGTGCTGCAATCGTGAGTGTTGCAGACCCAGAAACTGTTACTGCAGAGCAATAGTTTCGATTAGCCAAGAAACCTAAGCATTAGAAAGGAGACATCGTGAGTGCAAAAGATTTGTATGAAAAGGATTACTACAAAATCCTTGGTGTCCCTAAAGATGCTGATGCTGCCACGATTAAAAAGGCTTATCGCAAACTAGCTAAAGATCTTCATCCGGATGCAAATGCTGGCGACAAGAAGATCGAAGAAAAGTTCAAAGCGGTTAGCGAAGCCTATGACGTTGTCTCAGATCCAAAGCGTCGTGCTGAGTATGACGAGGCACGGCGCTATGGATCTGCTGGACCAATGGGTGGTCGCCGCGGACCTGGCGGACCCGGTGGATTTCCAGGTGGACAAAACGTAAATGTTGAAGATCTTTTCGGTGGCGGCGATCTATCAGATATCTTCGGCGGGCTTTTCGGCGGCGGCCGTCAGCGCGGTCCACGTAAAGGTGCTGACTTAGAAACTTCAGTGACAATTAGTTTCGAAGATTCAATTCATGGCGTCACTATGCCATTGCGATTGAGCGCCGGAAATATCTCAGCTCGCATTCCAGCAGGTGTGAAAAATGATCAGCGGATTCGCCTAAAAGGTAAAGGCCAACCTGGCGAACAAAATGCCCCAGCCGGTGATTTATTTATCAACGTTGCAGTTTCGCCGCATCCAGTGTTTGGACGCGATGGCGACAACTTAACGGTGACTGTGCCAATTCGATTTGATGAAGCGGTAAATGGAGCGGACATTAAGGTGCCAGTTCTTGATGGACCTGCAGTAACAATTCGTATTCCAGCTGGAACTAAAACTGGCGCAAAATTCCGAGCTCGTGGCAAAGGTGTAGTTCGCACTGAAAAATCTGGTGACTTAATCGTTTCCGTTGACATTGCAGTGCCTAAGGATTTAACGCCTGCGGCCCAAAAAGCCTTGGATGATTTCGCTGCGGCAACCAATGACTTTGATCCACGTGAAGAATTGATGCGCAAGACTGGCAATTTGTCAGAGGCCCGAAAGGGATCTGATGATTGATTTTGAGCATGATGACGAAGTTCCGGTTTATGTGATTTCTGTTGCAGCGCAATTAGCAGGACTGCATCCGCAAACACTTCGCCAATATGACCGACTGGGTTTAGTTTCCCCAGGACGTTCAGTTGGTCGCAATCGCCTCTATTCACTTAAAGACATTCAGCGCCTGCGCGAAGTTACAAAACTTTCCAATGAAGGCGTAACACTTTCTGGAATTATGCGAATTTTAATTTTGGAAGAACAACTTGAGAAAGCTTTGAAAGAAAATATCCGTTTGCGTGAAGCAATGGGCCCTTCAACTGCAGTTGTAGTCTGGCGACCAAACCGACGAGCGTAATTATGACTGCATTAATCACTGGAGCTACTGCTGGCATTGGCGCATCGTATGCAAAACAACTAGCAGCCAACGGCAGCGATTTAGTTTTAGTGGCAAGAGATTTAACCCGACTCGAAGCTTTGGCGGCCGAATTAAAGTCTGCTCATGGCGTCAAAGTAGAAGTTCTTCAAGCAGATCTTTCAGACCGCGCCCAGCTAGACAAAGTTTGCATTCGAGCAGCAAGCGATGACATCGATTTAGTAGTTAACAATGCGGGCTTTGGTATCAAGCAACCGTTTGTGGGCGGAACGATCGAAGCCGAACAATACTTACTTGATGTTCTAGTAACTGCAGTTATGCGCATTACTCATGCCGCAATGCCAGGCATGATCGCGCGCGACCGAGGTGGAGTTATCAACGTCAGTTCAGTTGCTGGTTGGATGTCCAGCGGAACTTATAGTTCAGCCAAAGCTTGGGTAACAAGTTTCAGTGAAGCACTAGCAACACATCACAAGAAATCAAACGTTCACGTCCTGGCTCTTTGCCCTGGTTACACCCGCACCGAATTCCATTCCCGTGCCAACATGGAAACTCAAACTATTCCTAATTGGATGTGGCTTGATGTTGATGTCGTGGTTGCAAAGTCTTTGAAGGATTTCAAAAATGGAAAAGCAATTAGCGTTCCAGGAATGCAATACAAGTTCTTAAGTTTGATTGCGCAATACTTACCGCGACCAATTGTTCGCAAACTTTCTGTTGCTTCACGTCGCTAAAGCGCAGACAAAACTTCCTGCGGCGAACCTGTCGTAACTTTCCAGCCACGCAATCGTGATTGCAACGAAGCTTCCTTTGCTAATTCATTTGCGGAATCAGTGATAACAACGGTCACCGGTGCATCCGGCCAATCGCCGTAGTCGCCACCGATAGTTGGCATGACTGGATCAATCAGAACGTAACCAATCGCAGGACGTCGAAGTGATCGTCGACTAAATCCAATGGCTGGAGCATGCACGCTGGTCTCGCCATGGAAAACCAGAATCAATGGTTCGGCTGTGCTGGCTAGTTGCGATGCCACATGAGTTACCCAACGCACGGATTCAGTTGGGGGTGAAATCACCAACGGGGTAGCAGCAAGGGAGACCTGAGCTGCGACTGTATTAATACAGTCTGATTCAGGCAGGAATGCGATGGTGGCCACTAGATAACTGTGCCATGACGAAATCAAAAAGAGTAATAGCTAGGCGAGCCGAGATTTGAAGCGTCAATTCACTGTGATACTTAAGGTATGGCTTGGTTATATTTGCTGCTTGCGATCACGTTTGAATTGATTGGAACAACTGCACTTAAGTTCTCTGATGGATTTACCAAGCTTTATTGGACGCTTGGTATGGCCGTTAGTTATGGCCTGGCGTTCTATCTATTGGCAATTGTCGTTAGGACGATTCCTCTCGGAATTGCTTACGCAGTTTGGGCTGGACTGGGAACGCTGGGCGCGTTCTTTATCTCTATTTATATCTTTAAGACTGAGGCCAGTAACCTTGCATGGTTTGGTGTCGTTTTAGTTGTAGCCGGGGTAGTTCTGCTTAATGCTGGAAGCAATAGCCACTAAAGATTGGGCGCATCCCAATCATCTTGTTGTTCCATGATGGAACGAAGAGTTTCATCGGCCGTCGACACAATCTCGTTTGTGCGCGCTATTAATTCTTCTGCAGATTCGGAACTAAGTAAGTCCAGTTGATCCATTTCACCAATCGGAAGAATTCCGGCTAACTGCCAACACGCATCCATTGGATCGACACTGAGTTCTGTGTTTGCGCCAAACTGCAAATTCGTAAACTCACTTGCGAACGCAAGAAGTTGGCGCACTCTAACTTCTAGCTGGTTTTTAGCTTCCAAAAGAGAATCGTTCCAAATCAAATCTGGAATCAATTCGATAACCGCAACCGGGTATGGATCATCGGGCAGCCAATTAGTCACCTTGAATCTTTGCGTGCCAACGGACTCGAGACCATAGAACTCTTCGGTTGTGCCGATGTTGATGACAGATGCGATTGTGCCAATCTGCATTCGCTGATCGCCGCCGCCAACCTCGGTTCCGCGCTCGATCAGCACGACTCCAAATTCAGGATTCTCAGATCCCATCAAATCCCCAAGCAGCTTTAGATAGCGCGGTTCAAAAATGCGCAATGGAAGAGGCATGGCCGGCAGAAGTACGGTTCCGAGTGGGAACATTGGCATAACCGTCATTGCCCACCAGATCCAATCTTTGCTCCGGTTAAGCGTATCTAGGGGCGTTAAAGACGGCCTCTTTTAATCCCGAGAAAAGCCCTATTTTTCGGGGTCTGGACCCTCTCGATTTGCACTCTAGGGGTGAGAGTGCCAACAATAGTATTAGCACTCGGAACCCCCGAGTGATAACCCAAAAACTCTGGGGCTTTGGCCCTAAACGTTTGGCACAAAAGGAAAATACACATGTCGAAGATGATCGCTTTCGATGAGGAAGCCCGTCGCGCACTTGAGCGCGGTATGAACACACTCGCAGACGCAGTCCGCGTAACGCTTGGCCCAAAGGGTCGCAACGTTGTTCTTGAAAAGAAGTGGGGCGCACCAACCATCACAAATGACGGTGTCTCCATCGCCAAGGAAATTGATCTAGAAGATCCATACGAAAAGATCGGTGCAGAACTAGTTAAGGAAGTTGCCAAGAAGACAGATGATGTCGCTGGTGACGGAACTACAACTGCAACAGTTCTTGCTCAGGCACTTGTTCGCGAAGGCCTACGTAACGTAGCTGCTGGCGCAAACCCAATGGTGCTAAAGCGTGGAATCGAAAAGGCTGTTGAAGCAATCAGCACCGAACTTCTTGCCATGGCACAGAAAGTTGATTCCAAGGAACAGATCGCAGCAACTGCATCTATCTCCGCAGCTGACCCACAGATCGGCGAAATGATCGCTGAAGCTATGGACAAGGTTGGCAAGGAAGGTGTTATCACTGTTGAAGAGAGCAACACATTCGGTCTTGAACTAGAACTGACTGAAGGTATGCGCTTCGATAAGGGTTACATCTCGCCTTACTTCGTTACCGATGCAGAGCGCATGGAAGCTGTTCTTGAAGATCCATACATCTTGATCGTTAACTCAAAGATTTCTGCAATCAAAGATCTTCTTCCAATTTTGGAAAAGGTTATGCAGTCCGGTAAGCCACTTGCCATCATCGCTGAAGATGTTGAAGGCGAAGCGCTATCCACACTTGTTGTTAACAAGATCCGTGGCAACTTCCGTTCTGTAGCTGTTAAGGCTCCAGGCTTCGGTGACCGTCGCAAGGCAATGTTGCAGGACATCGCAATCTTGACTGGCGCACAGGTAATCAGCGAAGAAGTTGGCTTGAAGCTAGAAACAACTGACATCGAACTTCTAGGTAAAGCACGCAAGATTGTTGTTACCAAGGACGAGACCACAATTGTTGAAGGTTCCGGAGACGCAGACCAGATTGCTGGCCGCGTAAACCAGATCCGCGCTGAAATCGAAAAGTCTGACTCTGACTACGACCGCGAAAAGCTACAGGAACGTCTGGCCAAGCTTGCCGGTGGTGTTGCAGTAATCAAGGCTGGCGCAGCAACTGAAGTTGAGTTGAAGGAACGCAAGCACCGCATCGAAGATGCAGTTCGCAACGCAAAGGCTGCAGTTGAAGAAGGAATCGTCGCCGGTGGTGGCGTTGCTCTTCTACAGGCATCCGAAAAGGCATTCGCCAAGCTAAGTCTTGAAGGCGAAGAAGCTGTTGGCGCGAACATCGTCAAGGTAGCTGTTGAAGCGCCGCTAAAGCAGATTGCAATGAACGCTGGTCTTGAAGGCGGAGTTGTAGCAGAAAAGGTTCGTAACCTTGAAGCAGGCTTTGGCTTGAATGCTGCAACTGGAGAATACGTCGATCTAATCAAGGCTGGCATCATCGATCCAGCTAAGGTAACTCGCTCTGCGCTTCAGAACGCTGCATCCATTGCTGCACTATTCCTAACCACAGAGGCTGTCATTGCTGACAAGCCAGAAAAGGCTGCACCAATGGCCGGTGGCGGAGACATGGGCGGCATGGACTTCTAGTTCATACCTAACAAAAACTAAAAAGAACGACCTCGAGAATTTCTCGGGGTCTTTCTTTGTTTAGTAAAGGGCAAGTAAAGATTTCATCGCGAGTGTCCGTTATATGTTGATTTGTCAGTTTGCTGTGATGTGCTGACCGAACTTTTTGAAATTGCTGAATGCCTCTCGAGGTATTTTTAAAACACAGGGTTATCCCTGATATGCATCACTAAGCAATTTCTTGGAGTAAACAGATTGAACAAAATTCGTGGATTAGTTGGATCAGCAATCGGATCAACCATGCTTTTTACATTGCTAGTCGGGCCGGTTCAAGCAGCAGCTCCTGGTAACGATCGAATTGGTAGTGCAACTGCGATTACTTTGACAAACAACGCCGGCTCCGCATCATTTACAACAGCTCAGGCCGGTAGGGAATCTGGCGAGTACCTAGGAAGTGATGCATCGTTTCAAAATACCGTTTGGTATTTGTGGGATCCAACAGCAAATGAATCAGCCACTATCAGCAACTGTTCTGCAAGTGCAGCAACTCGACTCTTTGTATATGAAGTAAGTGCGACAACATCTTCCGAGCCAACATCTGCGCCAACAAAAGGCACTTCATCTAATTGCACGAATGGTAATTCAATTTCTATAGTTGCATCCGCATCAAAGTTTTATTACATACAGGTTGTTTCAAAAGTGACTTCGACTGGCACAGTTTCGATTAGTACTGTTGCCCTTCCTTCTCTTACACAATTAACTAAGGTCACAATCTGTCACCGCACTCATGCAACCACTAACCCATACCGCATGATCACCGTTTCAGTGTCATCAATTGTTGATGACAACAGTGCCCCAAATGGACACGCATTACATAACACTGATCGACGTCGTCTAGAGACTGATGGCCCTGCAGGAGTTTTCCGCCCGACTTACGCTTACCCGAGCAATGCGAAGCATTGGGGAGACATCATTCCTCCATTCAAAACTGCTGGTGGTGGAATTTATGAAGGCTTGAACTGGTCTTGGGCAAATGTCATTACTGATTCCAATACGGACGGAATTTTTAGCAGATCTGAATTTACGACTCAAGTTGGCACTGGAGGCACGGCCGAAGGAAATGCTGCCGTTGCTTACTGCACGGGCTCATCTGGCAACTTAACAACAAAGCAGCTTTACGACTTAGAACGTGAATCTGGAGTAGACAAGACTGAAGTTCTTGAGGAATTGCAAGAAAGTCAGGCAGATGAAGATGCCGCGACAAAAACTGCTCTTGGCGGTAGCTTCGTAAACCCAACGCAAGATGCGCCAGGCTTTGCTCGTCCGGTTCCTCCAACCGCAAACGTAAATCGACAGGTGACGACAACTAAATCTAAGTCGGTTAAGTTCACCGTTAACTTCAATGAATCGGTTACGGAATTAACAACCTCCGACTTTGAGACCACAGGTGATGCCAGTGGTTGTGCAGTGGGAAATGTATCGGCTGCATCAGGTACAAGCGTAGAAGTGACTGTGACTTGTAGTTCAAAGGGAACCGTTGGCCTCAAACTGAAAAAGAATGGTGCCAAGGGTGGCTCTGATATTGGTCCTGAGCTCGATCAGCTTTCAACCAACACCACAATTGAGGATGAAGATCCAGCTCCGTCTGCTAGTCCGAGTTCTTCATCAGCCTCTGATGGCAAACGCGGTGGACCGCTTTACAAGGGCAATAAGGCTCCAAAGCAATCACTTTCCGGTGTGGTTTGGGCTGACCTAAATCAAAACGGCACGCAAGATCCAGGCGAACCTTTGTTGGCGGACATTACTTGCACCTGCCAACTTAAGTTCTTGACTACTGCCTCGTTTGCATCAGGCTTCCGCAGCATGGCTGTTGGTCCAAGATTTGCAACGACGACAACTACCGTCAAGACAAATACCCAGGGACAGTATTTGATTCGTAACGCAAAGTCTGGCGAATGGACTACGACTTGCACCAGTCCAACTGGTATGACCGTTACTTACGACAGCACTGGATCTTCCGATGGTGTCTCTACCGCTAGCATTCCTGACGGTGGCACTGGATTCACTTGGGTTGGCATGGTTGGAAGTTCAACAATTTCCGCTCCTGTCACTGATCCGAGTGGAAAGCCAGCTGAAGGTGAAGTTGTTTTGACTTGGGAGGGACCAGATGGAAAGTCTGGCACCAAAGATGACGTTAACTTCGTAACCGAAGCAGTAAACGGTGAGATTAACCTTTCGGGACTTCCTGCTGGAAACTACCGAATTCGTTCGATCAATGGTGTTTCAGTAACAGCTACTTTGAAAATTGGCAGCGGTTCCACATTCCAAAATGCACTATTCACCAAGAAATCTTCAAGTGCGAAACTTGCTGACACCGGAATCAACGAAAGTCTTGGCGCAATGGGGCTTGGCCTTCTTGGCTTCTTGACCGTAATGGTTGGAACCTTCGGAACGATTCGCCAGCGCAGATCTAAGGTCTGATTTCTCTTCTAAGGATGAAGATTAAAAGATTCGGATTTGCTTCACTTATTGTTATTGGCAGCGCCCTGCTGATTGGGGCTGTTTGGATTGGTTTCCTTTCGGGCTATTTATCTGCAAGTAAAGAAACGCAGAGGGCCAAGGAACTGTTGTCTGCGCCAAAAGAATCAGGAAACCTGTCTAATGAAGCACAGAGTGATTTGCTTGTGGCGGGCGTACCAACGGTTGGCGAGTACTTTGCAGTCATTCGCATCCCTGCTCTTGGCAAAGATTGGCTACACACAGTTTCGGAAGGTACAACTCCAGAAATTCTTGATGACCTAGGAGTGGGGCATTACGAGGGATCAGAGCTCCCTGGTGAACCGGGCAACTTTGCGCTAGCCGGACATAGTGGAAGTTCGTGGACACCTTTTGCAAAACTAGATGATGTTGCAATCGGTGAAGTTGTAGAAATAGAAACGCTTTCAAAAAAGTACGTCTATGAAATTGTTGACACCGAAACCGTCGAAGAAACAGATGTAAAAACCGTTTATGACAATCCTGAATTCGGCAATAAAACTTTAGATGATCAGTGGCTAACTATTACCACCTGCCTTACAGATGGACCGCAAAACTTGCGCTATGTTGTTTATGCAAAGTTAGTTTCAGAATCTGCAAGATAACTAGGGGAACCTTATGAACACAATGACCACAATCATGGCAGTAGTCCTTGCCGCTATTGCAATCGTTTCGGCAATGGGCAAACTAAAGAAAATGCCACAGGTTATTGAGTCAATGACTCATGTAGGTGTAAAGCCAAACCAGATTCCATTGCTTGCATATTTAGAAATCCTTGGAGCGGTTGGCCTGTTGATCGGTATTGTCTACCCATTGCTCGCCTTTATTTCAGCTGGCGCATTGATGCTCTATTTCGTTGGAGCGGTGGTCGCACATCTACGCGTTAAAGATAAGTTCAAAGATTTCGCACCAGCACTATTTCTAGCTGTGCTGTTTGGTTATTTGGCTTACTTAGTTCCAACTGGCTTTTAGAAAGTTATTTTCTCTTATCTTTGCCGTGACGAGCATTTGATTGCTGGTCATCGGATGAAAAGTTTTTTGCGGATGAAATAGCGCTGTCGAGTTCGGCCAAGACTTTTTCATAGAGCGCCAACATTTCATCCATGCTTGGGATGTTAGCTAAGTTTGGGCGCGGAGAATCATCGTCTGGCATTTCTATTTCGTCCATTGCCCACATCCCCGTGAGCGCTAATCGTATTAACTGATTGGAAATTGAGAGACCCCATCACAGGGAAACCCCTAGACAAAATCTAGTCAGCTACTGGATTTCCATATAAAAGGTCATCGGCGTCAATAATTCGGTAGGCATACCCCTGCTCGGCCAAGAATCGCTGGCGATGCGCAGCAAAGTCAGCATCTACGGTGTCGCGAGTAACGATTGTGTAGAAATGCGCCGAACGCTTGTCACCCTTTGGTCGAAGCACTCGGCCTAGGCGCTGTGCTTCTTCTTGCCGGGAACCAAACGTTCCACTGATCTGAATTGCTACGCCCGCTTCTGGTAAGTCCACTGAGAAGTTCGCAACCTTTGAAACAACCAGAACTCGAGTTTCACCTTCACGGAAGGATTGGAATAAGCGTTCACGTTCTTTAACCGGAGTCGCGCCAGTAATGGTTGGAACTCCCAAGTAAGTGCTGATCTCATCCAGTTGATCTAAGTACTGACCAATAACCAGAATGTGATCTTCTGGATGCAAGTCAACTAAATGTTGAACGACCCTGTTCTTATAAGAAGTGGTACTTGCAAGACGGTAACGCTCTTCTGGTTCTGCCATCGCATAAGCCAAACGTTCAGCATCTGGCAAAGTTACGCGAACTTCGGCGCAATCAGCTGGTGCGATATAACCCTGGGCTTCAATGTCTTTCCATGGAGCGTCATAACGCTTAGGACCAATGAGTGAAAAGACTTCACCTTCCATGCCATCTTCGCGAACCAAAGTTGCAGTTAAGCCAAGGCGACGACGGGCTTGAATGTCAGCTGTAAATCTAAACACCGGCGCAGGCAATAGGTGAACCTCGTCATAAATAATCAAACCCCAGTCGCGAGCATCAAATAGTTCTAAGTGTGCATAAACACCTTGACGACGAGTAGTCATAACTTGATAAGTCGCAATCGTTACTGGACGAATCTCTTTTCGAGCACCGGAGTATTCACCGATTTCATCTTCAGTAAGGGTTGTGCGCTTCAGTAATTCAGATTTCCACTGGCGAGCAGAAACGGTATTGGTAACCAGAATCAAAGTTGTGGCGCCAGCAAGCGCCATGGCTGCTGCACCAACAATTGTTTTGCCAGCACCACAAGGAAGTACAACAACACCTGATCCACCATGCCAAAAACCTTCAGCAGCTTCGCGTTGGTAAGTGCGAAGTTCGAATGAATCTTCGGCAAGAGCAATTGGATGCGCTTCGCCATCAACATAACCAGCTAAATCTTCAGCTGGCCAACCAAGCTTTAACAACGCTTGCTTGATGTTTCCACGTTCACTGGCATGTACTGCAATTGTGTCTTCATCAATTCGCTTACCAACTAATGGCGTGATCTTCTTTGAACGAAGAATTTCTTCCATGACAGTGCGATCATTTGCAGTCAGTACTAAGCCATGAACTGGATGCATATGTAATTGCAAGCGACCGTAACGCGCCATGGTTTCGGCGATATCGACAAGGAGTGCATGTGGAACTGGGTAACGCGAATACTTAAGCAATGTATCGATCACAGATTCGGCGTCATGCAGTGCAGCGCGGGCATTCCAAAGTCCCAGCGGAGTAATGCGATAGGTGTGGATGTGTTCTGGTGCGCGCTCAAGTTCGGCAAACGGTGCGATCGCATGACGGCACTCACCACTTAACTCATGATCGATTTCTAAAAGCAGAGTCTTGTCGCTTTGAACGATTAACGGTCCATCAGTCATTATGCAGTTCCTTCTTCGTCAACGTTCTCAGCAAGTTCAGCACCGGTGATGCGAGCAATAGTGAAGGTGCGGACTTCATTTGTTCGCACATCAAATGCAGTCAGGAAGCCACCAGTAATAGTCAAAGGCTCAACAATTCGTTCGCTAGTCATGCCACCTTTGTCGGCATAGCCAATCCAAACCTCTTTGCCTTGGGCCAACGCATCGTTAAGTAGGACAAGAGTCTGTGAAGTGGTGCTGCGCGGGCCATTAGTTGAAACTGGCTTGCTGGCATCAACTCGTTCGCCAGCGCGAAGTGCCTTAACTGCAGCTGTAACCAATCGACTCGATGGTCCAGTGACCGTAACTGGTGAAGCAGCAGCGCGAACTGACGTGCGCTTGGTATCTGGCCGATGAATAAGTACTGCGCCTTCTGCACTTTCAGCAACCGGGGCATAACCGCAAGCACGTAGCTTTTCCAGCACAATGTCCGCAGGCGACGAGCTAACCACAATTCCTGGTGCCAATGAACGGAACTTTAGCGATGCTAAACGACGATCAGCCTGGACCGCAGTTACTAATTGCTCGTCATCGCAACGCAAGTAAATCGATGCCACACCAACGCGCAGCACGCCATGTTTGCGAGCCACATCTTCAATTAGGTAGGTGAGTGGTTGCGGCAATGGGGTCTTGGAAAGAGCAGACAGGAACTCAATAATGTCGTTGGCTGATTGCCCTTGATCCAAAGCTCTGCGAATTGAGTTTTCGGTAAAGCGGTAGGTGGTAGCTGCACCAGTTGATTCAACATCAGCGATCACTGCCATAGTTCGGCGTTGGTTTGCAGCTAATCGACCAGGTGCCAATGCAGTTAGATCTGCTTGCACAATTACATGATCAACGGGATCAGGCAGTAGCGCTCCCAAAACTTTTGTTGGGTCATCACCCTTAGCAACTGCCCGACCAAATGACGTTAGTGATCCGAGGGCAGTAATGCCAAGGGTTGCTGCTTCATCAAGTACAGCCGACACCGCAGCCGCACGAACCATTGATGAGCGCCGTGGACGATGCCAATCTAAATGTTCGGTGATGATTGCCGCACTTGTCGTCGCTCCATCATCAAGTCCTACGTAAATGTCTAATAATGAAATACGAAGTGGATTGATAAACCCGCGTTCAACTGCTGAAGTTAAAGAATTGATTCGATCGCCACCATCGCCACCGACAACGTGAGGCGCGCGAGCCATATCGCGCCAAGCTTGCGCAAGCAAAGTCCAACGTGAAGCATCATCAATACTTAGCCATCGATCGTATGCAGTAGTTGGCAACCAACCTTCATTTGCATCAGCAGCAAGTAAGCCCGAAGCAAACGCAACTTCAATCACTAACGCAGTTAGATGCTCGGACACTCGAAGTAAATCTTTAGCCGTGGCAAGATCGCGAATTGCAAGGCCACCACCACGAAGTTGTGATGGAGGTTCAATTGACCAGGCTTCAAGCAAGGTTTCAACTAAGCGGACGAAATCTAAAGCAGCGTGCGCACCGGTGTCATTTACGCGCTTAAAGTCAACTGATCCTAGAACTGGAGCGCCGCTATCAGTTTTGATTTCTTTAAGTAGCAAACCACTACGCAATGAAATTGAAACTTCACGTGGAACAACGACTGAACTATCGCTAACTGGAACGATCAACTCGTGTGCCAGCAACCATTCCAAAGGTGACTTAGCATCTTCGATACGTACTGAGCGATTTGCTTGGCGCATTGTTCCAGCTGGTGTGCCCCACAAAAGTTGATTCATGATGTCGCGAACTTCATCCGGACCACTTGCAAGTGTCTTCTCAGCCAAAGTTTTCTTATTCGCATACTCACGAACTTTGCGACGTGAATCTGCAAATGAAGCAGCTAGACCACATGGGTAGGCACCAAAAGATTCTCGTGCGACTCGAACTAAGTGAAGTTCTTCGTCATCGCCCCAAACCAAGGCACTGGAAAGCAAGCGATCGATTGCTGCATCGATAGCTTTTGCGTTGTATCCAACTGCGCCTTTAAGTCCGGCATGAACTTCAACGCGAGCTGCCGGATCTGGCAGTGCAGCCAGAACTTCACAAACACTCAGTTCAATATGATTAAGCGCATCGAGGGCAGCACTAACGCTAGGTGACGTGGTAGCACGAACTGCGAGTTGTCCCAAGTCCGTTGGTACTGGGTGCAATAGATCTGGGCGAGTGGCAAACAGGACTTCAAGAGACTCATCACTTCGCTGGCGCAGATCATCTGCCAAAGACCGTGGGCGCATGACCGTTTCAGTCTTTTTGGAAGTGCTCATCTTGCTACGTTACGCGGTTTTGGTTGGTTAGCGCCACTTGAGATTTGTTGCTTTCCTGTGCGGATTGTGCATTGAAATCGCAGGTTTGGGCGGATTCGGACTTTTCATCTACCCTTAAGTAAGGCATTCGAGTTATCGAGCGCCCAAGAAAGTAACCAGCGCAAGGAGAACACCGTGCCTACAGGCAAAGTGAAGTGGTACGACACCGAGAAGGGCTTCGGCTTCCTTCAAACGGATGAAGGCGAAGAGGTATTTTTGCATGCCTCCGCACTCCCAGCTGGAACCTTAACTTTGAAGAACGGCACCCGCTGTGAGTTTGGCGTGGCCGATGGCAAGCGCGGCATGCAGGCATTGTCTGTTCGAGTCCTTGAAGCTCCACCAAGTGTTGCCAAGGGCGGGCGTAAAGATGCTGAAGATATGGCAATCGTTCTAGAAGATGTCATCAAACTTCTTGATGGTTATGCCGGAAATCTTCGTCGTGGACGTTACCCGGATGACAAGCAAACCGAGAAGCTAGTAGCCGTGCTTCGCGGTGTCGCCGACCAAATCGACGTTTGATCGAGCTAGCGCAATGAAAGTTGCGAAAGGCGCTTCGGTAAA
The DNA here is from genome assembly GCA_030157865.1 of Candidatus Nanopelagicales bacterium. Classification (GTDB taxonomy): domain Bacteria; phylum Actinomycetota; class Actinomycetes; order S36-B12; family UBA5976; genus UBA5976. The sequence continues at coordinate 72,913 of JAOATY010000033.1, read as the reverse complement.
ATTCGAATCTCGAAAAGTTTTAGTTGTCGAAGACGATCCGTTATTACGTTCGTTAATTGCAGACGGATTAAAGGGCAGCAAGTTTTCGGTAAGTGTTGCTGCGTCGGCTGCAGAAGCTAAGCGCGTAATTCTTGAAGTTGATCCTGATGTTGCTTTACTCGATATCGAATTAGGCAACGGACCAACCGGACTTGATCTTGCCGAATACATTGCAACATCAGCACCACAGGTCGCAATCGTTTTCTTGACGCACTTACCTGATCCAAGATTCGCCGGTCAGGACTCAAGCTCAATTCCCAAACGTGCTGCTTACATTCGCAAAGAAACCATTACGCAGCCAGGTGTTCTAACAGACATTATTGAGCGCGTACTTCGTGATGATATCGATCACGAACTTCGTCAACATTTAGATCCGGAACGACCACTTGCAGATTTATCCAAATCACAGATTTCAGTTCTACGAAGCATTGCACTTGGTATGTCTAACACGGAGATCGCAGAGCAACGTGATTCAACAGTTCGCGCGGTTGAGCACTTGATTCGTCGAACCCTTACCGCTGCTGGCATCGAAGGTGACCCAACGGTCAGCACCCGAACTGCTGCCGCTCGCGCCTACATCGAGGCAGCTGGCCTTCCGATAGTTAATGAGTAACGAGACTAAAGCCGGCGCCAGATCTCTTGGCGAAACTTTGCGCTTAGTCGGCAGCAGCGAAGCGTTTACTAAGCGCGTTGTTCTTTGGACGCTGCCAATCAGTATCTTTATCGCCGTTGCATTCGATGGAAATCGTTTTGGCACCTCGCGAATTGGCTGGGCATTAGCTGGAATCCTTGCGCACGGAGTTGCAACGATTGTCATGCTTGGAATGCGCTTAGCATTATTGCCAAAAGGTCCTTATTCACCAAGGACAACGAAAACCCTTTTAATCTTTGGAATTGGTGCGATAAGTCGCTCATTGGCTGTTGGTCAGATTTCAGTAATGCTTGATCTTGCCGAAGAACAAGAGTTTCTTTACCGAGCGTTTGCTGGAGCTCTGCTTGGAACCTTGACCCTTTCCGTTGCTGCATTGACGGCTGCATTAATTAAGGAACATGCGCAAACACAGATCGATTTAGCCAGCGAGCGTGAAGCGTTAGTAACTGCACGCGATTCTGCTGAGCAAATGGTTGAACAGCAAAGATTCGAAATCTTCAAAATCGTTAGAGAAAGTATTGAGCCTGCTGTTACAGAAATTTCTCAAAATTTGGCGAATGCCTCAACGCAGGATTCAGAAAACGTAAAGACTTCAGCAACAAAAATTTCAAACTTGATTGACACCAAGCTTCGTCCATTGAGCGCATCACTTCATCAGGAACAAAAGATTGAAGTCCCACGTGTCAGCGCACTGGCAAAGAAGCCATCGCTGATTACACCACCCAAATTGCTGGTGCTTAGGAACGTTGTTAGTCCGCTGGCAATCTATTTAGTTCTTGTAGTACCTAATACAACAGGTGCATTTCTTTATCTTGGGTATGCATCCTTACCGATCGTGCTGCTGGCTTACTTACCGTTAGCGATTATTCTTTGGGCGTTCGTTCGATTACCAATTGCAAACAAGCCGATTCGATCTGGTCGCGCCTTCTTGCTATTAAGTGCAGTTCTTGCAATTGCTTGGACGCCAGCATTGTTTATTATTCGCTGGCTTGGATATGACGTCATTGACCGATTGGGATTGGCTCCAACTGCGACGATGGGCACTATGGCTGTGGGATTGTTGCTTACTTACGGAGTTGTTGTTGATAATCAGCGAGTCTCGTATGAATCAGAATTGCGAGAAGCAAACCAAGAACTAAATCTTGAATTAAATCGAACTTCGCAATTGATTTGGCATGTTCGTCAGCGCGCTGCCCAAACTTTGCATGGATCGGTTCAGGCATCTCTAACAGCTGCGAATATGCGGATTCTTGGCGCTAGAGAGATTGATGAAGACTTACTTGAAAAGGTTCGACAAGATCTGGTTCGAGCCACGGAATCATTGACCAATTTAGATGGACCGATAATTGATCTAGAAACATCGATATCTGATTTGATCGAACTCTGGCAAGGCGTTTGTGAAGTCAAAGTCTCAATTGAAGATGAGCTACTTAACTCAATTTCTGCAAACCAAGTGACCTCACATTGCATTAATGAGATTGTGAAAGAAAGTGTTACCAATGCAATTCGTCATGGCAAAGCTCGCTTAGTCGAAATTTCAATTCAAGATCTAAATGATGGATCAATTCGAATTGAAATCACGAACAACGGCGATGCTAGCCTGCTGGGTTCACCAGGAGTTGGCAGCCAGATCCTTGATGACATCACGATGAACTGGTCGAGAGAATCACTTGGCGATGAAGTTCGCGTAACTGCCCAAGTAGCCCTTGCTTAACAAACAAAAACAGCGCCCTGCAAAAGCAAGGCGCCACTTTTGATTTTGTGATTTAGGTTTGATTTATTGACGAACTAATGTGTCTACTTTCGTAGCTGACATGTAGAAATTGTCAACTCTTACATCCTGCCCGGTAGCCGAACCAGTTACGTAACAATGAAAATCAATTTTGTCGTAAGTTCCTCCAGGCAGGTTCTCAATTGCGTAGTTAACACTCACGCTTTTGCTTTCATTGGAAGTAGAGAAGTCAGCTAAGGCATAGGGACTAGACATGAATCCGTTTGAATCAACATCTATATAGAATCGACACTCAACGCGTCCATTCAAAGTGCGGTTTTCTAGCTCAAGAGTGGCTTGCAAAAGATAATCACCTGATGACAAATTATCAAGGCTACCGACTGTTTGTGGGTCAAGGCTGTCCGTCAAGTTACTAGTTCTACGCGTTGAGTAGGTAGCGTAAGAGATTCCAGAAGCACCTGCGGAGCCGTTGCTTCCAGTTGCCCCGGTGGAACCAGTTGCACCCGTTGCACCAGCATCACCTTGAGTACCCCAAGTTAATGTGCGCTCACTCTTCTTACAGTTCTTACTTGCGTCAATCAAGCGCATCGCACCGTTTGATTTCTTGGCACAAGCCTTAATTGTTGATCCCGCAGCGTTACTCACACCTACGGAAAGCAGGGATGCACCCAGCACAATACTTATGCCGATGATGAGGGAATTTCTGGTTGAGGACGTTTTCATCTTATCTCCACTAAATGATTCGAAATTGAGTGCTGTTTTTTAGTAGTGACGCCTCGCAGGAAAGCAAGGCGTCACTTTTAATTTAGTTACAAAAAAGTGACATCGAGAAATCACCGTTGTTTGCTTTTTGATCTTGCGTTCCTACTTTGTCGAAATAGAAGAGTTTGACGGTGATAACACTGGCACTTGTGTATTTAACAATCGCGGTATCTACGCCAAAACCTTCACCTACTGGAGATGCAATCGCAGTGCAGTTAGCAACAGAGGATGCAAAAGTAAACGTGTATATACCTGTCCCGCCTGAGGTTGCATTTGGCATTGCTGCGCTTGAGCGCGCACTATCTTTAGTTCCAGTCGCATCGAAGGTACCGAAGAGAGATGTAGCAGCAGCTCCCGTAGCTCCCGTTGCGCCCGTGGCACCCGTAGCGCCTGTTGCCCCGGCATCGCCTTGCGTGCCCCAAGTTAATGTGCGTTCACTCTTCTTACAGTTCTTACTTGTGTCGATCAAGCGCATCGCACCATTAGATTTCTTTGCGCATGCCTTGATTGTCGAACCCGCAGCGTTACTCACGCCTACCGATAACAGTGATGCACCCAGCACAATACTTATGCCGATGATGAAGGAATTTTTGGTTGAGGACGTTCTCATGGAGTCTCCGAACTTCTAGTCGTGACCCCGTTTTAACTAACCATTACACGAATCGGCCAATAAACCGGCACTAAATGAATGAAAAACCCAAGAATTTCAGGGATATGCCCCATATAAGGGACAATACATAGGTGAACACTGCAACTTCAGCGATCGACTTAGCTCGATCCGCGCTCCTTGAATCCATCCCTGCTGACCACGTTGGCAAGGCTTTGGACTCTGTTGTTGAGCCATCTGAAGATTCATCAGTAACCATCACCAGCTACACCTTCGAATGCACCTCACCTGGTTACCCAGGTTGGTATTGGGAAGTAAGCCTGGTTGAAGTTAATGGCCAAGCTGAACTTTCCGTTAGCGAAGTAAACCTTTTGCCAGGCTCTGCCGCTCTCGTTCCAGAACAGTGGAAGCCATGGGCTGATCGCGTGGAAGCCGGCGACTTAGGTGTTGGCGATTTACTTCCAGTGTCCGAAAACGACGAGCGCCTAACTGCAGGCTTCACTGCACTGGGTGACCTCGAAGAATTATCCGATGATCTCGCGCCACTTCATCCAGCGCAATGGGAACTTGGACTTGGTCGTGAAAAAGTTTTAAGCACAGTTGGTTTAGAGCGCGCAGTTGATCGTTGGTTTGAAAAACTAAACGGTCCACGCTCAGCTATGGCAAAGTCTGCGCCAGCTTCATGTGGTTCATGTGGTTTCTTGGTTGCAATTGGTGGATCAATCGGTCAAGTCTTTGGTGTTTGTGGAAATGAATTCGGCGCAGCTGACGGCCAAGTTGTTGCGACAACATTTGGTTGTGGCGCGCACTCGTCCGTTCGTGCCGCCCAATCAGCACCAATTCCCGTTGTTGATTTAGTAATTGATGATCGCGCTGATGAGCAAAGTGACTCAAGCGATCTTCCAGATTACGTAGCGGATCCAGAGCCCGTTGATTCAGATGAAACTGATGCAATTGATTCCGATGAAGCTGAAGATCGCACTGAAGCAATCGCATCTGAATTTGCAATGAAGGAAGCTGTGGAAGCAATCGAAGCTGCATCTGAAATCGTTGAAATGGAAAACTTAGATTCTGACGAAGCTGCTGTAGAGATTGCTGATTTTTATGGCGATGAAGGAAGCGACGCTAGCGAAGACTCACAATGATCGGTTTGATCTTGGCCGCCGGCGCCGGCCGTCGTTTGCGTCCTTACACCGACACTTTGCCTAAAGCACTTGTCCCACTTGATGACACCAGATCCGTTATGGATCTAACGCTAAAGAACTTTGCTGAAGCCGGACTTAATGATGTTGCAATCATCATTGGTTATGCCGCGGATCAAGTTCGCATCCGCCAACAAGAATTAGAAGAACGTTATGGCGTAAACATCGAACTAGTTTTTAACGACAAAGCCGAAGAGTGGAATAACGCTTATTCATTGTGGTGTGCTCGCGATGTTTTGAAAGCCGGCGCGATCATCGCTAACGGTGACACGATTCACCCTGTGTCTGTTGAAGAATTACTCAAAGCCCAAACCGATGAATTCATTACCTTGTCTCTGGACAATGTGAAGAAGCTTGCTGATGAAGAAATGAAAGTTCAGCTAAACGATCGTGGTGGCGTTACTTTGATTACCAAGTTGATGGAACCAGAGACTGCAGCCGGTGAATACATTGGCGTTGCAAGGATTCCAGGCGCATTAGCGGGGGATTTAGCCGATGCACTGAAGGCCACATTTGAGCGCGATCCAAACCTTTATTACGAAGACGGTTTCCAGGAAATGGTTAACCGTGGTGCTCACATTGCAACTGCAGCAATCGGTGACATCCCATGGATTGAAGTTGACACCTTAGAAGACCTCGAGCGTGCTCGGGAGATCGTATGTCATTACTAAACCGCACCTTCCCAGCGCCACTTCACGTTGACATATCTGCTGGCGCATTAAATCGCTTGCATGACGTGATTAGCGATCCTCGCGTTGCCCCGGATTCTCGAGTCGCCGTTATTATTTCAACGGGTTCAGGTTTGGCATTTCGGGCTCAAATCGAAAAGCAAATTCCGCACGCAGATTTCTACGAACTTTCAGACGGTAGTTTGCAGTCAGCCCAAGACATCGCCGCATCACTGACTAAATATTCAAGTGTTGTTGGCGTTGGTGGCGGTCGAGTCTTAGATGCAGCTAAGTATGCAGCTAGCCAAGCAAACTTACCGATGATCGCAGTTGCAACGAATCTTGCCCACGATGGCATTGCGAGTCCGGTCAGCATTTTGGAACATGATGGAACGCGCAGTAGTCACGGAGTTTCAGTTCCAGCTGCCGTACTTATCGACCTTGATGTAGTTCGCAGTGGCCCAGATCGTTTCTTGCGCGCCGGCATCGGTGACGTGCTGAGCAACTTAAACGCAGTTGCAGACTGGGAACTTGCGCGCGAAGTTAATGGCGAAGAAGTTGATGGCCTAGCCGCATCAATGTCACGCACGGCCGCAACCAGTTTGCTGAACCACCCTGGAACCATCGATGACTCAGCATTCCTAACTACATTGGCTGAAGGTCTAGTACTCTCCGGATTAGCGATGGCTGTAGCTGGAACTTCACGTCCATGCAGTGGCGCGTGCCATGAAATTTCTCATGCTATAGATATGGTGCTGCCAGAAAAATCCGCACCGCACGGTGAGCAGGTTGCAGTTGGAGCATTGTTCGCAACTTACTTACGCGAAGCAACCACAGAGTTCAATCAACTTCACGATGCTTTGTTCCGTCATGGTCTTCCGACATCACCAAAGGACCTTGGCTTAACCACTGAACAATTCGCGCAAGCTGTTGCCTTCGCACCACAAACCAGACCAGATCGATTCACAATTTTGGAACACAAGAATCTAGATCAAGCTGACCTGATGCGTGTTGTTTCCGACTTTGTTGCAGCGCTTTAGGCAGGCTTGAAACATGGCAGTAATTGGTTCACGTCGACTTGCAGACAAAGTCCTTGACGTAACCATATTCATTCTTGCCACAGCCTCACTCGCGTATTACACCTCGCGCTACTTCACCACGAATGCACTTGTAGTTGCTGGCGTATGGACAGCGTTTGCGATTGTGCTTTTTGCGTTAATCAAGCGCTTCACCGAGGTTGGGTTCTATGGCGAACCAGTTCCAGCGCCTTATGTGACAAATGACCCAGCGCTCCATCGCAGCAATCCGTTGGCCCGTAACGTCACTTGGGCTGGCTTAATCGCAGCCGTAGTTGCCTACCTCTATATAGCTAAGAAGCTTCCATTCCTATCCAATTCCCAATGGGCATTAGTGATCTTGGTATTAGTAGGCATTGGTTCATTGGTTGCTTTCAAGTTGGCCAAAGCCCCGGTAAATGTGGCAGCTGATTACAAAACTTTTCATTGGCTTCCTTGGGTTATCGCATCCGGAATGGCGTTAGTTGCATCTGTTACGTTGCGACCACAAAGTGATGACACAAACTATTTGAACTTATCGACTTGGATTGCTGAACGTGGCACGATGCCACTTCGCGACACAATCTATAGCGATCAAGTTTTTGAAACCCGGCCACTTGGTTCCGCTTGGGAATCGATGTGGGGAGTTTTTGCCCACATCACTAACATCTCGGCACCAACTTTGCTTTATGTAATTGCTGTGCCAATCCTTACGGCAATTAGCATCTTTGCGCTTGATCGCGGATTGCGTTCCATGCATGTTCGTCACACAAACTTTGCGCTAGCCATCGTGAGCTTGTTCTTACTGCTCGATGGCGCGAACATCTTTTCCTTTGGTGTTTTCCATGGAGCGCGCATTTGGCAAGGTAAAGCATTCTTTGTCTCGGCGATTATTCCGATGCTCATCGGTGCTGGAATTGTTTGGGCACGTTCGGGTCAACGCAATGACTTGATCCGATTCCTACTGATTGCAATCGGCGCAGCCGGACTAACGACAACTGCAACCATGTTGGTTCCAATGATCACCGTGGTTATCGCCGGTGTTGTTGGTTACCAGCGGGGGATTAAGGATGCGGGCTGGACCAGCCTTGCGATGCTGACTCCGCTTTATGTTGGCTTAGCTTTCCGAGGAACGCATAGTGCTGATAGCAATGCGTTGGGACAACTAGTAACAAACACATTGGCTTTTGTTCAGCCAGCAACTTTGATTTCAACCCTTGGCGAACTCCCAGATCCAAATGAATTCGTTCGCTTAATGGCTCGTCCGCCACTGCACGCTGCATTGTTTGCATTAGTAATGTGCTGGGGATGGCTCGGCGCCGAATCTCGCACATCACGCCGCGTGATTGCAGGACTTTGTTTGATGTGGGCAATCGTTTACTTGCCACCAGTACTTGCCGTGATTGAACAAGTTACCGGCGTTGGTTCAATCTCATGGCGCTTCTGGTGGTTGCTGCCAATTCCAATGTTGCTGGGCGCAGCCGCTTCAGCCGTTGCTTCGGGATTGATTCGAGTAACAAGCGTTAATCGACATAAGACCACAACACTTGCATTAGCAACGGCACTACTGCTTGCCTTCATAGTGATTCCTGCTAAGCCCGTTTGGCTTTCTAGTCTTGGACAAGTTAACGGTCAAAGTGCTCGCTTGATGTTCCCACCAGATTGGAAAGTCTTTGGTGGTTACTACGAAGCCAAAGAAATCCTCGATGAGATTGCTCAAGATGGTGACATCGTTGCTGCTCGCCAAAACATTGAGTTCTCACTTGCAGCTACCACGGTGCGAATCCATCCCGTGCTGCCAAAGGTTTACTGGTTCGCGGAAGCAACTGGTCCAGAAGGTAAAGCACAATTCGCAGATCGCGTGATGATTCGCCAGTTCACTTCCAAAGATCAAGATCCAGAATTCCCAGCCCTTGATCTAAATGTTTTGCCGGGTGCACTAGAGCGTGTTGGCGTTAACGTGGTTTGCCTAGATGCCGACCGACCAGACGCAATTGAATTTGTCGAAGGCCTCGGCTACACCCAAGGCGCGCAAGTTGTTAAGTATGAAGCTGGCCGCGGCCAATGGTGCGCCCGCAAAAACTAGTTGTTAAAAACTAACTAGCAACAATCAATGTGAAGCACGCGAGCGATTGCGTGAATTGAATCTGGAACCACTTGGTAATGAACATTCATTCCACGTCGTTCCTTAGTAACGATTCCAGCTTTTTCTAGTGTCTTTAAATGATGACTAACTGTTGGTTCTGACAACTTCAAAACTGGGGCTAAGTCACATGTGCAGGCTTCAAGATCTGGTTGATCGAGCAAAAAGCTCACCAACCGGAGACGTGCTGGGTCAGCAAGAGCCTTCAAGCGAATCGCTAAGTCGTTGGCATCCGCTTCCGTGATTTGGGCGGATTCCCCAAGCGGAGCACAGCAAATCGGCTCAAGAGTTTCGAGAACTGGCAGTTGTTTAGGCACAAATTCATTATGCCACATATTTGACATCCATCTAATAAGTGGCATAGTTAGGGATTAGATAACGATCTAATTAGGAAAGGAGTCGAAAATGACATTTTGCTGTGAAGCTGAAGCTGTAGAGGCGCTAGAAGTTTGCGACCCGTCAGAAACATCTTGCTGCTAATTAAGTAGCAGCTAATCCGTTAGACGGAAGATTCCTTGGCGCGCTCGATTCGAGCCACCCGACGTTTGGTGTAACGCATACCGAGCAAGCCAAGGATGATTCCGCAGACACCGATCGCGACCCAATTGCCTCGCCCGGAGGCCTCAAGCTGGTCGCGCATCAAGACCATCACCAAGGTCGCAACCGACCAGATGCCTGTTCCTATTGTTACTGCTGTGATTCCGTTTACTTCGAGTGGCATAAGTTCTTTTCCGGAACTTTGACCATCGGAACTTGAATCGGACTTGTTCAGAGAGTCTGCACTATTACTCATAAGTAGGACACTATCGTTTCGTTATGGAAACCACTACAAAAAACTCGAGCACACCGGCATGGGATCGCTATTTCCACATGACCGAGCGTGGCTCCAATCTAGGGACTGAAGTACGCGGCGGCATCGTCACATTCGTGACAATGGCCTACATCGTTGTACTTAACCCACTCATCGTCGGTACCGCCAAGGACATCAATGGGAATTTCCCAGGTGGTGGCCAAGACATCGGTGTAGCAATTTCGTTGGTAGCAGCAGCTACTGCGCTTGTTGCTGGTCTGATGACAATCTTCATGGGCGTGTACGGACGTTTCCCTATCGCAATCGCAGCCGGTTTAGGTCTGAACGGATTCTTGGCTTTTGGCCTTGCTCCTTACATGACATGGGCTCAAGCGTTTGGCTTAGTCGTTATCGAAGGCTTCATTGTTTTGCTTTTGGTTCTAACCGGATTCCGCACTGCGGTATTCCACGCCGTTCCAGATGAATTGAAGTACTCAATCGGCGCCGGTATCGGTTTATTCATCGCACTTATTGGTTTAGTAGACGCTGGCGTAGTTCGCCCAGGTGTTCCACTAATCACGTTTGCGGTTTACGGCGAGCTTGCTGGCTGGCCAATCTTTACGTTCGTGTTTGGACTTCTCCTCATGGTCGTATTGGTTGCCCTTCGTAAGCGCGCTGCAATTTTGATTGGCTTGCTAGTAACAACTGCACTTGCAGTCCTACTAGAAACCACTCAGAAGATTGGTGGCTCAAATACAGATCCAGCAGCTCCAGGTCTTGAAAACCCAACTGGTTGGAACCTGAACATCCCAGCAATCCCAGAAACCCTAATTGGTTATGTTGATCCAACTCCATTGTTCGACATCGACGTCTTCGGTGCCTTCAGTGCGATTGGCGCATTGGCTGCTGGCCTTGCAGTGTTCTCACTATTGCTAAGCGACTTCTTCGACACCATCGGAACTGTTACCGGTCTTGCTACTGAAGCTGACTTGATGACTGCTGATGGCGAAGTTGAACACCTTGGTGAAATCCTTGCTGTTGACTCGATTGCAGCGATGGCAGGTGGCTTGGCTGGAACTTCATCCAACACCGCTTACATCGAATCTGCATCAGGTATCGGCGACGGTGCTCGCACTGGTATTGCCAGCCTTGTAACCGGAACTTTGTTCTTGCTAGCGATGTTCATTGCACCGCTAACCAAGATCGTTCCTTACGAAGCGGCAGCACCTGCACTGGTTATCGTGGGCTTCTTGATGATGACTCAGATTCGTCACATCCCATTTGATGATTACGCAATTGCGATTCCATCGTTCTTGACGATCATCTTGATGCCATTCACCTACTCGATCACCAACGGTATCGGCGCAGGAATGGTTTCCTACGTGGCAATCAAGATCGCACAGCGCAAGTCAAAGGAAGTTTCAGGTTTGATGTGGATTATCGCCGCAGCATTCGTGATCTACTTCGCAGTTCATCCATTAAAGGAACTGTTCGGCTTGTAAAAACAAAGTCTTTGGGGCGTACTGTGAAAAACGGTGCGCCCCATTGCTATGTCTGGATGTTTTCAAAATGGGCGATGTCCGAATTTTCCAATTCATAAGTTATGGTTAAACCATGAGTTCACGCACGCGCCGCATCGTCACAATCGTTGTACTAGTTAGCTTCTTTGTTGCAGTGATGGCCGCAGCCGTCATGCCTTACCTATAAGCCTTAGGTTCCTGCCGGCACTAACTTCACTGGTCGCAAAGTTGCGATCGTAATTGCAAGAATCAAACAAATTGGCACGATTGCATACGCGCCCTGAATTCCAATTTGATCAGCAAGTGCGCCAAGTGCAAACGGTGCAACACCGCTAGCAAATCCGGTTCCAATTGAAAGTTTGCCGCCACCACGATCTGGTCTGCCATCACTTGCCCGCAGCGCACGTTCAAAACCAAATGGAAAATGCAGTGACATCCCAAGGCCTGTGATCGTTAACGAAATCAACATCACTACACCTGAGCTGGAAAGCCAGAACCCCAAGAAACCAAAGAACGAAAGAACTAAAGCACCGCGATACAAAAACTCCGAATCAAACTTTGAAGTTAAGCGAGCGCCAATTAAACGACCAACTGACATGCCACCAACGATTGTGGCAAGTGCTGCAGCACTAGCGCCCTTAGTTAATCCACCTTGAGTTGATAAAACCTCAGGTGCCCAAAGGAGCATTGAAAATTCCATGCTGGCTGTGAAAACTAAAATCAACCAAGACCACCAGAACAAACTTGGGAACGGTCCTGGCACATCATGATGATCTGAAACTTCATCTTCAATGGCGCGGGGGCCATAAAGATCTGTGTTTCGACCGCGAATGATTTCAATCAGGATCACACCAACAGCGGCTACCTGAATACCCGGACGCCAACCCCAACCAACAGTCACGCCAATGCCAACCATCACGGGCGCAAGCAAGCCAATAGAAGAAGCGACTGCGTGCAATTCACTAATGGCTGCCGGCGCCGCTTGCTTTTGTTGATAAGCCAAATACGAAGCAGTTCCCTGAATGATCAAAGATCCAGCACAAGTTGTGAAGGCAACACCAAGCAAAGTAAAAGGCAAGGATTGACCAAGCGTGAAAAACAAAATTCCCGTTGCCAACAAGATCGAAGCGTAACGAAGCATTAAGCCGCGACCAGTTCGCTTGATGATTGCGCCCGTTGCTAGGCCTGCAGTTACCGAACCAACTGACATCGCCAAAGAGTGGAATGAAACAACAGTGCGAGATAGATCTAAATCTTCACGCAGGAATTGAAGCGTTCCGCCAAATCCAAAAATGAACCAACCAAAACAGGTTGCTTGCAAATAGGAAATCCAGGTGGTTTTGTCTCGAACTGGTCGGCGTAAGGTCACTGACTAACTGTACTGAAGTGAATTACTTAGACAGCTGCGCGATGACGAAATCGATGCACTTAAGCAAATGCCTAACATCGCTTGGCTCAACCGCAGGAAAGACCGAAATGCGTAGTTGATTGCGACCAAGTTTGCGATACGGCTCTGTATCGACAACGCCATTTGCGCGCAGCACCTTTGCCACAACTTCAGCATCAATTGATTCATCAAAGTCAACAGTTGCCACAACTTGGCTGCGCTTTGCTGGGTCAGTAACGAATGGAGTCGCGTAGGAACTTGCGGTTGCCCATTCATAAATCGCATCCGAAGATTCCTTAGTGCGAGAAACGCACCAATCCAAACCACCGTTTGCGTTGAACCATTTGATCTGTTCGTTCATCATCAAAATCGTGGCAAGCGCAGGGGTGTTGTAAGTCTGATCTAAGCGGGAGTTATCAATCGCAGTCATCAAATCCAGGAACGCAGGAATGTAACGACCTGAAGCTTTGATTTCTTCGGCGCGAGCTATCGCAGACGGCGACATGATCGCAACAAACAATCCACCATCGGAAGCAAAACATTTTTGCGGACTGAAGTAATAAACATCAACCTGAGACAAATCAACCGGTAAACCACCTGCACCTGATGTGGCATCGATCAAAACCAAAGAATCGTCATCAATGCCGGCTGGACGAACTGGGGGAATCGCAACACCAGTTGAAGTTTCGTTATGTGGTGTGCAGTACGCATCGAGTCCGGCCGCAGGCGCAAACTCTGGCGCATCGCCTGGCTCGCTCTTGATTACGAACTGATCACCAAGGAACGGTGCATCTTTTGCTGAGGTTGCGAACTTTGACCCAAACTCACCAAAGGTCAAGAACTGGGCGCGATCTCGTAGCAATCCAAAAGTTGCAATCTCCCAAAAAGCTGTGGTGCCACCATTGCCGATGACGACTTCATAGCCCGCTGGCAGAGTAAACATTTCGGCTAACCCAGCGCGCAAGGCTGCGACTTCACTCTTAACTGGCTTTTGGCGATGGCTAGTTCCCATTACGGAAACGGATTTTTCAACTAAGGCTTGGATCTGTTCTGGGCGAACTTTTGAAGGTCCCGCGCCGAACCTGCCATCAACGGGCAATAGGTCAGCAGGGATCACGATTTCGGGGAAGTTAGCCATTAGCCAAGTTTAGATCAGTTGCCCGAAAGCGCGCTGCCAACGATTTGCAGCACAGGAAAGCGAATCAGGTGCTCGTTTGCCCAGAACTCAAGGCGAAAGTCGAATTACTTTCCAAGCTGATGGATCCGAAAGATCACTTGAGTCACCGGCTTTAACAAAACGCAATCGATCGTGCAGGCGGGAACGTCGTCCTTGCCAAAATTCAATTGCCGAAACTGTGATCAAGTAACCGCCCCAAACATCTGGAAGTGGAACGTGAGTTCCTTCTGGATACTGCGCTTCAAGTTCTTTCATCCGAGTTTCTAAAACTTCTCGGGAATCGATAACTGATGATTGCGCACTGACGATTGCGCCTAACTTGGAACCATGCGGACGGGTTTCAAAGTAGGCACCGGATTCTTCGCGGGAAACTTTTGTTGCAGTTCCAATCACATTGACTTGGCGATGCAATGGATACCAAGGAAAGGTAACGCTGACTTGGGAGTTGGCAGCAATCGCATCCGCTTTAGCCGAGCCATAGTTTGTGTAAAAAGTTAGACCGCGAGCATCGATTCCTTTTAACAAAACTGAACGAGTTGAAATCACATCATCGGTATTTCGAACTGCAATCACCATTGCGTTTGGTTCGATTAACGCCTCGCGGCCTTCAGCAACAGCATCGGCTAACCACTTAGTGAATTGATCAAGCGGATTGCTGGCAAGGTCAACTTCGGTCAGTTGGTCCTTGTCATAAACAATTCGCATGTCTGATGGGTTAGGCGTATCAATGCTCATGCCCTAAGTCTGGCGCAGATTCGCAAGCCCTGCGAGCCAATACCGTCGACCGGCTTGTGAGTTCTGGCATAAGTTGTGCCAGAGTGTGTCTGTGTCCAAGCTGCTCCTTGACCTAACGCCACTTAGGGAAATTCCTGATTACCGCAGAATCTTTACTGCGGTCTCGATCAGCAATATCGGCCAGCAGATGACAGCAGTTGCTGTGGCAATCCAGGTTTATGACATCACCAAGTCTTCGTTTGCTGTTGGCATGGTTGGTTTGGCTCAACTATTACCGCTGGTTGTCCTTGGATTATTCGGTGGCGCAATGTCAGATTCTTACGATCGTCGAACGATTGGTTTTGTTTCTGCTGTTGGTATGGCCGGCTCGAGTTTGTTGCTGTTGATTCAAGCGCTGAACGATAATCAACAAGCCTGGCCACTGTATTTATTCGTCGCTATGTCCTCTGGGTTTTATGCAGTTGGTAATCCAGCCCGACAGGCAATCATTCCGCGCATTGTGCCAAAAGATTTATTGCAAGCGGCCAACTCACTTTCATTCTTAACTTGGAACATCGGATTCACACTTGGTCCGTTGCTGGGTGGAGTTCTAATCGCCGCGACAGGTAATGTTGGCGTCGCTTACGCAATTGATGCAATCGCCTTCACTGTGATGATGTGGGCGATGTGGTCGTTACCAAAACTTCCACCAATGGCTGGCGCGCCACTTAAGCCAAATCTTTCCAGCGTTAAAGAAGGCCTGAGTTTCCTCAAGGGCAAACGCAATATTCAAATGACTTTCTATTTAGATCTTGTTGCCATGATCTTTGGCATGCCACGCGCACTATTCCCGGCGATCGCTTTGCTTTGGTATGGCGACTCCGCAGTTTCGACAGCGGCGATTGTTGGTTTGTTAACAGCAGCCCCAGCACTTGGCGCAGCACTTTCTGCAATCTTCAGCGGTCCATTGCAACGCGTCTATAAACAAGGCACTGCAATTGTTTGGGCAATCGTTGGTTGGGGCGCCGCCATCACAGCATTCGGCATGACCAAGAATCTTTACCTTGCTCTGTTTTTCTTAGCCGTTGCCGGAGCTGCCGACAACATCAGTGCAATCTTTAGAACCACCATGATGCAGGTTGTCATTCCTGATGAATATCGCGGTCGCTTGCAAGGCTTATTCACAGTCGTGGTTGCAGGCGGACCAAGACTTGGTGACTTTGAATCTGGAACCGTGGCAGCTGTTGGTGGCGAACAAGTTTCGGTTGTCAGCGGTGGCCTTGCTTGCATTGCATTCACGTACGCATTGGTGCGATGGCACAAACCGTTTATGAAGTACGACTCTCGAAACCCGGTTGCCTAGCTATACGAGGACAACTTTTTCAATTAGCGGCTCGACGGACCTTTTCCACTCACCTCCTCTGCCGTATGCCCAAGCGATTATGTCTGGTACCCACAGCAATGGTTCCCGGTTGGGTTGAACATGCATAACTTTTGGAAATCGGGCTCCTTCTGAGATGAACCGATTTATACACTGACGATCAAGGTGATCAACACTCCCAGCCTCAATAGTTATTGATTTGGACTTTACGTAATCCTTAAATACAGAGGCTAAACAACGCTCACGCGGTCTTAATTCGAACTTTTCATAACCTGTTTTTGCAACATATATTCTGGATGAGATCCCGAGCTCGGCAATTGCCGAAATATAAACTTGTCTCTGATTCTTAGATGCCTCGCTCATGTGGATTCGACTTGATATTCCTCGATCAATCTTCAAAAGAGAATTTCGAATCAAGTGTTGTGAGTTTTGGGCAACAGATACCGAGCACATTATGTAGCGTCTGCTTCGAAATGATTCGTCAACATAAACATGAGTCACTTTGGAAGATTAAATGCTTTCAGAGTTACCCCGAATAAGTTATTCACAAACCCTTGATACCTAAAAATGTCTGATGTATCATTTAGGAGTCAGAACTCAGTGAGCTCTGAAAGTGAACCGAATCAAACCCATAACGGGTGAGGATTCGGTTTCGCGTTTCTAGAGTTATTCGAAGTCGTGAATTAGCGTTAAATCTTCGCTTTTGGCTTTGCTGGCTTTCTTCGGCGCAGCTTTCTTGGCAGCAGCCTTTTTAACTGGCTTAATCTTCAGATCATCATCGTGTGGGTTCTGTGCAACTTGAACGCCCTTAGGCAGTTTGCTCAAACGATCAAGTGCTTCAAGACGTTCAGCTGCGTGATCAACGATTGGTTCTGGGTAGCCATGATCAAATGCGCCGGGAACATTCCACGGTTCGTGAACTGCGCCACCAGGAATGTGAGCAAGTTCTGGAATGTATTTGCGAACGTATTCACCATTGGGATCGAACTTGATGCCTTGTCCAATTGGATTGAAGACTCGGTAATACGGCGAAGCATCCGTGCCACAACCAGCAGTCCATTGCCAACCATGACTATTGCTGGCTAGATCGCCATCGAGTAACCAGTCGAAGAAATAGTTCGCACCACGTTGCCATTCGATGTGAAGGTCTTTAAGCAAGAACGATGCCACAACCATTCGCACCCGGTTATGCATCCAACCTTCAGTTCGTAACTGACGCATACCGGCATCAACGAACGGATACCCAGTTCGCCCCTCACACCACGCTGCAAACTTTTTATCAGCTTCTTTGCCGGTGTCGTATTGCATCTGGGCATATAGCGGATTGAAGTAATCGGTAATTGTGTCAGGGCGTTGGAAAGCAACTTCGGCATAGAACTCGCGCCAAGCAATTTCTTTTCGGAAAACTTCATGACCTTTACTATCGCCTAGACGAGCCAACAAAGTTCGCGGGTGAATTTCTCCCCACTTCAAAGCAATACTTAATCGCGAAGTTCCATTTAAGTCAGCGCGGTTGCGATCTTCATCGTAAGTATCAATCGGCCCAGCTAAGAACTGTTCAAACAATTCCAGCGCAGCAGCTTCACCAGCACGCGGAACAACAACGCCACGAGTGTCCGGTCGCTCTGGATACCCATCGCACGAATCAACGCCGATCCAATTCGGAGCCTTCGTGGGATCGTCAGCCGGTGCGCGCCAACCGTGAATCATCCAGCGCTTATAAAACGGGGTGTAGACCTTGTAATAAGTTCCGTCATCTTTAGCAACGCGGCCAGGAGCTACGGCGTAACCCGAACCGGTCTTAACAAACTCAATGCCGCTGGCTGAAAGTGTGGAAGCGATTTCGTTATCGCGAGCAATTCCATAGCCTGAGTAATCAGCAGCGCAGTGAACTGCGCTGGCACCAAATTCTTTGGCGATCGCTGGGATCACATCTTGGGCCTTGCCATGACGGATCACCAGGTTGCCGCCCAAGGATTCGTCCAAGCTGCGAAGCGAATCAATCAGGTAAGCCTGTTTGGCTGGCCCCCAAGTCGGCCAAAGCATCGGGTCGATTAATACGACGGCCACCACGTTGCCATCGCCATCAGCCCAAGCGCCTTCGACGGCATCAACTAGGGCCGGGTTGTCATGGATCCGCAGATCTCGCCTAAACCACAACACCCGGGACATGTCCCCAAGTTATCTCGAGGCCTTGACCCCTGCATCACCAGAGGTGACACTTGAATTCCTCCTATTGACTAACACCAAATTTCGCTCTAGATTTAGTGCGAAGAGAGGAGGAAACTATGGATGCAGTATTAACAAAAGTCACTACCAGTATCAGCGAATTCAAGAAAAACCCCAATGAATCCGTGGCAAAAGCCGGGAATCAAGCGTTCGCAGTACTAACCAACAACAAGCCGTCGTTCTATGTTGTGCCACCAGAACTGTTTGATGAGATCGCCGAAATCCTTTGGGAACGCGAAATCACACCAGTCATCTTGGAGCGCCTAAAGAACATCGACAATGCCATCCCAGTAACACTTGAAGAGCTAGCACGTTGAGTTACGAACTTAAATTTGACTCGGACTAGCCAAATGTCCGAAATAGGCGTGTCGGATCGCTGGGGCATATGTCACACGAATCGACCCACATAATGAAACTCACGGCCCAAAACCCATTGTTTTGGCTCAGTTATCCACAGCCCCAACCGACATTTACCGACTCTTTACCAACCCAAAAACCCTTACAAAACGCCAAAAAGGTAGAATCAGAGGGTAGGTTCCACCCGGAGCCGACCGACGCAGGGCGCCAAGTCTCACCACCTGCGAAGGGACACAAAAACTTTGGTGAGTGTGGGGGAACCACAGGTAAGCGGTCCATCAAGGACCTAGGGGTTAAGCCAGGAAACTGGCCGGCTGACTTCCCAGAGCCGCACCCGACAGCTCACCTCACCGGCGCTGGGAGCCAGATGTCCACTGCTCGTCCGACGGCCTTGATTCGCCGCGCTGTTGCGCTGCCGATCGGCCTTCTCGATCGCGTTGAAGCCAGCCTTGACGCGCTCTTGGATGCTGGATTCGTCCGGGTTGATGCAGCCGTGGATCGCCGAATCAGCGCAGTTGCTGATCGCACTACTTCAATCTCGCAAGGTCTAGCCCATTCGGCTGAGACATTTGATCGCGCATTAGATCAGCAGGTTGCCAAATCGGATTCCCGATCGACCGCTCGCGTCGCCAAAACCAAGGCAACTGCAACTCGCGTCGGATCAGGTGCACTAAACCTTGAAGCTCGCACCGATGCCAAGTTAAATCGCGGCCTTCACAAATTCGATCGCGTCACCGACGCCGGCACTCGCGCCGCAATCGCAACTATGAATGCCAGCGTCGCGCTAACTCATCGCGCTGACAACAAGATCACTCGCGGATTTGATCGTGTTGATGTTCGCGCAACTAACGTTGCAAACCGCGCTCATAGCCGTCGCATCAAAACTGCGCACCTTGCTCTTAACGCAACAGCTCGTATCGACCAAAGAATCGAAACTGATTTCTCACGCGCTGATGCTCGCGTTAACTCCGGCATCAATCACGCGGTCAACGCAACCGAAACCACAATCGCTCGCGCAGTGGCAACCACGAATGCAACCGACACCCGAATCTCTAACGCTGTAACTCGCGTTGATGCTCGTATCGATCGCCGCATCGAACAGGGCGTGAACGCAACTGCAGCCACCATCAACCTTGTTAACGCCAAGGCCCTTGCTTTCGAGCGCGCTGTGGACTTGGGAATCTCCCGCGTTGATTCCCGCGTTGCCAATGGCCAGGCCCGCGCTATCGCAACAACAGTTGCGCTAACCAATGGCGTTAACTCTGCGGATCAGGCATTGACTGGCGCATTAGCTCGAGTTGATTCCCGCGTCGATAACCGAATCGCGCAAGCCACTTTCGCCTACGCTCAAGCCGCATCAATTGCAACCAATCGTGTTGCAATCACCGACGCCAAACTTGAAGCCTCCGTGGCCAGGTTTGATGCGCGCGTTGCAACCGGCGTTGCAACCTTGGTCTCAGCCGCCACCGGAATTTCAAACTTCGTTGTTGATCATGTTGAAGATGCTGACAGTGCATTAACCAACAGAATGTCTCGCATTGATGCTCGCGTGGATGCCTTCATTGATCTAACTCACGGCGAATCAAACGGAGCAACCAATCGCCCAACAAGTTCACTTCCTTGGGCAGCAACCAGCCTGACCCTCGTTCTCGGAACCTTGGGCGCAGCAACTGGAGCATCAGTTGTTAACGCTTCAGTCACCGGAGAAATTGACACCTCTGTGGCAATTGAAGCCAGTGCCGCCAAAGACGCTGTTGCTCAATACTTAAGCGTTCGCGATTCCTTCCAAGCGCTGCAAGCTTCTCGTTCCCGCACAATTCAGACGTTGGAACAAGAAATCGCAGCAGCTCAGGCCCGCATGAAAAACACCAGCCTTGATGGCGCCTCAATCATCGATGTTGCCGACGATTTAGGTGGCGTGCCATACGTTCGTGGTGGCACCACACCAAAGGGCTTTGACTGCTCAGGTTTCACCTCATACGTATTTGGTCAGCTCGGTGTTGACTTGCCTCGCACCTCTGCGCAACAGGCCGCCTGGGCTGACAAGGTCAGCGCTGATGATCGCCAGGTTGGTGACCTAATGTTCTGGGGAAGTGGCAACGGCGTGCACCACGTTGGTATCTATGCCGGCGATGGAAAGATGTGGGATTCACCAAGACCAGGTCGTCGCGTAGGCAAGATCAGCATCTGGGGCAACCCTTGGTATGGCCGCGTGCCAGTTGAAGCGATCAACTCAGCAGCTCTTGAAGAAGTTGCTGAAAAGACGGCAGCTCTAGAAGAAGTTAAAGCCCAAGCACCACAGCTTGAGATCACAATCGACCCACAGAACCTATTGCCTGTATCGGAATAGTTAGCCTTCGCACTTAGTAGCATTTGAAAATTACAAATTGCAATTGGTTTTAATGGCGCCATTCAAAAGGCTTAACTATTTGCCTACCAGAAGTGGAAATGTACGTGTCAGGGAATTGATTTTCCCTAAGAATTTTGGAATGAATGGTCTCGCTTGCTGATGCTTTGGACCGCAGGTCTTTACTAATTCGGTTCCTATTTGGAAAACCGATCTTGACCATCAAACCAGTAGAGCGAGCGAAGGTAATTGCCGTGCTGAGATCTGAATCGCCGGTTACAACGAGTGCTCCAGCAATGTCGCTTGTGTAGGCATCACGTAATAAGTAACTTGCGATGTTTACATCTGATCCCTTTTCTTTCATTGAAACAATTCTTGCCTTCGGCGCATCAGGTTCTGCCTCCTTCCAGGAATGATTTATTGCTGTTTGTGTAAGACCAAATCGTGGTGGCAAGTGAGGTTGAATTGTTTCTTTCCGATCTTTACTAGCCAGTCTCTGCCACGAGAAGTCTGTTCGAAAAGTTCCGTTTACAACATGTACACCTGAATGGCGAAGGACTCGAAGGTAAGTATTCTGACGCTCGTTAGCTTTGTCGCCTGCAAACCGATCCTTGAGTGGAGCGGTGAAGTAATACACATTCCTCAACTCGTACGTGGGCATCAAGTCTTTGCACATTCCAATCAAATCCAGCCACTTAAAATCTGGACGTGCCTCTAGTGCCCCCTTGTACAAATTGAAACCATCAATGTACGCATTAAAGCTCATCTGCTCGGATTCATTACCACTCTCCACCAAACAATTATTTCGCCGCCGTCTGACACATTTTTCATAATTGCGTACATGTGGATAACTACGGTGAAAGATTTACTTGAAGGTTTTAAAAAAACGTTATACATTTAAATCACCACCTCAGGGGTTTCGTCCCCTGACCTGAAAACCAGTCTTCGGGCTGGTTTTCTGCTTTTCAAGAAAGACAAGATGCACGAATCAATCGTGATAAATTTGAAGTACCACGTTAGGGGTTTCGTACCCTAACTTGAGGGCCAGCCGAAAGGTTGGTCCTCTGCTTTTTGCCCAAAACAAAAGGTCCCAGTCGTTATGACTAGGACCTTTTATCGTTTTAGTTATGGAACGTATGTCAAGGTCACTGCAGTATTTGGCTGAACCAGGCTTCCCGCTGCAGGAGCAGTAGAAGCCACAGCCTTAGCCTCATCACCAGCGGTCACAGCACATGCCAGTCTGGCAGCGACCAAAGCAGCACATGCCGCACTCGCAGCCTGCCCAACAACATTTGGCACCACGACGGATCCATCGCCCCGGTGAAGCTTAATTACAGTTCTAATTGTTCCAGTTGGGTCCGCAATTGGAACTCGAGAGTTAGTGACCACACCACCATCCACATTTGTGATTTGGGCAGCGTGTGTTGTTGCAACCGTAGAAGCAATTGCCGTTCCTTCAGTTACGGTAAATCCTTTTGCCTCGAGCAGAGCCTTGTTCTGCTCGAAAGTCTTGGAGGCGTCGATTGAAACAACTGGATTGTAGGTATCGCGGCCCGGAATGTTCAGGCTTGGATTAGATGGGTGGATGTATTCATTGCGAACCTTATTCAAAGCAACTGGAATCGGAATGATCTGACCAGAACGAGTAAGGATTTCAGTAACCCAAGCTGGAGTAGAACACATCGCAGCACTGGTGCATGGATTAGTCATGCTGTTACGAATGTTGCCACGCGGATCTTGCAGGTAAAGTCCATCACCATTGATGTAGTTCGCACTAAACGAAGCACCAACAGAACCATTAGTTAACTGAGCACCTGGCGCATTACGGGACCAGTTGAAGTATTCATACTCGGTCGAGGAAAGCGGGTAACCGTTTGGATTATCCAAATAGATGATCCGATGTTCACCAGGCTGCAAAACCATCGAACCGAACTTATTCAAGCTCTGCATCCAACTGTTGGCATCACTCCAGAAGAAGTTAAGCGAGTTATCGCGCAACATCCAATTCGTTAGATCCATGGCAGCGCCAGTTTCATTCTTCAAAATCACATACTCACCAAAAGCTGGTTCAGTATCTGAATCAATCGTCGGCGCAGCTTGGCTAAACCACATCGAAGGCACGCCACCACCGAAAGCACCGCAAAGATTCGGATTCCACAGTCCAACGCCACGAGCCTTGGCATCGTTCATTAGATCAAGGTATTCCTTGTTGTGAGCCCATTCAGCAGCAAGTGGCCACCATAGCGACCAACCAGCTTTGATCTGCTCTGCTTGAACGTCAATATCAAACTGCCCCGTTGCGTTGTTAAGTTTGTAAACGCTACGAAGTGGGCGAGCGCCACCACCCCAACCATTAGTGCTGTCAGCAACGGAACGAAGTTGAACGATGGTGATTTCTTCAGGCATTAATGCCTTGAAGTTTTCATAAGCAGCATCGGCACCACACTGCGCGGCATTAGATCCCTTTTTGCGTTCTGGGGTCTGCAAACCAATGTTTCGAATCTCAACAAGCTTGTTAGTCGTTGTCTTTACGTGCGTAGTGTCGCCGTCTTCGTGCATGTAAACGATGCCGCATTCGCGAACGACTTCAACTGCGCCACTGGCAGTCGTCACACTGTCTCCAACACCACACTGCAAAGTTGAAATGTCATTAATCAACCACGCATACTTAGCATCCAAGCGAATCACTTTGGCTTGCGCGGTGTCACGCAAAACTGTTCGACGAGCAACTAAATTCACAGCGCGATCGTTTTTGCCTTTTGCGCTGGCGAGCGCTTTGGCAGCAGCCTTTGCTTTGGCTTTAACTTTTTTCGAAGCACCCTTAACGGCGCGAACTTGTGCGGTGCTGGCGGCTTTCTCAGCTTTAGCTAGAGCCTTCGCAGTCTTTGCTTGCGCCTTAACAGCAGCCTTTAAACTCTTTTCTTTGGACTTCAAATCTTTGATCGCAGCATCTAATGCCTTCTTGGCATTCTTTTGCTCAGTCGTTAAAACCTTTTTCTTGGCACCGATACTGGCACCAGCCGAAACCCCAGCAGAGCTAGCTGAGGCTGAGGTGGCAGGAACAGCAACAACTCCAGCAACTAATGACAACGAAGCCGCCAAAGCGACGACGAATCTAGTTGTACGGGAGCGCAAGTTCATTTAAATCCTCTAGATCGGTAGGGAAGCGGGCGGCAAGCGCCCTCGATCTCTTTAAACTTAGCAATTTTGCTTCTAAGTCCCACCTGTCACACACCCAAGAAACGGCCAAATTTAGGTGAATTCCATCTCACAAAATGCTTGCAACGGGTTTCCCCAAGTTCTAAATTGGTGCGTATTAGGTCCCAGGGGATGCGGGCCTAGATACGGGGCATCAAATGAAGTTTGCAGTTCGTATTCCACTATCCAAAACTCTTGCCCTGCTGGGCGCATTTGGCCTACCGCTGGCCCTATTAGCCAGCCCAGCCATGGCTGTGATGCTGCAACCCATGACCGTTGCTTATTCGGGTGTGGTCGCTGGCAACCTCTCAACCGCCGGAAACTCAGTCCTAACCTGCTCCACCACAGCCGGCACCTACGCCGCCTCGTGCGCCAAGGCTCGTTCCAGATCCGCAACGCGCCTAAACAACGACGATTATCAAATGGTCAACATCAAGGCTCCATTTGCCGGGCTTGCCGACGCCAGCTATTTCAACGCCTCCAGCGGCTCAATCGTCATCCCAGCCGGAGCCAGCATCATCCACGCCACATTGTTCTGGGGCGGTTCGATGCGTATCAACCCAGGCGACACCCCAGCCGTTGATCCAGCCGCCAAAGGCCAAGTCTTATTCGCACGGCCAAACGATAACTGCGCCGCAACCAATTGCGCAGTCACAGCAACCGCCGCCGATATCTATCAAATCAACCCAACCACCAGCCTTGGTCCATACCGAGCCAGCGCCGACATCACCGACAAACTAAACCAGCCAAACTTAGGTTGGGTCGTTAACGGTCCGCATCAATCACTAACGGTCTCGGTGGCAAACATCCAAACCACATTAGGCCGGGACAAAGCTGCGGGCTGGGGAGTCATCGTGGTCTATCAAGACGCCAAGACTTCGCCGCATCACATTCGCATCCTTAAAGGCATGGCCCAAGAATCCATCATCGAAGATGACTTGTTTGGCTTCGATGGTTTCCAAACTGCAAACGCTGGCAACGTGTTATCTGAAGTCGCCTTGGTTTCATTCGACGGCGATGCCAGCAATGCCACCGATTCAATTTCCGTAATCGATCCAGGTGGCAGCGCCGTGATCGCCGATCGCGCCAATCCCGATAACAACATCGCCAACTCCACAATCTCACTCGCTGGAATCATCACTCCCTACTTAAACAACTCAAGCATCGAGCGAGCCAGCAACACATTCGGAGTTGATGTTGATCGGATCTCGCTAGTTAATGGCCTCAGCCGAAATGTCACATCCGCCGAGCTGCAACCATCAGTAAGCAGCGATGTGTTCTACATAGCCGGCATCGCGTTATCAAATGAAATCACTTCGCCCGACATTCAACTAACTAAATACGTATCTGCAGTTTCCGGAGGCGATGCCAGCACTGTTGAAACCGGCGACACCGTCCAATACACAATTACTGCCACCAACAACGGCCAAGCTAACGCCAGCAACTTAATCATTCGCGATGACTTAGGCATTGACTTAACTTTGGTTTCCAGCACCGCATCAGATTGCGCGAGTGTGCCAGCGGGGGATGTGTGCAAGAACCTTGGCGCATTAAATGCGGGAGCAACAACTTCATTCACAATCACCGGATCTGTCACCGGCGCATCCCAATCCACCGCAGGCAAATTCGATAACTACGCCACTGCAACATTCGATGGGCCACTTGGATCCCAAACTGCGCAATCCCAAATCGTCACGCTTTCCTATGGTCCAGTTGGGATCGACTTGGCATCCCAAGTTGGTTTCACTACCGACTTTGTCCAAGCCGGCAAGTCAACAACCATCGCCGCCAGCGTCACAAACCTTGGACCAAGCGCCGATTCCAATCCAAGTCTGGAACTAGTTGCGCAAGATGGCGCCCAGATGACCGTGGCAAATGTTCCAGCCGGTTGTGCCATAACCGCGACCACAACGATGTTGTGTAATGCAACAGCACTTGGTATCTCGGGGATCAATCCTTTGGCCCCAGGAATAACTGCCTCTGTCACATTCACCGTCACACCAAAACGAACCGCCACATCGTTCAAAGTCTGGGCCACTGCCAAAACCGGTCACACCACTGCCGATACAAACTCCAGTAATGACACCGCCGAAACCATGCTCTACATCAACCACAAACCTAAAGCCAAGATAGCTAAAGCAAAAGCCAAGACCGGTGGCGCACCAATTCAAATCAAGTTGGCAACCAAGATCTCAGATGTTGACGGTGACTCATTGCGCATCACGCTCGGCAAGGTTAAGCAAGGAACAGCGGAAGTCAACGGCGACGTAATCACCTACACCCCACCAAAGAAGTGGACCGGCACAGTAAAGATTCGTTACACCGTCAATGACGGTAAAGGTGGCATAGCCAAATCCTGGATCGTAATCAAGGTATCTAAGTCGGGAAGCTCTGGCGGATCCGGTGGAGTTAAGTATTGCTTTATGGCCGGGTGTTAATTACTCGAACTTAGTTGATTTAAATGATGTTGAACCATCTCGCCAACCCATTGCGACGTTGGAGTGGATGCTCTCCACCCAAGTTCTGTAAATGCTAGGGATGGATCAATCTGAATTGACTTACTTTCTCCATCCCTAACTAGAGCTGCATCAGACTTTACATAGTCTTGCCAATTGGAGATTCCCACGTACGCAAAAGCCTCTTTGATGATGTCCTGTAAATGTGATGGTGTTCCACTTGCCAAAATCACATCGCCAACGAAACCTTGCTCACCGATCAGAACTAAGCCCTCGACAATGTCAGTTGCTGCACTCCAATCCTTAGCAACGTCTGTGTTCCCAAGTGTCAGATCTAATTCAAGGCCTAATGAAATTCGTGCAACTCCATTTGCGATTTTTCCGGTCACGAATTCAATGGGCCTTAAAAACGACTCATGGTTCGCCAAGATTGCATTGGTTGCTTTAACTCCACGAGCACGATATGCCCGGCAAAGTTCAAATGCTTCAGCCTTTGATTCTCCATATGGCGAGCGCGGACCAAGATCTGAAGATTCTGAAATCATTTCACTTTGATCGCTAAAGATCTCAGTACTGGCAGCATGAACAACCAAAGTATCTGACAACTCATTCTTAACAATTGAATCCAAAATATTCTGAGTTCCACCGACGTTAACCGCATTGGTTATCTCAGGTTCTTTTATAGAAAACGAAACCGAGCTAATTCCCGCAAGATGGTAAATGACATCCGGTTCGACCCTGCCAATTAATTCTTCAACGTCAGCACGATTACTTACATCTAGGTCAACCACAAACTCAGAATTCAACGGATGTCCAGCGCTAAGAACTTCATGACTTAGTTTTGAACCGATTACATCCCAGCCACGCTTTAATAATGCATCGGAAAGCAAGCATCCATCTTGGCCAGCAACACCAGTAACTAATCCACGCATTTAGGTTTAGACGCTTTGCATTTCTATTCGCATATCATTTTCAACCATCATGGTGACTAACTCTTCAAAGCTCGTTTCCGTTTGCCATCCAAGTTTTTCTTTAGCTTTTGTTGGATCGCCAATCAGTAAATCGACTTCGGCTGGCCGCATAAAGGCTTCAGATTGTGAAACGTAATCCTGCCATTTAGGAATTCCAGCTACAGCAAATGCAAGTTCAACTAACTCGCGTACTGAATGAGTTTCCCCAGTTGAAACTACATAGTCATCTGCCACTTCTTGTTGCAGCATTAGCCACATGGCCTTCACGTAATCTCCAGCAAAGCCCCAGTCTCGTTGGGCATCAAGATTTCCCATAACCAATTTGTCTTGCTTGCCGCAAGCGATACGTGCCACTGACTGAGTAACTTTTCGGGTGACAAACTCTGGTCCACGTCGAGGTGACTCATGATTAAACAGAATTCCTGAACTAGCATGAAAGTTGTAGGACTCGCGATAGTTAATTGTCATGTAATGACCGAAAACTTTTGCCACACCGTATGGGCTGCGTGGCCACAACAATGTTGATTCGCGCTGTGGAACTTCCTGAACCTTGCCAAACATTTCAGAAC
Organism: Candidatus Nanopelagicales bacterium; assembly: GCA_030157865.1. Classification (GTDB taxonomy): domain Bacteria; phylum Actinomycetota; class Actinomycetes; order S36-B12; family UBA5976; genus UBA5976. Next base: position 44,957 of record JAOATY010000033.1, on the reverse strand, counting down.
TTGATGCTTGATAAAACTTTGGCTTGGTTGATCCACCCACAGTAATAATACGAATGGCCTCTAAAAGATTTAGAACACCCATTGCTGTAACTTGCGAAGTTAACTGCGCTTGATCCCATGAGTAAGCAACATAAGAAATTGCCCCGAGGTTATAAACCTCATCAGGGGCTGAAGTATCAAGAGCGCGAAACAGGCTTGCGGTATCCGTTAGGTCACCGTTGATTAACTTCACGCCCGGTAGTTCTGTCCTAACCAAATCTTCTTTGGGATTATTCTGACCACGAATCAATCCGTAGACTTCGTATCCCTTATCGAGCAAAAGCTCGCCAAGATAAAGACCGTCTTGTCCTGTTATTCCAGTGATAAGTGCTGATGGCATGGCGATCTTTCAGGTTCAAAGTTGTTACTAAAGACTATCGGAACAGAAATATTGAATTTGTTAAATGTGTTTAGAACTTAAGAATCAAGGATTCTTTGCGAGCCATGCGCTACGAACAATGTCCTCGAGCGAGCGTTGACTTACCCAATTGAGCAATTCCTTAGCGCGACTTACATCAGCAACCAAGGCTGCAGGGTCGCCCTGTCGTGCTTGAACAATTTTAGGTTCAAATTCGATTCCAGAAACCTTGGCAACCATATTCATTACTTCCAAAACGCTCGAACCTTTTCCAGTACCAATGTTTATCGCAGTAAATTTTGGCTCGGCCTTACTTACGTACTCAACTGCAGATACATGTGCATCGGCAAGATCTTCAACGTGTACGTAATCTCGGATACAAGTTCTATCCGACGTCTCAAAGTTTTTGCCAAAAACAATTGGAGACTCATTTTTTTCTAATGCATCAAAAACAATTGGAATCAAGTTATAGGAATATTCATCCCCGAGATTTGCATTTCCTGCGCCACCAACATTGAAGTACCTTAACGCGACTACTTTGAAATCATCAGAAACGGTTAGCGCTTCTGCCATCCATTCACCTGCAAGCTTGGTTGCACCATATGGATTGATGGGATTGCAATGGGCATCCTCTGCAATCATCGCGTCACTGCCTAATTGTGGCTGTCCATAAACAGCAGCACTTGAACTAAACACGAGATTCTTCACGGAATGAACCTGCATCGCTGTTAGCAGATTTGTAAGCCCACCAATATTTTCGCGCCAGTAAAAGAGTGGTTTTTCTACCGACTCTCTAACTTGTTTACGCGCAGCAACATGAACTACACCTTGAAAGTCGTAGTCATTAAAAAGTCTGTGCAGAGTTTGATTCTGAGTTAGGTTGGCTTGAACCAAAGTAACTTGTGGCGGCAATCTGTGCGTACCGGTTGTGGCTTCATCAAGAACAACCACATCGTGACCAGCATCAACAAGTTTTTGAACCACATGGGCGCCGATGTATCCCGCACCGCCAGTTACAAGCCAAGTCATCTGGTTCTGGCCCCTCTACTTAGTAATGGTCATGTTAGACCTACGTGGCCCCGGCATGATTCGAACATGCGGCACATGGTTTAGGAAACCACTGCTCTATCCCCTGAGCTACGGGGCCAAATGCAGTTAAACAATTGACCTTTCAAACCCTACAGGAACTGAAGACATCATTGTTATTGGGTTATTCTCAGGTGACAGAAGAACCAAATTGCGGAATGTGAGGCTGATCGTCATGAATAGCTCAGCCTCTGTAACCGTTATCGTTGTCAATTTCAATCAAGCGCGATTCATCAAAGATGCATTCACAAGCATTCGAAACCAAACTCTGTCTCCAGAGAAAGTCATCGTTATTGACGATGGTTCAGCCCCAACCGATGTAGAAGACCTCCGCCGCCTCATATCTGAAACAGGAATTGAAGCTCAGAGCTTTATTCAAGATGAAAAGAACCTAGGAATTTCCGCACGTTTGAATCAAGTACTGAACGAAGTGAGCACTGAATGGCTCTTGGTTCTAGCGGCAGATGATCTGCTGCTGCCTAATTCAATCGAAAACTTGTTCGAATCGGCCATTGATTCGGTCGATGTAGTTTGGGGCGACCTTGATGTTATGGACGAACAAGGCGATTCTTTAGGATTTTCACGCCCGCGGGATACCTGGCAAGGGACTGTCTCTACGAGATACAAAACACCGAACAAGCCATTTAAAGACTTACTTAAATTCAATAACTTCATCCCAGGTGGCATGACCCTGATTAGAACCAAGACGGTAGTTAACGCCGGTGGCTGGGATTCAAGCATCACGACCGAGGATTTTGATCTTTGGCTGCGAATCTCAAAAACAAGCCAGTTTTTGTACATTGCTAATTCCGTGGGCAAATACCGAGTTGTAGAAGGATCAAAGTCCAGACGCGATAGCCACAAATTACGAGACCAGGCACTGTTTCTTAGTAAGCATGCAGGGCAATCCAAGAAGACCGACAGAGAAATCGCTTATCTCGCAGCGATGAGGTGGGCGTTCACTGTATTAAGGATGCGTCGGATCCCTGACTATTCATTGAATGAAATGACCAGAGTTATTGGTGTTTCACCTGTGACAGCCTGGCTCCAAATGCCCCGAGCCGTTGCGAATCCGCTCCACTGGTCAGTCATTGCCCGTGTGAAGCGGCTCACTAAATAGCCAGATTCGGCTGAATTGCGAGGCACTAAGGCCTGTACCACTACGATTTAAGGGTACCTAAGGCCAAGTTCTAGAAAGTGAAGTCCACGATGCTCCATGCAACAGCCGACATAAGTCCGGATGCGAAAATTCCGGACTCAGCGTCAGTTTGGCACTATGCCCAGGTTCGCGAACAAGTTGTTATGGGCGAAAACTGCATTGTTGGACGTGGGGCATATATTGGCACCGGCGTAAAGATGGGCGATAACTGCAAAGTTCAAAATTATGCACTTGTTTACGAACCAGCCGAACTCGCAGACGGAGTTTTCATCGGCCCTGCCGTAGTTCTCACAAACGACGAGTATCCACGGTCAATTACTCCTGATGGCAAACTAAAGTCAGGCCATGACTGGGTAGCCGTTGGCGTAACAATCAAACAAGGCGCATCAATTGGAGCCCGATCCGTGTGCGTAGCACCTGTAACTGTCGGTGCATGGACCCTTGTTGCCGCTGGTTCAGTCGTTACCCGCGACGTTCCAGATTTCGCACTTGTTGCTGGTGTACCTGCAAAAAGAATTGGATGGGTCGGCAAAGCTGGCGTCCCGCTAGAAAAGATTGAAGAAAACAAATACAAGTGTCCTCAGACTGGAGCAATTTATATCCAGACTGATTCAGACACTCTTAAAGAGGAGAGCGCATGACTGAAATGATTCCAGCCGCAAAACCAATTATTGGTGACGAAGAACGCGAAGCCGTAGATCGCGTTCTGCGTTCTGGCATGATCGCCGGTGGCCCAGAAGTTGCCGCATTTGAAACAGAATTCTCAGAGCTTGTCTCTGGCCGTCACAGCATTGCGGTGAATTCAGGAACTTCAGCACTTCACATGGCTTTCGTTGCTGCAGGCATAAAGCCAGGCGATGAAGTTATTGTTCCGTCATTCACATTCGCAGCAACAGCAAACTCAGTTGTGCTTGCAGGTGGAACTCCAGTTTTCGCTGATATCGAGCAGGACTACTTCAACATGGATCCAAAGGCAGCAGAGGCAGCCATCACTCCTCGCACTCGTGCCCTCATGCCAGTGCACCTGTATGGTCACCCAGCTGCGATGCGTGAATACAAAGACATCGCTGCTCGCCATAACCTGTTGCTTTTCGAAGACGCAGCTCAAGCACATGCTGCTGCTTTGGATGACATTCCAGTTGGCGCATGGGGCGTCGCTGCTTCATTTTCGTTCTACCCAACCAAGAACATGACTTCTGGCGAAGGCGGAATGGTGACAACACCTTGCGATCACATCGCTCGTAAAACCAGACTGCTTCGCAATCAGGGCATGGAGAAGCGTTACGAAAATGAAATCGCTGGTTACAACACTCGTATGACTGACATTCACGCCGCAATCGGTCGCGTACAGCTAAGGAAACTTGCTGGTTGGACTAAGCAGCGCCAGGACAATGCAAAGTTCTTGGATGAAAACCTAAAGGGCGTTATCGTTCCGCCGGTTGCACCAGGTGCTACTCACGTTTACCACCAGTACACAATTCGTGTTGTTGACCAAGACCGTGACAAGTTTGCTGAAGAAATTGGAAAGCGTGGCATTGGTAGTGGTGTTTACTACCCAATTCCAAACCACCGCCTTCCTTCATACGGTTTAACTCTTGATCTACCGGTAACAGAGCAGGTTGCAAAGCAGTGCTTGTCACTTCCGGTTCACCCTTCACTTTCCCAAGGTGATCTTGAAAAGATTGTTGAAGTCATTAACTCCGTAGCTTCTGCAGGCGCATAATGGCAAATTTGAAAGCAGGCTTAATTGGCCTGGGCATGATGGGTCGACATCATGCCCGTGTGCTGGCTTCGCTCGAAGGCGTAGACCTAGTTGCTGTTGCTGATCCAGCTGGCGACCCTCATGGCGTTGCTGGTAATCGTGAAGTTCTAAAGAGCATTGATGAACTAATCGCTGCTGGAATCGATTACTGCATGGTTGCAGTTCCAACTATTTACCACGAAGAAGTTGGCTTGAAGCTTGCAGCCGCAGGAGTTCATGCAATCATCGAAAAGCCACTTGCTCCAGATGTTGCTTCTGCAACTCGTCTAGCTGAAGCGTTTGAAAAAGCTGGACTAGTCGGCGCTGTAGGCCACATCGAGCGCTACAACCCTTCACTACAAGAAGCGCGTCGCCGAATTGAAGCGGGTGATCTCGGTCGAGTTTTCCAAGTAACCACTCGCCGCCAGAATGGTTTCCCAGCTCGAATTGCTGACGTCGGTGTTGTCAAAGACCTAGCAACCCACGACATTGATTTAACGGCCTGGGTAACTCAGCAAGAATTTGTTTGGGTGCAAGCGCGCACAGCGCACCGCGCAGGCCGTGATCATGAAGATTTAGTATCAGCCGTGGGTCAACTTGCTGATGGCACAGTAACCAATCACTTGGTTAACTGGCTCTCTCCATTTAAAGAGCGTGTAACAGTGATCACTGGTGAGCGTGGCGCATATGTGTGTGACACCTTGACTGCCGATCTAACCTTCTACGCAAATGGCACTCAGGTTGAAGCTTGGGACGATGTCGCTAACTTCCGCGGAGTATCAGAAGGTGACGTAATCCGTTACGCAATTGCAAAGCCGGAGCCACTAAAGCTTGAACACGAAAACTTCCGTGATGCTGTTCTTGGAAAGCCTGCAGACATAGTCACAATGCGACAAGGTCTGAACACAGTGAAGGTAGCAGACTGGATGATCGAGTCAGCAAAAGCTTAATTTCTAGTAAGCGACAAAACTCCTTGGCCACTAAAGGCCGAGGAGTTTTGCTTGTCTATCGAATTGTGGAAAACGCTCACGCATTTCATTAAAGGTTCCTGCGCCCAAGCACGAACCATCTTCAAGCAGCATTACTGAGTCTGCCTTTTGCACAGTAGAAAGTCTGTGAGCGATTACAACTAAAGTCATGTGGGATCTCAAGGACTCCAGGGTTGAAGTAATCGCTGCTTCAGTCTCCGCATCTAAAGCACTCGTAGCCTCGTCTAGAACCAAAATCGATGGTTGTGTGTATAAAGCTCTGGCAAGTCCCAACCGCTGTTGTTGTCCGCCAGACATTCGTGAACCAAGGTCACCCATCTTGGTATTCAGCATTTCTGGCCAAGTACGTACCAATACATCTAGCTGAGCCTGCTCAAGCGCCTTCCAGACTTGGGCTTCATCAATGTCATCTCGATCAAATCCAAGTGCAACATTTTCTGCTAGCGAACGATCAGCTGCATAAACCGACTGCGGCACGTAGCCGAGAATTCCAGGCCATGTAGATCTAACTCCACGTGGATCTTGTCCGCCAAGAAGTATCTGGCCGCTGTCAGGGGAATTCATTCCAAGTAGAAGGTCGACAAGAGTGCTCTTGCCAGATCCACTTGGACCAGCGATCGCAAGCATAGAAAACTCTGGAACCTTAAATGACACATTCGTCAATGCTGGAGATTCTGAACCTTCGTAACTGAATGAGACATCTTTAAATTCAATTGCTGGCACAAACTTTTCACGGCTTGAAAGCGACAAAGCAAAATCTTGCTGAACTGATGGTGACTCATTTTCATTAAGCCAACGGGTTAACTTAAGCATTCTCTGTGCCTGCGGAACTGCACTGATAGCGATGTTCCAAGAGTTTTGTAATGGTCCTACGGCGCCAGCCATGCGACTTCCGGCTGCACCAAAGATTGCAAGAATTGCGAAGGACTGTGGTCCACCACCATCCCAGAAAATCGAAAGTGTGAAAGCTGCAGTTCCAATAAAGATTCCATACTGCAAAATCAAGGAAGGAACTTGGCTAGTGATTATCTGATTACCAGTAGCAAGCGCCCCTTGTGAGCGAAATCCGGTGTAGCGAGACACTAACCAAGGCACTCTGCCAGCTGCATTTACTTCGCGGTATGCAAAAAGGCCTTCTTGAAATGTCTCTTGAGACTGCACTGCTGATTGATTAATCGTTGCGGTGTTCTTGATAAGTCGCGGACTCGAATATCTCTGTAATCCATACGCAAGAAGGCCCATTAATGCCAGGACGCAAAGCGCAGCAACTGGGTTAAAAACAAAAAGCAATCCAGTCATAATGATCAGAACCAACAGTTCTGCAAATGCTGAACTTATTGCACCAAGTAAAAGGGATCCTCCTGCAACTCCTTGACCAACAGAGAAAGCGGCATCGACGTTACCCCAACTCTGAATTCGAGAAAGGGGAAGTCGCAAAAAGCGCTGAACTAGTTCTGCAGAGATTTGATATTCGCGATTCGCAATGAACATCAGCATTCGACGCCGGAAGTAATACTCTGCAAAGCCTTTGATCGTGAAAAGTGCGATGGCCGCGATTCCACAGATTCGAAGCGCTCGCAGTGGATCCCCAGTCTGTTCGAGTAATTGAGCAAGCAATCCAGTTGGAGCAACAGCACCAGCGACCACAGCGGCAAGGGCGGCAACGGCTCCAAGAGCTAGAGCATTTACGACATCGAAAGCCCCAAGTCCCATTCTCAGCAATACATATGTGTAATAGGCCCGTCGAGAGCGACTTGGGTACTGACCCAAAACCTCTTTGGCTACGTGAAGCGGAATCAACCGTTCATTTTCTTGTTTCACGGGGAAGCGGACCTAACTCTGTGCCGAAAAGTTCAACAAAGCATCCACTACACGCTTTGCAGCAGCACCATTCCCATAGACAGACTTAGTGGGTTCAGATGGCTTTGGTCGCATAACAGCGTTAGTTAAGTCCTTAACTTCAGGACTTAAAACATTCCATGAGTCAACTAATGTTTCAACCCATTCCGTTTCAGTTCGAATTGTGGTGCAAGGCACTTCTAGTAAGTAGGCCTCTTTCTGTAGTCCCCCAGAGTCTGTTACTACGCCAGCCGAACCCAACATCATTTGAATAGTTTGTGGGTAAGGCAGAGGATCAAAAACTTGAACTGAACCCTTTTCTAATTCAATACCAAATTCTTTAGCTCGTGCCTGTAGGCGAGGATGCGCTAGAAGTGCGACTGGATTTGGAAGCGCCTGAAGTGCGCTGATGATTTCCTTTAGTCGGACTGGGTCGTCAGTGTTTTCAGCTCTATGGATTGTCGAGGTTAAGTAAGTTCCTGAGATACCTAAATCAACTGGATTTGCTTTGACGCTATCGCGGGTCAAGTAACAAACATCCGTCATCACATCACCAACAATTACTGAGCGATGGCCAAGCCCTTCACGAACTAGGTGATCGTGTGCAACTTGCGTTGGTGGCAGTAATAAGTCAGCTGCATGATCGGTTAGGACACGATTGTGTTCCTCGGGCATGGCTCGGTTAAATGACCGCAGACCAGCCTCTAGGTGAGCGACTGGAAAGTGCAATTTCACGGCACTCACGGCCGCAGCCAAAGTTGAATTGGTGTCTCCATAAACCAGTACGCAATCAGGGGAGTACTTGGTGAATACCTCATCCAATGCGGCAAGCATGGCCCCGGTTTGAACTCCATGAGAGCCTGAGCCAATTCCCAGATTCACATCAGGTTTTGGAATCTGAAGATCATCGAAAAAAACCTCAGATAGATTGCTGTCGTAGTGCTGGCCAGTATCAACAATTACGTGCTCAATAGCCGTATCTTTCATGCCATTGGCAACCGCTGCTAACTTCACAAACTGCGGACGAGCGCCCACAACACTAATAACGCGCATACGTTCAACTTATCGCATAAATAGCCATTCCCATTGGGCTGGAAGGCCAACTGGCAGTGAACCGATAGAATTTGCAACGGACAATAAACCTTTTCGATTGGATAAACATGAAGATCACTGTTGTAGCAATGGGCAAGATTGGCCTTCCATTAGCGGTTCAATTTGCCTCCCGCGGCCACCACGTTGTTGGCACAGATGTAAACCAGCAGACAATTGATCTCATTAACCAAGGCATTGAGCCATTTCCTGGTGAGGCTCATTTACAGAACAAGCTAGAAGCCGTTGTTCGCAGTGGTCGCTTAGTCGCAACAAATGACACAACCGGCTCAGTTGCCGAGAGCGAAGCCGTAGTTGTAGTTGTCCCACTTTTTGTTGATGCTGAAGGTACTCCAGACTTTGCGTGGATGGATGCAGCGACCGTTTCGATTGGAAAAGGCCTGAAGCCGGGCACTTTAGTTTCATACGAAACGACACTGCCGGTTGGCACAACAAGAAATCGTTTTGCCAAAATGTTGGAACAGGAATCTGGACTTGTCGCAGGCGTTGATTTTCATCTTGCTTTCAGCCCAGAGCGCGTATTCACAGGCCGAGTATTTGAAGACTTGCGTAAGTATCCAAAACTTGTAGGTGGAATTAACGAAGCAAGTGGTAACGCTGCTAAAACATTTTACGAGCAAGTGTTGGACTTTGACGAACGTTTTGATTTGGCAAAACCAAATGGTGTTTGGGACTTAGGAAGCTCTGAAGCTAGTGAGTTAGCCAAGCTTGCCGAGACAACATATCGCGACGTGAATATTGGTCTGGCTAATCAATTTGCCCGATTTGCAGCAGACAATGGCATCGACGTCTATTCCGTAATTGACGCCTGCAATAGCCAACCGTTTAGTCACATTCATCAACCAGGTATCGCTGTTGGTGGCCACTGCATTCCGATCTACCCACGGATGTACCTATGGAACGATCCGAGCGCAACAGTAGTTCGCGCAGCTCGCGAAGCAAACGTTCAAATGCCAAGTTACGCAGTCGATGTGCTAGAAAAGCGTCACGGTTCACTCAGTGGACAAAAGGTAGTTGTATTGGGCGCTGCTTATCGTGGCGGCGTGAAAGAAACAGCGTTCTCAGGAGTATTCGCAACAGTTGATGCACTGAAGGCAAAGGGTGCTGAAGTCTTGGTTCATGATCCGATGTATACCGATGCAGAACTAGTTGCATATGGCTTCACACCATATAACTTTGGCCAAACAGCAGACGCAGCAATCGTTCAGGCAAACCACGCTGCATACGCCGACATCGTTTCAGCAGACCTACCGGGAGTCCGGACTGTTGTTGACGGCAGAAAAATGCTTAAGCCTGGTCAACTGTCTCAAGCAGATGTCGTTGTGCTTGGCGTTGCTGGTTAGCAACTACCTACTTAGATCTAGGAAAGACTCGAGAGCCTTTACGCTGGCATTACCGTTGTGAAACTTCTCGGCGAATTCTCTGCTGAGCTTGAATGTCCTTGCTTGTAATTCAAGATCTCTAGCAAGCGTGACTAATTCTCCTTCGATTGTTTCAGGACGAATATTCACAATAGGTTCGCCAGCGCCGAGATTGCCCATGTAGGCCATAACAATACGACCAGAAGCCATGGCTTCAACGCCAATCGCTCCGTAATGACCTACGCCAATTTGATCGACCAGAATGTGGGCATGATTTATCGCTCGTAAAACCTGATCATGTGAACTGGCAAGCATGCTCCGATAGCGGATAACCCCACTTTGGTGAAGTTTTTCCAAAACCGGAACGATGTATTCACTACCCTTGAATCGCGGATCGGAAGGTAAGTGCAAGACAACTGGGCGATTAGAAGGTGTCGGTAGAGGTGTACCAAAAAGCTCAGAGTCAACAATCGCAGGCAGCCATGTGGCATTCGGCAAGAAGTGAAGTAAATCTCGAGTTGAAACAAAGCAGGCATCTGCTAATTCAGAATTCTCAATGTTTCGTTTTGTAATTTGTTCAAGCAAAGCGTTGTAGCTTTTGCCTAGTTTGCGATGTGGACTTAATTCATCAAGCTCGGAATGAATGGAAGGCACTCGCACGTCACTGCCATGAGCAATGACACCAACAACTTGACCTTGCTCTTGGCTTACCTTGGTATCTAATGACCAGGATCTAATTCCATTGCGGTTTCGAAATGCATCAAAATACTCTGTAAGTACATGGCTTCGAAAATCGATTTCCGGCCAGTAATCCGCGCGCCCACCTATTGCCTTGGTCAATGAAGTGATCCAGCCTTCGGAAGGTACAGAAAGATCAGTCTTGAATCTGAACGAGTTGTTGTTCAGCATGAAATTTATGGCATCTATGTTCTTGATTTCCCGCAGACTGCGAGCGATCTGGTATCCCTGGCCAGCAACATTGGTTGGCCCGATTGCTACTCGAAGATTATCGGAAGTCATTTTTTAGCCAACCAACAAATGTTTGAGAATGGAAAGTCCAGCCAAGGTCTTTTTCTGCTGCTTCCCAATTTGGTTTCAGTTTAGATAGATCCAAACTGTTAAATGACTGCGCCACCTGCTGTGAACTTGAAAAATCAATTGAAACACCGGCGTCATACTTTTGAATGTAATTTCCCAAGAAAATCAATTCACTATTTGCAATAACTGGTTTCTTAAGTGCAATCGCATCACCAAGTTTGTTTGGGAAGCAATTCAAGGTGTTGATATCCACGGCAGGATACGGAATCGCAATCGCATCCGCATCTATAACGTATTCAAGCAACTCACTTGACGGCACTGCACTCAAGAAATGCACGCGACGATCATTCAGGTCAAGTATGTTTCCTAGAATCTTGTCTCGATCGCCATATCCCATCATGACAAGATGCAGTTTCTCATTTGTTGACTCTTGGAAACCAGACAATAGTGCGTCAAGGTTTCTGTCGAAAAAGAATCCACCGTGATAAAGAATTACAGTGTCCGAATCCTTAATACCAAGGATTCTTCGCAGCTTACCTTTGCTTGGAATTTGCTCAACTCGCAAGCTATTTGGAAGAAAATCTACTGAACCGGTGGATCCAAATTTTTGACTCATGATTTCTGCAAGTTGGGGAGTTACTGTGTAACTTCGATCAGCTTTTGAAACTATGCGTTGTTCTTGTATCGCTAACACTCTTTTTTGTGAATCCGACAATGACGCTTGTTCCGAATAGTGCTCATGGGCATCAAACCAAAGCGCAGCACCATTTCGCTGAGCTAACTCAATTGCGACTTCACCGGCTGGTAAATCACAGCAAAGAACCAAGTCCACACCTTTGACATTGAAGATTTCAAGTGCCTTTGCATAAATCAGGGTCCTTTTATCAATCTCTGATGCTACTAATGGCTTTTGAGAAACCACCTTGGAGCGCACCCCACGCGTCTTGTTTTTTGAAACCTTAACTATCTGATCGCTGTAGTAACCAAATGCATTTCCAAGCTTTGCAAAAACACTCGCATCAGGAGTAATTCCGGTAAATCCACGACGCGGAATCAGCAAGGAAATGTGATTGGCATTAATCTCGACCGTTACTTCGCGTTGCCCAGAATTATGGGCAAGCAGAATGACATTCCAGCCATTCTCGCTAAGTAAATCAATTTGCTGAATAACCCGTCGGTCAAATGTGGTGGTAACTTCTTCAGGAGCCAAAACAACGGCAAGTGGTTTCTCGACCCCGATCGTGTTCATGTTCAAAGCCTACCTGCGTGGCATCGACACTTTAAATCATGGATTTAGCGATTTTCTTGACGACTCCACCAATAACTGGAACTTTGCTTAGCTGCATGAAAACTCTCCGCGTCTGCACGTTATCGCGAAGCCCAATCTTGCCCAGAGTCGAAACCATCGCCTGCTTTAAGGTAAGTCTGCCTGAACCGACGATTGCAATAACTTGTTCGTGAACGTCTGGGTACGTCGCCAGATTCACGAAGGTATTTGCCCAGTCTTGATTCACTCGTGTGTGAGCCACCGGAACCAGTGCTTTAGTTTCACTGTCCCATTTCTGAATAACGGCTTCCCAGTTATAGCCGGCTAGAAATGCTGTTCTGGCGTTTTCCTTCAGTTCAACAAGGTGCTTATCCGCAACAAATTTCGAGACACATTCATTGAATGATCCCGGAATTTGCCAATCAAAGACATCACCACAGCCAGCTTCGTTAATTGTTTGCTTAACAAACGGAAGATCGTTAGAGATTATTGCCAGTCCTGCTGCAAGATACTGTCCGAACTTGTTAGGCGAACAATGGTTGTATGGGTATGGATGTGCATAAGGAATAACTCCAACATCGAATCCACTGAGAGCGTGAATCATTTGGGATTCACTCACTGGATCCCTCAATGCAATTGCAACTTCGGGGAATTCTTTACTGTGTCTTTCAATTAGTTTTCGCAGGTCTTGCGTGTAAGGGCGCTCAGGAATGAAAAGATCCAAGGTCGCTGTTGACTTGTCAGAGGTCCACCCTGTTATCAGTTCTTCCAGACCTCGATGCGGGGCTGCGTGTCCCATATAGACAAATTTCGTTGGACCTTGGGCAGACTCTTTTGCAAAATCCGCACTTGAAAGAGGTACCCAGTTAGGAAGTACAAACGGTGAAACACCATGGCGCTCTAGGTAAAGTTCTGCAATACCCGGTGAGATCGTCACCACTTCATCTACAGTGCTACAGACAAAAGACTCCAGGTCTAGCCAGAATTTTTCTTCCGATTCTGTCATGCGATCGGCTGGAGAACTTTTATACATGTCTATAAATACTTCTTGCGCATCATAAACAATGCGCGTCTCACCATTTGGCCAAACTAAAACAGCAGCTATCGCAGCTACCAAGTCATTGGCTACTACTAACGCAGGTGACTTAATGGTTGAAGCTAAAGCGAGTGATGCTGTCATGCGTGCCACTTGGCCAAGCAAATACTTATGAGTGATCGAGTTTTTATCTGAAAATTGATCAACTACGGCCTGAAGCACCTTTAAGTTTTCATCATTGGAGGATCGAAGGTATGAATAGATCTGATTAAGTGCACTACTTAACGATGCTTCAAGATCCAAAACATCACGATCTTCGGTTCCAACAGCCACCGCAATGCCAGCTTTATTTGAGGTAGTGAGTGAACCACTGGATAAGAACTGCCACATCTCGACTTTTTCGAACTTCTTTTCCAGTTCGGCGCGCCAGTAAGAATGCCGAGGATCCTGCTTGTAGGAAATAGGCGTAAGGACGATCGCAAGGCTGGAGAAATCAGCACTGATTTTCTCCTGATGCACTTTTACTCCTTGCGAAGAATCACAAACGTTGTGTTTGAGTAGGGGATTCGCTCAATTTCATCCCAGCCTATTTCCTTGATGTCATCCAAGCGAACATCTGAAGCAGTAAGCAGGAGATAGTTGGCATCAAACTTCTGTGCAAACTCACTAACTTCAATAGGTTTCAACTCTGAAAAACCCTTTAACCCACAAGTATTTCCAAAGCCACCTAGCTGATCAAGTCGCTTGCGATATTCAAGTAACGCTGGTCCGCCATAAGGAACGTATTTACAGTCAACGACAACGGCGCGCTCAGTACTCAATCTGACCCAATTGCGCTTTGGGTCCATCGCGATAGTTTCGCCAGATGGGATTACAGAAGCAATTTGTTTACCAAGGTCGGCTCGTGCACTGTTGAATGAAAGCACCGGCAAGCCAAAGGTAAAGCTCGGGCCAGCTAGAGCCAGAACACTCAGCGTTGCTGCAATAAACCCGGTGAATGGAATTACAACACTTTGAGAAACAGGAAGTGAAAACTGGGAGTCGTCAATTTGCTTTCGGTCAATTGCGTGCTTGACCAAGATCAAGAACAACCCAACCGCCAGCAGCCCGATCTTCATATTTGAAAGATATCCACCATCACTTGGCGCATTGAGAAACAGCACACCAGAAACAACAGCCACATAGAAATGCTTTTTCGAAAGTGAAGAAATCAGTGAAAGGTGCAGTGCGAAGGAAATCGAAGCGAGTCCAACCGTCAAGACGCCGATTCGATATGCATTTGTCGCCTGGAATAGCTCACCTAGAACAGGAACGTTGTATCGATCAGCAAACACAACAAACAGATTTGCGAAAACCAATCCAGCAACTAAAACGCGCACGAAAGTGGCGGTTACCTTATTGAGCCTTTCAGCGAAGATAGAGGAAGCTAGAAGAGCAACAAGAGTCAAACCTGCTATTCCTGTGGCAAGCCTGTCTAACACCCAGGTATCAGCCTCACAGTGATACGGAATGTATTCCCGGCAAACGAATAAGAAGTCCTCAGGATTTCCGGCAATTGGTCGAAGCTTCAAGATTGCGAACACGACAGCAAATGCCAAAACTGTTTCCAAGACCAAAATCGCGTCAACACTGCGATTAATGACAAAGGTAATAATCAACCAAAGCAAAACAACTGCGGCTGCTATCAATCCATTTTGCACATGCATCACTGCCGCTAAGAAAGCAACTGCCCCTGCCCAACGAACTTTTCCAAAAATCAAAAGCGAAATGGTTAGTAATGCAAGTGATCCACCCATGACGTGGGGGATAGCTCTAGCCAAGGCAGGTGTTGTTGTGCCAAGGAAAGAAATTGGCGCTAGGACCAAGAAAACAACAGCAAGTGTCGTTGTGCCAATGAAATTGGTTTTTCCCAACTTTAAAATCATCAAACTGATAGCGACTGAAAGCGCAAGCAAGGCCACTAACCAGTAAGCAAGATAGGTAAACCCAAGTAATCCTGTTCTTTCACCAAGATATGTGATCGCATCAAAGGCTATGTGTGGCTGGGGAGCATTCTGCAAGAAATAGTCATTTACAAATGCGTCAGGATTTGAAAGTTGGATGCCCTTTGGCGACAACACAAGGTGGTCGTCAACTCCCGCTCGATAGCCGTACCTGAGTTGAAGGCCGAGACCCAGTAAAACAAAGGCTGTAAGTGATGTTGTTATTGAGGCTCTCGTCCTAAGCACCAAAATAGACTAACACGCCACCTAATGGCTAAGAGTTGTTTTGCAAATCCACAACAATTCAATTCACCCTGTTGCAAATTCGGAACGATACAATAAACAAGTGAGAGTTTCCGTGATTGTTCCGACCTTTAACGGGGAATCAGTTATCGCGGGTACTTTAATTAGGTTGTATTCAACTCTAACCACTGATGACGAAGTCATCGTTGTTGTTAATGGCTCAACAGATAAAACTTTTGATCGCGCAACAGATTTTGCCTCAACTGTCACTAGTGCTGGCCCGGTTATTCGAATTACCAAATCTGAAAAAGGACTTGGTTGTGCATATCAGAGTGGAGTATTAGAAGCCAAAGGAAGATTCATAGTTCTAACGGCCGATGATCTTCCATTTGGATTTTCAGATTGGGACTCAACATCTAAGTTGACCATTCCTTCAGCTATAGCAATTGGATCTAAGGCGCATAAAGAATCGCAGGTTCATCGATCATTTTTGAGAAGTCTCCTTAGTCGCATCTTCTTAGTGGCCAGAAGAATTCTGCTGAAATCACACGTTGGAGATACCCAAGGAACTTTTTTCTTACAGGGGGAATGGGTAAAAGATTTCGCACGTAAAACTACTGTCACTGACTATATGTGGACCACATACCTAGTTTCATATGCAGAATCTATTGGCCTAACACCATTAGAAGTCCCGGTTGAACTGGACCAAACACATGGTGACCATGGCACCAGAATTGGAATTGTTGATATCCTTCAGAGCTTTGTCTCGCTTGTAACATTAAGAAAGCACATAAAGACCTGGACGAAGGAAGCTATACCTGGCGTACCAACAATTTTAGAACTTGAAAATTTCCCTGTCCTTGATGCGCCCAAGTAAGAAGTTAGGTAAACAATGAAGCCAATCTTTATTTACTCAATGATCATCTATGCATTCTTGAGTGCGGCCGGGCTTATTCTCTTGAGAAGTTTTCTGCCAAGGGCAATTGATGGCTTCAGAAACCAAAACATGTCAGGAAAGGTTCTGCTCGCAGCCTCACTCGGCCTTGCAGCTTATGCGATCAGTCTTTTGATTTGGCTTTGGATGATTTCAAGTGTGGAGCTAACCATCATCTATCCAATTGCAGTAGGTGCAGTCACATTGCTTGTGGCCGTTGGGTCGGTTCTTTTCTTGAATGAAAACCTAAAGATGGCTCACGGAATCGGAGCCGCACTGGTGCTTGCCGGGGTAACAGTTTTGTATAGGGCCACCAGCTGAGGCAGCTGAGTACTTAGATTTAAGTCATGCCACTCGCGCTATTCCAAGTGCGGTAGTGTTTTTCGTAATGAGTAATGACTTGTCACCAAAAGACCGAGTTCAGCAACATCGGCGGATTCTCATTGGTGCATTCATAGCCTTTTCCATAGGCAATTTATTTTTTTTGGTTTCTCGAATCAATTCATCAGAATCTAGATTGTTTCCAGAAGGAACTAGCATTCACCATGGTTGGCCTTGGCGAAATGGTGACCACATGTACTACGTATCAAGTGCAATTGAAATGGCAGGTTATGGCTACACCAATGCACTTATCATTGCGACGCAAATATTTCGTGATTGGCCTGGTTGGTACCAAGATTTAGATTTTGGTTTTCAAAGCATGGACTCTGCGCCTTTGATTTATGCCCGAGCAGTTCTACCTTTGACAATGGCAATTAGTTTTAAGATCTTTGGTGCTTCCGGGTTGGCCATTCCCGTTTTGCTGGCAGGAATAGTTTCATCCGTAGGTTTGATTAGATGGCTCTACTTGCAAGGCGGACCTTTGCTTGCCGCTTCTGGGCTAGTTACTGCCTCAGGAAGCCTGCTCTTTATAAAGTACGGCGCAGGAATCTTTACTGAAGCATTTCTTATATTGATTACTGTTTCTTGGTTGTTTTTGCTTCCGTTTAGTTCTCGGCGTTTAAATCATGCTTACCCAATCCTTGGGTTAGTTACGTCCATTATTGTCCTTGCCTTTGTTAGGCAAGTTCCACTTCTACCGTTGAGTGTTTTATTCACTGGCTGGCTAGTTGCTTTGATTTCAACACGTAAGTTTCTGAATTCTTGGTTCAACTACTCGATCGCTGGTGGTGCTGCGACAATCCTTGCCTACGCTGCCGTATCTCAGTGGGCTCCACTTGCTGGGTACACACCCGCCACGGCAGGGCAGGCCGCTAGCACGCTTGCAGGTAAAGCTGGGACGGAAGGCTACAGCACTCTCTGGGATTGGGCTGTATTTGGCGCTCAATACACACTTGAGAATATTTTGGTTTCTGACAAATTTATGATTGTTTTGATTCCGCTATTTATAGTTGGCTCTTGGGTGATGCGGCGAACTTCGATGCCTTACATCGCGATTTCTGTATTCGTTACATCTATCCCTTACATGGTTGCGGCATTCCCTGAGTACCGGTTTCTTTCAGCGGGAATAGTTTTCTTTTTAGTAGTTTGTGCATTTGGCCTTTTTGCTCTAATCCCCTCGAAGCTGAAACAGAGGACACAAACTCATAATCAGAACAATGACTTTATAGAACCTAGACCTGAGTTCACCAAGCGGCTATCGATTTCAATTACCATCTTGCTAGCGATCCAAATGGCAGCGATATTGTTTCTGTACCAGCCGAATAAGTCAGATCTAATTTTGAGTGAGCCTATGGGTACCGCTTTACCTGCACTTGCATCACAGGAGGGTCAGCTTGAATGCTACGGAGATAATGCTCAAGTTTGGCTTGTCACCCCTGACGGACGTCGCTATGCAGTGTCTGGGACTGCACTCTCACACAGCTTTAATTCAATAAAGGCGACATCCGCAAAGAAAAAAATAGCCCGATACATGAATTACGAAGCTACGGCTCCGTTCATAAAGAAGTGTCTTGCCGCTAGCGACAACGCTAGAAGTTAAAGAATTAGCCGATTCCAATAACGTTCACCTTGGACCAAGGAACTTCCTCAAGCCACATGTCTTGAATTGGATCACCATTCGAGATTTTAGATCCATCAAACGCGATAACAGTTAAGTCATTAAAGAAATCATTTTCTATGTCTTTAATTAAATCTTTCTCTCCACCACCAAGCAAAGCACCGCTCCAAGTGCTGTGTGCAAAGTTGTAAGATCCATAGTTGCCAAAAAGCCCGATACTCATTCGGGTGCAAAGGTAGGCCTCATAACTCCGAACTTTGTCATCGGAGTTCAGGCAAACAACCGACGGAGTTTTTTGCAATGAACCAACTGAAACTACGGCGGCACTCCAGACATTGTTAACGGATTTATCCACCTTCAATGGAAAGTTCACAAATTGGCCTAATGAACCATCAAAGATGAACGCAGCTACCAATCCAAATGAAACGACCAGCGCCTGAAGATTGTTAACTCGAGAAGAGTGGCTGTAAACAAATATTAGAAAGTAAGGCACAAAAAGTGCGCACAGAACTACTGCCAACTTTGTAGCCGCATAACGAATTGTGAATCCAGGCGCCGCTATCAAAGAAATTAATACGATGATGACAAAATATCCCATCAACGTTGTGACGATGAGTTTTGAAAAGTTATTTGAGTAGTTCCTATCTCTCAATAACCACGTCGCACCCAGAAGTGCAATAATCAACAAAACTGCCGAAGCGCTGGCAGTTGCTCCAAGCAGTCCAAGCGGAGCGGTGGCTGCTTTAATCTTTGCAATGGTGACTAATTCCATGGCAATTACTGCGTAAAGAGCGAGAGCTCCAGTCAGAAACAATGCGAAATAACTAGCCGATTTAATCAGTGTTGAGGCGCTGCTTGATTCTAAACAATTCGCATATATTTGTCGCCAGCGAAATCGAATCGCAAGAGAGCTTATTGCGAATGCAACAAGAATGAAATTTGTCGCAGGAGCAAGTGGGTACCATACCTTTCCTGCGGAATAAATCAGCGCTGCAACAATAAAAGAAAGCAATACTTTGGATTTCTCATTTAAGTCTGAATCAAGATAAACGATCGATAGAGCAATCGCTGCAGATAAGTAGATTGTAGAAATTACTGCGGTTAAATGACCTGACGAAATCAAAGAAGAGATTAGCGCATAGCTAAACACAGATTGCACCGTAATTAGAGAAACAAGTTTTGTGGCACTCAAAGACTTCATCATCGCCAAGGTCATAAAGTTTGTGAGCGCAACAAACAATATTGCGAGAATTCCATATTCAATCTTGAGTAGCCTGGCGTTATCAACTAGCTGCATAGACTTCGAGAAATCAAAAAGGACTTGCAAAATTGCCTGAGGCACAATTAAGTGCTCACCACCACCAAATGCTAGTCCTGGAGAAACTATTGGACCAGAGCCATTTTTGATTCCACTCGCCAAACCTTCAAGCCATGCGGCATTGTCTTCCCCGGTTGTTGCTAGAAACTGCAATGCGGAGACATTTGTGCCCCTTGCCCAATAAGCACTTATCAACAATGAGGGAACAGCAGCAATTGTGGACAGATTGCTTGCGGAAGTAGCGGTTGTCAAGCTCCACTCATTTAGATTGATGAGCTTCCTTTGGAAAATCAAGATCAAGAAATAGAGGCTAATGACCAATGCCAGAGCAACACTCGATCTCCGCCCCAAGAGTAAAGAGTCGTATGTGTTAATGAGTGAAGCGAGTGCGAGCGCACCGGGTATAGCGATTAACGCGAGTAAGGTGCTGCGAACCAGAATTGAGGCAACAGCCAGCCCTATTGCACCTATGAAACTCCCTACGAGATTGTGGGAAATTAGATAACCAATTGACCCACCAACAACGGCTGACGGAACGACAGGGCCAAAGATTTCACCAATTGGACGTCGACCCGTTCTTTTCATGGTTATAAGTATTGCGTATCAAGTGATGTAGAAAGGCATCAACTGTGCGAAGGCTCCCATTCCAGAGGTGTTACGGGAAGTAAACATAGAAAACCGATAAGATTCAGGTAATAACCTAGAAAAATCGTGCTTCGGATTGGTGAAATATGGACATCAAAGGAAAGAAATTCCTTGTTATAGGCGGCGCTGGATTTATTGGCAGCCATGTAGTTGCCGAGCTTTTAAAGCATGATGTAAAAGAAGTGATTGTCTTTGACAACTACGCTCGTGGCAAGTCATCAAACTTAAGAGAGCAACTTCAAGATCCAAGATGCTCAATTTTCCCAGATGGCGGTGACATTCGTGAAGTTGACGTTCTTAACAAAGCTGTATCTCAGGTAGATGGCGTATTTCACTTGGCGGCTATGTGGCTACTTCACTGCAAGGACTACCCGCGAACCGCGTTCGATGTAAATATTCAAGGAACATTCAATGTTCTTGAGGCATGTGTTAACAACAATGTAGAACGACTTGTTTACTCTTCGTCGGCTTCTGTTTATGGCGATGCCTTAGAGGTGCCAATGACAGAAGAGCACCCCTTTAACAACAGGAATTTTTACGGTGCGACCAAAATTGCCGGCGAGGCTATGGCTCGTGCCTTCCATGATCGGTACGGCCTTAGCTACGTAGGTCTTCGCTATATGAATGTGTACGGACCGCATCAAGATCAGACAGCGGCATACACAGGTGTTATTCCTATCATGCTAAACAAAATTGATGCAAATGAAGCCCCAACCATTAATGGCGATGGCACACAGGCATATGACTTTATAACAGTCCAGGACACTGCACGCTGCAATATATTGGCCATGCAGGCTGAAATCAATGATGAGTTTTACAACGTTGGAACTGGAGTCCAGACCAGTATCAAAGAGCTTTGCGATCTGATTCTCGAGCTAAGAAGTTCAGATCTCACCGTAACTTACAACCCATATTCTGCTGAAGATGCCCGTCAATTCGTTCAGAACAGAATTGGATCACCAGACAAGGCAACCAAAGACTTGAAGTTCACTTTCCAAGATTCGCTCCAAGACGGTTTGCTTAGTCTGATTGATTGGCGCACTAAGCCGGAGAATCAATAATGGAAAAAAGAAGCATCGCGATCTCTCTTCCTAGCACCGGGGAAGAGGAATGGTTAGCAACCAAAGGTCCACTTGAATCAGGTTGGTTGACGCAAGGTCCAGAGGTTGCAAAGTTTGAGCAGACGTTTGCTCAAATGCACAATGTTAACCACGCTCTTGCGACAACTAGTTGCACCACAGCTATGCACTTGATGCTTGCAGCAATAGGTATTGGGCCTGGTGATGAGGTAATCGTTCCTGCCTTTACTTGGGTGGCAACAGCCAATGTCGTTGTTTATTGCGGCGCAACACCCGTCCTTGCCGACGTTGATCCAGTCACAAACAACATTGACCTAAATGACGTAGTTAGCAAAGTTACTGACAAAACGAAAGCAGTTATCGCCGTACACCTTTTTGGATTGTGCGCCGACATTCCAAAACTACAATCTATGTTGCCAAAACACATCCCGGTATTTGAAGACTGTGCATGCGCCGCTGGAGCCAGTCTCCGCGGCGTTCCAGCTGGAGGACTAGGTCTTGCGGGAGCTTTTTCTTTCCACCCGCGTAAGTCAGTGACAACTGGTGAAGGTGGAATGCTCACGACAAATGATTCAGCTTTGGCTGAAACTGCCGACATGTTACGAAATCATGGTGCGAGCATTTCCGAAGAAGTTCGGCACAAAGGAGCTCATCCTTACTTACTTCCAGACTTCAATGTTCTTGGGTTCAATTATCGAATGACAGACCTTCAAGGTGCCGTTGGAAATGTTCAGTTGGCCAAGTTAGATAAGTTTGTTGCTGAGAGGCAACAGTGGGCTGACTACTATCGGTCTGAACTTTCAGACATATCTTGGTTACGCATGCCATTAGATCCGGAAGATGGACAACATGCCTGGCAATCATTCGTCACCTTTGTTGATCCGCAGGAAGCACCAATGAAGCGAAATGACATTATGAGCAAACTTCAAGAACTTGGGATTTCGACAAGACCTGGAACGCACGCTGTACACATGCTCGGTTATTACAGTGAGCGCTTCGGATACAAACCTCAGGACTTACCCGGAGCGCAATCTTGCAACGACCAGACCATGGCAATCCCTCTACACAATAGAATGATCGAACAAGATTACGAATATGTTGTCAATGCCCTGAAGAGCTTTTAGGTAAATAGATGTGTGGAATATGTGGAGTAATTGACTTCTCGGGCGCTCCCGTTCCTGTACCTGAATTAAAGGTAATGTGCGACGCTATCGCTCATCGCGGCCCCGATGGCGAAGGATTCTTTGCTTCAGAGAATGTAGGTTTTGGACATAGACGCTTAGCCATCATTGACTTGTCACCAGAAGGTAAGCAGCCTCGCACCACCACTGATGGCAATCTAACTATTACCTATAACGGCGAACTCTATAACTACCGCGAACTTCGCAAAGAGCTTCAGGGATTAGGCCATAGGTTCCATTCGGAAACGGATACTGAAGTAATGATCATGGCTTGGTTGCAATGGGGACCAAAGTCTGTCGAGAAATTCAATGGAATGTTTGCTTTTGCCATGTGGGATGATCGAGATAAATCGGTTCACTTGGTAAGAGATAGATATGGAATCAAGCCGCTATACCTAGGGACTTTTGGCAGCAAGATTTTGTTTGGTTCTGAACAAAAAGCCATTTTGGCTAATTCGGCATCAAAGAATGTTTTGGATAAAAAAGCCTTGCTTGAGTATTTCACTTTTCAAAACATTTTCACGAACAGAACGCTCGTTGAAGGCATAAGTATCTTGCCCGCTGGTTGCATGCTTCGGATTGACACGAGAAATCAAACAAATCAAAAGTTAACAAGATATTGGGATTTTCATTTCTCGAGTTCGGATTCTAATGTTGACGAACGCGAATATGAAGAAGAACTAGATCGCCTTTTGCAGCAAGCAGTTTCTCGTCAACTCATGTCGGATGTTCCTCTCGGCTCATATCTGTCAGGCGGCATGGATTCCGGAACTATAACTGCACTAGCAACTCGTGAGATCAAAGATCTAAAGACTTTTACTGTTGGTTTTGATTTGTCTTCAGCATCTGGAATGGAACTTGGGTTCGATGAGCGCAGAAGAGCAGAGGCCATGTCCGCACTATTCAAAACAGAACAATATGAAATGGTCCTCAAGGCTGGCGACATGGAACGAGCTTTACCGGCTGTTACCCGAGCAATTGAAGAGCCAAGAGTTGGACAAAGTTATCCAAATTACTATGCTGCACAACTCGCAAGTAAATTCGTAAAGGTTGTTCTTTCTGGGGCAGGAGGAGACGAACTCTTTGCCGGTTACCCGTGGAGATACTTTAGGTCAGCATCTGCAGAGTCATTTAATGAGTACGTAGATGATTACTATTTGTACTGGCAAAGAATGTTGCCAAATACGGAACTCAAAAGGGTTTTTTCCCCTATTTGGCAAGATGTGGAAAACATATGGACAAAGGACATTTTTCGAGATGTCTTTACAAATCATGCAAATGAGCTTGCTACGCCTTCCGACTTCATTAACCACTCACTGTATTTTGAAGCAAAAACTTTTTTGCATGGGTTATTGGTAGTCGAGGACAAGTTAAGCATGGCACATTCTATAGAAAGTCGTGTGCCTTTCCTAGACAATGATTTAGTGGACTTTGCAATGGCTCTGCCAATTGAAATGAAACTAAATAACCTCAATAAGATTTCGAGAATTAATGAAAATGAAGTCGAGAAAAAAATGAGTAAATCTTCGTCAATCGAGGTCGATGGAAAGAAGATTCTTCGAAAGGTTATGTCGAGATATATTCCCAGTAAGGTTACAGATGCCCAAAAGCAAGGATTTTCTGCACCTGATGCAAGTTGGTTTCAAGGTGAAAGTATTGAATTCGTTCAAAATGTTATTAAGAACAAGAAATCTAGTATCTACGAATACTTGGATTATAAAACTGTAAACCAATTAGTAGATGAACACATTGATGGGACAAGAAATCGAAGATTATTAATTTGGTCATTATTGAGTATTGAGCAAACACTAATCGAATCAAACTAAACTGCACCTAATTCACTGCAGAAGCTCATCTAAAAGTACCACCTCAACATTTTCAAGTTCGCCAAGAGATACTCTTATTTCATCACCAAATGAAAGACTCGTTATGATCAGAACTTGTGTGGGGTTCTTGTAAAAATCCTCACGAGACTCGATTTTACTTTGAAATCCAGGTAAAAATAATCCTTGAATCAACGGATTGTCATCGAAGAATCTAATCGATATGCCTTCGGGAATGTCAACTAGAGACAGAAGATTCATTATCCGATTTGGGACCCAAATTCCAATATGATTTAAGCCCATGTTTTTCCATTCATTAAGCTTTAGGGTGAACCTAGCCACGAGCTGATTAAGTTTCTCTAAAAACTCCAATACATCATTGTGCGAGTTTGTTTCAAATGGAATCTTGGGCTCTACTGGAGACTGAGTCGCTATTGCATAGAGAGTCCCTCCGTAGCCTCCGGAGCTAATCTCGCAATCAAATCCGTTGACCACAAGAACTCTCCGTAGGCTTTCCTTCGTGAAGTAGTGGTAGTGTTCGTGAAACAATAAGGATGGGTCGCCAAAATTTAGGTATGGCTCGCAGTTTGGCACACTTAGGATTAGTTTTCCATTCTTCTTCAGTCTTTTGCTAATTTCAAAAAGAGTAGAGCCAGGATTTTCTAAGTGCTCCAAAACCGCGTACATAACTATTGCATCAAATTGCTGGTTTTTATCCACTAGGTCTCTTGGGAAAAAGCCATTAATGAAACTAAGTGACGAACTTCCAGTCTCAAGTACTGATTGTGAATTGGGATCAATCCCAACACAATTAGCGCCCATATCGTGAAGCAGTTTGAGCAGGTACCCTTCGCCAGATCCAATTTCAAGTACTTCTTTGCCTAACATCCCGCCAGTGATGTTGTTTTCAATAAATTTTGCAAAGTCCTCTGCATAGCACTTGCCGATCCCTGACTCTGCCATGTAGCCAGAAGGTTCGGAACCAAAAGCATATGCGTCAGATAGAATCCTTGCCAAATCTTGATCTGGAAGCATTGAAACTAACTTCGTATTCTGTTCATAAGTCAATGAGAAAGGAAAAAAACTAGGTGCACCAGTTAGTTGAACGCCTTTCTCGACATTAAATGTTAAGAAAAGCGGAAGATCCCCTACAAAGTAATTAACCATCTACTTGCTGCTTAGCATCTTTGAATTCCGAGAACGACTCGTTCAATGACCGCAAGATTACCCCCGACTTATATCCAAAGTCTGGGTGTATTTCCTCGTTTAGAAAATGACTTCTGATAAGTATTTCAGGCTCGTTATATCCACAAATTGCGCGAAGTGAGGTAGTTCCAGAGAAGCGGGGATTGATTTCAAATACATAGACCTTTCCATTAACCAGTCTGCATTGAATATTAATAGCTGATGTGCCACCCAATTTTGCGGCAATTTCTTTGCATTGATTTGTTACGTTAGGAAATCGCCCAATCTCGCCTTGACTAATTCCACTACTAATTCCTAGATGGCTACCAAGCCCATTTGATTCGAAGTTGTTAACCATTCGAACTCTGGATCCAAGGCTCGATGTGATGTATCGGTTAACAGCAATACTGTTTAAGTAGCGGCCATGCTCGTCATGAAGCACGCCAACAGTAAACTCGCTTTCAAGATCTCCCACGTATTCCTGGGCGATTATGTCAATACCAATACCCAGAAGCATAGATGCAATTGCGCTTAATTCAGCAATAGTTTGGCAAATGTAAACATGAGCGGAGCCCCCACTTCCCGTCGCAGGCTTCAAAACGCAAGGGAAGAAATCTATGTTAGAAATATCATTCAATTCTTTGATATCAACTGACCGTGGACTATTAAAGCCATTTAAGTCAAGCCACTGTGAGAGTTTATTTTTATCCATGCACATATCAATCACACCTGGAGGATTTAATGGTAGGTAAATTCCGGCCTGATGAAAAAGGTCTCGATTCTGACTCAATACCTTTAACTCTGGCTCACTTCCGTGAAAGACCGTTCCGATATCATGAGTTTCACATATCGCCATTAATGTTTCTAAATACTTTGGATCTCCAGCTTTTGGAACGGTATAAAAGGTAGAAACCTGATCTTCGTTCGCACAAATAGCATTTGCATCGGTTCCAATTACATTGAATGGAGTGTCTGCCATTCTAAGAGCTTTGAGAATCTGTTCACCATGTCCACCGCCACCAATTCCAGTGACTAGAACATTTAGATAGTTTCTGTTATTTTCATCAATACTCATAGCAAGAGGTTATCGCATCAAAGTAGCAACAACTGATTCATGAACCAGCCTCTCGTATGTGTCAATGATTTCTAAGATAGGGATTTCAAAGCGAATGATTTCATGTGAAATTCCAGTTTCAGTAACATCAATCAATGCAAAGGAGCCTGAATTTCCTTTGTCTCTTGGTAATCCGATGGAACCGACATTGACTAAAGTTCCCCAATCAAATTTAGAAATAAAGGGGCGATGCGTATTTGCAATGAGCACAGTCGATGAAATCACATCATTACTCAGTTCACTTTGGCCTGGTTTCCATAGCCCCAAATCTTCATCTGGGTAAATGTAACCCTTCAAAAGGTCTTGCGGCGACCCATGAGCTGCAAAAAAATAATTCTTTCCATACCTTGAAGATTCGTATGATTCAGGGAGACTAGAAATCGAATTCAGTTTCACAGGATCGATCACCTGCTTTATACCTTCTAGCCGGTAAACATCTCCACTCGCTTTGCTGTATTCCAGCTCGTCAAGCAGCATCGCTTCGTGATTTCCTTTAAGAAAAACCAAACAAGTCTTTGTTAAGATGTCGTAGCACTCAATGCCTTCAGGAAAGTAGCCAAAACAATCACCAAGAAACCAAATTTCAGTTGGCTTGATGGCTTCGATAACTTCAAGTGCTTTGTTGAGCGCAACGAGATTGCCATGTACATCAGAGATCACCGCGATTTTCATTTTGGTCCACCAAGGCAGATTCTTACTCCATCCTCAATGGAGGTCTCCGCTGACCATCCCATCATGTCTAGGGCTTTCTTTGAAGTGATCGAAGGGGCGTAAATTGCAGAATCGTTATCCGAACTAACAATAGGGTCAAGACGAAATTTAAGGCCACCAAAGTTCTTAAAGATTTCAGCAAGGCGTAGGACACTAGTGGAAGTCTCTGGAATGATGTTAAAGATTTGCTTTCTGTTCAAGATAGATGCTCCCGTCATTTGCACTGCCATAGCGATGTCAGCTGCATAAGTGAAGTACTGCTTCCGCTCCGGGTTAAATATTTTAAATGGTTCATTTCTTATAGTTGCATCAACTAACAACTTAAAAATGTTATTGGTGGTCATGCCAAGTCCATATGGAGATGCAATTCTCATTACCGCTGATGGAAGTCCCGTCGCTCCCATAATCAAATTTTCCGATCTAATCTTTTCTTCCGAGTATGGATTTTCGGGATTCAATTCTGAGTCTTCGTTAAGTGTGATTCCGGATTTGTTGCCATATACGCTTGAGGAAGACATGAAGATCAATGAAGCACCAAGACGTTCAGCGAGTTGCAGTACATTTGTATCTATTAAAGTGTTGATTGAGGCAGACTCCTCATAAGACATGAGCTCGGATGGTATAGAAGCAGCACAATGAACTATTACTTCAGCCCGCTTCAGCAAAGCCATGCCTGACGCCTTCCTAATGGAACTCTCATCGGTTAAATTCAACCTTATGGTTTGATGGCTATTCGTAGCAGATTTTGATCTTGCAATTCCAAACACTTGCCTTCCGGAGGTGCGCAAGGATTTAACAACTGCAGAACCTACAAGGCCGTTACTTCCCGTAACTATATACATGCACTCAGGTTACTCCAGTTGAAAAAACAAATAGCGATAGCAGGTCGAGAGCCTTCACTATTTTGAATCAAAGAAAGATAGTCAAACTAAACAATTCGAGTTTAGGAAACACTGAAACTGATAAGCCTCCAAATTCTAATCTGATACAGATCAGTGAGAATGTGCTCCATTCGCAACAGAAGATTTCTAGTATCTTCATGAGTTAGAATCCGAATAGTAATCAAAACAAGGATTCCCAAAGATTAGAAAGGAAACCACCAAACGTTGAAAACTTTTTCAAAAGTTTCACTTATTGACCCTGACGACTCTTCAACATTTCAGGACAAAGTGTTTCTCACATTTGACTTAGATTGGGCAAGTGATTTTGTAATTGAATACACACTCGACATTCTTAACAAATACGATGTTCCATCAACATGGTTTATAACTCATGATTCGCCAATCATTGAAAGACTCCGGAAGGATGATCGCATAGAGCTGGGGATTCATCCAAACTTTAATACCTTGCTTGATTCCACCAGCGCTACTGGGCAAACTTCTACCACTGTAATCAAAGAAATATTGGAAATCGTTCCAGAAGCAACTGCTGTCCGGTCACATTCATTGACGACGGGGTCAAGACTTAAAGCTAAATTCAAGGAGTTTGGTTTAACGCATCATTGTAACTTTTTGATCCCCTTTAGCAGCAGGATTCAGTTGTTACCATACTGGGACTATTACGACTTGATTGAGGTTCCACATCTCTGGGAAGATGATACGCACACTCACTTAAGCAACAGAGATACGCTGCCACACTTAGTGCAAACTACACTTCCCGTATTTGACTTTCACCCAATTCATATTTTTCTGAACAGTTATGACATTGCAAGTTATGAAGCATCTAGGAGCATTCAAGGAAGTTCCATTGAGAAAGAACGCCTTATTGAATTCCAAAATAAAGACTTTGGCACAAAAGACTGCCTCGTCTCTTTGATAGAAGCAATACAAGACGTTACAAATATGTAGTGAACGCCTGAACAATGTGTATATAATCAGGTATGAGCGATCCTATGTATTTGAATTTAGTGGAGATTTTGGCTGCAGTCCTTGAAGTTGATGTCGAGCAAATAAGTTTGGAATCATCCAAAAATGATTTTGACGATTGGGACTCTTTGGCAACGATGGAAGTAATGTCCAAATTAGAAGACTTGTACGAAGTAAGATTTTCTGCCGTTGACATAATGTCCGTTGGTAATGTTTCACAAATCTTAAATTTGCTTACGCAAGAGACAAAGTCTAAATGAAGATAAATCTAGTAATCTCTGGAACTTTTAACACCAGAGCTATAGCAAAGTCAATCAGTATGCAAGCCAAAGAATCTGGCTCGTTGGAAACAATTTTGGTTAATGAGGTAGGAATTAATCAGATTCAGCAAGCGCTCATTAACCCAAAACCATATTTATTAGAATCTTCAGAAGTATTCAATGTTTTTGTCGCAAATATTCGAATTGAAGACCTGTTCCCTGAGCCGCTTCAGAATTTCTTATTAGGAATAGAAGACGCCACGAGGCTTGATGACTTTGTAAAAAGCTATTTTGAGAGGCTTTCTGAGCACTATCGCCTCTCTGGCTTTCAAAAACTAATTGTCCACGTACCGATTCCTAATTTATGGCCCAAAGCGGGTGCAAAGACTTACAGAGTGCGAGAAGTGTACGAACGCTTACGAAAACTTGAGGTGAACATTTGCCAACTAGACTTACCTGTCGGGACCGAGGTTGTTTTCGGGTCAAGTTACATGTCAGTGAATCAAATTGATTTTGATTTTGACTTCAGAGGGGAATTGCTCCACTCGCAACCCATTACTCATGGGCTTTCAAAGCAAATAGCGCACGAGCTCATGCTTAGAGCCTCTGTTTCTCCTAAACAGCAGAAGAAAGTTATTGTTGTGGATGGTGACAATACATTGTGGGGTGGAATTTTAGGAGAAGACGGTACATTTGGAGTGCAGATTGGAAGGGAATTCCCTGGAAATGCATTTAGGCATTTCCAGCAGGAACTTAAATCGCTCAAAGACCAGGGATTTTTACTTGCGCTCGCATCTAAAAACAATTTACGCGATGTGCAGGAGCTGTTTGAAGATCGAAAAGGCGACATGGTGCTGCAAATGTCCGACTTCACGATTTTGAAGATTAATTGGGAAAAGAAGTCCGAGAATATTGAGCAAATTGCGCTCACCTTGAATGTCAGCCTGGATTCGATTGTTTTCATGGATGACTCTAAACACGAACTTGCAGAAGTAAAGGGTGCTTACCCACAAGTTTTGGTAGTCGAGATTCCGAGTAATCCTGAAGATTTGCCCGGTATTTGTGCCCGGCTGGAACTAATGAATTCGCGCCCACTTACGCAAGAAGATAGAGATAGAACAAGCATGTATGCGAATGAAGTGGATAGAAAAGCACTTAAGGGTAAATCCACTTATGAAGACTATCTACTTGAACTCGGACTAGAGCTAGAAGTTCGTAACGCTTCTCTAAATGATTTGGAGAGAATTGAACAACTTTTTACAAGAACAAATCAATTTAACCTAGTCACACATCGGTATCAAGCAAAAGATTTAGCGACTTTGCACGCATCGGATAACAATCGAATTGTGGTTGCCAACTTACGAGACAGTTTTGGTGACTATGGTCTTATTGGGGTTCTTATAATCCAAGATTTTGAGCCAGAAAGTATTAAAATCACTGACTGGGCATTGTCTTGTCGCGCTCTGGGTAAATCAATTGAGGATGAGTTTCTCTTTCGTGTATGCGAGAAGATTACCTCTACATTAAGTCCTACTGAAATTCTGATTTCGTATAGACCTACAATCAAGAATGAACCTGCAAGAAACTTTCTGGAAAGAATTCTCGGCCAGAAACTACCCATTCTCCAAGATGAGAATGCAGAAAAAGTATTTGATTTCGCGATCGACTGTAACAACATCCACCCAGTTAGTGCAATTAAGGTTGTTTCTAGACTCTAGATGTCAGAATATCTGAAGAGTCTAGGATTTACACATAATCAAAAGGACAGATATGAATTTGATTACCGCCCAAACTGTCATGGAAGCGACAGGCTTAAAAGCCTCATTTGATTTTGGTGTCACGGAGATGAGGCTTTTGAATCGACATCTTGGCGCAGATCCCGTTGTTTCGTTTGCTGAAAGCTCAAAATTCTTCAAGTATCTAAAGCTCCTTAATCGCAATTCAGTTTTGTTTCTCCCGAAGGATCTCGAACTTCCTTCCGATGCTGACTTTAAAGTAATTCACACAGAAGATCCTCGT
Source organism: Candidatus Nanopelagicales bacterium (assembly GCA_030157865.1). Classification (GTDB taxonomy): domain Bacteria; phylum Actinomycetota; class Actinomycetes; order S36-B12; family UBA5976; genus UBA5976. The sequence continues at coordinate 13,576 of JAOATY010000033.1, read as the reverse complement.
TGGTCTTTCTATACCCTTCATAACTATCTGGCTAGCAGCGGAGCCAGTGATTGTGTAACTGAGATTTCTAGCAGCGCAATCATTGCGCCAGGAGCAACCATCTCACCGACCAACGTCGTTATTGGAGATTACTCTGTAGTTGAATCGAATGCGATGATCTTGGCTGGAACAACAATTGGCGCAGGCTGCATAATTAGATCAGGTGCAATTGTAGGTGCAGAAGGATTTGAACACAAAAGAACGTCACAAGGAATACTGAGCGTAAAACATGCTGGCGAAGTAGTGTTATCCGATAACGTTGAAATTGGATATCATTCCGTCGTGTCCAAAGGGTTATTCTCCTGGTCACCGACACTGATTGGAAAAGACTCAAAAATTGACGCGCAGGCATATGTAACACATGGCGTAAGTCTTGGAGAGAGAGTATTTATTGCAGCGGGAGCTATAGTTTGCGGATCTTCCATAATTTCCGATGATGTTTGGGTCGGCCCTTCTGTCACAGTTTCAAATGGCATCACGATAGGAAAGAATTGCTCTATTGGACTAGGGGCCAATCAATTTATTGACCTTGAATTTGGACGAAAAGTGATTGGTACCCCTGCAATCAAAATTTGATCAATTGATTTAGGCCTTGCACTAACTAGGTCATAGTATCGGTGAGCCAAAGAAGTAGTCATCCTCAGATCACTATTAACAGATACACCCAAAGAGCGTTATCGACAGTATTTGTTAGATGAAGATGTGAATGAGAGCATTTTCAAATGTATTTTGGTGACAATAGGAAAGCTCTCTTGATCTTGGGAGATATTGAGTCGTGGCTCTGAGCCGATGTCCTCTGTAATTGCTATTCAATATGCAAACGTGACCGCTAAATTCAATTGCTATTTGATCAACTTTGGGAAAATGCTGTGCTTGAAAATTGAACCAATGGCATCAATTGAATTACGTTCTTCAACAAATTTCCGCGATAAATGACCGAGTTTTCTCCTAAGTTGTGCATCATTGACTAATTGTTCGATCGTTTCCTCAAGAGTTTCAGCTGAAACGGATACAATAGGACATGATTTTGTGTAACTAAACTCATCGAAGAATCGTCTTGCTGGACCCTCGAATCCCCCTAAAACTGGAACTCCACAGGACATAGCTTCCAGTGCACTCATTGCATATCCATCGCCGTATAACTGATCAAAGTGAATATCTGCCTTGGTTTTTAGGCATTGTTCAACTTCGGAATTTTGCAGCCCTTCTAACAAAATCAGTTCTACAGGAACCCCTCTGCTTTGCAATTCAGTCACTGCTTTTATGAGAATTTCGGTCCCTTTCACCCCTCTATGATTAGGCGTATGGCTAATCATGACTGGCCCGAAAGTTGGTTCTCTATTCTCTAAAGGAGCCCACTTTGCGGTATCAATTGCAAGTAAACATGGCGATATGTAGTCCGCTCTTCCAAAGCCATCAAATGTCATAGTCGAGACCGCCAAGAATACATCCGCTTTCTCTATCCAAAAGTCAACTCGTTTGGCAATCTCTTTCTGTTTACGCGCGTTCTGTGGGTATGACATTTGCAATCCATGCCACCATTCGAGGCTTCTGATTCTTCTGTACACGAACGCGTCTCCACCATATGGAATTATGATTGTGCGCATTCTTGCCAGTTTAAATATGAATGGCTCCACTCGGTAATTCAAAACACCTAAATTTATGTGTGGCATGGTGTAACCCATAGTTGAGGTAATTACAACATCGCTATTAAGCAACACTTTAAGCAGATGTTGCAATTGTTGAATATGGTGAAAGGCATTTCCAAGAGCGGAACTGATGCGACCTAACTGTGTTTCTTCAAGAATTAAATCAAAATCTGCAGGAGTTGTCATTGAATTCAAGTGTGTTACTGCAGTGGAAGAAACATAGCCTTGATTTTTTAGAGCAATGCTCCAGTATTTGTAATTGATTAGAGGTTCAAGTCCTAATGAGATACGGGGGTTTGTAAAGTTTCGACTCTTTAGTACTCCAATTGCGCATGCGTAGAAGACCAGCAGGACCAAGATTAACGGGGACAAGATAATGAAGATGGCCTTATAAGTAATGCTCAATACATGTTTTATCATTGTTGTAGTTTTCTTGAATTGCTTAGCTTTACGCCACGAATTGTGATTCCATACGGATCAACTGTTTCATGTAAAATCTCAAGAGTATTACGATGAAACCAATCTCGAACTTCTTCCAGTGTGTGCCTACTACAAAGGGATGGGTGATACCAGTCGTAGTTAACTGCATAGTTCTCGTCCCAAGAGAGTTCGTCATTCCAAAAATTCTTGAACATAAAATTATAAATGAGTCGTTGCACAGTCCAAGATCCAGACTCTATACCTAAACAGTCAACGCCGGGAATCTCAATGGATTCAGAATTTTTGGCCATTACTTTCGCAAAGTTAGTTATCTGACTTATTGCATCGCGAGACTCTTCAAAACTCATCTGAGAAATTTGATTTCGAATATGATCGTCAGCAAACTCGCGAAGGGGCGCCTTCTCTTTGTAGACATAGATAGCAATTTCACCATTTTCAGTTAGCTGATCGGTCAATCTTTGAAATGCCAGTTCCGGATTGTCTGTATGGTGTAAAACTTCTTGGCAGTAAATTAAATCAAAAAATCCAAATTGGTCTAAACTTTGAGTCAAATCTGCAGGATGCACTTCAACATTGCTCAGATCACTCAGATTTTTAGCTGCAACTTTAGCTGCAACCAAATCTAGTCCAACTATATGGGCGTTAACGTTGGCGTAAGACTGAAGCAGTCGCGTTACTCGCCCATTTCCACAACCTGCGTCCAAAATTCGATTTTTGGTTGATACCCAATTTCTGAATTCATTAGGACTTGCGAATCCATTTCGATTCATAATCCACTGGTATATGTCTGATGTTTCATCTGCTGTAATGTCAAGGAAATCAGAAGAGAAGTTTTCCCATTTATCCTTAAAGCTTCGCGAGGTTTGATGCTGGGAGCTTTCTATATCCATATAATTAAGACTCCCAGATTTACAGGGTTATTTCAACCTTCGGACGTACTCGCAGACGTTGCCCAATTGCCATTGCTATTGTGGTTTTATGAGTTTTAAGAGCGTAGTTATAGATGCATTTATTGCTGCTGGCCAACTTCTTTCATTGCCATTTTTGCTCATATCAGCCTTAGTTAGCAGAGTCTTTCGGCCGAAAGATATCTTGGTTGGTTTTGGTCCAGAACCGATAAACCCTTTTCACAGTAAATCTCTTGCAGCATTAGGATATAACAGTAAAAGTTTTGTTTCACATAATTACTACATCGGCAGTGAATTTGATATTCACTTAGATAGAAAAAATTTGTTTAGGCAAATTTTTGATAAGGCGTATTTTAGGACAGCATTTTACGCAGTGTTTAGGTTTAACGTCCTTTTCTTCTATTTCCACGGTGGGCCAATTGGGTTTCCGTCAAAGATTTTTTGGCGCCTGGAGTGGTTGATTTATAAGCTGGCCGGAATTAAAGCAGTTGTCATGCCTTATGGGGGTGACGTACAAGATCTGCGTAGAAATCCGAACCTCCTCTACAAAGATGCATTGGCAAGAGATTACCCAAACTCGTGGACTCGGGAAAAAGTAGTTGCAAGGAAGGTTAATCACTGGCAGCGACACGCAGATCATGTTATTTCTGGATGCGACTGGGTTAACTATATGTCTTATTGGGATACCTTGTGCATTTCTCACTTTGCTATTGACTCAGAATCCATCAATCATGTTTCCATTGTCCGAAATGAAATGAAATTAAAAGTTCTTCATGCTCCAAACCATCGAGCAATAAAGGGAACAAGTGCGATCGAAAAGGCAATAGAAAAGTTAACGAGTGAAGGATTAGAAATAGAGTTAATGCTGATTGAAAAGAAGCCAAATACAGAAGTTTTGAAGGCAATCGAGGAATGTGATTTGGTTGTGGAGCAACTAGTGATTGGCTGGTATGCACAGTTTGCAATAGAGGCCATGGCTTACGGAAAGCCTGTTATTTCTCATCTAGACAAAGATCTAATGTCTTTGTACGTATCAAAGGGTTTGTTGGAAGAAAATGAACTTCCGATCATCTTGTCAGATACCATTTCTATCGAAGAAACCCTTAGAGATTTCTATTACAATCGCAACGATTACCTTGATAAGGCTGCGAATGGACCGAAATATGTTGCCAAACACCATTCTCTAGAAGCGATAGGTGCACTTTTTTCAGATGTGATTCAAGATTTGAAGTGATTGAAGGCAAGAATCTAATTTGAAATTAGTTTGTGTAATCCAGTATGTAATGAAGTAAAACTGTTACCCAATAATTCTGCAGCTCTCGAACTATCTGCAATCAAGTCATCTTCCTCGTTTACGATAGTGAATGTCGGAGCAATACCGAGCTGAGCCCCAATCTCTTCAGCAATCTGACGAATCGAAACCGTTTCGCTGCCACACACGTTTATTACTTCTGATCCCAGATCTGAAACCCTGGCTGTAACCAATCTAGACACATCGTCTACAAAAATAGGATTTACTCGAATTCCGTCTTCGCCGGCTAGTGTTATCGGAATACCAGATTTTATCGATTGAACGAGTCTTGGTATAAACATGTGAGGTTTTTGCCTTGGACCATACATAAAGAAAAGTCTTAAGATATCAACGTCAAATATTTCTTTGTAGTTATTCGCAAAGATTTCTGCCGCAAGCTTTGTGCCAAAGTACTGCGTAAGTTGAGTGGGTGCTTCGAGTTCCGAGTCGCTACTTAATGGAGCTTTTCCGCGCCTATAAATTCCACCCGTTGAAGCAAGTACAAATTTTTGCACGTTACTTTTATGGGCAAAGTCCAAGAGTTTTGCAGTGCTATTCAAGTTAACGTTGAAGACATCCATGGCAGAAGCAGGAAAATCTTTGAATTTATCCGATTGCGCCAAATGGATTATTGCTTGTAACCCGTCTGGCAAAATTCCTGATTGCCAGTCAGACGACAAGTCCATTGGCAAGGAAACCACATTATCGTTCAGCGGCGTTATCCCATTTCTTGAAACGGCAAAGACTTGGAATTGCTGTGAGAGGTCGCTCACCAGCTGCTGACCTAGTAGCCCCTGTGAACCAGTAATTAGAACACTTTTTCTAGCCTGCATAATCACTCATTTCGCCCAAACCGTTGATTCAAGAGTACAGTTAGAAGTAGCAATAAACACCTAGCCCGAGATTTGCTGCCACCACTAAGGGAAATTTTGAGAGTAATTCACGCCCCATTCACGATTGCTGGGCATGTGACAGCACTCTCAGAAGCAGAAAGAAAACTCGGAGTAGATAGCAGAACACTTGGTCTTTATCCGGACCGGTTTGGGTTTGAAGCAGACATCATCCTTGCTAAATCGGTCGCCAGAAGTGAGTTTGCTCGTCCAAAATTGATTAATTTCATTTTGAACAATGCTGATATTGTTCACTTTAATTTTGGAACTAGCGCAACACCTCAGAAGGCACCGTTTCAAGGTAAATACTCTGTTGAAAAAGTGGCAAAGTGGTTTTATCTCAATACCATTGGACTCTTTGAACTTAGTGATCTGTACCTGTATCGAAGGGCTGGAATAAAAATTGTGGTTAGCTTTCAAGGCGATGATGCTCGCTGTCTAACCCGAGTCGAAAACCCGCTTCTATTTGACGAAGCTGGGTACTATTCAGACAAAAGCAATAAAATTAAGAGCGATCGCTTGCGAAAATGGGAGTCTTTTGCTGACCACATTTTTATTCTTAACCCAGATTTAGATAATTACTTCAATCAGCAAGTGTCTTTCTTGCCCTACTCCATAAAGAGTCCTCTTCCAGCGCTGGGGCAGCAACCGTTAGTTTTTGATGAATATCGACCTTTACGTATCGTTCATGCTCCTTCTCATGATGGAGTGAAAGGCACCAGATTTGTTATCGCTGCGATCGAAAAGCTAAAAGCAGATGGTCTTTTCATTGACCTTAAGTTGGTCCGAAATCTATCGAATATTGATTTGTTAAAAGAGATTCAAAATTCTGATTTGCTTATCGATCAGCTTCTCATCGGGTGGTATGGAGGAGTTGCAGTTGAAGCAATGAATATGGGAATTCCCGTTATATCATTCGTGGATAAATCAAGTTGCACTGTGATTCCTGGGTCAATGAAATCAAATATTCCAGTATTGAACAGCTCGCCAAAGGCTTTAGAGCATACAATTGCAGACTTCTATAAGAGCGGTGTTGAAGCGCGAAAGGCCAAAAGCGATTCCTCGATGTCGTTTGCTGCGGAATGGCATGACCCACTCCGAGTGGCAACCTCTACTGTTGAAGCATATCGAGAAATCACGAAGCTAGGAGTTCAGTCTTGAATGAAGACGCAGATGTACTTGCAGCTAAATATATTGCAATTACAGCTTTGATTACATTAGACGTGGATTTCGCCATCGCACTTGAAGCTAAGAATCTTGAGCGTCAGTCAAATGCAATTTCAGTCCTGATACAAGAGGCATTTGGTGAAACAGGAATTAGCGAGAAGAAGTCGATTCACATCCGTTTTTTTGAAAGAATGCCACTAAGTTTTCAAATGCTGATTCAAAAAAGTCTTATGAGAGTTCCAAACGTTTACTACTGGGCTCTAAAGAAATCTGGGATAAGACACCATGCCTTCTAGCATCGACCCTAAAGTTATAGTTCTGCACGCACTTAGGCCATCAAGCAGAAAAACTACGATTGACCACGTAGCTTCACTAAGTGAAATCAGTGGTGAATCAAATGTTGCATATTTACATTTTTCAAACCCTTTGACTCCAGAAATTTTAAATATGAAGTCTGACATATTTATTGTCAATTATGATTTCCTGAACTATCGATTTACGCCCATGTGGGATTTTGTGAAAGACAGATTTAAGCAAGTGGCTCAGAGAGCTCAACATCGTGTAGCGATAGTACAAGACGATTTCTGGGCACACTTAGAGTTGGATGATTGGATTTCAGACTGGAACATTGACCGGGTACTAACTCCAATTGAGAGCAATCTTGACATTTTGTATCCAAAATCAATTGGACGATGTGAATTTAGAACCGTGTTAACGGGCTACGCCCCGAAGTTAAAGGATTGTGGGAGAGCCAAACCCCTCTATGAAAGAGATATTGACCTAGGTCAAAGAGTTCGTCACATGTCTCCGAGTCTAGGTTCGTATGCCGAAAAGAAAGCGCTCCAGGCGATAAATTTTGGCGCCCTTGCAGAGCAGAAACAATTTGTTGTAGATGTTTCTGCGGATCCAAAGGATGCACTTCTTGGAAATCAATGGGTAGAGTTTTTGGCGAATTCAAGGTTTACGGTGAGTATGAAAGGTGGCGCAAGTCTTGCGGATCCAAGAGGCTTGATTCACCACAAAGTAAACCGGTATCTAGATTTAAACCCTGATGCAACATTTGAAGATGTTGAAAAGAATTGTTTTCCAGGCCTTGATGGGCGCCATGTATATTCCGCGATTAGCCCGAGACTATTTGAGGCCGCTGCAGCTGGCACATGCCAAATTCTTCAAGAAGATGACTATTTGGGTGTGCTTGAACCATGGGTTCACTATTTACCTTTAAGTGCAGACTTGAGTAATTCTGAAGAAATACTTGAGGCTATGAGGGATTTGCAGAAGTGCCAGAGAATTGCGGATGCCTGTTTTGAAACTCTAATCGCCTCAAATGACTTTACTCATGAAAATTTAATCAGGGACACAATTTCAGGCTTAACCGTACGTGAATCAGATGTGCTGGATGACAAAACTTTTCATTCAGGTAAGCACCACATTGAGAATCTTGGCGAAGTGCAGAAAAGTTACTCAACTGAGCTACACGATGCGACTTGGGCTTTCCTCTACGACCTGGAGCTAATGAATTCACGAAGAAAGATAAAGAGATTTCGAAAAACATTAAGTGTTAAACCATTGAATAAAGATGCAATTAGCAAATGTTTTAAACAACTCCGCCATACTTCGTTACCAGCTAGTTTGATTTTGCTTTTTGACCTCATCGAAATGGATCAAACTAATTGGTTAATTCAACGCCTAAATGAAATTGAAAGAAAGCAAACATTAAAGATTCAAGTATGGACGTGGAGATCACTGCCTCAATCTCAAGTAGGTCCAGAATAGTGTTTGCATTTGTTATTGCTCCAGTAAAAATGGAGAAAGATCCGCGACATCTTTGGTGGGTTGATTCATTGCTGGAAAAAGGCATAGACGTTTCTTTTGTAGAAAACCTAAGCCATAAACCTTATGTATTTCAGTCTAAACGAAATGGATTTCTTGATTACAACTTAAGTTCACGCGATCTTGAAAATGGCGTGAAAGGAATTTCTATTGAAGTTGGTCAAGAATTTTCTATTAGCCAGTTTAGAGAAGCTAGCGCGAATGTAAATAGCGAAAGCCTTGTCAAAATCATTAATGAGATCCTTGATAAATCGACCTCTTTGCCTTCGCTTTATTCTGTCCAACAAATATTGCGCATAGCTGCCGGACTGACGCTAGTAGAAAAGCCAGAAACGAACTCCCTATACATCGCAAATGATTTAGTTTGTGCCGCAGCCGCCATCTTGTCGTTAGATTCTGAGTCAAATCTAATCGTTTACGATGCACAAGAATTTTTCACGGACATGTGGGATGTTTCAACGGTTGGTTCGTTAACGAGTATTGAGCGTAATCTTTGGATTGAATTAGAAACCATTGTTTGCAAAAACGTTGAACGCGTAATTACTATTTCACCTGGAGCTGCAAAACTTTACTTAGAGCGACATGAAATAAGCCCAAGAGTTATTCCAAATTATTTGCCATTAAGTAGCGGAAAACAGAATCGTGAACCAGTAAAAGGTATAAAACTAGTTTTCATGGGCAACTTTGCTCCTCACCGCGGAATAGACCGTTTAGTTAAGGAGTGGTCTGAGGCTGAGACACAAGGACTAACTTTGGATATGTATGTTCCCACCACGAGTGACTTAAGTGAGATAAGAAAGATAATAAAGAAACATAAGCCGAGTAATTTTCGTCTCATGAATGGCGTACCAGAATCCATGATGTTGGAAACTCTGAGTAATTATGATGTAGGAATTATTCCCTATGACTACCCATATCCCTACGACCAATGTTCACCAAACAAGTTTGGGCAATATCTATCGCAAGGATTGTGCGTTATTTCAAATGACCAAACTTTTCTGCAAGCTGAGATTGAGACATATTCCTTGGGCACAGTTTTTAACTGGGATGAATTTGGTTCATTCCAGGCAGCCCTTGAAAGTATAAAGATAGTAGAAAACGTTCAAGAAATTAAAAGAAATGTTGAAGGCGCCTTTCGTGACGAATTGAACTGGGATTCGTATTTTGAAGATTTTTGGAATGATTTGATGAGAGTCATAGGCGGACAGAATGACTTACTTCAGGCTGATGAGCCTGAAGTAAGAATCGATTCTCAGGTAAAGTTTCGACGCTCTGAGATATCTATTTTTAAGAAATCAATTTATTGGACACTAGATTTACTTGATGTTTACGGTGACTCCGAGAGATCAAGATTTTTCAGAAGTTTGCTTAATTCAAGGGTCTTTAAGGACCTAATTTCTACATTTTCACGGAGAATAATTTAGTTTTCACAAGCCTGAAGCCAAGGTGCGGTGCCAACTTAAGTAGACTGGCGTTGTGTGTGGTTTAGCAGGATTTGTATCACTAAAGCAACAATCCTCTGTAGAAAATCCTAAGTCTGTTTTACGCGCGATGAATTCGTTGATTTCACACCGCGGGCCAGATGGTGAGGGTACCTGGATCCGAGATGGATCAAATGTGGGTTTTACACATAGACGACTTTCCATCATCGACTTGACTGAGCAGTCATCCCAGCCAATGGTTCACGAATCAGGCAACTCGTTAGTTTTCAATGGGGAAATTTACAACTATCGCGAGCTCCACAAGGAATCAGTCAGTGATGGTTGGCGATTCAAGAGTGATGGCGACACTGAAACAATCCTTGCGCAATATGCAAAGCACGGTAACTCTGTAGCAACAAGACTTCGTGGCATGTTCGCTATCGCCTTATGGGATGAAAGTAAGCAGCAGTTACTTATTGCGCGAGACCGATTTGGCATTAAGCCTCTCTACTACGCAGTTGTAGATGGCGTTTTGTATTTTGCGTCAGAAGCAAAAGCGTTGATGCCATTTCTAAAAGAAATCGCTACTGACCCCAATGCACTTGCTGAGTACTTAACATTCCAGTACACCGTGGGAGAGCGCACACTTTTTAGTGAAGTTAAGCAGTTGCTACCTGGGCATCAAATGATTGTTCGCGATGGACAAGTAACGATTGAACGTTACTGGGATGTTCAATTCAACATTGAATATGGAAAGAACGAAACCTATTTTATCGAAAAACTGCGTGAGTTACTGCATGACTCAGTTGACTTCCATATTCGAAGTGACGTTGAAGTTGGGTCTTACCTTTCGGGTGGAGTCGACTCGTCACTAATCGCAGCTCTAGCCTCAAATTCTTTGGGATACCCAGTGAAGGGTTTTCATGGTCGGTTCACCGATTACCCAGGATATGACGAGAGCAATTACGCGACACTAGCTTCCGAAGCTGCAGGAGCTGACCTGTTCATCACAGACATAACGGCCTCTGATTTTGAACAAAATATTCGAAAAGTCATCTATCATCTTGATCATCCCGTTGCTGGCCCAGGATCATTCCCTCAGTACATGGTTTCAAAATTGGCAAGTGATCAAGTAAAGGTTGTACTGGGCGGTCAAGGTGGTGATGAAATTTTTGGTGGGTACACAAGGTACTTGCTTGCCTACTTCGAACAAACCATTAAGGCGGCAATCGACGGAACCTCCAAGAATGGCAACTTCGTTGTAACAATGGAGTCGATTATTCCAAATCTTGGAATCTTGCGAGAGTACAAACCGTTGATGCAGCAATTTTGGCAAAGCGATCTGTTCGGCCCACTGGACCGCAGATTCTTGAGGTTGATTGATCGAAGCACTGACATGCAAGAAGAAATCGATTGGTCGCAGTTAAACCTAGATGCGGTACATGAATCCTTCTACGAGATTTTTAACAACCGCGCAAATGTTGCTAAGGAAGCATATTTCGACAGCATGACACACTTTGAGTTCAAAACACTTTTGCCAGCTTTATTGCAGGTCGAAGACCGAATGAGTATGGCTCATGGCATTGAAAGTAGAGTGCCGTTGCTTGATCATCCACTTATTGAATTTGCAGCAACAATTCCGGCTGACATTAAGTTCAAGGGTGGTCAGTTGAAGTATCTGTTAAAGACCGCCTTTAACGATGTAATTCCATCGGACATCACAAATCGAAGAGATAAAATGGGATTCCCTGTGCCGCTCAAAGAGTGGTTCTCAGGACCACTCTCAGGGTTTGTTCAAGAAATTTTCCAGGACATGAAATCATCGGATCGGCAGTTTATTAATGCGGATGCCGTACTGAAAAATTTTGAAAACACTGGACAGTTTTCCCGAAAAGCTTGGGCTTTGCTAAGCCTTGAGCTTTGGCAGCAAGAATTTCATGACAAGGCCTCGAGTTATCGAGCGATGTTGAAGTAGGAGATGTTTTAATGAAGGTTTTTGTAACGGGTGCAGCAGGTCAGGTTGGTTCCCATGTTGTTGATTCACTTATTGCTCGTTGTGACCAAGTTCTAGGAATAGATAACTTTGCTACTGGGCGGGAAGAGCACGTTGCCAAGAGTGATCTTTATACGTTTGTAAATGGATCAATTGGTGACACAAAAACGATAAATGACATTTTTGATTCATTTAAGCCAGATGTAGTTGTACATACCGCCGCCGCTTACAAAGATCCCGATGACTGGAAAACAGACGTCGAAACGAATGTTTTTGGTGCGGTTAATCTCATCCAGGCTTCTAAGGAAGCACAAGTAAAGCGCTTCATATATTTTCAAACCGCCTTGATTTATGGTGTCAAGCCAGATGCTAATCCTGTGCCGCTGGATCACGCTCGACGTGTCGATAATTCAAGTTATTCAATTTCAAAAGGTGCCGCGGAAGATTACTTGACACTTTCAGGGTTGGACCATGTTGTATTTCGCTTGGCAAATGTTGTTGGTGATCGCTGCGTATCCGGACCACTTCCCCTCTTTTATCAGCGTCTTGGCCAAGGCAAGCAATGCTTCGTAACTCCAGCAAGACGCGATTTCGTGTTTGTGGACGACCTCGTAAAGGCTGTAGTAAAGGCGATAGACGGCCAAGGTAAAGGCGCTTATCACTTTTCATCAGGAACAGACGTTCCAATTATTGATTTGTACAACGCCGTCGTTAAGGCCATGGGCCTCACCGACGCACCTGAGCCAGAGCTTAGACCGTTAACCGAAGATGACGCACCATCGATCCTGCTTGATCCAACTAGGACATATCAAGACTTTGGCCAAATTGAATTCACTCCTTTAGAAGACACAGTTAAGGCAGCAATCGATTACTACAACGAATTTGGTGCAATTGGCGGTTACACCCATCTGAAGAGTGATCACTAAATGCGCGTTTTGATCACGGGTGGGGCTGGGTCACTAGGTAGCAACATAATCGAACACTTTTCAGAGACGTTTGAAGCAATTCATGTAGTTGATAACTTTGCAACCGGTAAGCGTGATGCACTTCCAATTGTTAATGGACTGACTATTCACGAAGGTTCTGTGTCTGACATCGACTTAATGCAAAAGGTAATGGCAAGCTGTGCGCCTGATTTGATCATTCACAGTGCCGCAGCATACAAAGACCCAAATAATTGGATTGAAGATCTTGAAACCAACGCAAAAGGCGCAGCCGTCCTAGCAAAAACTGCAGCCGACCACGGTGTTTCAAGAATTATTAACTTTCAAACGGCGCTTTGCTATGGGCCACCAGAGATTGTTCCGATTCCAATTACTCACCGACTTAATCCAATAACCAGCTATGGCATAAGCAAGACTGCAGGGGAATCACTTCTCTTGAATTCTGGCTTGAATGTTGTTTCACTGAGATTGGCAAATGTCACTGGCCCAAGGTTGGCCATTGGCCCTATCCCTACGTTTTATAAGAAACTTAAATCAGGAGAAGGATGCACGGTTTCGACTACCGTTCGAGACTTCTTAGATATGTCGGACTTCATGTCTTTGTTGGAGATGCTGATTACAAACCAAAGTGCAACAGGTGTTTATAACGTCTCGACAGGTAAAGGAAACACAATCCTAGACATTTTCAATGAGGTGGCAAAACACCTTGGAATGCCTGATGCGAAACCAGATGCAATAGTTGAACCAGGTCCAGACGATATTGCCTCAGTGGTCCTAGATCCAACAAAAACTATGAAGGACATTGGATGGACAGCAAAAGTAGGATTTGAAGAGACGATTTCAAAGATGCTTAATTGGTATGACGAGTTTGGCGTAACCGATATTTATAGCCACATACAGAAACGAAAGTAGGGCCTTAGAATGAATCAGCCATTCAAGGGAAAAACTGCACTTGTTGTTGGTGGCGCAGGTTTTGTGGGCAGCAATCTAAGTCACATGT
>JAOATY010000032.1 GCA_030157865.1 Candidatus Nanopelagicales bacterium | reverse complement strand
AGTTCCTGCACAATCGCAATACCTACCAAAACAATTAACGCACCGACTGGCTCGTACCAATGCAGCCTTTCTTTCAGAAGAACTACACCGGCCATAGTTGAAACCACAGGTATTGAATAGGTAACTGTTGACATTGCAATAGCGCCAGCACGCTTAACAATTACAAATCCAATCACTAACGCAATTCCAGTTCCAAGAACACCCAATGCAGTAATGGCTAACATGCCAGTGATTGGCCAGGAAGTGATTTCGTGCGGTGAAGCAATTGCAAAAATCGCACAGATAGTTGCGCCGATTGTTAACTGAGTTGCTACCGCACTGATCGGATCAAGACTCAGCGGTGTCACATACTTACGAGTCCAGATTGCTGAGAAGGCATATCCAATAGTGCAGAGCGCACATGCGGTGTAGGCCAGCCAGTTCGATTGAAAGTTAACGTCCCAAACTCCAAGCAATACAAGTAGCCCCAAGAAGCCCAGTAACAAACCGCCAACACGAAATGAATTCAGCTTTTCTTCAGGCAACATAAGTACTGCCAAAATCGCAGTCCAAAGTGGCATAGTCGAATTTAAGAGCCCGGCAGCAATCGAAGAAATGTAATGGATTGCCCAAGCAAAAATTGTGAATGGAATTACTTGAGCCATCAAAGTAATTAACGCAAGGTGCTTGATAGCTGGGCCTTTGACAATGAATTTTCGCCTGGTCACCACCACAATGATGATCAGTGCAAGGGCACCAAAACCCATGCGAGCAAAAGTCTGTTCATACGGGTCTAGAAAACTGCTGGCAACTTTGATGAAGAAGAATGAAAATCCCCAGATTGTTGTCAGCGCCAACCAAAGAGCAAGCCAACTTTTGTTGGGAGAGGTTGAGGAAGTCACCTGCCAATCATGGCGCAGGTTCTCATACCACCTGACATGACACCCCGATGTGGGGGGTGACAGTCTTTTCAGCAAGCCACGGTTTAGCATTAGTAACGTGAATGAAGTTGCGCGTGCCCTTTCTGCTGATAACTCTGGTGTACTCCCAGAGCGCGATCAGCAAATCCTGGAATTCGAACGCCAGTGGTGGAAGTTTGCCGGTGCCAAAGAACAGGCAATCCGCGAACAGTTCGATATGTCAGCAACTCGTTACTACCAAGTTTTGAACGCTCTCATTGATCAGCCAGAAGCTCTTGCCTTTGACCCAATGTTGGTTAAGCGCCTTCAGCGTATGCGCGCTGCTCGCCAAAGAGCACGTTCAGCTCGTCGCCTGGGTATCGAACTAAAGAATTAGGTTGTTGCCATGTCTGGCCCACAAACCTTTCACCAAAAAGTAACTATTCCGCTCGTAGTAATTCTTGCCACTGTTGGTGGATTGTTTCTCGTTGGCACACAGCTAATGAATATCGATTCAAACCCAGTAGCCGAAGAGCCAGTAGCTGAAGTTAGCGTTTCGGCCGAACCGGTTAATCCAGTACCAGCACCAAGCGGCGATGCCTCAGTAGATCCAAATCTTGATGTTAATGGTCGGCTTCCAGTAATCGTGTTGAACGGAACTGACACCGCAGGTCTTGCCAAGTCGATGAGCGATGACTTGCATGATGCCGATTGGGTTATTGACGAAACTGGAAACTGGACAGGCGAGCCGTTGCTTGAGACCACAGTCTTTTACCCAGCTGATGGCTTAAGTTCTGCTGAAGAACTAGCCACTCAAACTGGTGGAACCTTGGTTGAGGCAACTCCCGAGATGAGCCAAACCGCTTTAACTTTGGTAATTATTCAGTAGTTGTTAGCCCGGTATCAGCAGTTGATACTCGAGATTGCTTTTTCTCCGCACACTGGTACAGTTTTTCCACGGACGCGGAAACGCTCCAAAAACTAAATACACCTCATCCAGAGGGGCAGAGGGAACGGCCCGTTGAAGCCCCGGCAACCACCGCAGAACCGTTAAGGCCTTGCGACACGGTGCCAATTCCGACTGAAGACAGTTCGCTGTTTTTGGTACAGATGACGAAAGGCTTCCAGCTCAATGTCTGTAACACTCGAAAGAATCGAAACTGCACCTTTTGGCGCAGCAACTCATCTTGTCTGTCGCGCTTGCGGCGCTCATGCAAAACTTGGCGCGGACTATTCCTGTTGGGAATGCTTTGGCCCGCTTGAAGTGGCATATGAATTTGGAACAGTAACTAGAGAACAGATCCAATCGGGTCCGTTCTCTTTGTGGCGTTATGCGCCTTTGCTCCCAGTGCCGGCAAACATAGCCGAGTCCCGGAACTTGGCTCCAGGTATGACTCGCCTTCATCGCGCTGACAACTTGGCAAAAGCTTTGGGCATTACTGGAACGCTTTGGGTTAAAGATGACAGTGGTAATCCAACTCACTCATTCAAGGATCGCGTTGTTGCCGTGGCACAAAGCGCTGGCATTCAACTTGGTTTCAATACTTTGGCTTGCGCATCGACCGGAAACCTTGCGCACGCGGTTGCGGCTGCTGCTGCCCGTGCTGGACAAAAGTCAGTTGTTTTAGTTCCTTCGAATTTGGAACAGCACAAGATCCAAGCAACCGCCGCTTACAACGGTCACGTTATTGGTATCGAAGGAAACTACGACGACGTTAACCGTCTTTGCGGCGAATTGATCGGTGAAGAAGTTTCATCAAACTGGGGATTCGTAAACGTAAACCTTCGTCCTTACTACGCCGAAGGTTCCAAAACTGTTGGCTATGAAATCGCCGAACAACTTGGTTGGAGACTTCCAGACCAGGTTGTGATTCCAGTTGCATCTGGCGCATTGCTAACCAAGGTTGATAAAGGCTGGCGTGAGTTCGTTCAACTTGGTTTGGTTGAAGATCGTCCATGGCGAGTATTTGGCGCGCAAGCTACTGGTTGCAATCCAGTTTCAACAGCTTGGTCACAAGGTAACGATGTTGTCCGACCGGTTAAGCCAGACACCATTGCAAAGTCACTAGCGATTGGTAATCCAGCCGATGGACCTTATGCATTGGATGCAGTACGTCGCACTAACGGCGCAGTTGGCGATGTGACTGATGCCGAAGTAATCGAAGGTATCCGCCTGCTCGCTGAATGCGAAGGAATCTTTGGTGAAACTTCAGGTGGAGTAACTGTTGCAGTAACTCGCAAGTTACTTGCCGAAGGACTGCTAGATCCAACTGCTGAAACCGTGATCGTTAACACCGGTGAAGGCCTAAAAACACTTGATGCTGTTGCAACCGGAAACGGCTTCTCAGCAACAATTTCTCCAAATGTCGAATCCGTTGCAAAAGTTATTGAAGGTGCATGATGAGCGTTACTGTCCGAATCCCAACAATCCTTCGGGCCTATGTGTCCGATCAATCAACTGTTGAAGTTGAGCCAAACCCAGAAACTTTGCAGGGCGTGCTAGATGCACTAGAAGCAATGGCACCTGGAATCTTGCAGCGAGTCATTTCCGATACTGGCGAATTGCGACGCTTTGTAAACGTTTATGTAAACGATGACGATGTTCGTTTCCTTGACGGACTAAATACCCCGACTGCGGCTGGCGTAACCGTCTCGATTGTCCCTGCTGTTGCAGGCGGATAAAGGTCGATTCTTCGCCTGCCCATCGAGGTAAAAACTGATAGTTATCGGCGTTTTTGAACAAAGTGGCGAATACCTTGTGCTTATGTGCCGTAGAGTTAATTTTGGTCGAAGGCAAGCTTTTCGTTAGAGAGTAAGACTCGAAGACAAAGATTCGCGAGCACGATGCGAACTCTCACCTTGGTGGGCAGGGAGCAAGACCCGGAGCGGCAAACGTCGCTTCGACCCATTAAGAAAAGAGATGCCATGTTAGGCACAGTCAAGTGGTTCAACCAGGAAAAGGGCTATGGCTTCGTAGAAGTTGATGGCACTGATCGCGATGTATTCCTTCATTACTCAGCTATTGAGGTTGATGGATTCAAGACCCTGGAACAGGATCAGCGAGTTGAGTTCGAAATCGGCGAAGGCCCAAAGGGTCCTCAGGCAGAGCACGTACGCCCGGTTTAAGACCAACACCTTATACAAAAGGACTCGAGATTTTCTCGGGTCCTTTTGTTATTTCCAGGTCGCCCCTTCAAAAATGAATGTATAGAAATAGGCTATGGACATGTCAGATCGCGATGAGTTACGTCAGCAAATTATTGATAAAGCAGTTGTCCACGGCAAGGTGATTCTTTCCAGTGGCAAAGAAGCGGATTACTACGTTGATCTAAGACGAGTAACGCTTGACTCAGAAGCTGCGCCGATCATCGGTCGCGTCATGTTGGAACTGACAAAAGATTTGGAATTCGATGCAGTCGGAGGATTAACGCTTGGCGCAGATCCGGTTGCAACTGCAATGCTTCACGCTGCTGCTGCGCAGGGCCGCAAATTAGATGCCTTCGTGGTTCGCAAAGCTGAAAAGGCTCATGGTCTACAACGACGCATCGAAGGCCCTGATGTAAAAGGTAAGCGAGTTCTTGCCGTCGAAGACACCAGCACAACAGGTGGCTCAGTCTTAACTGCCGTTGAAGCGCTACGTGAAGCGGGAGCAGAAGTTGTTGCAGTCGCAGTAATTGTGGAGCGCGCCGCTGCACCTGCAGTTGAGGCCGCAGGTCTTCAGTATCTTTACGCCTACAACTTGCCTGATTTGGGTCTGTAGTAATTCAGAATTAAAAGTCTTTAATTAAGACTTATGCTTTCGCTGCTTTAGAACTTCAAGAATTACTGGAATCAAACTCAAACCAACAATTCCAATTGTGACTAGTTCGATGTTGTCAGCAACAAATGGAATTCCACCGAAGAAGTATCCGGCAAGAGTAAGACTGACAACCCAAAGAATTCCACCGATAGTGCTGTAAGTCGCGTAAACGCGGAAGTTCATTCGCGCTACACCTGCCATGCTGGTGATTACTGGCCGCACGACTGGAACAAATCGAGCCAGAACGATTGCGCGTGGGCCATGCTTCTCAAAGAAGTTTTGAGTAACAACTACATACTCTTGTTTGAAGATGCGTGAATCAGGTTTATTGAATAGCTTCGGCCCCAATTTCGCACCGGTCCAATAGCCAAGCAAGTTACCCAAAATGGCAGATACAGACATGGCAATGATTGCTACCCAAACCGGTGTTGATATGAATCCAGTTGCCAGCAGAATTCCCACAATAAAGAGCAGTGAGTCACCTGGGAGTACAAGTCCGATAAGAAGAGCACATTCAATCAACAAAATCCCACAAGCAACTACAAGTGCCAGACTGCCAAAAGGCTTTAGCAAACCTTCAGGGTCGAGAAACCCTGCCGCTTGAATTGATGTTGCGAATTCGAATGGGGTAGTTGCAATCACCATATGACTGTACCCGTGACACAATAAGAACGTGGGCAGCGGCAAGCCCAAGCCCACAGAATTATTGATTCCAGGAGTCTGCCAAATGCCAATCGCTAGCCCAGAGATTTACAACGAAATGCTTGATCGCGCCAAGGCTGGCGCATTCGCTTACCCAGCAATCAACTGCACTTCATCGCAAACAATTGTTGCTGCGATCCGCGGTTTCGCTGAAGCTGAGAGCGATGGCATCGTCCAGGTTTCTTGGGGCGGCGCAGAGTTCGCGTCCGGTCAAGGCGTTAAAGATATGGTCATTGGCTCAGTCGCACTTGCTGAATTCGCTCATGCAGTAGCGAAGGGATACGGCGTAAACATCGCGCTTCATACCGACCACTGCCCAGCCGAAAAACTTGATGGCTTCATGCGCCCACTAGTTCAGATTTCGGCTGACCGCGTTAAGGCTGGCCAAGAGCCACTATTCCAATCACACATGTGGGATGGCTCAGCAGTTTCGATGAAAGAGAACTTAGCTGTCGCTGATGAAATGTTGGACAAGTGCGCAGCAGCTCGAACAATTCTTGAGATTGAAATCGGAGTAGTTGGTGGCGAAGAAGATGGCATCGAAGCATCACATGATGCCAAGTTGTTCTCAACCCCAGAAGATGCATTAGCAATGGCAGAACGCCTAGGACTTGGAGAGCGCGGTCGCTATTTAGTTGCTGCAACTTTCGGTAACGTGCACGGTGTTTACAAGCCAGGCAACGTAGTACTGACACCTTCAATCTTGAAGGAACTTCAAGATGCAGTTCAGGCAAAGCACAACACCAAGGACAAGCCACTTGATTTAGTTTTCCACGGTGGTTCAGGTTCATTGCTTTCCGAAATCCGCGAGTCACTTGATTACGGTGTAATCAAAATGAACATTGATACTGATACTCAGTATGCATTTACCCGTCCAGTTGTTGATCACGTTTTCAAGAACTACGACGGAATGCTAAAAATTGATGGCGAAGTTGGTAACAAGAAGATGTATGACCCACGTGCATACGGAAAACTTGGTGAAGCCGGGATGGCAGCTCGCGTTGTAAAAGCTTGCGAAGATCTTCGCGCAACCGGAACGCGTATTAAGTAATGACAATCGGACAAGATTTACTTGATGGCCCACCTCCGACACTTCTTCCAGCAGACAACCGCGCGCTAGAAGCTATCGCTGCTGGAAAATCACCCGAAGCAGTAGCTGCCGAATTTCCAGAAAGCAGTTTGGCTTGGGCCGCACTGGCTGACCAGGCTTGGAATGAAAAGCGCATCATCGAGTCCTATGCATTCGCTCGCGTTGGTTACCACCGCGGACTTGACTCACTTCGCAAGAATGGCTGGAAGGGTTTTGGCCCAGTCCCATGGAGTCATGAGCCAAACCGTGGATTCCTGCGCTGCTTGAACGCGCTAGCTAGAGGTGCAAAATCCATCGGGGAGACGGCAGAAGCCACTCGATGCGCCCAGTTTTTAACCGACTGTGACCCGGCCGCAACTCAAGTGCTAGCCGAGTAAAAGTTCACCATAAATAAGGACTAGCCTTATCTAGGTTCATCGAGATGTAAGGGGAATTGCCATGCCTGCCGTAGTGCTAGTTGGTGCTCAATGGGGAGACGAAGGTAAGGGCAAAGCTACCGACCTTCTAGGAAGTCGCGTTGACTATTGCGTTCGCTATCAAGGTGGAAACAACGCAGGTCACACCGTTGTTATCGGTGACAAAAAGTTTGCACTGCACTTGTTGCCAAGTGGCATCCTGACTCCGGAAGTAACTCCGGTAATTGGTAACGGCGTAGTAATTGACGTGGGTGTCTTATTCGAAGAAATCGATGGACTTGAAGCTCAAGGTATCGATACCTCAAATCTTTTGATCAGCGCTAACGCGCACTTGATCACTCCGTACCACGTAACTCTGGACAAAGTCACTGAGCGCTTCTTGGGTAACTCCAAGATTGGTACAACTGGTCGAGGCATTGGTCCGTCATATGCAGACAAGACTTCTCGTCTAGGTATTCGCGTTCAAGACTTATTCGACGAAAAAATCCTTCGCGCAAAAATCGAAGGCTCACTACTTAGCAAGAACCAAGTTTTGGTCAAGGTATTCAACCGTCGCGCAGTAACTGTTGACGAAGTTGTAGAAAACTTGATGCAGCATGCTGAGCGCTTGCAGCCATATGTTGCTGACACTTCATTGCTTTTGAATCGCGCGTTGGATGAGAACAAGGTTGTTTTGCTTGAAGGCGGTCAGGGAACACTTCTTGACGTTGATCACGGAACCTATCCATTCGTAACCTCCAGCAATCCAACTGCTGGTGGCGCATGTGCAGGCTCAGGCATTGGCCCAACCAAGATCACAGGTGTTGTCGGAATTCTCAAGGCTTACACAACTCGTGTTGGTTCCGGCCCATTCCCAACTGAACTTCTTGATGAAGATGGCGAAAAGCTTCGCACCATCGGTGGCGAACGCGGTGTTACAACTGGTCGCCCACGTCGTTGTGGCTGGTTCGATGCGCCAATCGCTCGTTATGCAACTCGCATTAATGGATTAACTGACATCTTCTTAACCAAGCTTGACGTATTAACTGGCTGGGAAAAGATTCCGGTTTGTGTTGCTTATGACATTGATGGCAAGCGCTCTGAAGAACTACCAATGACTCAGACCGAATTCCACCACGCAAAGCCAATCTACGAAATGTTGCCTGGCTGGTCCGAAGACATCAGTGGCGCAAAGACCATGGAAGATCTTCCAGCAAATGCACGTGCCTACATCAAGTTCTTGGAAGATGTAAGCGGTGCACCAATTTCTGCAATTGGTGTTGGTCAAGATCGCAACGCAACAATCAGCGTTAACGATTTACTACGAAAGTAGTTAGATGAAAATCAGTTCAGTTAAGAATGAATTCGGCGATCCAATCGGACTTCCGGTTGGTGAAGTAACTCGACCAGGATTACCTGACGAATCCGTAACGCTAACTGGTAACTATTGCTACCTTGAAGTTTTGGATGCAGACAAGCACACCGCAGATCTATGGTCGGTTTACTCACTAGATACTGATGGTCGCCTTTGGACTTACATGCCACAGGGTCCATTCAAGAGTGAAGCTGAATACCGAGTTTGGGTTGAAGGCGTGCAGCACAAAGCCGATCCATTCTTTTACGCGATTATCGATAGCGAAACAAATAAAGCGGTGGGTGTTGCGTCTTTCTTGCGCGTTGATCCTGTTTCCAGCTCGATTGAAGTTGGTTGGATTACTTACTCACCAGTCATTCAGCAAAAGCCAATTGCTACTGAATCCATGTACTTGATGATGAAGTATGTATTTGACCTTGGCTATCGTCGATACGAATGGAAATGTAATTCACTCAACCAACCATCCATTAATGCCGCGATGCGTTTGGGAATGTCCTTCGAAGGATTGTTCCGCCAAGCCACGATGGTTAAGGGACATAACCGCGACACTGCTTGGTTCGCAATTCTTGATCGTGACTGGCCTGTGGCTCAGGATGCTTTCGTAGCCTGGCTAGATCCAGAAAACTTTGACGCAGAAGGTCAACAGAAACTTCGCCTTTCTGACCTAACGGCTCCGATTGTTGAGTCCCGCTGGCCAAACCTAAGCCTCGAAGTCCAGCGCTAACCGCTTTTGCCAATTGAGTTCGCAAGGCCTCAGCCACAGGCGTAGCATTGACTCGACCACTTGGTAAGAGGAGTTGCTAAACCATGGAAGCTAATTCAGCCCGCGGCAAGGAAGTTTACGACCTAGACCGCCAACATGTATTTCATTCTTGGAGCGCGCAAGGCGCACTAAACCCGATGCTGATTCAGGGTGGTGAAGGTTCATACGTTTGGGATTACGACGGCAACCGCTACCTTGATTTCTCAAGCCAGTTAGTGAACGTAAACATCGGTCATCAACATCCAAAAGTTGTTAAGGCAATTCAAGACCAGGCTGGAAAGCTAACAACAATCGCACCACAGCATGCAAATGATATGCGTGGCGAAGCTGCAAAGCGTATTGCAGATCTTTCGCCTGCACACATGAACAAAGTTTTCTTCACCAATGGTGGAGCCGATGCAGTTGAGAATGCAATCCGCATGGCACGCATTCACACCCGCAAGCACAAAGTACTTTCGTTCTACCGCTCGTACCACGGCAACACTGGTTCAGCGATTAACGCAACTGGCGACCCACGTCGTTGGCCAAATGAATTCTCTGCTGGTCACGTTCACTTCTTTGGTCCACACCTTTACCGTTCAAGCTTCTGGTCAGAAACTCAAGAGCAAGAAACAGAGCGCGCCTTAGCTCACCTTGCAGAAGTTATTAAGTACGAAGGTCCAAACACAATCGGTGCCTTGATCATCGAAACTGTTGTTGGTACTGCCGGCGTTCTTATTCCACCTCCGGGTTACTTAGAAGGCGTTCGCAAGCTTTGCACCGACAACGGAATTGTTTTGATTCTGGATGAAGTTATGGCTGGCTTTGGTCGCACCGGTGAATGGTTTGCGTTCGATGCATTTGACGTAAAGCCTGACTTGTTTGTTTTCGCTAAGGGTTCAAACAGTGGTTACGTTCCAGTTGGCGGCGTGGTTATCAGTGATGAAATCGCAGCAACATTCGACAACCAGGTTTTCCCAGGTGGATTGACGTACTCCGGACATCCGCTTGCTGCTGCATCAATCGTGGCAACTATCGATGTCATGAAGGAAGAAAAGATTGTCGAAAACGCCAAGCATATTGGCGAAACAATTCTTGGTCCAGGACTTAAGGAACTTGCTGAGCGTCACAAGATCATTGGTGAAGCTCGCGGCAAGGGTGTCTTCTGGGCGCTTGATCTTGTGAAGGATCGCGAAACCAAGGAAATGATTGCACCTTACGGCGGCACATCTCCTGCAATGGGCGAGCTTGTAGCGTCAGCAAAGAAGCATGGCTTGATGCCATTCACCAACTACAACCGTTGGCACATTGTTCCACCTTGCACTGTTTCGGAAACTGAAGCCAAGGAAGGTCTAGCAATTCTGGATGAAGTATTTGCTGGCCTAGGAAAGTACTACGAAGGCAAGTAAGTCTTAAGGATTATCCCGAACCGATTGATTTAGGTTCGGGATTTTCTTTGTTATGGCAAAAAGCAATAGGCTTGGGAAAGTGTTAATCCTGGTTATTGGTCAAGGTGCACGAGAGCACGCCATAATCCAGTCCCTAACCCGAGATCCTGATGTAAATGTCATCTGCGCTCCGGGAAATCCAGGAATTCAACAATTGGCAAAGACTTTCAACGTCAATTCAAATGATGTTTCCGAAATCGTGGCTTTAGCCAAAACTCACAATCCTGATCTTGTAGTCATTGGTCCAGAAGCTCCGCTTGTAGCTGGAGTTGCCGATGAACTTCGCAATGCCGGATTTGTTGTATTTGGCCCAAGCAAGGCAGCGGCTGCGCTAGAAGGCAGTAAAGCTTTCGCCAAAGAAATTATGCAAGCTGCCAGAGTGCCGACTGCGGATAGTAAGTATTGCCAAACTGTGCCTGAGGCCAGAGCAGCACTTGAATTGTTTGGCGCTCCATACGTAGTTAAAGATGATGGCTTAGCTGCTGGCAAAGGTGTTGTCGTTACAGACGACATTGATTCCGCAGTTGCTCATGCGATGGCATGCATCGATAGTCGCGATGGCGGCGCAGTTGTTATCGAAGAATTTTTGGACGGCCCAGAAGTTAGCTTGTTCGGTGTAAGTGATGGCACGACGATTGTGCCACTGACTCCAGCTCAAGATTTTAAACGTGTAGGCAATAACGACGAAGGTCCGAACACCGGTGGCATGGGCGCATATTCACCACTGCCTTGGGCGCCAAAAGATTTCGTCCCTGACGTGACAAAGAATGTTCTGCAGCCGATGGTGGACGAAATGAATCGTCGGGGAATTCCATTCCAAGGTTTACTTTTTGCTGGCCTTGCTGTCACCAGTCGGGGAGTTCGAGTAATTGAATTCAATGCTCGTTTCGGTGATCCAGAAACTCAAGTCGTTTTGGCCAGACTTAATTCATCCTTGAGTGAATTGCTTTTGGCTGCCGCTACTGGAAAACTATCTAGCCTGCCTGAACTTGAGTGGAAGTCAGAATCAGCGGTCACAGTTGTCATGGCTGCCGAAGGTTATCCAGACTCACCAAAGACGGGCGCGACCATTTATGGAATCGCAGAAGCTGAGAAATTAGGCCTAACTGTTTTCCACGCTGGTACTAAGTCCAATGAATCTGGGGAAATCCTGGTCAATGGTGGGCGGGTGCTCAGCGTGACTGCGACTGGCAGCGATTTGAGCGATGCTCGGCGCCAGATCTACGCCGGAATTGAGAGAATTGAATTCGACGGGGAACATCACCGCTCGGACATTGCAGAAAAAGCAGCACTTGGCCAGATTGATTTGGGAGAACATTATGGATAAATCGCAATCAACTAAGCCATCAATCCCAAACGTTCTTGCCAGTCGATATGCGTCCAGCGGCATGGCGAACATCTGGTCTGCGGAAAACAAAATTGCGATTGAGCGCCACCTTTGGATTGCAGTCCTTAAGGCACAAAAAGATTTAGGAATAGATATTCCGCAGGAAGCAATTGCTGCATATGAAAAGGCATTGCCGAACATAAATCTGGGCAGCATTAATGAACGCGAAAAGTTAACCCGTCACGATGTGAAAGCCCGAATCGAAGAATTCTGCGAGCTAGCTGGGTTTGAGCATATCCACAAGGGAATGACCAGCCGCGACTTAACTGAAAATGTGGAGCAACTTCAAATCGTTGAAGCCAGCTATTACACCCGGATCAAGGCACTTGCTACCGCATCCCGTTTGGCTGAATTGGCAGTTCGATATACAGACGTTGCACTAACTGGTCGCAGTCACAACGTCGCAGCGCAAACTACAACTCTGGGTAAGCGCTTTGCTTCCGCAGCAGAAGAACTGTTGCATTCAATTGAACGTCTCGATGATCTATTGAGCCGTTATCCGCTTCGCGGAATTAAAGGCCCAGTTGGAACTTCGCAAGACATGCTGGATCTTTTTGGTGGCGATGCCAGCAAGCTTGCCGAACTTGAAACTCGCATTGCAGATCACTTGGGTATCAAGAACGTACTAACAAGTGTTGGTCAGATTTATCCGCGCTCTTTGGATTACGAAGTATTAACGGCATTAGTTCAACTTGCAAGCGCGCCAAGTTCACTAGCAACCACAATTCGTTTGATGGCTGGTCATGAGCTTGTAACCGAAGGATTTAAAGAAGGCCAAGTTGGTTCAAGTGCAATGCCACACAAGATGAACACTCGTTCCTGTGAACGCGTAAATGGTTTCACGGTGATTTTGCGCGGCTATGCATCCATGGCTGGCGAGCTTGCTGGCAATCAATGGAATGAAGGCGATGTGTTCTGCAGCGTTGTTCGCCGCGTTGCATTGCCGGATTCGTTCTATGCAATTGATGGTCTGTTTGAAACGTTCTTAACAGTCCTTGAAGAATTCGGTGCATTCCCGGCTGTAATCGATCGTGAACTTTCTCGCTACTTACCATTCCTTGCCACCACCAAGATTTTGATGGCAGCAGTTCGCAATGGTGTGGGCCGCGAAACGGCGCACGAAGTAATCAAGGAGCACGCAGTTGCTGTTGCACTTGAGATGCGCGGGCCAAGCGGTGGCGATGGCAATGCAGTGCTGGATCGACTTGCTAATGACTCACGCCTAGGAATTAACCGTGAAGATTTAGAAGCGCTAATTTCAAAGCCGCTTGAATTCACAGGCGCTGCTCGTGATCAGGTAGCCACGGTTGCCGGTAAAGTTTCAAAACTCGTCGCAACTTCACCTGAAGCTTCAAACTACCGACCGGAGCCAATCCTGTGACAATTCAGCCCACCGACTATGACTTAGGTGCTGAGTTCAAGCATGTTTACTCTGGCAAAGTCCGCGATCTTTATGAAGCCCCAGATGGTCGATTGCTGTTTATTGCCAGCGATCGCATCTCTGCTTACGACTGGGTATTGCCTTCAGTAATTCCGGACAAGGGCAGAATCCTGACCGCAATGTCGATGTGGTGGTTTGATCGCCTGCAAGGAATTGTGCCAAACCACATCCTCTCGACAAATGTTCCAAACCCAGTACGAGGTCGCGCAACTTATTGCGAAAAGCTAGAGATGCTTCCGGTGGAATGTGTGGCTCGTGGTTATTTAGCGGGCTCCGGCTATACCGATTACTTACGGGACCAATCAATCTGTGGCAATGGATTGCCGCCTGGTCTTAAAGACGGCGCCAAACTTCCAAAGACACTTTTCACCCCAGCAACAAAAGCTGCAATCGGCGATCACGACGAGAATGTAACTTTTGATGAAGTTATTACTTCAATTGGAATGGAAGAAGCGCAACAACTTAAGCGCTACACAACCTGGATCTATGACGTAGCGGCCGAAATTGCATTGGATCGTGGAATCATTTTGGCAGACACCAAGTTTGAGTTTGGCCTTGGTTTAGTTGGAACCAACAAAGATCAGATCGTTCTAGCTGACGAAGTGCTGACTCCAGATTCTTCGCGTTATTGGCCAGCTGATCAATGGGTTCCTGGCCAAGCTCAGCCGTCCTTCGACAAGCAATTCGTGCGAGATTGGCTGACGTCTCCAGCATCGGGTTGGGATAAGAATTCCGGCGAAGCGCCACCAGCATTACCTGATGACGTAATTGCAAAAACTCGCGAACGCTATGTTGCTGCTTACGAACAGCTAACCGGCAATAAGTTCGATTAGTTTTACTTTTCGCCCCAACGAGGACTAGTGCTCTTTGGTGGATACAAAGTTTCGCGAATCAAAATGATTCCTGGTTGCTTCAGATCCAGCGCATCGCCTAAATCTTCAATTGTGGTTTCAGTAAATGAAAGCCCAAATGATTGCGCAAGGATTGCCCAGTCTGGCGAGACTAAATCAACGCCGCGTTCTGGGTGACCCATAACTTGCTGGTCGTAGCGCAACATTCCATAGCCACCGTCGTCAACGATTAAGAGTGTGTACGGCAGATTTTCCTGCACGATAGTTGCGAGCTCACCAAGAGCAAATGCCACACCACCGTCACCACAAATAGCAAGCGTGCGCTGACCAATGGCTGCTGGTCCAATTGCTGCTGGCAAACCAAAACCTAAAGTTCCCCAACCGACTGGATAAACGATGCGTCGTGGTCGTGGCTGCTCTGCGTAAACACCAGTCCAGTAACCACAAACTGACATGTCACAAACGATCGCGCCATCGGCTGGCCAATGCTTTTCGATTGCTTCGACAAGTGCAATACCGCGCTTGGACTTTTCGCCAACTCGAAGTCGATCACGAACCGTCTTGTTTACAGACTGAACATCAACCCAAGAACTACGAGTTGAGGTTCCGGATACAAATGCTGCAGCCACTCCATTGATGTCGTTATTCATAACAACAGCGGTTGGATCAACATTGCGCATAGTTTTTGTCGGATCAACATCAACCAACACAATTGTTTTAGGCCAAGCGATTGCCCAGTTCTTTGTGTTCATGCCATCTAGTTGGCTACCAAAAACAACAAGTGCATCAGCTTCGGCTAACACAGCTTCAGTTTCTGGTTCATGAATCGGCGCAACCAAAGTGTGTGCTGAATCGGCTGCGATGCCGCGACCAGCAAATGAAGTTAGGATCGGCGCATTCCAATGTGTTGCAAGCGCGGAGATTGATTCAGAAGAGTTGACTGCGCCGCCGCCCGCCCAAATCACAATCTTGCTGGCACCCTCGAGCGCTGCTTTTGCTGCTGCAATATCAATTTCAATAATTTCTTGACCGATTTCAAGTTTTGGTTTTGTGCCAGTGAATTGCTGACCTAAAACATCAGCTGGAATTCCTAGGTAACCAGCACCGACTGGAGCGCGAAGTAAATCGCGAATCATTTCGGCAGCAACATCAACTGCGGTTTCGCCATCGGTAACACTGACGGCCATAGAGATGCCAGCAAGTTTTTTGGCTAGGGGAGCAAACATCGCAGCTTGATCATCCATTTCGTGGAGTAAGCCACGAGCACCATCTTTGGAACGCTTGCCAATCGGTGCCTCAGAAGAAATCACGAATACTGGTGAACCACTGATAGCAGCCTCACCAAATGCACCAAGGGTATTTGCAGCTCCCGGACCGGTTGTGGTCAATGCCACACCCAGGGAACCGGTGGTGCGGGCTACACCGTCAGCGGCGTATGCGGTCGTCTGTTCATGACGAACTCCAACAATTGCAGGGCGATTCGGACCCAGTGCGTCCCAGAACGCCAGGTTGTGAACTCCAGGGATCCCAAAAGTCGTTTTTACACCCGCTTCCCAGAGTAAATCTAGGATTACCCCGGCTACTGTTTGCTGGTTCGAAGTGGCATTGTTAGACATGTAAATCACTTTATCGTCAATGAAAGAGGCCCCGGGTGTCCACCTTCAAATCTCTAAATCCAACCAACTTGAGCGACGTAGTCGTCGAGACCAAACTTGCTACTCCAGACGAGATTGCAGATGCTGCTCGTCGTGCCAAGGCAGCCCAGAAGGCATGGGCAAAAATGCCAGCGCCAGCTCGTGGCCGAGTAATCGCAAACGCTGGTCGGTTGTTCGAGAACAATAAGGAAGCCCTTTCCAAGCTGGTAACCCGAGAAATGGGCAAGGTTTACCGCGAAGCACTTGGCGATGTCCAAGAAGTAATTGATACCTGTGACTTCTTCCTTGGTGAAGGCCGCCGTCTATACGGTCAAACAGTTCCAAGTGAAATGCCAAACAAGAACTTATTCACTTTCCGCATGCCAGTCGGTACTGCATTAATCATTACTGCTGGAAACTTCCCGGCAGCTGTGCCATCTTGGTACATCATCCCGGCGTTGCTAACTGGTAACTCCGTTGTTTGGAAGCCTTCGGAATACACACCAGCTGTTGCAGAAGCAATGACTGCCATCTTCCATGCTGCAGGTGTTCCAAAAGATGTTCTGATCACTGTTGTCGCAGAAGGTAAAGAAACTTTCGAAGGCATGGTTAAGGGTCTGGATGAAGGAACCATTAACAAGGTTGGCTTCACTGGCTCAACTGAAGTTGGTCGCCTAATCGGTGCCAAGGTTGGCGAATACATTCAGAGTGCATGTCTAGAACTCGGTGGCAAGAATCCAATGATCATCATGCCGGATGCAGATCTAGACCTAGCTCTTGATGGCGCATTGTTCGCAGGCTTCGGCACTGCAGGTCAGCGTTGTACTTCACTTGGAACTTTGTGGATCCACGATTCGGTTTACGACAAGTTCCTAAAGATGTATGCCGACAAGGTTGCCAGCTCAAAGGTTGGCGACCCAATGGAAGACGTACTATTCGGTCCAATGATTAGCGATAAGTATCTTGCAACTCATGAAGAAAACTTGAAGTTAATCCAGCCTCATCACACCGTGCTTGGTTCAACTGGAATTGGTCGAATCACAAAAGACAATCCACGCGAAGGTTTCGTTGGCGATCCTGATGCTGGCGTATTCGCTCACCCAACAATCGTTGCTGGAATCAAGAAGGAAGATGCGCTTTACAGCACTGAAACCTTTGGTCCACTTGTAACTGTTGGACGCTTCTCAACAATAGAAGAAGCAATCGAACTTGGTAACGATCATGGCTTCGGTTTGTCCGCTGCGATCTACACCAGCGATCCAAAGACAGTCTGGACATTCCGCGAAGGAATTTCAGCCGGCATGCTTTCAATCAATAACTCAACTTCCGGTGCCGAAGCTCACCTTCCATTTGGTGGAAACGGTAAGAGCGGCAATGGTTCACGCCAGTCCGGTATCTGGGTTCTTGATGTGTTCACTCGTTGGCAGTCACTTAACTGGGATTGGTCCGGCAAGCTTCAGAAAGCTCAAATGGACAACGAAGAAGTACCTCACAACCCAGACTTCAAGATCTAAGGAATCGATCTGTGGCTAATCTTCCAGAAGAAGTAGATGTAGTTGTAGTCGGCGGCGGCGTCATGGGCGCCTCCGCTGCCTTCCACTTGGCAGAAGCTGGCGTAAGCGTTCTTCTCGTTGAGAAAAACGACCTAGCTAGTGGTTCAACTTCAAAAGCAGCAGGCGGCGTTCGTGCGAACTTCTCTGATGAGTTGAACATTGCTATGGGCGCTCGCTCCCTTGATCTGTTGGCTGATTTCCCAAACCGTCCTGGTCAGGAAATTGATTTACATCGTCCGGGCTACATGTTCGCGCTTTCCACTCCAGAAGATGTGGCACTGTTTGAGAAGTCAACAGCTCTTCACATTGCAGCTGGTGTGGAATCCCGAATGCTAACTCCAGAAGAAGCTAAAGAACTAAATCCAATTCTTGAAATTGATGGAATTCTTGCTGCTTCATTTACTCCAAACGATGGCTACTGCACGCCAGAGTCTGTTGTACTTGGATATGCATCTGGCGCACGCAAGCATGGCGCCGTTGTAATGACTCAAACTGAAGCAACTGACATCGAAGTTGTTGATGGCCAGATTGTTAGCGTCACAACTTCGGCTGGAAAAGTAAAGACCAAAACTGTCATCAACTGTGCTGGTGCCTGGTCACCAACAATTGGTGCCATGGTTGGTTTAGAAATTCCAGTTCAGCCACTTCGTCGTGAACTCTTGATCACTGAACCATTGACTGCAGATTTCGATGACGTCCCAGCAAACATGCCAATGACTATTGATTACTCAACATCGCTTTATTGGCATCGCGAAGGTAACGCAATGCTCATGGGCTTCTCTGACAAGACCGTTGAATACTCATGGGACCTACGCCGCGATCCAAACTTCTTGGAAAAGATTGGTGAGCTTGCTGACGTTCGCGCACCGCGCCTGCTTGAACTTGGCGCTGCAAGTGGTTGGGCTGGCTACTACGACGTAGCTCCTGATCACAACGCAATCATGGGCGAATGGGAAGGCGTATCCCGCTTCTTGTATGCAACAGGATTCAGCGGACACGGTTTCTTGCAAGGTCCTGCAATCGGTGAAATCTTGCGCGACATGTATTTGGGTAAGACTCCGTTCGTTGACATCACTCCATTGAGCAACGATCGTTTCTCGTCGGGCGGCGAACTTCGCCCAGAAAAGAACATCGTTTAGTTCTCATGTCCGCATTGAGCGAATGGTTTAAACCATCTCGGACCGTGCCCACAACTTCGTGGAGTGCGTCTGGCTCAATGTGGAAAGCTCGGCCAAAGACCTTCTTCTATTTGATGTTAGGTAACTGGCTCTACGGAACTGGTGAAGCAATCCTGATCAAAGCTGACATCGGACAATCTGCCGGCACGGTCTTGGCGCAAGGAATTCAGAATCTAACTGGCGACACCATCGGTTGGACGAGTTTCTACATTTCTATCGGTGTGATGTTCCTTTGGATTCCGCTAAAGAATAAAGTTGGAATCGGAACGGTTCTAAATATTATTTTTGTTTCTGTAGCCATCGACGTAATGATGCCGTTCTTCCCGAGCCCAGACAGTTACGCAGTTTCCGTTGCAATGGTTTTGATTGGCATCTTGGTTATTGGACTGGGTAGCGCCTTTTACATTCCAAGTAATTTAGGTCCAGGTCCTCGTGATGGCCTTATGACTGGCTTGCATTATCGAACTGGAATCCCGATTGGTCGAGTTCGCTTTGCGATTGAAGCAGTTTTCTTGATTGCAGGTTGGTTACTAGGTGGTTCAGTTGGCCTGGGAACGGTACTTGTAACAGTCCTAGTGGGCGAGGTTGTTGCAATCTTCTTTGGCATTGTTGGCCGCGTAAGTAAGCCGGTGGCATAGCTGATGGCATCGTTAGGGCAATGGTTACGACCAGCACTTACAGTTCCAAAAACTTCTTGGTCAGCCGGGGATTCAAATTGGAAGGTATCTCCGAAAACATTTTTCGTTTTGATATTGGGACTTTGGTTATTTGGTACCGGAGAAGCACTGCTTATTGACGCAAGTATTGGCCAGTCTCCTTGGACTGTTTTGGCAGATGGTTTAGCAAAAACCTTAGGCATGACTATCGGGCAAACTACTTTTTTAACTTCGGTGATCGTGCTACTCCTTTGGATTCCGCTAAAGCGGCGACCAGGCTTAGGCACCGTGATGAATATCCTGATCATTGCCCTTGCAATCGATGTCATGATTCCGCTTTTACCAACACCGACAAACGCGGTAGCTCAAACCGTTGAAGCATTGTTTGGAATTCTGCTTGTAGGTTTTGCCAGCGCACTTTACATAACTTGCAACGTTGGATCTGGTCCGCGCGATGGCTTGATGACGGGTCTAAACGAAAAAACCGGAATCCGGATTGGGCGCGTTAGAACTGGCATTGAAGTAGTCGTATTGACTATCGGCTGGCTGCTTGGCGGCGTTGTAGGCGTCGGAACCCTACTCTTTGCAGTTCTGATTGGGCAGAGCGTTGCAATTGCCTTTGGACTTGTGGAACGAATTAGCCCACAAAAAGCGAGTTAAACAGTTTCGTATTCCGGAAGCGCTTCGTGTGGTGCTTGTTCTCGGGCGCGCTCAGCAACCACAATTCCTACCAACATGATCAGACCACCGAAGATCTGAATCAGAACAAAAATTTCGCCAAGAACTAGCCAAGCTGCAATCGCAGCTATCGGTGGTTCCGTCATACCCATGATGCTGGCGCCAGGTCCACCGATGTGCCGAATCGAATTGATCACCAAAACATATGGCACCAATGTTCCGATCAAAACCATAAATACAAAGAATGGCCAGATTGGGTAAACCGCAGTTCCGCCTTCAAACGGAGTTACCTGAGCTTGAAGTGAATCCCACGGGAAACTTCCCCAAGGACGAAGCACGGCGAAGAAAATTGAAGCAAAGATAAATGCCCACATAAGTAATGAGACGGGATCGCGACCTTGACTAGCTTTGTCACCAAGCAGGTACATAAACACCAGCGTGGTCATAGATCCAATTGCGAAAAGCACGCCGAGTTTGTCGAGCGTAAAGCCATTCCAAACTTGAGCAACTAAAGCCAAGCCCACGACTGCAAGTCCAAGTCCTAGCCAAACTGTATTTCTGACTGATACGTGCATAACAAAGCGCGCATAAAGCACGACAAAGATTGGCGCCATGAATTCAATTAGCAAACTTATGGTAATTGGCATGCGAGAAATTGATTCGAAGTAGAACCACTGGCACATCGCAACGCCAATGATTCCGTATCCAGCTAGTAGTAATGCTTCTTTGGGCTTAATTCGAAATGCTTTTCGATTTGTAAGTGCCACAAAGATCGTCAAAATAATTGCGGTGCCAGTTCCACGGAATTGTGAAACGCGTAATGGGTCACCAACCTCTAAGAGCACCACTTTGGATACGGTTCCGTTCAATGCCCAGCAAGTTGCCGCTGCCAGATATAGGGAATAGCCCAACTTGGGATTCTTCTCATGGACTTTTTTATGTTTAGACATTGGTAAGGAAACCTGGAATCTAGCTTTCTAAAGGTGGGCAAATTGAAAAAATCAAGATCTGATTTAGACCCTAGCAGTTAATTTGCCCGTATTTTTAAAGGAAAACGGACTGATAAGGGCTTTAGAAACGGCCAAATATGTTCACCTTGTGTTCACCTTCAGGAAAGTGTCAGTTTGCTCGGCTTGCATACCTTGTTCTCAGTGAGAAGTTCTCCTACCGAAAGGAATCAGGCAAATGCCTCGTTTTAACGTGAAAGTAGCAGCAGTAGTAATCCCAGCTGCACTACTTCTAGCCGCTTGTGGCGGCACAAACACAGATACTGAAGGCGCAGCGTCAGCACCAGCCGCCAGCTCATCTGAAATTCGTATCGATGGCTCGTCAACAGTGGCTCCACTTTCTGCAGCTGCTGGTGAATTATTCAAGGCCGAGAACGCAGACGTTAACGTTTCTGTTGGTACTTCCGGTACCGGTGGCGGCTTCAAGAAGTTCTGCGCAGGCGAAACAGACATCTCAAACGCTTCACGTGCGATTAAAGATGAAGAAGCAGCTGAATGTGCAGCAGCAGGAATCGAATTCACCGAAATCATCGTTGCTAACGATGCATTGACAATCGTTGTTAACAAAGAAAATGACTGGGCTACTTGCCTAACTGTTGAAGAACTAAACAAGATGTGGGCGCCAGAAGCTGAAGGCACCATTACTTCATGGTCACAGATTCGTGCTGGCTTCCCAGATGTTCCGCTAGATCTTTACGGTGCAGGAACTGACTCAGGAACTTTTGATTACTTCACAAAGGCAATCAATGGCGAAGAAGGTGCATCACGCACTGACTACAACCCAACAGAAGATGACAACGTAACCGTTCAGGGTGTTGAAGGCGCACAGGGTGCACTTGGATACTTCGGTCTTTCTTACTACGAAGAAAACATGGACAAGCTAAAGGCTGTTGAAGTTGATGGTGGCGCAGGTTGTGTTGCACCTTCAATCGAGACTGCACAGGCTGGAACTTATGCTCCGCTTTCACGTCCTTTGTTCATCTACGTAAGCAAGACTGCTGCAGCTCGCCCAGAGGTACTTGCCTTTGCTGAGTACTTTGTAGCGAATGACGAAGCGATCACAACCAAGGCACTATTCGTGCCACTAAGCCCAGAGCAAGTTACAGCTGCCGAAGCCGCAGTTGCTGGACTTAAGTAAATAAAGGTGAATTTTGGCCCGGCGGGATACACCTGCCGGGCCAAAATTACGTCAGGTAACCTAAACCTAGGTGCCAAAAGAACCAACAAGAGAGTGCAGAATTCTTCGCAATGAGTGATTCAAGCAGATCGATAAGCACAAGTGATTTTTCACTTCGTAGCTCGTCGCCACGCATCGGTGAACGCATTATTCGCGGCACACTATTTAGCGCATCTGCATTTTCAGTCTTGATCACAATCGGAATTGTTTGGTCACTCCTAGTTCCAGCAATTGAATTTTTCCGCCAAGTGCCAATCATGGATTTCTTAACTGGAACACGATGGGCACCGAGATTTAAGCCAGCAAGTTATGGTGTAGTTCCACTCTTGATTGGAACTTTATGGACAACTGGCATTGCACTTTTAGTTGCAGTTCCATTTGGACTTGGTTCGGCAATGTATTTATCTGAATACGCAAGTGACAAGACTCGACGTCGCTTAAAGCCAGTGGTTGAACTCTTGGCTGGTATTCCAACTGTTGTCTACGGCTTCTTTGCAATTGAATTCGTAACTCGAGTTGTACTTAAGGACTGGATGGGGCTGACGGTAGGAACTTTCAGTGTCCTCTCTGCTGGCCTTGTAATGGGCGTCATGATTATTCCAACTGTTGCATCACTTTCCGAAGATGCACTTTCTGCAGTTCCGTTAGCAATGCGACAGGGCTCATTCGCACTTGGCGCAAACAAAATGCAAACGACATTACGCGTAGTTTTCCCAGCAGCGTTTTCTGGCATCGCAGCTGCAGTAGTTCTTGGTATTTCTCGCGCAGTAGGAGAGACCATGATCGTGGCTCTTGCGGCTGGCAACAAGCCAAACATTTCAAGTAATCCGCTTGAAGGTGCTCAAACTATGACTGGCTTTATTGCCAACGCTGCACTTGGTGACTCACGCGTTGGTTCCTTGGAATACGACACCTTGTTTGCGGTTGGGTTGTTGCTATTCACTATGACTTTGATTATTAACTTCATAAGCATTCGCTTGGTTCGCCGATACCGGGAGGCCTACTAATGAGCGTCGCAACTAATTGGTCAATCGAAGGCAAGAACCACGAAAAGAACTTCAAGTCGATCATTTTCCTTGGCGTACTTTGGCTAAGCCTGTTTGTTGCCTTCCTGTTCTTGATTATTTTGTTAGTAACAACAGCCATGAACGGCTGGGGTCGTTATGACATGCGGTTGTTCACTTCTTACAACAACACAACTCCTGCTGACGCAGGCGCGAGAGCGGCGATTTTAGGTTCGCTGTTCGTCGTTTCGGTGACTGCGCTTATGGCTATCCCAGTTGGTATTGCAGCTGCGGTTTATCTTGAAGAATTTGCAGATCGTTCAAAGTGGTACAACAAGGTAATTGAACTAAACATTCAAAACTTAGCTGCCGTACCAGCCATTCTTTACGGCATGTTGACGCTTGGCATCCTTACTATTCTCGGCTTGAAGAATAAGAATGTTGTAATCGGTGGATCGCTTGCCCTAGCGCTGCTGATCTTGCCAGTCGTGATTCTGACGACTCGAGAAGCGCTACGCGCGGTCCCGCAAGAAATTCGAGATGGTTCGCTTGCGCTTGGCGCAACCGAGGTGCAAACCGTGACTAAACAAACTTTGCCAGCAGCTATTCCAGGTATTGCGACTGGAACAATTCTTGCCGTTTCCCGTGCCATTGGTGAAGCAGCTCCGCTACTTTTGCTTGGCGCTCTTGTCTTTATTACTTATGATCCAAATGGTTTGCTAGCCGGTTTCACAACTATGCCAATTCAAATCTTTAGCTGGACCAGTGCTGCGCAAGAGGAATTCAAACAAGTAGCCGCAGCTACAAGCATGTTGCTGCTCGCAATTTTGCTCAGCATGAATGGTGTTGCAATTTTTATTCGAAATAAGTTCGCGAAGCGCTGGTAGGAGATAACCATGACATCAGAATCCCAAGGTCTAAGCCGAGGTATGCATCTCGGTGGATCTACCAGAGGCGAAATAGTGCAGCCAATCATGGAGCTTCGCAACCTAAACGTTTACTACGGTGACTTCCATGCCGTTCGCGACATCTCACTTGATGTCGGTGCCAATCAAATCACTGCATTTATCGGTCCTTCCGGTTGTGGCAAATCAACAGTTCTTCGTTGCTTGAATCGCACAAATGACTTAGTGCCAAGTGCTCGTGTAACTGGCGGAATTGATTACCGAGGACATGATCTTTACGGTCCATCGGTAGATCCAATTGAAGTTCGTCGCAGAGTCGGAATGGTTTTCCAAAAGCCAAACCCATTCCCTAAGTCGATTTTCGACAACATCGCTTATGGCCCACGCGTAACTGGCATGAAGTTGAACAAGTCAGAAACTGAAGACTTAGTAGAACATGCACTTAGCAAAGCAGGACTTTGGTCAGAAGTTAAAGACAAGTTGGACCAAAGCGGCTTTGCTCTTTCGGGTGGACAGCAACAACGTCTATGTATTGCACGAGCAATTGCCACTTCGCCGGACATCTTGCTTATGGATGAGCCGTGTGCATCCCTTGATCCAATCGCAACTTCTTTGATTGAAGATCTAATGCTTGAACTTGTAAACGATTACACCGTAGTTATCGTTACTCACAACATGCAGCAAGCTGCACGTGTTTCGGATCGCACAGCGTTCTTTAGCGCCAAGATCGATGATGCTGGACAGCGCTTTGGTCACTTGGTGGAAATGGATCAGACTTCGAAGATCTTTACAAACCCGAGTGATTCTCGTACCGAAGATTACATCTCCGGTCGATTTGGATAAACCTGTTTAGTGCAGGTGTCTTTCAACAGCCACTACTTTTGTTAGATCTGTTGAATCTCGGTGATAGACAACGAGTGATCCAGGCGTAAGTGCGGGATCAAAAGCTTTCTTGGTTTCACTTTCCAATTCAAAGTATTCACTCAGTGCATCCATAACAGTTGGCATAACTGGGCGATGGGTACATAAAACTAGTGGTGTTAGTTCTCGCACTAATTTGGAAACTCTGGTGCGAACGTTTTCTGGATGCTCCTGATGTCGCTCTTCGCTTACCGACTTTTCCAATTTCACTGCCAAACTGCGAGCAGTAGCAAACGGACCCACAGTGTCTCGGCAGCGGCGGGAGTCCGATGAATGAATCTCACTTATTCCAAACGCAGCTAGCGCACCAACTAGTGAGTTTGCCTGCATGCGACCAACTGCAGTGAGCGGACGACTGGCATCAATTTCAGCCAAGCCGTCAGCGCTAAGGAGCCACTCAGCTCGTTTCACGGATTGCGTATGTCGAAGAATCATCAGCGGTGATGTTCGTTTTGCAACTGAAGCAGCAGTCAATACTTCGATGTCATGTTCATAAGTCAGGCGCTTTGCTGCTTCTTCAAAAGTAAGCCAGGCAATTTCATCAACCTCATCGTTTGCAACGAATTCACCAGCCAACAGATTGCCGATCCAATAGCGCGAATCCTTAAGCTTGCCCTCAACTTTGTAAGTCTGGGTAGGCAGAGGAATTCCAAGTTCGATGGCAAAGCCAGTTTCTTCACGCACTTCACGAACCGCAGCAGTAAGGACATGTTCACCTGGATCGACTTTTCCTTTTGGAAAAGACCAGTCCGAGCGGTAACTGCGATGGACAAGTAAATACTCAGTACCGTTTGACCCACTCCGAGTTACAACAGCGCCAGCGGCAACGATTTTGTCAGTGGCTGCCAAAGAGTCCAACCTTGTTTAACAAACTATCGATACGCCTTGGCGTTGGAGCGTCAGCAGCCGAACGCGCAACCGGATGGCGATTTATCAATAGTTCTTGGTAGTTGATTAATGGCTCCCCATCTTCGTCCTCATGGTGACGTACCCAGTCGCCATCGGCTTGCAGATGCCAGGATGCGGTGTTGTCGGACATACCCAAATCAATTACTTCGACGATTGATTCGGCGTCAGCTGGACCAATTCGAACCAGAGCTTCAACACGACGATCCAAATTTCGGTGCATCAAGTCAGGGGAGCCAATCCAAGTTTCGCGATCGCCGCCATTGGCAAAGTCATAAACCCGACTGTGCTCAAGGAATCGGCCCAGAACACTGCGAACTGTGATGTTTTCGGAATAGCCTGCAACGCCTGGGCGCAAAGAACAAATACCGCGCACCAAGATATCGACCTTCACGCCAGCTTGTGATGCGCGATAAAGCGCATCGATAACTGTTTCATCCACGATCGAATTGCACTTGAAGCGAATGTGGCCGCCTTTGCCATTCTTAACGTGTTCAATTTCGCGTTCAATTCGCTCAACTAAACCTGTGCGAAGACCCTTAGGGGCAACGATCAGACGGTTGTATTCACCTTGGACTCCGTAACCGCTTAAGTGGTTAAACAAACTTGCTACGTCGTCTCCGATTTTCGGATCTGTAGTTAGCAGACCGTAGTCCTCATAATGGCGTGCAGTTTTTGGATTGTAGTTTCCAGTTCCAATGTGAACGTAGCGATTAAGTTTTCCGCCATCGTTACGAACGACAAGGCAAAGTTTCGCGTGGGTCTTTAAGCCGACGATTCCGTAAACAACATGCACGCCAGCTTCTTCAAGCTTTCGGGACCAGTCGATGTTGTTTTGTTCATCGAAGCGGGCCTTGATCTCAACAACAGCTAGAACCTGTTTACCCATTTCGGCTGCGTTGATCAAAGCATCGACGATTGGTGAGTCACCAGAAGTTCTGTACAAAGTTTGTTTAATGGCCAAAACATTTGGATCATTTGATGCTTGCTCAAGGAACAATTGCATGCTGGTTGAAAATGAATCGTAAGGATGATGCAGCAAGACTTCGCGATGGCGCATGACATCCAAGATGTCTGGTGCTGAAGAGCTTTCAACTTCAGCCAACGCAGTACTTGTGCGAGCAATGAATACTGGCGCCTTCAAATCGTCGCGACTTAATCGAGTGAACTCAAGTAAGGATTCGTGATCAAGCGGACCACTTAAGCGAAACACCTCGTTGTAATCGATCCCAAGTTCACTAATGATTAGGTCAAGAACGTGAGAGTCAATGGAGTTTTCTACTTCAAGACGAACAGCTGGTCCAAAACGGCGTCGCATAAGTTCTCGTTCAAGTGCTTGTAACAAGTTTTCCGCGTCATCTTCTTCAACATCAAGTTCTTCATTTCGAGTTACGCGGAACGCGTGAGTTTGCAGAACTTCCATTCCAGGAAACAGTTTGTCCAAGTGACCAGCAATGACATCTTCAAGCGGAACAAATCTTTGCCGTGAGACTTCAATGAATCTTGGAAGTGATGGCGGAACCTTTACGCGCGCAAATAGTTCGTTGTCTGCCTCTTTGTTCTTTACAACAACGGCCAAGTTCAGCGATAGACCAGAAATGTATGGGAATGGATGTGATGGATCCACCGCAAGCGGAGTAAGAACTGGAAAGACCTGTTCATCAAAAAGAATCGACATCGCTTCGCGTTCATCTGTCGTTAATTCTTCCCAACGCAAAATCTCAATTCCACTTGCTACGAGAGCAGGAAGTACTGAGTCATTAAAAGTTTCGGATGCCTGCTTCATGGCTGCGTAACTCTCAGCAAGAACTGCACTATGAACTTCTGTCGGCAACATTCCAGAGACTGTTTTCTTTGCGATACCTGTGGCAAGACGACGTTTTAGTCCGGCAACCCGCACCATAAAGAATTCATCTAAATTGCTGGCAAAAATTGATAAGTATTTGACGCGCTCCAAAAGTTCCATGTCTGGATCTTGAGCTAACTCCAACACCCTTTGATTGAAGGCAAGCCAAGATAGCTCGCGATCGAGGAATCGATCGCCAGGTAAGGCGGTAGCCACAGGGGCTGATTGGGAAGCATCAGTCATAACTCTGTAAGCCTTACATACTTAGGTAAACAACTCCTAAATCAGATTTTCCAGAAGGTGAACATTTACCGCAAAAGTGGGATGATTTAGCGGTGTCGAGACAAATAGTGGTTATGGGATCAGGGGAAACCAGCCCAACCATGGTTACTCCGCACCAACAGATCTTGGCCGCAATGGGCAAAGCTGACCAGCTCAAACTCACCATCTTGGATACCCCGTTTGGCTTCCAGGAGAACGCTGACGATTTAACTGAGAAGTTAATTGAATTCTTCAGCCATTCGGTTGGCGCAACTCCAAAGGCCATTTCCCTGCGCAATAAGGCTGTTAACGGTGCCGCGCTTGGTGAAGCGGTAAATGCAATCCGTGAATCTGACTGGTTATTCGCTGGTCCAGGTAGCCCTTCATATGCCTTGAAGGTTTGGCATGAACTTGGTGTTAGTCCGCACTTTGATGAGGTTCTTGTCAATGGCACCGTGGTCCTAGCTTCGGCCGCAGCACTTACTGCTGGTTCGCACACAATTCCGGTTTATGAAATGTACAAAGTTGGCGAAGAGCCACATTGGTTACCGGGTTTGAATTTAATTGAGCGTCACACTGGAATGCCAGCAGCAATCATTCCGCATTACGACAATGCAGATGGCGCAAATCATGACACTCGATTCTGTTACATCGGCGAGCGACGTCTTCGCACAATGGAGTCGTTACTACCTCCAGAAGTTTTCATAATCGGTGTTGATGAACACACTGGCATTCGATTTGATTTAGATGCTCGCACGGCACATGTATTTGGTCGAGGCACAATGACGATTCGTCATCATGGTGAGTCGTGGACCGTTGCATCTGGCGAGAGTGCAACTTTCGAAGAAATCATTTCTCACACCGGAAGCTCTATCGTTTTAGGTGAACCAGCTCCGCTGTTTAAAATTGACCCACATCAAGTTGAAGAACTGCTCGATGCCGGAAAAGTCAGTGACGCAGTTGATGCCTTGCTAAATCTTGATGAACTTGATCGCGACACGGAAACCCGTGCGGCAGTGCACTCGTTAGTAACTCGTTTAGGTCACATCGCAGCAAGTCCAAAAGTCGACATCATGTCAGTTGTTGGACCATACATTGAAGCGCTGCTGCAAGCTCGCCAAGCAGCCCGTGCCGGTGGTCGCTGGGATGATGCGGATGCAATCCGCGATCAACTCATGGAAATGAAAGTAACAATTAAAGATTCCAAAGATGGATCTAGTTGGGACATTGAGTCCTCATGACTCCTGGGCCGATCGCGTTAGTTGGCTCCGGCGAATACTTGCCGATCATGCTCGAGGTGGAAGCCAAATTAATTTTGGGCAGAAACCCAAAGTATGTACAGATTCCAACTGCAGCAGCCCCTGAAGGCGAATCATCGTTGCATCACTGGATCACATTAGGCAAAGCGCAAGCCGAGCGAATTGGCGTGGAAGCAGTTTCGGTTATCGCACATGATCGCAATGACGCTGATGATCCAAGGATTGCTGAACAAGTTAAAGATGCCGGGTTGATTTACCTGTCAGGTGGTAATCCAACTTTCTTGGCTAACACTCTGCGAGAAACTTTGCTTTGGAAAGAAATTGAATCTGCTTGGCGTGATGGTGCGGCTCTTGCTGGATGCAGTGCTGGTGCAATGGCACTTGCCGATCACATTCCAGCGCTTCGGTTGCCAACTCACACTGCAACTAATGGACTTGGTTTACTTCCACACATTCGCGTCCTGCCACACTTCGACAAAATGTTTGCCCGGATTCCGGACTTCATGACTCGGTTCATGAAAGTGCCAAGCGGTGTAAGCGTTGTGGGAATTGATGAAGATACTGCAATTGTTGGTGGTCCGTTTGAATGGGAAGTTCAAGGAAGACAGTCTGCCTGGCTCTTTGTTGATGGGCACCGCAAGGAATTCAAGCCTGGTGAGGCTCTAGTTACACCGAAGATTTCCTGAACATTACGTCGGTATCCCAATG
Source organism: Candidatus Nanopelagicales bacterium (assembly GCA_030157865.1). GTDB lineage: Bacteria > Actinomycetota > Actinomycetes > S36-B12 > UBA5976 > UBA5976. The sequence continues at coordinate 5,699 of JAOATY010000032.1, read as the reverse complement.
GGCAAAGCCCAAAGATTCATACAGCGAGATCGCTGCCTTGTTATCTGCATCGACATAAAGCATTGCTGCCGGCAAACCCTTTGAACGCAAATGTTCAAGGCCTCTAATGCTGAGCAACTTAGCTAAACCGGTGCCTCTTAAATCAGGCGATACTCCGAGAACATAAATCTCGCCGATCTCTGAGTGGCCGTGACTACCAGCACCACCGTGGACTTTGGTCCAGTGGAATCCGACCATGACCTCTGTGCCAGATTGATTTTGCGTCGCAACTAAGAACCCGGCTGGGTCAAACCATTGCTCTGACATGCGAACCGCAAGATCTTGTGCTGACATTCGACCTTGCTCGGGATGATCAGCAAAAACTTTTGCATTTAAAGCCAGCCAAGACCCCTCATCAATGCCAACTTGAAATGCTCGGATGGTAATGCCGGAAGTGTCATTAGCTTTTGGAAGCGGAGCAAATAGTGAACGGCGCATTTGCCATAGTTCTCTGGTTTTTGCGAAACCTAACTTGTCAGCCAAAGTGTAAGCACTCGTAAGTTCGCCATGTGCCCACAATCTCATTCGGGGATCATCCGACTTATTGATGGCTGACTCAACTAAGGCTCGGCCAATTCCTTGGCGACGAAAATCAGGATGAACTACAACTTCAACAACTGATCCAGCAACCGCATCTGTCTGATCCAGATGTAAGTAGCCAACAATTTTTCCATCATCCGAAGTTGCAACTAAATGTTCATCTGCATCGTCACCACCATGGTGCAAATGAATTAGAACATGTTCGGAAAGGGGAGCCATCTCATCAATTGCGGCGGCGGCAAAAGCAAGCTGCATTACTTCTTCGGTTTGGATCTCCGTTAAGTGCGTTAATGCCGAGACTTGAAATGACATGGATCAGACAAGAACTTCGACGGACTCGTTGTCATTTACTGGAGATGTTACGTAGCGATAGCCAACATTGCGTACGGTGCCAATTAAGTTTTCATTTTCTGGGCCGAGCTTCGCGCGCAAACGTCGCACGTGTACGTCAACGGTTCGAGTACCACCGAAGTAGTCATAGCCCCAAACTTCACGTAAGAGTTGGTCGCGAGAGAAAACGCGACCTGGATGCTGAGCTAAAAACTTTAGTAATTCAAATTCCTTAAAAGTTAAGTCAAGAGTTCGACCGCGAAGTTTTGCAGAGTAAGAAGATTCATCGATTGAAAGTTCGCCGGCCTTGATCTCATTTGAAGACTCGAAACTATTTGTGGCTTCGACTCGGGTCGTGGCAAGACGAATTCGCACTTCAATTTCCGCTGGGCTGGCATCGACTAACAAAACGTCAGTTAAGCCCCACTCATGATTTACTGCAGCAAGACCGCCTTCAGTAGTGATCAAAATAACCGGTGAGGTGTTTCCGGTGGTCTCAAGAAGTCGACACAGACTGCGAACTGCGGGCAGATCAGTGCGGCCATCTATCAAAATCACATCAACTTCTGGCGCAGTGATTAATGCCGTTGGTTCTGGCGACATCACCTTTATGTGGTGACTCAGAAGTTCTAGGCCTGGAAGTACTGCACTAGATGGGGTAAGCGCACGGGTGAGTAACAAGACCTGAGCCATGTTTCCACCTACTTATATAGTCGCTTTCCCCAAGTCTAGGGCAGAACTAAATAGGCCGAGATTTACTTTATTTACTTACTGAATTCAGTTATTGACCAGGTCAGAAACGGCTGCAGCTAGCTCGGCCTTCTTTGGAACGCCAGTGGCCTTGAAGTGGACAGTTCCAGCCTTATCGATAATCAAGGTTGTCGGAGTGCGGGTGATTCCGTAGGTCTTCACTAAGTCCATGTGTTCAACAACATCAAGTTCAATGTGGCAGATAGCAGGGAAGCTGTTGGTGACTTCTTCGAGAATCTTGTTAGTGACTCGGCATGGCTGGCAAAACTCAGACGAGAACTGTAGGAAAGTTACCTGTGGCGGATGATCGTGATCGAGGTGTAAATGCTCGGTCAATCCCTGCATCGGTGGAACTATTTCTTCACGAAGTTTGCCATCACTGAGTTTTCGATAAATGCCAAAAGCCGCCGAAAGAGCAAGTACGGCGAGGAGGACGTAAACACCGTTAGACATCTCAGCTCCTGCTCGCCATTAAAAGTGTTGGCAATCTTCAAATGCCCACTCCTTGAATTTAGGGGCAATGGGCACATTCACCAACTTGAATGCCTAATGCAAGGCTTTTGCAATAACCATTTACAAGCCCACATCCCTACAAAACCTGCTTTATGGTTGGGGCATGTCGAGAACCACAGTTCTGATCAGGCGCCGAGTCGTAGATTACGGTCGCCTTGGTTCCTCGATGTGTATGTGCGCTTAATCCTGCAGTCCTTTGATGGCTGCGTAAATCGAAGCCAACTGAAATCGGAACTGAAAAGGAAATTCAATGAGCAAGCAAATTGATCCACGTGGCCCACGCTTTGGTGCTGCCATCACAACCGTTGTTCTAGCTGTAATTCTGCTGACTATTCCAACAAGTGTTGCAACTGTGCTGTTAGGCATTCAAACAGTTGTGTTTGCGCTAGGTGCTTTTGTCGGATTGCATGCTCAGCCGTACGGAATTATCTACCGCAAGTTTGTGTTGCCTCGAATTGCAAAGCCATCAGCTTTGGAAGCAGTTGAGCCACCGCAGTTCGCACAGTTCGTCGGATTTCTTTTTGCAGCGACCGGCTTGATCGCACTTCTTGCAGGTGCTGAAGTGGTTGCAACAATCGCCGTTGGCTTTGCTTTGGCTGCAGCTTTCTTGAATGCCGCATTCAACTTCTGTCTGGGCTGCGAAATGTATCTAATTGGCAAGCGAATCTTTTCTTAACCAAATCAAATTTAAAACTAAAAGGAGCAATCATGAGCAACCAAGCACTAGTAGATGCCGACTGGGCACTGGCGCATCTAGATGATGCAAAAGTAGTTTTCGTTGAAGTTGACGAAGACACCGAAGCCTATGCCGGCAATCACATCAAGAATGCAATTGCACTTAACTGGAAGACAGATCTACAAGATCCAGTTCGCCGCGATTTTGTAAACAAAGAACAGTTCGAAGCCCTATTGAGTGCAAAGGGAATTGCAAACGATGACACTGTCGTTCTTTACGGTGGAAACAACAACTGGTTTGCTGCCTACGCTTACTGGTACTTCAAGCTTTACGGCCATGGCGATGTTCGCTTACTTGATGGCGGACGTAAGAAGTGGGAACTAGATGGCCGCGAATTAGTTAGTGAAGTTCCAAGCCGCGCGGCAACTAAGTACGTTGCTAAAGAACAGGATCGCTCAATCCGCGCATTCCGCGATGACGTACTGAAGGCAATCGGGACTCAGAATCTTGTTGATGTTCGTAGCCCGGATGAATACGCCGGTCGCTTGCTTGCGCCAGCTCACTTGCCACAAGAAGCTGCTCGCATCGGTGGACACATTCCTACAGCGGCAAACATTCCTTGGAGCAAGGCAGCCAATGAAGATGGTTCATTTAAGTCAATCGATGAACTTAAGGCACTTTATGAAAGCGCTGGTGTGGACTTGAAGAAGGACACAATCGCTTATTGCCGAATCGGTGAGCGTTCAGCTCATTCCTGGTTTGTGTTGCACGAGTTGCTTGGTGTTAAGAACGTCAGCAACTACGACGGTTCATGGACTGAATACGGATCACTTGTTGGTGTACCAGTTGCTGTTGGCGACGAACCAGGTGACGCATGAGCGGTTGTGGCGCAGTAGTCGGCGGAGTCTCACTAGACAACGTTGACATCTCTAACCAGGCGGTAATCCAGGGTGTGATCTCATCCGGGAATGTTCCGGCTTCGGTTGGTTATGCCCGCTTGCTCGATCGAAACGATGAGTTCGTAGCTGAAGTTCCGATCTCTAAACAGGGTGAATTTAGGTTCTTCACAGTTGCTGGTGATTGGACAGTGGTTGCTTTGGTTCCGGGCGCAAATTCACGCACCCAGGTTCAGGCAACAATCGGTAAGGTCCTCGACGTAGACATCTCACTGACCGAATAGTTCAAACTAAGACAAAGGCTGGCTTTCAATCGAAAGCCAGCCTTTTTAGTTGTCGTGTTGCGATATTGCGATGTGCTACCCGAACATTTTCGAGTCTCGTTCTTCAGGTCATGCTGAAATAGGTACCGTAAATCCTCAAAATTCTTATAGGAATCAAAGTGAACAAAATCTTCAAAACCTTGCTAACTGCAGTAGCAAGTATTGCTCTAGCTCTTGGCTTTGCCGTTTCACCAGCTTTCGCCGCAGTAGCGCCTGCAACCTTCTATGTCGGAGGCCCTGCAGGTGACGTAAACAATTGCTCTGTAATTGGCGATATTGGAATTTTCAGTGATTCATCGCACACTACGGCCGTCACATCATTTTCAGGTTCAGGTGGCATGGCAACGTTTACAAATAACTGCAGTGAGTACGCGTTGTACTACACATTAGGTTCTGGCACTGGAAGCATTCCGGGAAGGTCTTTCGATAGCGCACTTCGAAGTTCAAGCACTCTCACGTTTTCTGACGCTAGTTCGCTTGTGATTTCAAGGTGTGCTCGAATTTCGATAAACCTTGGAACAGCAGGCGGATGCACCACATCTTCCGATAGAACTCTGGCACTTACAGTTACTTCAACCGTCGTCAGTAGTAACCAGAACAACAATAATCAGAACCCAACATATAGCGGCCCTGTTGGGACACCTAGCTCCGCCTCTGTCACAACAACCGGACTAGTTGTAGGCCAAACAAATCCAAATCCAATCACGGTAAAGATGACAGTTGCAACGGGTAACAACTCCGAAACCGTGATCATCAACATGCCAACAGGCTGGACCTGGGTGACGCCAGTTGCATTCCAAACTCCATGTGCAAGCCCTTTGCCGATTGACTCCTATACCGGTTTCACTTACAACTTCTGTCGTGCAAGTAATGGAAACACCATTCTTTCTCAGCTAACTACAGCTTCTGAGTTGTACCTTCGAAACCTAGTTGGAACTAAATTGGCAGCTGGCACCGAGGTAACTGTTGTTATAAAAGCAGGAGCACTAAATGTTGGAAGCGGAACTGATTTTGTAATTGGATTCGGTCTAGGTGCAAGCGTTGTAGACAAGGCAACGGTTGCTGTTGGCGCAGCTACAGCAGCATCTACACCTGCAAAAGGAACAGCTGCCGCACTTGCTGAACTTCCAAAGACTTCGACTCAGCCAAAGTTGAAGTTTGACTCAAGCGCCAATGGCTTAGGTAAATCAGCCAAGAAGTCACTTAGGAAGGTTGCTGAAGTTGCTAAAGATGGTTACGGAGTTCGCGTAACGGGCGCAGCTGGAATGCAGCCTGGCGTTTCAAAGGATGTAGTTAAGGCACTTGCCAAGAAGCGTGCAATGGAGATTCGCGCTTACTTAATCAAGCAAGGTGTTCCTAAGGAAGACATCATCATTAAGACGAAGATCTTCCCAATTGGAAAGTCACCAGCAACTTTGGTAAAGGTTGAAACCCTTAGCTAAGTAATTTCAAAAACAAGGGCCGGCTTTCAATCGAAAGCCGGTCTTTGTAGTTGAAGAACTACTTTCCCTGTGGAATCAAATTCATGTAATCAACCTTGATGCAGCGATCCATGACTGCTTTCATGCCTGCATCTGATGCACGCTTTGCCACTTCGTCGTTAACAATTCCTTGCTGCATCCACCAAGTTTT
>JAOATY010000031.1 GCA_030157865.1 Candidatus Nanopelagicales bacterium | reverse complement strand
GGTTTAGTTCCAGTGATGAGCGCAAGATTGCTCAGGATCATTAGTCGAGGGATGTGGTGTGTCCACGCACGCGTCTCTATGTCAGAAACGATGGACTTCACACAATTCATTTTGGTCTTGGTCGAATCCTGAAATAGTGGAAGCAACTTTCGCTCCGCACCTAGTTGATTGTTATCCCGATATTCAGCACCTAAGTGCCAGTACATTCCGTTCAGATACTCTCGCCAACCAATGATTTGCCTTACAAATGCTTCAACTGAACCAATTGGGGCATGGCCTGCGTGATACTCAAGCAGAACTGCATCAATAACTTCAGAGGCATGCAGTAAACCATTGTTCAGATAAGGACTTAGTAACGAATGATGTAGCGCCCAACTATCTGCCGAAACCGCGTCTTCATATGGTCCAAAATCCACCAAGCTAGTTTTGATGAAATGCGCTAACTGAGCGAGAGCCCCGGCGCGAGTAGTTGCCCAAGTCTTGGTTGGTTCCATTTCCAGTTCAGCACAAACTTCAAGATCGATGGCATCTCGTTCATGTTCTAAATACTTTGGCCAGGTGTAATTCTTGGGTGGAGGCAACCGGTTGTCTTTATCAAAATTCCAAACACCGGTATCTGGTTTTCCGTTCTCCACCATGATGTTTAGTCGAATGCGCTGCGCACGATAAAAAGTTTCCATTAAGAATGACTTTTGCTTATCAGCCCAGAGTTTAAAGTCAACGCGGGAAGTTAGAAAGAAATCATTGGGAACGTAATTCACTCCAAATTCTTTGAGCTGGTTGAATTGCCGAAACGAAGATGGTTCCGCGGCAAAGATAGGCAGATCACCTAACTTTTCTTTGACAAGCTTTAAGCCGTCAATAGTAGTTGAGCTTTTCAGATAGCTAACTGAATAGCCGATACTTTCTAGTTCTTTTGCAAAGTGACGAGCCGATGAAATCAAAAAGAATAAGCGCTCTTTATGCCAAGGTCGACCCGTAGTCATGCGGGCGCTTTCTATGATTACAACGTGATCGGTTTTAGGATTTGAGTCCTTCAAAGCACCGTAGTTGACGGCTAGGTGATCAAAAGGAACGTAGAGAATGCGCTTAGTCATTTTGATTTGCACTTCTCGGAGCAGTATCTAACGTTCTCCCAATCGCGTTGCCATTTCTTGCGCCATTCAAATTCCAATCCGCAGGATGCGCAGATTTTTGGAGCAAAACCATTTTTGGTTTTAGCGATGCGAGGCATGTCCTCAATATAGAGAGAAGACGACAGTGGTGCCTTTTCTGGCCACATTGGTACGCCCGGAGGGAATCGAACCCCCAACCGACAGGGTAGAAACCTGTTGCTCTATCCGTTGAGCTACGGGCGCATTGCTTGCAGGTGTCCTGAAGCCTTCCAATTCTATCGGCGGGAAACCACTCCCGTTTTTCGCACGTTAGACTCGTGCCCATGGCTGAGTTCATTTATACCCTTGCAAAAGCACGTAAAGCCCACGGAGACAAGGTCATTCTTGATGACGTAACCCTGTCCTTCTTGCCAGGCGCCAAGATCGGTGTTGTTGGCCCTAACGGTGCTGGTAAGTCCACCTTGTTAAAGATCATGGCGGGCGTAGAGAAGATTTCCAATGGTGACGCCATGCTTTCAGCTGGTTACACAGTTGGCATGCTTGCTCAGGAACCAGATCTAGATGACTCCAAGAATGTAATCGAAAACGTGCAAGAGGGCGTTGCCGAGACCATGGCAATGCTTGCTCGCTTCAATGAAGTCTCAGCTCAGATGGCTGACCCAGATGCCGACTTCGATGCCTTGATGGCCGAGATGGGAACTTTGCAAGAGGCAATCGATCACAAGAATGCTTGGGATCTTGATAATCAACTTGAGCAGGCAATGGATGCCCTTCGTTGTCCGCCAAGTGAAGCTGACGTCAGCGTACTTTCCGGTGGTGAGCGCCGCCGCGTAGCGCTTTGCAAACTCCTTTTGCAGCAGCCAGACCTATTGCTTTTAGATGAACCAACTAACCACCTTGATGCTGAAAGCGTTAACTGGCTAGAACAGCATTTAGAAAAGTATCCAGGAACTGTTATTGCGATTACTCACGATAGATACTTCCTAGACAACGTTGCCGAGTGGATTCTTGAACTCGACCGCGGTCGTGCTTATCCATATGAAGGTAACTACTCAACCTATTTGGAAAAGAAACAAGCTCGACTCAAAGTTGAAGGCGCCAAGGATGCAAAACTGTCCAAGCGCTTGCAAGAAGAACTTGAGTGGGTTCGTTCGAACGCTAAGGCCCGTCAGACCAAGAGCCGTGCCCGTCTTGATCGCTACGAAGAAATGGCTATCGAAGCCGAAAAGACTCGCAAGATGGACTTTGAAGAAATTCAAATTCCACCAGGCCCACGTCTGGGTAACGTCGTAATCGAAGCCGACAAACTTGGTAAAGGTTTTGGCGATCGCATCTTGATGGATGACTTGTCATTCACATTGCCACGAAACGGAATCATCGGTGTTATTGGACCTAACGGTGTTGGTAAAACCACTTTGTTCCGCATGATCGTTGCAGCTGCCGAAGGCGACACCAGCGACCCTTCAACTCAACCAGATTCTGGATCACTTCGAGTTGGCGAAACGGTAAAGCTTTCCTATGTTGACCAGAGCCGCGCTGGACTGGATCCAACAAAGAACGTTTGGGAAGTTGTTTCCGATGGTCTTGACTGGATCAAAGTTGGCGCAGTCGAAATGCCATCACGGGCATACATTGGCGCGTTTGGATTCAAGGGCCCAGATCAGCAAAAGCCTTCTGGTGTACTTTCCGGTGGTGAACGCAACCGCCTAAACCTTGCACTTACCTTGAAGCAGGGCGGAAACGTTTTGCTACTCGATGAACCAACTAACGATTTAGATGTTGAAACTCTGGGATCGCTAGAAAATGCACTTCTTGAATTTCCAGGCTGTGCCGTGATCACTTCTCACGATCGCTGGTTCCTGGACCGTATCGCGACACACATCTTGGCTTACGAAGGCGATTCAAATTGGTTCTGGTTCGAAGGTAACTTCGAGTCATACGAAAAGAACAAGATTGATCGCTTAGGTGCCGATGCAGCTCGTCCACATCGCGCCACCTATCGCAAACTAACTCGAGGCTAATTTCCAATTTTTGGAAAGTCGTACACCTTAAGTTTGGTCACAGTTAATACATAGTTGGCTTTGCTGTGTCACATTGATGCCATGAGAGAAGTAATTAACAAAAATTCTGTAAAACCCTGGATTACTCGAAATGTTGCACTGGTTGCACATGACAATCAAAAAGCCGAACTACTCGACTGGAGTCGACAAAATCGACGTTTGCTTTCGCGTCATAACTTGTTTGCAACCGGCACAACCGGTTCTTTACTTGCTGACGCTCTCGACCTGCCGGTACATAGGTTCCTAAGTGGCCCGCTTGGTGGGGATCAACAAATCGGAGCCGCAATTGCTGAAGGCAAAATCGACATCTTGGTGTTCTTTTGGGATCCTCTTGAGCCACAGCCACATGATCCAGACGTAAAAGCCCTGTTGCGCATCGCAACATTGTGGAACGCCGGTATCGCCGTGAATCGAACTACTGCTGACATGTTGATTACCTCGCAACTATTTGAAGCGGATTTTCCAACAAAGCGACCACAGTTCAATGCGAACGACAGCAGACCTGAGTTCGCCGAAGCACGATAGCTAGACGGTACGCTGGATTCATTAACCTTCAATAAGGCAGGTATCCAGTGGCAGCGTTAACAATTCCAGTGCATTTGCGCTGGGGAGACATGGATATCTTCAAGCACATAAACAATGTTGCTTACGTTGGTTACTTAGAAGATGCTCGCGTTTCACTTTTAGCAAACGCTGGTTTTGCTCCCGACCTCGATGGGTTCGGCCAATTAGTGGTTCGACACGAGATTGATTACGTCAAGCCACTTGTGTTTCAGCCTGAGCCAATTGAGATGACAGTCTGGATTGAATTTATGGGCAACACTTCTTATGTAATCGGTTACTCGATGCACGACGGTGAAGTTGAGTATCTACGAGCCAAAACAACGATGGTTTGCATGGACATGGAACGTGGCCGACCTGGACGAATTCCAGCTGAACTTAGGGAAACCTACACTCGCTTAATGCGAAGCTGACTTAGCTTTTTCCAGCTGAGACAAAGTTGGAATCTTTTTGAGCAAGAACATGCAGGCTGCCGCAACTAGGCAAAGTATGGCCGCGGTGTACCAAGCAACCGCGTAGTCGCCATTAGTCTCGCGAATCCAGCCAGCAAATGATGCTGCAATTGCAGCGCCGATCATGTGGAATGCAAAGACCCAGCCGTATACAACACCGGAGCGGGCGACTCCAAAGTACTCACGACATAACTGAACCGTGGGGGGAACCGTAGCAATCCAATCAAGACCGTAGAAAACAATGAAGAAGATCAGTGGGGGATTAACGTGCGGACCGAGCACCACTGGAATTGTTAGTAGCGCTAGGCCACGCATTCCATAAAAGAAAACCAGCAACCACATAGAGCTGACTTTGTCAGTTAAGTAGCCCGAACCAATTGTTCCAATCAGATCGAAGATTCCAATGAACGCCAACAATGAGGCAGCTGTAGTTGCTGGCATGCCATGATCGTGTGCCGCAGGAATAAAGTGCGTTCCAATTAATCCGTTGGTGGACCAGCCACAAACAAAAAAGGTAAATGCCAAAACCCAAAAGGCTGGGTGACGCATTGAGGTAAGCAAAATTTCAATTGCTCCGCGCGCAGTTGCAGGCGCAGCCGGTCCCATTTCAGGTTCTTCTGTTGCGCCGTAAGGCAACAGACCAACATCAGATGGTCGATCCCGCAAGAACGTAAAGACGATTGGGGCTAACACTGCGCAAAAAACTGCGACTGTAATTGACGCGCTTCGCCAACCATTTGAAGTGATCATGAAAGTTAACAACGGAAGGAAAATCATCGATCCAGTGGCATAGCCAGCGGAAAACATTCCGGTAACTAATCCGCGGCGTTTTACGAACCAACGGTTCGCAACTGCTGCGCCAAAAACTAAAGCTAAACACCCAGTACCAAAACCAACGAATAGTCCCCAGAGAACAACTAAGTGCCAACTTTGAGTCATCAGTGTTGTTAAGTAAAGCCCGGTGGCAACTAGCAATAATGCAGACGAAACTACTCGACGCATCGAGAAACGTTCAATCAAGGTGGCTGCAAAAGGTGCAGTTATGCCGTACATAAGTAAGTGGAGTGCAACTGCGCCAGAGGTAACACTTCTGGACCAGCCAAACTCTTCTTCGAGTGGAACTAACATGACGCCAGTTGTAGATCTAAATGCTGCTGCAGAAATCAAGGTTAAGAAAGTTATCGCGACTATCCACCAGGCCCGATGAATACGGGTGATCGCAGAAAGCATGCTGCAAGGTTATCGCCGCATAACCCTCACGTGTTGGAGTTAAGGCGTATTTACCAAACTATGGGCTGCACTAACTAGGTAAGTCCAAAGTTGGTCACGTAGCGCTTCATCCATTTCAATCTGGGAGAGCGAAGCGTGCATATGGTAAATCCATCTGTCGCGGGCATCACCATCAATGACGAATGGCATGTGACGCATGCGAAGTCTTGGATGGCCACGTTCAGCTTGATAGGTGGATGGACCGCCCCAGTATTGCTGCAGAAACAGAGTCAGATGTCGTCGGGCTTCTGTTAAATCCTGATCGACATACATCGGCCGCAAAACTTCGTCAGATTCGATACCTACGTAAAATCCATCGACAAGTTTGACGAAGAATTCCTCGCCGCCAACTGCATCAAATAGTGATTGCTCCACGTATCTAGTTTGCCGTATTAAGTTCTTTGCTTTGCGCATCTAGTTCGGCAGCAGCTTTTGTAATGTTTCGAGTCATAGATCCAAATACAAAGCCATGGAACGGCCAAACTGACCACCAGTACGCATGGCCGGCCAAACCCTTTGGGTGATAAATCGCATGCTGGTGATACATAG
>JAOATY010000030.1 GCA_030157865.1 Candidatus Nanopelagicales bacterium | reverse complement strand
TTCCAGTACTTGGCGTTAACTTAGGTCACGTTGGCTTCTTGGCTGAAGCCGAACCAGAAGACATTGAACGCGTGATCAGCGTTGTTGTGAACAACGAATGGTCAGTTGAAGAACGTATGGCACTTTCGATCACTGCAACCGATGCCGATGGTCGAACTTGGGAATCATGGGCTCTTAACGAAATTGCGATCGAAAAATTTAATCGCGAGCATATGGCGAACTTGCTTGTCAGTATCGATGAGCGTCCAGTTTCACAATGGGCCTGCGATGGCGTGCTAGTTGCAACCCCAACCGGATCAACGGCTTATGCCTTTAGTGCTGGGGGACCAGTTGTCTGGCCAGAAGTTGAAGCGATGTTAGTCGTGCCAGTTAGTGCGCACGCCTTGTTCTCAAAGCCACTTGTGGTTTCGCCATCATCTGTTGTTGACGTTGAAATCACATTAGGTCCAGTAGTTGTTAGCGCCGATCGTCAGCGAAACACCGACCTGGCAACTGGTGGCAAACTTCGCGTAGTTCGAAATACCAAGCCAGTAAAACTTGCCCGCATTCACATGACACCATTTACTGAGCGCTTGGTTGCAAAGTTTGAATTACCAGTCCACGGCTGGCGAGCTAAGTAAGTTAACGCATGATCGAACAGCTTCGAATTAAAAACCTTGGCGTAATTCGCGATGCCACTTTAGATTTCTCACCTGGCTTGACCGTGCTTACAGGCGAAACTGGAACTGGCAAGACCATGGTGTTTCGCAGCCTGCATTTACTCTTTGGTGGCAAGGCTGACAGCACTTTGATTTCAACCGGCGCTGAACAAGCCTCCGTTGAAGCTGATGTTGCAATTCCAAATGAATTAGTAACTCGCCTTGATGAACTTGGCGGTCAAGTCGAAGATGGCAACATTGCAATCATTTCGCGCCAAGTGAACTCAACAGGTCGTTCTCGCTCATTTGCCGGTGGCGCCTCTGTTCCCGCTGCTGCAGTTAGCGAGATGGGCGAGGCGTTAGTTGCAGTCCATGGCCAAAGTGATCAATTGCGCCTGACTAAAACCGAACAACAGCGATTGCTCCTGGATCGCTACGCTGGCGAAAGTGTTGCCAAGCCAATGGCCAAATACACCGAACTTTGGGAAGCCCAGCGCACCCTTGAGCGCCGAATCGAAAGCCTGACCTCGGATGCTGGAACGCGTGCAGCCCAACTTGAGCGAATTACCAGAATCCTGGAACAAGTTGATTCTTTAAAGCCGCTACCAGGTGAAGATAACGAACTTGATGATGAAGCCAAGCGCCTGGCACACACTGAAGCACTTTATGAAGTAACGGCCAGAGCTAGTGACCTATTAACTGGGGGACAAGGCGAAGACTTGCCAGTTGTTGCAGCCTTGGTAACTGCTCGCAAAGGTTTAGATCACGAACGCGCCTTAGATTCGACACTTGGCGAATTCGCAGACCGGATGAAAGAACTTGAAATTCTGGCCGCTGATTTATCTGCAGACATCAGCGCCTATTCAAGTGGAATCGATGCCTCGCCGCAGCGCCTTGCATTCGTGGAATCGCGCCGGGCAGCACTAAAGACTTTGACGCGCGAATTCGGTGACGTTGATGATTTGCTGGCATGGGTTGAAGAAAATCGTCCACGATTGGCCGAACTCGAAGGTGGCGATGAAGTACTTGAACAACTTCGCGCGGATTTAGTTCAAGTTAAAGCTGACCTGACAAAAGCTGCAGCCGACATTACTAAAGCTCGCACAAAAGCGGCAGCTGCATTCTCGGCGCAAGTAACTGGAGAGCTTGAATCCTTGGCAATGCCAGGGGCAACTGTGCAATTCAAGTTAAGCCCAGCGAGCCCTGGCCCATCTGGTGCGGACTTAATTGAACTAGGCCTAATCAGCCGGCCAGATTCCCCGTGGATCCCAATGTCCAAGGGCGCATCCGGCGGCGAACTTAGCCGAATCATGTTGGCCGTTGAAGTAGTCCTAGCCGCTGCCGATCCAACCGAAACTTTCGTATTCGATGAAGTCGATGCTGGCGTTGGTGGCGCGGCCGCAGTTGAAGTTGGCAAGCGCCTAGCTCGCCTGGCTCGAAATGCTCAAGTAATTGTCGTAACCCACTTGCCGCAGGTTGCTGCCTTTGCAGATCGTCACTTAGTTATCGCGCGCTCAGATGGCCAAGAAGTTCACAGTTCGTCTGTGTCTGAAGTGCAACAGGGCGAGCGCGTGGCTGAGCTGTCTCGAATGCTGGCAGGTCTGGCCGATAGCCAAGCTGGCACCCAGCTGGCCGAGGAATTGCTGGCTTTGGCAAAGGCTGAGCGCACCTCGAAATAGGCAAGGCTAAGTAAGCCACCCAACTCAAGGCACCAAATCCGCCAACTTCTGGCAACACGAAAAAATTATTGCCGACCCGATTACCGAAGTCCCGCTGACGTGAGATACGTTTGTATTCCGTGGGTAACAGCAAACATGTGTTCGTAACGGGAGGCGTCGCCTCATCACTCGGTAAGGGTCTTACCGCCTCCAGTCTGGGAAATCTTCTAACAGCTCGTGGCCTTCGCGTCACAATGCAAAAGCTCGACCCATACTTAAACGTCGATCCCGGCACAATGAACCCCTTTCAACATGGCGAAGTTTTTGTAACCAACGATGGCGCTGAAACAGATCTTGATATCGGTCACTACGAAAGATTCCTAGATCGGGACTTGCACGGCAGCGCCAACGTAACAACTGGCCAGGTCTACTCAACCGTGATCGCCAAAGAGCGTCGCGGTGAATACCTAGGAGATACCGTCCAGGTAATTCCGCATATCACCAATGAAATCAAGGCTCGCATCCTTGCTATGGGTAGCGATGACATTGACGTAGTGATCACTGAAGTCGGTGGCACTGTGGGTGACATCGAATCCTTGCCGTTCTTGGAATCAATTCGCCAAGTTCGTCATGAAGTTGGTCGCGACAACGTTTTCTTCTTGCATGTTTCACTGCTTCCTTACATCGGTCCATCGGGCGAACTAAAGACCAAGCCAACGCAACACTCAGTTGCTGCGCTTCGTAGCATCGGTGTTCAGCCTGATGCAATCGTGCTTCGCGCCGATCGTCCGATTCCAGATGGAATCAAGCGCAAGATTTCTTTGATGTGTGACGTTGACGAAGAAGCAGTAGTCTCTGCCGTTGATGCGCCAAGTATTTACGACATCCCTAAGGTTCTTCACGCTGAAGGCTTAGATGCATACGTAGTTCGTCGTTTGGGTCTGCCGTTTAGAGATGTTGATTGGAAGTCATGGGATGACTTGCTAAAGCGAGTGCATCACCCAGCTCACGAACTAACTGTTGCTTTGGTTGGAAAATACATCGACCTACCTGATGCTTACCTTTCGGTAACTGAAGCCCTTCGCGCTGGCGGCTTTGCTAACAACGCAAAGGTCAACATTCGCTGGGTTGCCTCCGATGATTGTGAAACAGATGCTGGCGCCAAGAAGGTGCTGGGGGATGTTGACGCGATCTGTGTTCCTGGTGGTTTTGGCGTTCGCGGCATCGAAGGCAAGCTTGGCGCATTGCGCTTTGCTCGCGAGAACAAGATTCCAACCCTTGGCCTTTGCCTAGGTTTGCAGTGCATGGTTATTGAATACGCTCGCAACATTGCGGGCATTAAAGATGCCAACTCGGCTGAATTCGATGAGAAGACCACACACCCAGTGATCTCCACAATGGCTGATCAAACTGATGTGGTTTCCGGTGAACGCGACATGGGTGGCACGATGCGTTTGGGTATGTATCCAGCTGCGCTTAAGGCTGGTAGCACGGCCGAGCGCGTTTACGGTTCAAACTTGGTCGAAGAACGTCACCGTCATCGCTACGAAGTTAACAATGAATACCGCGACCAACTTGAAGCAGTTGGTTTGAGTTTCTCTGGAACTTCACCTGATGGCCGATTAGTTGAATACGTAGAACTTCCAACTGATGTTCATCCGTATTACATCGGCACTCAAGCTCACCCAGAACTTCGTTCCCGCCCAACTCGCGCTCATCCGCTATTCAAGGGACTTATCGAAGCCGCAATTGCGCGTCGAGCCTAGTCATCAAATCAAACATGATCTCTGATCGGTTAGTTTCGCACCCAATTCTCGATCGCAAGACTGTGTTCTCAGGCATGGTCTGGGATGTTCGCCACGATGCTTTTGAACTAAATGGTGAAACTGTAGAACGCGATTACATAGTTCACCCCGGCGCGGTTGCAATCATTGCGCTAAACGATTCTGGTGAATTGCTTTTGATTGAGCAGTATCGTCACGCCCAAGGCAAAATCATGTGGGAAGCTCCAGCTGGCTTAATGGATTTAGCTAATGAAGATCCATTAGAAACAGCTAAGCGCGAACTTTTTGAGGAAACCGGTTACGTTGCCCAAACTTGGAACGTATTGCTTGATCTAGCAAATACTCCAGGCGGATCTTCCGAACAGATTCGCATTTACTTTGCCCAAGACTTGAGCCTGCATCCTGATGGCCGACCACTTGGCGACGCCGAAGAACTTGATATGCCCGTTCATTGGATCCCGATTCAAGATGTCTTGGAATCAATTCGTCGGGGAGCAGTTACTAACCCTCAGCTGGTTGCTGGAACTCACGCAGCCCTAATTGCAATGGCTGAACCAGACTTGGCCTTACGTAGTGCGGACGCGCCATGGCACGCCCGAGAAGACGTATTGAATACCGATCGCGTCTGGCTGCCTAAAAACTAGGTAATTCGTTGCCAAAAAGGCACACTTTTGCGAATTCCGAACCTTGCCTAATAGGGGATTGCGCATTCCGAATTGGCCACTACGAAATCGGTACCCCGAAATATTCGTTTAGCGATTTCGTAGGTAGCGTATGTCAAGGCGAGCAAAACGGCTTGGCCACATCCGAAAGGTTTTCGTCATGAAGATTGGCGTTCCACGCGAGATCAAGAACCATGAATACCGCGTTGCAATTACTCCTGCTGGCGTTATGGAAATGGTCCGCCACGGCCACGAAGTTTTTATTGAGCAGGATGCCGGTATCGGTTCCTCGATCTCAAACGAAGAGTACGTAAAGGCTGGCGCCAAGATGCTAGCTACTGCTGATGAAGTTTGGCAGACCGGCGAAATGATCATGAAGGTCAAGGAGCCAATTGCTGCTGAATACGATCGCATGCGCGATGGTCAGTTGCTATTCACTTACTTGCATCTTGCTGCAGAACAGAAGTGCACTGATGCCTTGCTTAAGAACAAGGTAACTGGCGTTGCTTACGAAACTGTTGAGCTAGCAGATCGCTCACTTCCACTACTTGCACCAATGTCCGAAGTTGCCGGTCGTTTGGCTCCACAGGTTGGCGCTTACTCATTGATGCGCGCTAACGGTGGCCGCGGCGTACTACTTGGTGGCGTACCGGGCGTTAAGCCAGCCAAGGTTGTAGTTCTTGGCGGTGGCGTCTCCGGACTTCACGCAGCCCAGATCGCACTTGGTATGGGCGCAGATGTAACGATCCTTGATCTAAACATCCCACGTCTTCGTCAGATCGATCTTGCATTCAATGGTGCTATCAAGACCCTTGCTTCAAATGCTTACGCAATTGAACAAGAGTGCCTTGCAGCTGACCTAGTAATCGGCGCAGTACTTGTACCAGGCGCTAAGGCTCCAAAGCTTGTTAGCAACGAATTGGTATCTCGCATGAAGCCAGGTTCAGTACTTGTTGACATTGCAATCGATCAGGGCGGTTGCTTTGAAGATTCACATGCAACAACCCACGCTGACCCGACTTACACAGTCCACAACTCAGTTTTCTACTGCGTTGCAAACATGCCAGGTTCAGTTCCAAACACTTCAACCTACGCACTAACTAACGTGACATTGCCTTACGCCGTTGCGCTAGCTAACAAGGGTTGGAAGCAGGCACTTAAGGACGATGCAGCACTTGCTCTTGGCCTAAACACTCACGCTGGCAAGGTAACTTACCCAGCAGTTGCTGAAGCATTCGGTTACGAATTGCTAAAGCTTGAAGATGCGCTTGCTTAAGTATTAATAAAAAAGACCCGGCCATTTGGTCGGGTCTTTTTTATTGGCCAGTGTTTTATTGGCCAGTGTCTATTTGGTCAATGATTTAAACAAACCGAGCAGTAACAATGTTTAAACCACCTGATCGGTCTCGCTGCCACGTATTTCCAGATAACTCTTTGAGAATTTCAACCCCGAGACCAGTTGCGCTTTCTTCGTAACTTTGCCCGTTATCTGAAACCCTTATCTCAACGGAGTTGCCCAGGCGCTTAACGTCTACGGAAACTACGGATGCATTGCCATGACGAATAGATTTGGACACACATATTTCCAGGGCTGCGACCGTCCTGCGCGCTATTGCCAGTTCAACAAGATTTCCAGAAACCGACCAAATAACTTCGGCCTGTTGTTTCCAAGTGCGCGATATCCGGCCAAGTTCAGATTCAATGTCCATGGCTTCATTACCCAAAATTTCTTCGGCAAACTCCTCAAAGTACATATTTGAAAACGCCATGGCTTCCAGCCCAAGTCGGAGGTCATCAGTTGCTGCCGCTTGATTCATTGCATTTGCAACTTTTATCAAAGCGAGCTCTTCTGAACCCTCATTCGTTTTTGAGGAAATTGAAATTCTCTCGTGCCAAAACTTCAAAGCTAGATCGAGACTTTCATTTTCTGCTTTTGCTACATCGATTGTCTTTTGTCGCTGCAATTGTCCGAATTGAATAGATCCAGTTGCAACTAGCCAAACGATTTCAAAAATAGTTGCCGTCAAGGCGATGGTTCGTAAAATCAAAAGGTCATATTCTGATGGCGAAACAATTGCAGTCGCAAGCAAGCTGGTTACCAACAAAATGCCAGCCATTAAGAAGTATCTAAAGGTTGATTGACTGTAATCCCGAGCAATCAAGAATTTAAATAGCTGAATTATGGCCGCATGGAGTGTTACCCCGAAGGCAACGGCGGCCAAAGAAAACGAAATTGAATACAGCCGGGTTGCGCCCAGAAATGTAATGACTGATGTGAATGCCATAACAAACGGAACATTCATTAATGGAGTGGTTGCAATTGCCTTGAATGCAGTGGTCCTTGAACCTTGTAGTTCATTAAAGTTTTTTTGACTCGTCAAAACTTCTCGATCATCTGCAAGAGCTATTCGAATGGAAGCTTTCTTAATGTTTGAGGTTAATTTCGCCCAAACCGAACTTGAATCATTAGAAAGAATTGCAATTTCACGCATGGCCTGTTGAAGTCGACGATGTGAGTCTTCAACGACCTCGCGCGAGAATTTATCTCGAGTTTCTCTGATTTGAGATAGCCACTCGCTATTTAATTTGAGCAACTCAACTTGCCGACTTACCAGGGTTTCTAAGTGAAGGCGATAGCGATACTTGGAGTCCATAATCAGTGCCGAAGTGAATACCCAGGCAAAACCTAAAAAGGCCCCAAATGGAAGTCGGGGTAACGAACCGATGCCTTCAAGATTGAGCGGTTCCATTAAGGATCCAATAGTTGCGCTTCGAGCGATGCTCGCGACAATCGCGATTGCAATCACAATTAGCGGCGACGTAAATGCACTTTGGCGACGATTTACGAAAACTAACCAGCCAAGCCAAAGCACGAGACCAAATGCAAGGTAGCCCAATCCGGCGCTAAGCATCCAAAGCGGCCAGGTGGCAAAGTCATTCCAGAAACTCGGCTCAACAACTGGCTGAGCCAAAATCCCAAGTGGCGCAGTCCAAAGGTAGGCACGCAATGTGATTGCCCAAGGGCCGCCGATACGTTGCCAAATACTGGGCGAGTAAGGCAGCTCGCTTAAGTCGTGACGCTTGGCACTTGGCATGAGTTAAGTGTGCCAGCCGTTGTTCAAGGTGATCCGATATGGTTAGTTCCCATGAGACTGACTGACTTCTGGGATCGCATGGAGCAAGCCCTTGGCGCTGCCTATGCCAGGTCTTGGGCAGCCGATTTTCATGTCCCATCTTTGGGTGGCCGGACCGTAGATGAGGCCCTTTCTCAAGGTGAGGACACCCAGGTCGTGTGGCGTGCCGTCCACCAAACCCTTGATTTGCACCCAAAATATAGGTAATCCGCCATCTCGGCGTGTCGAATAGCCATTCGAACAGGTGTTCGATAACGTACTACTGCGAGCACAAACAAGTGCCCGATAAAGCGCAAGGCCCGCACGGAACCTGAATCTAGACTCCACAGGATTCCGCGACACACAGGCCGACACGTTTTTAGGGAAACTGTCGTAGGTCGCAACTAACGTGTCGGTTCTAATCAAAAAGAACCGAAAACCGGTCTTAACCAGACTCCTAGGAGATACGAAATGGCAAGTGCAAAATCCGCAAAAGAGCCAACCACTCGCGAAACCAACGATCGCGACAAGGCGCTTGATACTGCGCTAGCTCAGATCGAACGCCAATTCGGCAAGGGCTCCATCATGAAGCTCGGCCAAGAAGATCGCGTTCCAGTTGAAGCCATTCCAACCGGTTCCATTGCATTGGACATCGCTTTGGGTATTGGCGGCCTGCCACGTGGTCGCGTAGTTGAAATCTACGGTCCAGAATCTTCCGGTAAGACCACACTTGCACTTCACGCAATTGCTAACTGCCAAGCCGCAGGTGGCATTGCAGCATTCGTTGATGCTGAGCATGCATTCGATCCTGAGTATGCAAAGAAGCTTGGCGTTGACATCGACAACCTTTTGGTTTCCCAGCCAGACACTGGTGAACAAGCGCTAGAAATCGCAGACATGTTGATTCGCTCTGGCGCATTGTCACTAATCGTTATCGACTCAGTTGCAGCACTTGTTCCACGCGCTGAAATCGAAGGCGAAATGGGCGATAGCCACATGGGTCTACAGGCTCGTTTGATGTCACAGGCACTTCGCAAGATCACTGGTGCGCTTTCGACAAACAACACAACCTGTATCTTCATCAACCAGTTGCGCGACAAGATTGGCGTAATGTTCGGAAGCCCTGAAACCACAACTGGTGGCAAGGCGCTTAAGTTCTACGCATCAGTTCGTCTAGACATCCGCCGCATCGAAACTTTGAAGGACGGTACCGAGCCAGTTGGTAACCGTACTCGCGTAAAGGTTGTTAAGAACAAGGTTGCCCCACCGTTCAAGCAAGCTGAATTTGACATTCTTTATGGCGAAGGCATCTCACGCGAAGGTGGCATCTTGGACATGGCTGTCGAAGAAGGCTTCGTTCGCAAGTCCGGTGCTTGGTACACCCACGAAGGTGACCAGCTAGGTCAGGGCAAAGAAAATGCTCGCAAGTACCTAAAGGACAACCCAGGTCTAACTAACGAACTAGAACGTCAGATCAAAGACAAGAAGATGGCTGCAGCTAAGCCGGAATTAGCAGTGGTTCCAGTTTCAATCGATGATGACGAAGAAATGCCAGAAGAGGATTAATTCTTCTCGCTCTCTTAATAAGTTCTAAAAACGAACGCCCTAAAACGAATGGACGCCTCGGTGGATACTAAGCCAAGTCTTCAAGACTTAATTAGTGCCACCGAGGCTGTTCTATTGGCGCCAGCTGTTCAAGAAGCGCATTCCCAAGCCCGCAACATCGTTTTAAATCAACTTAACTTCATGCCACGTTCTCGCAAAGAACTGGAAACTGCACTAGCAAAGCGTCACATCGAACCTGATGTTGCAAAGAGTGTGCTGGATCGCTTTGAAGAAATCGGAATGGTTGATGACGCTGCTTATGCCGAGTTACTTGTCCGGTCTCGCTGCAACACCAAGCGCGTCTCGCGAAGCGTTCTTCGACAACAGTTGCGACAAAAAGGTGTTGACCAAGAGATCATCGAAGAGGCATTGCTGGTTGTATCCGATGCTGATGAGCTTCGTATGGCTACCGAGCTAGTAGAGCGAAAAGCTCGCGCTATGTCCCGCCTAGAGCCTGAGGTGCGCAAGCGTCGTCTATTTGGCCTATTGGCCCGTAAGGGTTACAACACTTCAATTGCACTGCGCGTAATTCAAGACTTAGAAGCTGCCGATTTTAATGGCGCTGAAGTTATGTCGGACCTTTCTTAAGCAGTTTCACTGAATTTAAGGCTCGCCAAAAAAGCCTAGAATTGGCTAGTGAGTTCATCCAATACCGCCAGCACCTACGAGGTGCGAACTATGGGCTGCCAGATGAACGTGCACGACTCTGAGCGATTCGCTGGCCTTTTGGATGCCGCTGGTTACACCGCAGTCACGGAAGGTCAGCAGCCTGACATCATCGTTTTCAATACCTGCGCAGTTCGCGAAAACGCGTCAAACAAACTTTATGGCGCACTTAGCCAGCTAGTTCCAATCAAGGAAAAGAACCCGAAGCTTCAGATCGCAGTCGGGGGATGCCTGGCTCAAAAAGATCGCGGCGACATCATCAAGCGCGCACCTTACGTTGACGTGGTCTTTGGAACTCACAACCTCGATGCGCTTCCGATTCTTTTGGAACGTGCTCGCGTAGAGAAAGACTCACAAGTTGAGATTCTTGAATCCCTAGATGTATTCCCATCGACCTTGCCTGCTCGTCGCGATGCTGCCCACTCTGCTTGGGTTAGTGTCAGTGTTGGCTGTAACAACACCTGCACTTTCTGCATCGTTCCTGCGCTACGCGGTCGCGAAAAAGATCGTCGTCCCGCTGACATCTTGAACGAAATCAAAGTTCTAGTTGAACAAGGCGTTCTTGAAGTTACTTTGCTTGGTCAAAACGTAAATGCCTACGGTGTTGAGTTTGGCGATCGAAACGCTTTCTCAGATCTACTTAAAGCTTGTGGCGAAATCGAAGGCTTAGAGCGCGTGCGTTTCACCAGCCCACATCCACGCGACTTCACTGACAATGTCATCGAAGCCATGGCTACGACTTGGAACGTAATGCCGCAACTTCATATGCCATTGCAATCAGGTAGCGATCGCATCTTGCAGGCTATGCGTCGCTCTTACCGTCAAGACAAATACTTAGGCATCATCGAACGTGTGCGTGCTGCGATGCCAGATGCCGCAATCACAACCGACATCATCACTGGGTTCCCAGGTGAAACTGAAGAAGACTTCCAGCAGACTCTAGAGGTGGTTCACCAAGCACGCTTCTCCAGCGCCTTCACATTCCAGTACTCAAAGCGCCCCGGAACTCCAGCGGCAACTATGGATAACCAAGTGCCACAAGAAGTAATTCAAGAACGTCACGAGCGTTTAGTTGAATTACAAAACTCAATTGCTTGGGATGAAAACAAAAAGTTCATCGGAAAAGAAATTGAAGTAATGGTCGCAACCGGTGAAGGTCGCAAGGATGACGAGACTGGACGTGTAAGTGGTCGGGCTCGTGATTTCCGCCTAGCTCACGTAAGTCGCACTGACATCCATGGCGTTGAGCACAAACTTCGTCCCGGTGATGTTGTGGTTGCCGAGGTTACGCACGCAGCGCCATTTCACTTCTTGGCTGACAAACTTATTTCAGTTCGCAAGACTGTTGCCGGCGATAACTACGAAGCTGGACAAATGCCAACAACCCCAGGAACTGAAACTGGTGTGATGCTGGGAATGCCAAGCATTCCAGTTCGATAGTTCGGGCAATAACGTGCAACCGGTTTTTGTAATCCTTGGTGCAACTGCCGTTGGTAAAACAGATTTGTCTTTAGATCTTGCCGAACTAATAGATGGCGAGATCATTAACGCCGATTCAATGCAGTTATACAAAGGCATGGACATCGGAACTGCAAAGTTGCCTTTAGAAGATCGTCGCGGCATTCCACATCACATGCTTGATGTCTTGAATGTAACCGAAATGGCAAATGTAAATGATTACCAAGTTGCTGGTCGAAAAGTCGTTGATGACATTCACGCTCGAGGTAAGAGCGTAATTGTTGTTGGGGGATCGGGACTATTTATCCAAGCCCTACTCGAAGACATGCAATTCCCACCAGGAGATGCTGATGTTCGAGCCCGATTGGAACAAGAGTGCGAAGACCTTGGACTGGCTGCGCTTTACAAACGCCTTATGGATTTTGATTCAGAAGCTGGCGCCAAGGTAAATCCGGCAAATGCTCGTCGCGTGATTCGCGCTCTTGAAGTAATTGAAGTAACTGGCCAAGCCCCGGTGACATCACTAACTGCCTTGCCGGAAATCGTGCCTAGTATTCGAGTTGGTTTACGTCGCGAACGACCTGAACTTGATGAGCGCATCACCAAGCGAATCGCGTTGATGTGGGAACAAGGTTTAGTCGATGAAGTTCGAGATCTAGAAGCCAAAGGTCTACGCGATGGAGTTACGGCTCGTAAGGCTCTCGGATATGCCCAAGTCCTTTCGGCCTTCGATGGTGAATTCACCTTGGAAGAAGCTCCCGAGCGAACCATGATCGCAACCCGTCAATTCGCCCGTCGCCAAGACTCGTGGTTTGGCCGGGATTCCAAAATCCTTTGGCACGATGCGAATTCGCTCACTGCCCAAGATGTTGTTGCGCTCCAGGCTTAACCCTAAGTCACCCTTTCCGACCGGCTGTTTCATTGCCTCGCGGTAGAATTTAACCAATGACAACATCTGGTGTGCCGTATCGCAAAGGCCATGGCACCGGCAATGAATTCATCTTGGTTAATGGCCTAGATGGGTACTTTGCTGACCCAAAATCACTTACGCCAGAGATTGCTCAAAAGATTTGTAATCGCGAATCCGGACTAGGTGCCGATGGCATTTTGCGCGTTGCCAAAGCTTCGGAATTAGACGTCGATGACGCAAAATACTTCATGGACTACACCAATGCTGATGGTTCAAAGAGTGCAACCTGCGGTAATGGCCTTCGAGTCTTTGCTCGCTACCTAGTTGAAGCTGGACTTGAGAACCGCGGTCAGTTCACGATTGCAACGCGCGCCGGAACTGTCACCGTTGCAATATCGGAGACTGATGCCGACTTTACAAACATCGCCGTCACGATGGGTCGAGTTTCCCTTGGGCCAATGGATGTCTCTGTGCATACTGAAACTGGTTCTTGGCCAGCGGTTGGCATTGCAGGCATGAACAATCATGCAATTAGCGTTGTGGAAGATATCGCAGATGCCGGCTCACTTGATGAGATTCCAACTGCGCTTCCGGCTGGCACATATCCAGACGGCGTAAATTTTGAATTCATCCAAACAAAATCTCCAAACCACATTGCAATGCGCACTCACGAGCGTGGGGTAGGCGAGACCCTCTCGTGTGGTTCCGGATCTTGCGCTGCGGCTTATGTGCATGCCACAAGTAATCACTTAAATGATCCATGGACCGTTCAGGTCGATGTCCTAGGCGGCACGGTTTATGTAGATAGTGATACCGATGGAATTTTGACACTACGTGGACCAGCAGTATTTGTTTCCGAAGGCACCATCGATTCAAGTTTGTTACAGAGCTAGTACTAGATGTCTGAATTTTTTGATCCACGCTTCGCTGACACGAACCTTGAAGAACAAACCACAGGTGAACTTGACCTAGAAGCACGTTCGGGCCTTCGACGCGTTGTTGGTCTTTCCACAGAACTCCAAGATGTTACTGAAGTTGAATACCGCCAACTTCGCCTGGAAAAAGTTGTCCTCATCGGTGTATGGACTGATGGCGACTTTGATCAAACTCAAAGATCACTTGCAGAACTTGCTCAGCTTGCCGAAACTGCCGGATCCCAAGTTCTTGATGTTTTAGTTCAGCGTCGCGATCGCCCAGATCCTGCAACGTACATCGGTTCAGGCAAATTACAAGAACTGCATCAGATTGTTATGGCAACTGGCGCTGACACCGTGATTTGTAATGGCGAACTTTCTCCGTCCCAACTTTCCAAAATGGAAAAGGTTGTGAAGGTCAAAGTAATTGATCGAACTTGGTTGATCCTTGATATCTTTGCTCAACATGCCCGCAGCCGAGAAGGTAAAGCGCAAGTCAGTTTGGCCCAGATGCAATACATGTTGCCGCGCCTTCGTGGTTGGGGTGATGCGCTGTCGCGTCAGTCTGGTGGCATTGGAACCAGAGGACCTGGTGAAACCAAACTTGAATCTGATCGTCGTCGCATTGGTAAGTCGATGTCTAAACTTCGTCGCGAAATCAAAGAGATGGGTGTTGCGCGAACTACGCAACGTGCCCAACGACGACGTAGCAACATCCCTTCAGTTGCCATCGCTGGTTACACCAATGCTGGTAAATCAAGTTTGCTTAACCGATTAACTTCCGCTGGTGTTTTGGTTGAGAATGCTTTGTTCGCCACCTTGGACCCAACAGTTCGCCAAGCCAAAACGCCAAGCGGTCGTGAGTTCACTCTTTCTGACACCGTTGGTTTCGTTCGCGACTTGCCGCACCAATTAGTTGAAGCTTTCAGATCAACTTTGGAAGAAGTTGCAGCCAGTGATTTGATCCTGCACGTTGTTGACGGAAGTGATCCTGATCCCGAAGGTCAGCTATCAGCCGTTCGCAAAGTCCTGGCTGATATTGATGCTCAAAACATTCCAGAACTTGTTGTTATCAATAAAGCAGACGCGGCTGATCCGTATGTAATCAACCGAATCAAACTTCATGAAAAGAATTCAATTGCAATCTCGGCGTTAACCGGTGAAGGTATCGACGAACTAGTCGCGATGATTGAGGCGCAGCTCCCACATCCACAACTCGACATTAAAGCCACCATTCCTTATGACCGGGGAGACCTGCTTGCCCGCGCTTACCGCGAAGGCAATGTCTTATCTCGCACTGATACCGAAGTTGGCACTGTTATCGTTGCCAAAGTTCCAGAGCCACTAGCTAACGTGCTGGAGGAATTCTGTGGCTAAGAAAACTGAAAGCACACCGATCGAAGCTGCGCTGCAACAAGTAGTTGAAACTATCGGTGGCACCGCACGTGAAGGTCAGATCGAAATGGCCACTGCCGTTGATAAGGCGATGCAAGATGGGGAACACCTATTGGTTCAAGCTGGCACTGGCACTGGAAAGTCCCTTGGCTACTTAGTTCCTGCAATCCTTCGAGCCAACAAAGGCGTATTGCCAGATGGCACAAACCGAACCGTTATTGCAACGGCTACCTTGGCATTGCAGCGCCAACTGGTAGATCACGATCTGCCAAATGCGGTTAAAGCGCTCGATGATCAAACCGATCACCCAATTAGTTACGCAGTTCTAAAGGGTCGCCACAACTATGTCTGCCTGGATAAGTTCAATCGAGTTGAAGTTGATTCAGCCGACGATGGGGAAGAGCAGCTATTCCAGACTTCAACCTCAGCTCTTGCTAAACAGGCCAAGAAACTTCGCCAGTGGGTTGAAAACACCGACACCGGTGATCGCGATGATTATGAAGACGAATTAGACGGTCGTCTTTGGCGTTCACTTTCAGTTTCAGGTCGGGAATGCGTGGGAGCGGCTAAGTGTGCGTGGGGCGAGGATTGTTTTGCCGAAGCGGCACGAAATAAAGCGCACGCCAGCGACATAGTTGTTACCAATCACGCGCTGCTTGCCATCGACATTTTGGAAAACTTGCCGATCTTGCCAGATCACTACGCAGTGATCATCGATGAAGCTCATGAACTTGTGGATCGCACGACTAATGCATTGGCTGGTTCGCTTGAAGTCGGCGGCATGGGTCGAGCCACAGGCATGGCACGAAAGTTTATTCAGCCATCCACGCATGATCGCATGATGGAAGTTGCTGATGATTTAGGTTTAGCGCTTGAGAGCTACGACCGCGAAGGCACCACAACTCGCATCGAAGGTTTTGAAGGTCAATTACTGAAAGCGCTCACTGCAGTTCGCGATGTTTACAAAGTTGCGCAAGCCGAAATGACAACTTCTTCCCAAGACGAATCTGATGTTGCTGCTCAAAAACAAAGAGCCAAGGCAGCTGTCAAAGAAGTCTTAGACACAGCTGGAAACTTACTTAGCGCTGACGAACATAGTGTGACTTGGATTGATGTGTCACGCACCGCAGTTTTGCATCACGCACCGCTTTCAGTTGCAGGATTCCTTGGGGAAGCCTTATTCGGTCAACACACCATCGTGTTAACCAGTGCAACATTGGCTGTTGCTGGGTCTATGGATTCAACGGCCAAAGCAGTTGGACTAGGGGATTCCAAATGGAAAGGCCTTGATGTTGGCAGTCCATTTGATTACAGCAAACAAGGAATTTTGTATTGCCCATCGAATTTGCCAGCACCGAGCTCAATTGGCGTTGCCGAAGAAGCTTTGGATGAACTTGGCGATTTAATCGATGCTGCAGGC
This sequence comes from Candidatus Nanopelagicales bacterium, assembly GCA_030157865.1. Lineage (GTDB taxonomy): Bacteria > Actinomycetota > Actinomycetes > S36-B12 > UBA5976 > UBA5976. Next base: position 20,040 of record JAOATY010000030.1, on the reverse strand, counting down.
GGCCGCACTCTTTCGCTGTTTTCATCCTGGCGTGGAGTAGAGAGAGCTGAAGAGTATTTAACAGTTCGATTCAAAGGACGAAGTGATCGTCCGCTAATTGTTGCTCGTAAGGGCGACTCGGTCAGCGATCTTGTTCGACGCTTCAAAGAAACTCCGGAATCAAGTTTGCTCGGAACGGTTTCACTTTGGCAGGGCATTGATGTGCCCGGTAACACTTGCACACTTGTAACTATCGATCGCATTCCATTCCCGCGTCCAGATGATCCGGTCATGGCAGCGCGTTCTGCTCGCGTTGATGAATCCGGCGGCAGTGGCTTCAGGTCCGTCTCGTTACCGAGGGCTGCGCTATTACTTGCGCAAGGTGTCGGTCGTTTGATTCGTAGCACTGAGGATCGGGGAGTCGTTGCAGTACTTGACTCTCGACTAGCCAACTCGGGATACGGCGGAATGCTACGCAAATCTTTGCCAAATCTTTGGTGGACAACAGACAAAACGGCCGTCCTTTCAGCGCTTGAGCGTCTTGACGAGTCTGCTTCGAAGAATTAAGGCTGATAGGTTTATGAGGTGTTGAAAATGGATTCCAAAAAAACCAGTGTTCGTGCAATCGCCTTGATTGCAACCCTGACCCTTGGGCTATCAGCATGCTCTGGCGGCAGTGATACTGCTGAACCAATGCCTACATCCAGCGTTGCTGGTCCATCTGCCTGGACTCCTGAGCAAACTGAGTATCTGAATGCCATTAACGGCGCAGACTTGGCCTCCAGCATTTTCTTATCTGCAAGTAACTACATTGAAATTGGGAACACCGTCTGCGATGGCCTACGTCAGGACATGCCACTTGAAGAAATCCTGAGCGCGCTGGCTACATCAGGTAAAGAAAATGGCTTGAACGAAAAGCAGCGCAACGACTTCACGTTATTCACTTCAGCTGCTGCCGTTTCTTATCTATGCGTTGACCAAAAAGAAAAATTCAAACTTACAAAGTAATTGAACAAAAAAGTAGCGCTGCCAGACCAAGTTCTGGCGAGCGCTTCTTTTTGTTTACGGCTGCGAAACCGAAGCTTGATTAAACCTTGCGCAAAACCGAAACGACTTTGCCCATGATGGTTGCGTGATCTCCAGCAATTGGTTCGTATGCCGGGTTGTGTGGCATTAACCAAACATGACCATCACGCTTCTTGAAAGTCTTTACGGTTGCTTCATCATCAAGCAGAGCGGCAACGATGTCACCGTTCTCGCAAGTTGGTTGGCGACGAACTACAACAAAGTCACCATCGCAAATAGCGGCGTCAATCATTGAGTCACCGGAAACCTTAAGCATGAACAACTCACCTTCACCAACAAGTGACTTAGGTAGTGGGAAGATTTCTTCGACCGCTTGTTCAGCCAGGATTGGTCCACCGGCTGCAATACGACCAACAAGTGGCACATAAGCTGCAGCTGGATTCATGTCACCCTCAAGTAGATGTTCAGGCACACCTGAAACTTCTTGACTTAGAACGTCTAAGGCTCGAGCGCGTGTGGCATCGCGGTTAATGAAACCCTTTTTCTGCAAGACACCTAATTGATGTTGAACAGATGATGGGCTAGCTAGACCAACGGCGTCTGCGATCTCACGAACACTTGGTGGATATCCACGTTCGGCAGTGGTCGTGGTGATCATGTCCATAATTAGGCGCTGACGCGGGGTCAGACCATCGACGCCATCTGGGCCATCTGGAAGGGACACGATCTGGGCGCCAGATTCCGGGGTGTTCGAATCATTCTTAGCCATGATTTACCTAGTTTCCGATCAATTTCTCTTATTTCAATGGGTTTCTTGCCGTTTTCGAGCTGGTCTTGCGGGTCTTGCTATGCCCACATTAGAACACTTTTGGAACATATTCAAACATTTGTTCGAATAAAACTTGCAAAGTGTCGGACGGGGGGTGTAGAAATAGAACATACGTTCGATTAGAACACTTGTTCGAATGTAGCACGAAACCAGCGAGACCGAAAGACCAGCAACTATAAAGGAGAACCAAATGGCTCTAGTAACTGCAACCGCAGCCCTTCCCGTACAGCGAGCCGCTGTTCGTTCCAGCAATATCCAGACTTCAAGTCCAATGCGACTAACCGTTCGCGGCCGACGAGTGGTGGCTTTACTTGCCCTGCTACCAATCGTGGTTGCGTTCTTTTTGATGAGCACCCGCGCTGCCCAAGCTGACCAGTCCGGTCCAAGCACTGCAGTCATTAAGGTCGAAGCCGGCCAGAGCCTTTGGGATGTTGCGGTTGCAATCGCGCCAAATGAAGATCCGCGCTCAACTATATGGACGATCAAGGCACTTAACGGTTTAGAGACCAGCGAAGTCCAGGCTGGCCAAGCGTTGGTTGTTCCTGCTAGCTAATCAATTGCAGATTTAGGACTCTATTCGGCTTTAAAGCGTCAGAAGCAGGATCTAATCAATCCGCGACACGAAATCGTGAGAATGTCCGAATTTGCGCGGTGCAGTCCGAACATTATCAAAGTCTAAAAAATCCCTAAACGTACAGTAAATAACAGTTAGCTCGGGGAAGGGCTGACACTAGCTGTCACGGGTTTAGGTAAATGAAAAAGTTTCCTTCACGGGAAAGTGGGCGCTTAATGGCGCGCGCTTTAAATCGGCTGCAATTACGCAGAGCCATGCTTTTTGTAACCCTTTTTGCAGTTTTACTTTCAACATTTACTTTTGTAAATCAATCACCAGCACGTGGAGCTACTGTTGGCTCTGGTTTGTGCGCCCAAACTGTTGATTCGAATGTAGGTGTTTCGGTAACACAGGTCGGAAACGACTGCATCGTTACTTTCATTTCGGGAACCAATAACAATTGGACCGTTCCTGCTCGCCTAACCACAGTGCGTGCACTTGTTGTTGGCGGTGGCGGTGGCGGCGGCGCTTGGGTAGGCGGCGGAGGCGGTGGCGGTGGCTTTCGCGATGTAAGTTCTATTGCGGTAACTCCGGGTAGCACAGTTGCCGTAACAGTTGGTGCAGGTGGCACTCCCGCTATCTCGTCAGGCGGGCAATACAACAATGTTGTTGGAACCAATGGCGGAGAATCAAAATTCGGAACGATTCTGGCCGCAGGTGGAGGCAAGGGTGGGTCGCATGACCCATCAGGCGGAACTTACTCCGAAGCCTTGAAACCGTTAGTTGGCGGATCTGGCGGCGGCGGCACTGGACGCAGCAACCAGGTAAATGCGGAGTATGTAACTTTAAGCACTGGCGCACTTGGAAACACACCTTTAACATCCCCATCACAGGGCAATAAAGGTGGAGACGGAAATATTGGTAGTGGGTGGATATCCGGCGGCGGCGGCGGTGCGGGCGGCGCAGGTGGAAACGCAACTACCAGTGGAGGTGCTGGTGGCCCAGGTGCTAGCAGCAACATAACAGGAAGCACTCTTTTTTATGCCGGCGGTGGTGGCGGAATTGTTCACAGTTCAACTACAGGCGCAGGCGCTGGAGGCACTGGCGGTGGTGGAAACGGAACCGCGAATGGAACTGGCGTGAGTGGTACCGCAAACACCGGCGGCGGCGGCGGTGGTGGTGGTGCAGCCACCAATACTTCAACTGGCGGCTCTGGCGGATCCGGTGTTGTCGTCATTCGATACGCACTTCCCGCTGACACGCTTTCCTTGATTGATAGCACCTGCGCTACATCCGTTTCATCACTCTCCACACTCGCATCGACCGATGTAGTCATTAAACGAGATGGCAGCTACTGCTTCATAGCCTTTAAGGCCACTGGCAAGACCTTTACTTGGACACCTCCAACTGGAGTTAATGCGACAAACATACTTACGGTCGCGGGCGGCGGCGGCGGCGGAACAAGACATGCTGCTGGCGGTGGCGCCGGTGGATTACTTCAACTTCAATCCCAGCCAGTTTCTAGTTCATTAACGATTGCCGTAGGCGCTGGTGGTGCGGGAGCTCCATTTGCTGCCTGGACCGGTGTTGCGAATGCATATCCTGAAGGTTCAAATGGATCAAATTCCACTGTGTCTGGCGGAGGTATAACCACTCAAACTGCAGTCGGCGGCGGCGGCGGTGCATCCGATCAAGCAACAGGTGTCGGTGGCTCTGGTGGTGGAGGCACGTGTTGTAACGCGAGCACTATTGGAACTGCGACCTCAGGCCAAGGTAACAACGGTGGCGTTGGTGTCTTTTCAGGGAGTTTTTACTCAGGCGGCGGTGGTGGTGGTGCAGGGTCAGCCGGAATTGCCGCGACAACAAGTCCATCTAAAGCAGGATCTGGCGGAGCTGGTGCAATAGTCAGTTGGATTCCATCGGCGACAGCATCTGCTTTGGGCGTTGGTCAAGTCTCAAGTGGAAATACTTATTTCGCCGGCGGCGGCGGCGGCGGAACTAATGGCGTTGGCACTGTAGGCGATGCTGGACTTGGCGGCGGTGTCGCGGGTGGTGGGCTAAACACCACTATGGCAAGTGCAACTGCAAACACAGGTGGCGGTGGCGGTGGCTCGGGTATCAATAGTGCTGGTGATTCAAATGCTGGTAGCAATGGTGGATCTGGTGTTGTAGTTATTCGCTACGCACTCACTAGTGAAATCTTGCGCTTTGATGCAACCAACCCCGATTCATATACATCGGGCACAACATGGAACGATTTAGCTAGCGCAAAAAATGCTTCGCTCACAAACGGAACCGCATTCAATTCCAGAGCTAAAGCATTCGATTTCGATGGCACAAATGACTATGTTGATCTGCCTGACCTGACAGATGACTTGAGTAACGGTTTTTCGATCCATTTCGTTGCAGATTTTGGTGCAGCGAACTCTTGGGAGCGCGTATTTGAGTTCACTGGTACAGGCACAGCAGGAAGTATTGCACTCAGCCGACGAGGAGTTAGCAATAGCCTCATTTTGGAGACATACAACGCGGCAGGCACTAGTGCTACATGGTGCGAAACTTCGGGTGACATCATTGCAACTGGATTTCACAGCTATAGCGTCGTAGTGCAACCAAATGGAACCTGTCAGTTCTACCGCAATGGGGTCACTTCCACGACAACAGGATCAGCGTCGTACGCATCTAACGTGACCAGAACTGACAATAACATTGGTGCCGGTCGCGGCTTATCAAGTTTTGGGCAGATGTCGATTCAATCCTTTGTTATGTACAACACGACACAAGTCACACCCGTCTGTAGACCATACGAAACAAACACAAGTTCACATAAAGTGCTCCAGTTCACCACGGTTGGACAATGCTTGTGGAATGTTCCTGCAGGAGCGGCAACTTCAACTGCTCTTGTAGTTGCTGGCGGTGGCGGTGGCGGTGGCGGCCAAGCCAGCGAACACGGCGGTGGCGGTGGCGGCGCTGGAGGTTTGCTAACACCATCACTCACAGGTCTAACGGGACAACTTACCGTGACTGTTGGCCAAGGCGGCTCTGGTGGAACTGTGTCAGCTGGCAATGGAGCAGCTGGTGTCAATGGTAGTAATTCATCCATTTCGACAAGTACAGCTACAGGCGGCGGCGGCGGTGGCTCATACTTTGGAAACGGTCCAGGCGCTGGCGGCTCCGGTGGCGGTGCTGGTAACTCCGATAACTCAAGTAAACGCATTGGGGCATCGGGGTCTCAAGGTAATTCGGGTGGATCCGTATCTGCACTTGGCTCACAAGGAACATTTGCTGCAGGCGGCGGTGGCGCAGGTGGACCTGGTGCGAGCGTAACTACAACTCCAGGATCGGTAGCTGTTGGCGGAGTCGGAACTGCCTCGTCGATAACTGGAACTTCAACACTTTACGCAGGCGGCGGTGGTGGAGGTGGTTCAACCAGTGGCGGCGCAGGCGGTAATGGCGGCGGCGGTAATGGCGGCCGCTATGCATCTGGTACTGGCCAGGTAGGCGCGGCCTCGTTTGGCGGCGGCGGCGGCGGCGGCATGGGAGTCGGTGGCGCAAATGCAAATCCCGGTGGAGCCGGAGGCTCTGGAATTGTAATTGTGAGTTACGCACTGCCGGCACAGGCTGCGTTGAGCATCACAACGACTTCAGCAGCGTTGGGAAACACTTTGACGCTTGCTACAAGCGGCGGAACTGGAAGTGGCGCTGTAACGTACGCGGTCACGACCGCTGGTACTGCAGGCTGTTCGATATCAGGTTCAACTTTGTCATTCACAAGTGCTGGTACTTGTACTGTTACCGCAACAAAAGCAGCAGCTGATGGCTATGCATCAGTTTCTTCAAGCGCCACCACGGTGACCATCACTTCTTACACAGTTACTTACGATTCAAAGGGTGGATCATCCGTCGCATCTGGAACCTTTGGTGTCGGTGGTTCAATCACAGAACCAACCGCTCCAACTCGACCTGGCTTTGCATTTGCTGGTTGGTCAGCAACCGATGGGGGAGTAGCGGTCACTTGGCCTTACTCACCAGGTGTTAGTTCCAACATCACGCTTTATGCAAAATGGACAGCCAGCCAAACCGTAGATAGTTCACTCGAACTTGCAGGCACGGTTGGCCAATACGCCCAAATTTCCGATGGGCAAATCATCCCGGCCACAGGCGCCTTCACAATTCAAGCTTGGCTCAAGGCGCCGACGGACACTTCCTCAAATGGAACTGGAATGGTTTTTTCACAAGGCCCAGCATTGGGAAGCCGCTTTTACTTGTATAGAAACAATCAAGGAACTCTGGTCTATGACCGCGGCGGGGCTTCGAGTACCGCGCTTTGCGGTACTGTACCTGCGAATACTTGGCAACACGTCACGATCACTTATAACGGCACTAACACCTCTACGTGTTACTTAAATGGTGTACAGCAGTCAACCTTGGTGGCCAATAATTCAATCGGCACCAAGTTCGTAGTGGGCGCTCTTTCATATGCAATGACCGACCGAAGTACTCATTGGAAGGGCTCGATCGACGATGTTCGCGTTTACAACAATGTCCGATCCGGAACTCAAATTGCAGCTGACGCTCATACATATGCAACAGTTGCAGACTCATCTCTGATTGCGTATTACGACTTCAATGAGGGTTCTGGAACAACTGCCTTCAACCAAAAATATGGCGCGAGTTCAGCGACAAACTTGACTCTCAGTGGATCACCAACTTTTGCAGATGTCGCTGAGTCATCAACAGTGAATGGACGAACCGTAAAGATATTCAAGCGTTCATATCTAAACAACACTGGTGGTTGGACCGTGCCAGGCGATACAGCATCATTAGATGTTTTAGCCGTCGGTGGCGGTGGTGCTGGTGGCTCTGCAAATGAAGGCGCCGGCGGCGGCGGTGGCGGTGGCCGCGTCCTGACGCAAACAGGTCAGGCACTTTCAGGTGTCCTGGGTATAAAAATCGGTCAAGGTGGTGTTCCTGTTCAAGCTGCAGGCGCATCTCCGGGTGGCGATGGCGGCATTACTTCCATTACACCTACATCAGGAACTGCAATCTCAGCTCTGGGTGGAAGTGGTGGAGCAACTGGATATGTAAACACTCCACAAGGTGCTCCATCCAATACTGGTTACAACGGCGGTGGAGGTTCTGTATGGGCAACATCGACATCCAACGGCTCCATCGGTGCAGGTGGCTTCAGTGGCGGTAACCCACAGGGAAGTGGCTTTAGTAGCGATGTTCAATACGGTGGCGGCGGTGGCGGCGCGGCCGCGAATGGTGCCAATGGTTCAGCTGGTGGTGGCGGTGGTGCGGGCGTTTCAAATGCATACGCAACAGGATCTAACTTGTTCTACGGCGGCGGCGGCGGCGGCGGAAAGCGATCAACTACTGGTGGAACTGGTGGCGCTGGAGGATCAAGTGTCGGTGGTGCTGGTGGTACTTCAGTCGATGGCAGCCCTGCATCTGTAAATACCGGAAGCGGTGGCGGTGGCGCAGGTGGAAATGCAAAGGTTGGCGGTTCAGGCGCGGCTGGAATCGTTGTAATTAGATATGGCCTTGAGGCCCAAGCCGCACTTACGATTACTTCAATTGCAGGAACCACGGGTTCCACGCTTGCTCTGACAACAAGTGGTGGAAGTGGATCAGGCACTGTCACTTTCACGGCAACTACTGGAACTGCAGGATGTTCCGTTTCAGGTTCAACCTTGTCATTCACATCGGCTGGTATCTGTGCCGTTACGGCGACTAAAGCAGCCGCAGATGGCTACTCAGCAGTTTCTTCAAGCGCAACAACAATCACAATTACTGCCGCTATCTACACGGTCACTTACAACTACAACAATGCAACCGGTGGCAACTCAACAGCCACGGCAGACTTCACTCTTGGCGGCACCGCTCTGACATTGCCAACTCCAACTCGCACTGGCTACGCATTCAATGGCTGGTTCGAAGCTTCGAATCTTTCCGGATCCGCTTTGGGTAGTACTTATTCACCAACACAAACGCGAACGATCTACGCGAAGTGGACTGCCAACACCTATACCGTCACTTATAACTACGACAATTCAACAGGCGGTAACTCAACTGCAACGGCTGACTTCACCGTCGGCGGCAGCGCACTAACTTTGCCGACTCCAACACGCACTGGATACACATTTGCCGGATGGCACAGTGATTCAGCTAAGACTGTTTCAGTTGGTATCGCTGGTGCGAGTTACTCGCCAACGGCATCACTAACGCTTTATGCAAAATGGACAGCTAACGTTTACACAGTCACCTACAACTATGACAATGCAACGGGCGGTAATTCCACTGCCACTTCAAGTTTCACGGTGGACGGCACGGCAATCACATTGCCAACTCCAACTCGCACTGGCTACACATTTGATGGCTGGTTCGAAGCTTCGAATTTCTCTGGATCTGCTTTGAGCAGTACTTATTCACCAACACAATCTCGAACCATTTACGCCAAGTGGACTGCAAACGTTTACACAGTTACATACAACTATGACAACGCAACTGGCGGTAACTCAACTGCTACGGCTGATTTCACCGTCGGTGGCACGGCAATAACGTTGCCAACTCCAACACGCACCGGCTACACATTTTCCGGATGGCACAGTGATTCCGGGAAGACTGTTTCAGTTGGAAACGCTGGTGCGAGTTACTCGCCAACGGCATCACTAACGCTATATGCAAAGTGGACATCAAATCCGCAAGCGATCACCTACCTTCCTGGCGTCGGTGGTTCCGGCACGGGTCCAACTTCACCTGCAACAGTTCTATACGATGCATCCTTTTCGACGCCAGCAAATACTTTCACTAAGACTGGTTACACATTCGCGGGTTGGAGTGACGGTTCTGAAGTATTTGCTGCAGGTGCTCGATACCCGGCAATTGGAGTAGTAACTGGCCCAGTCAGCTTGATAGCAACCTGGACCGCTAACGCACAAAACATCACTTACGCGGCAGGAACTGGCGGCAGTGGAACGGGACCATCCTCACCAGCAACAGTTCTATATGACGCATCCTTTACTACTCCTGCGAACACATTCACCAAGGCCGGCTACACATTCGCGGGCTGGAGCGATGGAACCTCAGTATTTGCTGCCGCTGCGCGTTACCCAGCAAGTGGAGGTGTTACTGGCCCGGTCACATTGACTGCAACTTGGAACGCAGGAACAAATACAGTCATTTACGATTCCAAGGGTGGCACCAGCGTTTCCAATGGCTCATTTGCAACTGGCGGGTCAATTGCAAATGCTCCAACACCTCCAACTCGCACTGGTTACATTTTCGCTGGTTGGTCGGCAACTGACGGTGGCACGGCAATCACTTTCCCTTACTCACCGAATGCAACGACTGGAATTACGCTTTATGCGCGCTGGACCGAAATCACTTACACGGTTACCTACGATAGAAACTTAGCGACTGGAACACCAGAACGAGCAACAGATACATATACCTATACCGGTGGTGGCGTCATACTTGCAGGAATTGGCTCGATGGCAAGGACTGGTTACACATTCGATGGCTGGCAAGTTTCTGGATCCACAACAAAGCTTTCCAGTCCGTACATTCCAGGCGCAAATGTAACCCTCGAAGCGCGCTGGAGCGCTGCTTCATACGCAATTACTTACTTCAGCAACAGTGGTGGTACTGCGCCAAATGCCGATACCTACACAACTGGTAACTCTGCATTAACACTTCCAACCCAAGGTTCAATGGCTAGAACCGGTTACACCTTTAATGGTTGGTCAACGACCATCAACAACGTTTCAACGAAAGTTGGAACAACACTCACAACGGCGGCACCAGTTAACTTGTTTGCGCTTTGGACCGCGATTAACTACACCGTGACGTATTGCGAGGAATCTACCTGCAGTAATGCAGCTGCGTTAACTGGAAATGTTCCAACAGATGCCAATAACTACAACATTGGAAACAACGTCGTTGTTAAGGCAAACTCTGGAAACCTAGTTCGCACTGGCTACAGCTTTGCTGGCTGGACCACTAATTCCGATGGAAGTGTAACTGGCCTGCAGTCTGGTCAGACTTACACAGTTCAAAGTACCAACATAAATTTCTATCCGGTCTGGACTGCGAACACTTACACAATCTCTTATAACGTCAACGGTGCCACTGGCACTCAGGCCGCGCCTTCAACTTCTTACATAACGGGTAATAGCCCAGTGACGCTATCTGGGGTTGGCTCAATGGCAAAAACTGGACATACCTTTACCGGCTGGTCTACCGATCCTCTCGGAACAGGTCAGGCTACTGCGACAACGACCAGTGATGTAACGCTGTTTGCAATTTGGACTGTTGATCGAATCCAGTACACATATAAATTTGGAACTGCAGGACAAAGATCGGTTGATGACGGTCGAATGGCTGTAATTCCTCAGCAACTGAGTGACAATGCTCCTTATAACTCGTCAGTTACTCTGACGGCTAGCATCGATAACTTATATACCGATGTAGACAATAACAATTTTGAATTCTTCGGTTGGCGGGACAGTATTTTTGGGCAAACCTATGATCCAAACACTTCTTATCTGATTCGTTCGACTAACCCAATTGACTTTGTTGCGCAATGGGTTCAGATTCTAGAAGTTAAGTACGCATTCAATGGTGGAACCGGTTCGGTTGGAAACACCGCTGTAGAGCTTGAGTGTCAGCAATTGGGTGGAACGTGTCGAGATGGCCAAGTCATCACTCTAAATACTGCACCAACTAGAACCGGCTACACCTTCACTGGCTGGAAAGATCAAAATGGCGCAGATTTTGTTGCTGGAACTACAGCAGCAGTTACAAGTTCTTCATTCTTGTTCTATGCCCAATGGCAAGCAGTTCCATACACAATGACTTTCAACGCAAACGGCGGCAATGCAACAGTTGCTGACCAAATTAAAAACATTGGTCAGAGCTTTACCTTCCCAAGCCCAGGCACACGTGCAGGTTATGACTTCAATGGTTGGATTCGCAGCGACATCATGAACTCGCCAACTTATGGAGTTGGAACAACTTATGTCACTGGATCAAGCAGCATTCCATTCGTTGCTTCTTGGCACCCTCGCACTTACACCGTCACTTACAACTGGAACGGGGGAGTTGGCAGCCCAACAAATCCAGTTAGCTATACCGTTGACCAGTCTCAAGCAATTACCCTGCCAGGTGTCACAGGCCATGCACGCGATGGCTATATCTTTGATGGCTGGTCAACGACAGACAACGGAACAACTGTCGGTGCAACATTTAGGCCAACTGACAACACCTTGTTATTTGCTCGTTGGATCGACGGTGCTTACACAATTACCTTTAACAATTTCAACGGATTATCAAATACTTCGGCCAGCGTTACAAGGGCAACTGCCTTAACGCTACCAACGCCAACACGTACTGGATTTACCTTCGATGGCTGGTATGAAGATGCTGATTACACCTTGCGTTATGGCGCAGGGGGAGCAAGTGTTATCCCAACAGCCACCAAGACCTTAGTTGCAAAGTGGACTCAAAACTCATTGGTTGGAATTAACCCAGCGCACTTAAAGTCTCTCGTTGAGCTTTCCATGGTTGCGGGTTCAGACACGACTTGGACCGGCACGCATGGCCGAAGTGGTACTGGCGCAAAGTTAGATATTCCAGAAGATGCCTTACCAGCTGGCACGAAAGTTAGTGTTTCCTTCGTTGAAGACTTAACTCGACCAGCTAGTTTGATCGAAGGCAACAACGCCTACTTCACTTCGGTTGTTGTTCACTGGCTCAGTGATACTGGCGCCAATGCAACGGTGCCAGACGCCACAGCGGGCAAACCGCTTTCCTTAAGGCTGACCAACCCTGCAATTGTTGCCGGCGCAAAAGTATTCAAAATTGTCAACGGCGCAGTCACTGAAGTTGCCACGGCAACTGTTGATGGCCAGGTAACAATTACTTTCACCCAAGATCCTGAGTTCGTTGTTGCTGCTACTCGTCCAGGTTCACCAACTGCGGTAACTGCAACCAACAACCAAAATGCGCAATCAACGGTTTCTTGGACCGCACCTCTTGGCAATGGTGGATCATCCATCACCGGTTACACCGCAACCGCATCTCCAGGTGGTGCAAATTGCACCACAGCTGGAACAAGTTGCCAATTCACAGGCTTAACAAATGGAACCAGCTATACCTTCACGGTAAAAGCAACGAATGCAATCGGTGATTCGCTTGCCAGCTCGGCATCGAGTGCGATCACTCCACGTCTTGCAATCAACTACGCCGTGACGTTTAACAGCAATGGCGGTTCACCAGTTGGAAACAGCTCATTCGTTGAAAACGGCAGCCTAAGCGCGCCGACTGATCCAACGCGCTCCGGTTACAACTTCATTGGTTGGGCAACAACTGATGGAATCGAATCAACAATCATTTCCTTCCCATATTCACCTGCAAATGCCGACTTAACTCTGTACGCAATTTGGCGAGCAAGTAATCCTGCGCTCAATCCAGATAACTCTGGTAACAACGGGGCAGTGATCACGCCGATTTCAACAAAGCCATCGGCCACCCCGACACCAAAGGCTTCTGCTTCAGCCAAACCAACGACTAAGGCAACGAGTTCTGCAAAACCAACGAGCAGCGCATCGCCAGAGTCAACTCCAGAGCCAATACCAACACCAAAGGATCCGTTTGCCAATGCGCCTAAACCAAACGCTGGGATTGACACTCCAAATCCAGGCAATGCAAATGCCATTGTCGGGGATGCGTCAGTTGAAACCGTGGTCACGGTAACTGAGTTTGCAAAGCAAATTGAAATCGGAGATTCAATCTCCATTTCCTTCCAAGCCACCGATGCTGCTGGAAATCAACTTCCAACTTCGCCAGATGGCTCCGTCCAAGTAGTTCAAGGCGCGACCATCAGCGCAAGTGGAACTGGATTTAAGCCTGATAGCCCAGTTGAAGCCTGGCTTTACTCAACGCCAGTTTTGTTGGGATCTGGACTAGCTAATGCAGACGGAAGCTTTGACAATACATATGCAATTGATTCAGACTTCCCGCTAGGCGATCACACCGTTGTATTGCATGGCATTTCACCGACAGATGAAGTAATCACGCTTGCCCTTGGTGTCACTGTAATTGCCGATGATGCTGACTCATCAAGCAATACCTTGCTAATTGCAGTTCTAGCGTTCCTTGGAGCGTTACTAACCTTTGGACTTTGGTTAGTCCTGCGTCGCCGAAGCGGTACTCACAAGAAGTAATCCGCACTCACAGACTCAAATGCCCGGCAGACCCCCGTGAATCCTGCCGGGTATTTGTTTTGCCAGGGGGAGTAGCTAGCTACTTCGCAAACGGATTGCGGATTCGCAGTTCCGTGAATTTCTCAAAACCTTTGTCACCGGTAACAAACTCAGTCACGCCATTGTCTATACATATGGCTGCGACCTGCACATCAAAAAGATTTTGACCAGACCTGCCTGATTCATCGCAGAGCCGAGCAAAAGTCTTGAAGTCACCTGGCTTACTTCGAATCACCTTTGCACTTTTAGAGGTTAACCAGTTCTCTAACTGAGCTATCGCTTGTCCGGCGGTCGGTGAAGGCCCTGGCCTATTTATGCTTGTGGCCTGAGCAATAAATTCGAACATGACGATGTCTGTGAAAGCGACATCTTCTTGTTGGCTGAGTAGCGTTTCTAAAGTTTTCTTAGCAACAGCATTATGTGGGGAAGTCACATTAAATGCGTATAGCAAAACGTTGGTATCAACGCCAATCATTAATCTTCCTCAACAGTCATGAAGTCGTTTGCCATCATGTCTAAATACATTTGATCGATAGCTACGTCAGCGTCGTAATTCGGATCACCTGGGCCGTGCCACAAGAACTCATCAGTTGGTTGCCAGCGCGGTTGGGCAGCAAGCCTTTCAATCTCTGCAGCAAGCGCGCGCTCGATCAGACCCTTAAGAGTGATGTTGTGCAGGGCGCAAACCGCTTTCGCCTCCGCCATTAACGGATCTCTAATCTCTACGGTTGTTTTCATGGTTCCTCTTCGCCTCTTCCGCTTCCGCGTCACTCATATCAATAACTGTGTTTATGTCTAGGTCAGCTAGCCATGGATGTAGGCCGCCACCAGCGACACTAAAGTCCGCATTGGGATCCCAGGGCTCAGTGCCACAGTTATTTGTCTTCATAACCCCAAGATAACATAAACCCATAATTATGGGTTTTGGATTTACCCAGCTACCCGGCAGCTCAGCAAATGTCCAGATTTACCCACAATCACCGATTCGCAACAAAATCCCTGATAAAACCCGATATCAGACCCCAAAAACCACATCATCTAGTGGTCGCGACACGCCCAACACGCCATATATAGGCAAATCACTTGCGGACAAGCGCTTTATCCAATAGATTCATCACTACATCTAGTGGTCACAGCAATGTGATTTACCCACAGATAGTGGTTCTCTCCACACAGGTTATCCCCAAAAGGATCCCCAAGCTGGAGAAACTTACTCTTTTTGGGTGTCACACCAGTAACACGAGATAACACCAAGTAACACAAGTAACACTCGCAACAGGTAAGTAAGGCCCTAAAAAGCCCCAAAACGGACAGCACAAGATCTAGACCAAAACCGCAAGACAAAAAGACCCAGGAACTCGAGAACAGGAGATAAGTCATGAACTGCCCATACTGCCGTCACGATGATTCTCGCGTGATCGATTCCCGCAGCTCTGATGAAGGCCAGTCCATCCGTCGTCGTCGCGAATGCCCAGAATGTGGCCGTCGCTTCACAACGAATGAAACCATCACACTTAACATCGTTAAGCGCAATGGTGTGGCCCAACCATTTAGCCGCGACAAAGTAATCACTGGCGTGCGCCGCGCTTGCCAAGGTCGTCCGGTTACCGATGACGACTTAGCAGTCCTAGCCGCCACGGTCGAAGAAGCCGTTCGTGCTTCTGGCCAAGCTGAAGTACCAAGTAACGAAGTAGGCCTTGCAATCCTTGGTCCACTTCGTGAACTAGACGAAGTTGCATACCTGCGATTTGCAAGTGTGTATCGCTCGTTTGAATCCCTTGCGGACTTCGAACTCGAAATCGAAGATCTGCGATCTGCGCCCTCAAAGGCTCAAGTTTCTGATCCACATAAACAGAAACAAAAAGAGCCCGCGAGCTAAAAACTTTCACTTCCCCCGAAAGCCCTTCCCAAAGAAACTTCCCCAAAAAGCTTCCTAAAGAAACCAACTAACAAAACTAAAAACTTTTGTTCGTATTTATGGACCCGGCCAAACAATACGAATCAGATGTAAAAAGTACGAGTCCATGAGGAGGACAACATGACCGACACGGTCAACGCAGCAACAGGAACGAAGAAGTCAGGCAAGGGCTTGACTATGACTCGTCTTTACACAACAGAAGGCGTGCACCCATACGCAGAAGTGATTTGGGAAAACCGCGACGTAGTCCAGACAAACTGGAAGACCGGCGAAACTGTTTTCGAACAGCGTGGCGTCGAGTTCCCAGACTTCTGGAGCGTTAACGCTTCCACAATCGTGACCACAAAGTACTTCCGTGGCCAGGTTGGCACCGATTCACGCGAACGCACACTTCGCCAGCTGCTAGACCGCGTTGTCCTTACTTACACAAAGGCCGGAAAAGAGCACGGTTACTTTGCAACACCAAAGGACGCCGAAATCTTCGAGCACGAACTAACTTGGATGCTTTTGCACCAGGTCTTCTCGTTCAACTCACCAGTTTGGTTCAACGTAGGCACCGCATCTCCTCAGCAAGTAAGTGCGTGCTTCATCCTTAGCGTCGATGACACTATGGACTCAATCCTTAACTGGTACAAAGAAGAAGGCATGATCTTCAAGGGCGGCTCCGGTGCTGGCCTTAACCTTTCCCGCATCCGCTCCTCAAAGGAAATCTTGAAGAACTCAGGCGGAACCGCATCCGGTCCAGTTAGCTTCATGCGCGGCGCCGATGCTTCCGCTGGAACTATCAAGAGCGGTGGCGCAACCCGTCGCGCCGCAAAGATGGTTGTTCTAGACATCGATCACCCAGATGTTGAAGAATTCATCGAGACCAAGGTTCGCGAAGAAGACAAGATTCGCGCCCTTCGCGATGCAGGCTACGACATGGACCTTGGTGGCAAAGACATCATCTCGGTTCAGTACCAGAATGCAAATAACTCAGTTCGCGTATCCGATGAATTCATGAAGGCTGTTGAAAACGGCACAGAGTTCGGTCTACGCGCTCGCACAAATGGCGAAGTTGTTGAAACCGTTGATGCTCGCGAGCTATTCCGCAAGGTAACTCACGCTGCATGGGCATGTGCTGATCCTGGTATCCAGTACGACGACACCATCAACGACTGGCACACCAACCCAGAAACTGGCCGCATCAATGCATCCAACCCATGTTCTGAATACATGTCTTTGGATAACTCATCATGCAACCTGGCATCACTTAACTTGCTTAAGTTCCTAAAGGATGATGACACCTTTGACGCACCAACATTTGCTAAGGCCGTGGAATACATCATCACTGCAATGGACATCTCCATCTGCTTTGCTGACTTCCCAACCGAGCCAATTGGTGTAACAACTCGTGCATACCGCCAGCTAGGTATTGGTTATGCAAACCTTGGCGCATTGCTAATGGCAACAGGTCTTGCATACGATTCCGAAGATGGCCGCGCACTTGCCGGTTCCATCACATCTCTAATGACCGGAACTGCTTACAAGCGCTCAGCTGAACTTGCTGGCATCGTTGGTCCATACGAAGGTTACGCACGTAACGAACAGGGTCACAAGCGCGTAATGCGCAAGCACCAGGCCGCATCCGAAGCAGCTGTTTCTGCAACCTCACTTGATGGCGACATCTGGAAGCTTGCTACAAACAACTGGATCGAAGGCAACAAGATCGGCGAAAAGAACGGCTGGCGTAACGCGCAGGCATCCGTGCTTGCACCAACAGGAACCATCGGTTTCATGATGGACTGTGACACCACCGGTATCGAGCCTGACTTCTCACTAGTGAAGTTCAAGAAGCTTGTTGGCGGCGGCTCAATGCAGATCGTTAACCAGACAATCCCACGCGCACTACGCCGTTGGGGTTACGCCGAAGAGACCGTAGAAGCGATCGTTGAATACATCGCCGACAAGGGTCACGTAGTTGACGCACCAGGTCTAAAGACTGAGCACTACTCAATCTTTGACACTGCAATGGGCGAGCGTTCCATCAGCCCAATGGGTCACGTCTACATGATGGCTGCCTGCCAGCCGTTCCTATCGGGCGCGATCTCAAAGACCGTAAACATGCCAGAAGATGCAACCGTTGAAGAAGTAGAAGAAATCTACTTCCAGTCATGGAAGCTAGGCATCAAGGCGCTTGCGATCTACCGCGACAACTGCAAGGTTGGTCAGCCACTATCTGATGCAAAGGCAAAGGTTAAAGATGCCCCAGCAACAGAAGAAGTACTGGCTCACCCAACTCGCAAGCGTCTGCCAAAGACTCGCGATAGCCGCACCACTTCATTCCAGGTCGCAGGCGCTGAAGGTTACCTAACCGCCGGCACCTACGAAGATGGCGAACTAGGCGAAGTATTCCTAAAGCTTGGCAAGCAGGGTTCAACTCTTGCCGGTGTGATGGATGCCTTCTCAGTAGCAATCTCAATCGCATTGCAGTACGGCGTGCCATTGGAAGCATTCGTTTCCAAGTTCGTCAACATGCGCTTTGAGCCAGCAGGTATGACAGATGATAAGGACATCCGCATGGCCCAGTCCATGATGGACTACATCTTCCGTCGCCTGGCATTGGATTACTTGCCATACGAAAAGCGCGAAGCACTTAGCATCTTCACCGCTGATGAGCGCGCCGCCCAGGTTGCCGGATACGACGCAGCACCTGCGCCAACTGCAGAAATAGTTGAAGCAGTAACTGCCGAACTATCAGCAATGAGCTTTGCTGACACAAGTGCCCCAGCAGCAGCCCCAAAGGCTGACCAGCAGGCAACACGCGCAGCAGTGCCAGCATCCGAACGTGGAACCGGCGATGCACACTCCAGTGCAGAACTGCTAGAGCAGATCACCGGCAAGACATCAGATGCACCACTTTGCATGACCTGTGGCATCAAGATGCGCCCAGCAGGTTCCTGCTACGTATGTGAAGGTTGCGGAAGCACAAGCGGCTGCAGCTAACCATTTCCAAACAATGATGGCTCCCTATTTTCATTGGGAGCCATCATTGTTTCTTTATTTGGATAAACTCCAAAACTGATTCTTGTCAGACGGGTTATCTAGAATTAGATTCTCATAAAGAATCTGGATACGAATCTACAGCTGGAAGGAGTAATAGAGGTGTCACATGGATCCATAGTTACTCTTACGAGCGAAGAAAAAATTTGGTGGCAAAAAACCATAAAGGAATTTAGATCTAGAATGCTCGCAACTCCTAAGGAGTTTGTTGAATTAGGCTTGAAAGGTAAGGCAATAACAAAGACAAGCCTGATTGAAAATGTTGAAAACCTCCTGATTGATCAGAGAGATGAGATTTATCAAACATATTTAGCTGCGGAAGCAAAAATGAATGAAGAAGTAATTTCGCATCTCATAGAAAGTCGGGAATTACCAAGAAGCATCTTTGACGAAATCGTTGACACGATGTTGGGTGATGATGATATGGAAAGCGGCATAGACAAAGAATTTAGGCGCAAACTAGGATCACTGGTAGGAAGTTATACCGGAAAAATATTCCCATACCTATACGAATTAAACCTAAGCAGTACAAATTCTCGGCGATCACGAGCCGGGACAACATTTGAGATTTTGATTGAAAAGGCGCTAGAAATATATGGATATCCTTTTCAGAACCAAAGTGCACTTGGAAGTGATTTTTTCTCAAAGCACAAAATTGGCAAAAAGGTCGACCTAGTAATACCTGGTAGAAATCAGTATGAGTCGCGGAGATCCGGTTGCGCAATAGTTTCCGTAAAAACAAGTCTGCGAGAAAGGTGGCAGGAGGTTGTGGAAGAGCTTCAGAGATCAAATGTTCCACACATATATCTCGCGACCCTTGATGAAGGTATTTCTAACAACCAGGTAGATATAATGAAGCAATACAATATCACTCTAATTGTTAGGGCGTCCGAAAAGAAATTGAAGTTCACCAACTCGGGTACAGTCTGCAGTTTTCAAACCTTTTACGATGAAGTTGTTCCTCATTTAATCCAAGGGTGGCCGGAGTTTAGAGTTGAAAAATAGATTTACCTTTATTGACCTATTTGCCGGCATTGGTGGCATTCGCTTGGCCTTTGAATCCGTCGGCGGAGAATGCGTTTTTACTAGTGAATGGGACAAATTTGCCCAGATAACTTATGAGGCTAACTTTGGTGAATTGCCTTCAGGCGATATATCGAAGATTGAAACAAGGCAAATTCCCAACCATGATGTTTTGTTGGCTGGGTTCCCATGCCAGCCTTTTTCTAATGCTGGATTGCGTCATGGATTTGAAGACACTAGAGGCACTCTCTTTTTTGAGATTGCTCGAATAGTGAAAACTAGGAAGCCCAAAGTTGTAGTTCTGGAAAATGTCAAAGGTTTTGCGAATCACGATCGCGGGAATACGTTTGAGACTGTCAAGAAAACGATGCAAGGAGTGGGGTCTAACGTTTTTTCAGGAGTC
>JAOATY010000029.1:1936-6778 GCA_030157865.1 Candidatus Nanopelagicales bacterium | reverse complement strand
GCGTTAACTTTGGCAACTTGCTCGGCCGAGAGTTCAACCACCGGCAAGATCTGAGCTAGTTGTTCAGTCGTGCGAGCACTTGCAATTGGCGTTACTACGCCTGGCTGAGCGCGCAACCAACCCAAAGCAGCTGCAGATATTGAGCAATTCTGTTCACTTGCAATCTCAGTTAGGGCATTGAGAATTGCCCAGCCACGATCGTTTTTGTAGTCAGGCATATCACCAGCTCGTACGCTATCTACTTCAACGCCAGGCTGATACTTGCCAGTTAAGAAGCCAGCTGCCAACGAGAAGTAGGGAAGAACTGGAATGTCTTCCTTAACGGCAACAGCCATCAAGTCACCTTCATATTCATCGCGAACAATTGCGTTGTAGTTCGGCTGAAGCAAAAGGTATTCGCTCATTCCAAGGTCGCGAGAAATCTTAAGTGCTTCTTCAAGTCGTGCAGCTGAATAGTTTGAAGCCGCTAGGTAACGGACTTTGCCGGCAACCACCAGTTCATTAAAAGCAGTCAAAGACTCTTCAAGTGGGACTTCTTCATCGTCATGATGCGCGTAATAGATGTCGATGTAGTCAGTACCCAAGCGTCGAAGTGAATCTTCGGCAGCCGCAGCAATGTTTGACGCACTTAGTCCTGGCCGAGTCGCAAGTTTGGCGACTTTAGTTGCAATAACCATGTCGCTGCGATTACCGCGTGCTCGCATCCAATCACCAATGATGGTTTCGCTTTCGCCACCAATGTTGCCGGTGTGCCATCGGGAATACATGTCAGCTGTATCAATGAAGTTTCCACCTGCGGATTCGTAAGCAGTTAAGACTTCTTGAGATTGCTCAGCGTTTGCACTCCAACCAAATACATTTCCCCCTAAACAAAGTGGGTGAACTTGTAATCCGGTTCGGCCAAGTGCAACTCGCATCATCCGCCACCTTCAGTATTGCCAGCAGATGCAGCCTTTGGATTGCTTAAGTCGTAGCGATCAATTGCTTCTTGCACGCGCTCGGCAGGAATTTCGCCGCGCTTTGCCAACATTGCCAATGCTTGAACCGTGATGCTTTGTGCATCAACCAAGAAGTGACGACGAAGTGCGCCGCGAGTATCTGACATACCCCAGCCATCAGTTCCAAGGGAAACGAAATCATTAGGAACCCAGTCGCGGATCTGATCTTGAACTGCGCGCATGAAATCAGAAACTGCAATTACCGGTCCTTGGGTTCCAGCCAACTTCTCAGTCACCCAACTTGTTTGTGCTGGAGCAGAAGGATTCAGGAAGTTGTGACGATCGGTCGCAAGGCCATCGCGACGCAATTCATTCCAAGAAGTAACCGACCAAACATCAGCGCTAACGCCCCAGTCTTCGCGAAGTAACTTCTGAGCTTCAAGTGCCCAAGGAACTGAAACACCGGATGCAAGAAGCTGGGTGCGAGGACCCTTTGCGTCAGCATCAGGGGCAAGTAGGTACATACCGCGCACAATGCCTTCAGTATCAACGCCAACTGGTTCAGCTGGCTGAACATAAGGTTCGTTGTAGACGGTTAGGTAGTAGTAAATGTCTTCAGGATTTTCGCCATACATACGACGTAGACCATCGCGAACGATGTGCCCAATCTCGAATGCATATGCAGGGTCATAACTAACTACTGCAGGGTTGGTTGCTGCAAGCAAGTGTGAATGTCCATCTTCGTGCTGCAAACCTTCACCATTAAGTGTTGTGCGACCAGCAGTTGCGCCAAGCACAAAGCCGCGAGCCATTTGATCTCCGGCTAACCAGAATGAATCGCCAGTGCGCTGGAATCCAAACATGGAATAGAAGATGTAGATCGGAATCATTGGTTCGTTGTGCGTTGCATATGAAGTTGCTACTGCAGTCCAAGACGCAACTGATCCGGCTTCGTTAATACCTTCGTGCAGAATCTGACCTATTTCGGATTCTTTGTAAGAAAGCATCAGTTCGCGGTCAACTGACATGTATTGCTGACCGTGTGGCGAATAGATCTTCAAAGTAGGGAAGAAGCTGTCCATTCCGAAAGTACGTGCTTCATCCGGAATGATCGGAACAATTCGTTTACCGATGTTTTCGTCACGGACTAAATCGCGAAGCAAACGAACAAATGCCATGGTGGTTGCAACTGGCTGATTGCCAGAGCCAGCGCTCATGTCTTTGTAGGTTTCGATTCCAGGAAGTGTTAAGACTTTTGCTTCGGTACGACGCGATGGAACATAACCGCCTAGTGCGCGACGACGTTCATGCAAGTATTCGATGTGTTCGTGATTATCACCTGGGTGGTAATACGGCGGAAGCTTGTCGTCAAGTTGTTCATCGGTGAATGGAATCTGCAAACGATCGCGGAATTCTTTTAGATCATCATGAGTCAGTTTCTTCATCTGATGAGTAGCGTTACGGCCCTCGAAGTGTGAACCTAATGTCCAGCCCTTGATGGTCTTAGCCAGAATTACCGTCGGTTGACCGGTGTGCGCTTCCGCAGCTGCGTAAGCGGCATACATCTTCTTGTAATCATGGCCACCGCGCTTTAAGTTCCAAACCTTTTCATCAGTCCAGTTTTCGACCATGGCTTTGGTGCGTGGATCGCGACCAAAGAAGTTGTCGCGAACGAATCCACCGTTTTCAGTCTTGTAAGTCTGGAAGTCACCATCTGGGGTGCGGTTCATTAAGTTAACGAGCGCACCTTCGTTGTCGCGATCCAGAAGCTCATCCCACTCGCGACCCCAAACAACCTTGATTACATTCCAACCAGCGCCACGGAAATGTGATTCAAGTTCTTGAATGATTTTTCCGTTACCGCGAACTGGTCCATCGAGGCGCTGCAAGTTGCAGTTAATTACAAAAGTTAAGTTGTCGAGTTCTTCGCGTGCTGCGATACCAATGGCGCCAAGTGATTCTGGCTCATCCATTTCGCCGTCGCCCAAGAATGCCCAAACGCGTTGCTGCGAAGTGTCTTTGATTCCGCGGTGATGCAGATAGCGATTAAAGCGAGCTTGGTAAATCGCATTCATCGGACCAAGACCCATTGACACGGTAGGGAACTGCCAGAAATCTGGCATCAAACGTGGATGCGGATAGCTAGGTAAACCGTTTGGCGCAGCCGATAGTTCCTGACGGAAACCATCAAGGCGATCAGTGCTTAAGCGACCTTCGAGAAATGCGCGGGCATACATGCCAGGGGATGCGTGACCCTGGAAGAAAACTTGATCGCCGCCGCCTTCATGCTCTGGGCCGCGGAAGAAGTGGTTGAAACCAACTTCGTAAAGTGACGCACTCGATGCGTAAGTTGAAATGTGTCCACCGACACCAATGCCTGGACGCTGTGCGCGATGCACAAGCATTGCAGCGTTCCATCGAATGTATGCACGGATGCGTCGTTCAATTGTTTCGTCGCCAGGAAAATCCGGTTCGCGATCTGGAGAGATTGTGTTGATGTAGTCAGTGCTACGAAGACTAGGTACGCCGACATTCTTTTCTGAGGAGTGGCGCAATAGCGACAACATAATATGACGCGCACGCTGCTCGCCATGTGTTGCAATTAAGGCGTCTAGTGACTCGATCCATTCACGGGTTTCTTCAGGATTTACATCTACGTACTGGGTAGGTAGGCCGCCAGCTATCAGCGAATCCCGATCTGGTGTGGTGGTCACGTTTTGTTACCTGCCTTATTGTCGATCGGCTATTTCACCTCCTATTGTGTCTGATGCCTTAGATATTGCGTAAGTCGAGTCCAGTTTGGCTAAATATGAATTTCGGGCAATTTGAGGTTTGCGGTTGCCTTTTGGCCGTGACTCGGGTGGACTATGACTGTGAGTTCACAAGAAGGCACCCTCGCGGGGTTAGCCGGCAAGTTTGGGTTAGGCGAAGGGCTAGTAGTCCAAGAGCTAGGTTTCGATGTCGACTGCGATCAATCCGTTTCTGATGCAATTGCATCTGTAGCTGAATTGGTTGACGAGACTTACCAAGATGTTGTTGATGCAGTGCTGCTTTGGTGGCGAGATGACGATGGCGATTTAGTTGATGCCCTTGTTGATGCATTAGGACCGCTTGCGGATAACGGTGTGATTTGGCTTATGACTCCAAAGCCCGGACGCGATGGACATGTTGAACCCGAGGATATTGCTGATGCCGCACCAACTTCTGGATTGCAGGCCACTAGCAATATCAATGCAGCCAAAGACTGGCAAGGTACTCGATTAGTTGCACCAAAATCTCGTCGGTAAATAACTAGCTTTAACTCGATTTAGAAATACCAATCCAAAACAAAGAAATGAGTAAATGATGGCGTTAGAAGTTGGCCAAGAAGCCCCAGATTTCACACTGCAGAACCAATTCGGCGAAGATGTGAAACTTTCTGATTTCCGTGGCAAGCAAAATGTTGTTCTGGTTTTCTACCCAATGGCATTTACAGGAATTTGCACTGGCGAACTTTGCGAAATCCGCGATCAGCGCCCAGCGTTTGTTAGCGACGATGTGCAGGTCCTTGGAATTTCATGCGACACCTCAGCCGCGCTGAAGGTTTTTGCAGAACAAGAAAACTTGGACTACCCACTGCTTTCTGACTTCTGGCCACATGGTGAAGTTTCCAAGGCTTACGGTTCATTCTTTGAGCCACGCGGTTTCTCAATGCGCGGCACATTCGTAATCGATAAGGCTGGCATCCTGCGCTGGTCCGTAGTTAACGGCCCTGGCGATGCGCGCAATACCGAGGAATACAAGCAAGCTTTAGCTGCCCTTTAAATTCGGACAGTTCGCTAAAAGATGCGGACTTGTCTGACTAGGTGTGAAATTGAGATGCCACGGCCGGTGTAGACCCGAGACTCACCGGCCGTGGTTCTTT
>JAOATY010000029.1:0-1836 GCA_030157865.1 Candidatus Nanopelagicales bacterium | reverse complement strand
CTCACCGGCCGTGGTTCTTTTCTGCCCAATACATTTAGGTGTCTCGGGTCATTGCTCCGCAATACAGACCTAGGGCTCACCGGCCGTGGTTCTTTTCATACCCACATTCGATTTCTAACTTTTCCAAACCTTAGATAAGGTAGGGGAGCACGTAGGGCGCTTAGCTCAGTTGGCTAGAGCATCTCGTTTACACCGAGAGGGTCAGGGGTTCGAGTCCCTTAGCGCCCACTGCAATGGAAATACCCCCGCAAGGGGGTATTTTTCCGTCTAAAATCCCACGCGCTTGGTATATTCCTGTTTTGAGTCGCACCAACATCGATATTAATGACGAACTTGTAGCCATTGTCATGAATCGCTTTAATTTGCCGACAAAAAAGAGTGCGGTAGACATGGCCTTGCGCCGGCTGGTGGTAGAGACTGACCAGATGAAATTGATTGACAGCATTTTTGGTATCGGCTGGGATGGCCCAGCCGATGGTAGCTTTACGGACGCGCTGCACACTTCGTAACTCGAAGATCATGGACACTGGAATTTCATTCCTCTCATGACCTTGGAAATTCCTGCAACCAGGTTCAACATCAGACACGAACGCTGGGACCAAGCTGCTTAGACAATTGACTTTGCTATCCGGAATAGTATAATAGTTGAAAGTTAAACTACTTTGGAGGAAGTCGTGGACGGGTCTCAAGACTTGAAGATGCCAGCGCTATACATAGGTCACGGCGCTCCACCACTTCTTGATGATCCGATCTGGAGTGGACAGCTAGCAAACCTGGCCGCTGGGCTCCCAACTCCGAAAGCAATTTTGATCGTTTCGGCACATTGGGAGAGCGCACCTTTAACTTTGGGAGCCACCGATTTCGGGACACCATTGGTTTATGACTTTGGTGGCTTTGATCCAAAGTACTACCAGCTTCAATATCAAACTCCAGATGCAAAAGCACTCGCTGATCTTGTAAAGAGTGTTTTGCCGGATCAGCAATCTGTTGCCGATCAACCAAATCGTGGCTTGGATCATGGCGCTTTCGTTCCACTTATGGTCATGTATCCAGAGGCAAACATCCCAGTACTTCAGATGTCTATTCCAACTCATGATCCAGCCAAGTTATTTGAACTTGGAAGGCGACTTGCACCATTGCGCGAGCATGGCGTTTTGATTGTGGGAAGTGGATTCCTAACTCACGGGCTGCCATACCTAAGAGATTTTCGAATCGAAGCAACCGCGCCTTCCTGGAGCGTGGAATTTGATCGTTGGGCACAAGAAGCAATCGCTAGAAATGACATCGACACTTTGATGAATTTCAAAGAACTAGCTCCTGGCATGCCTTACGCGCATCCAACTGTTGAGCACTTGTCTCCAATATTTGTCACCCTCGGTGTGGCATCCGATGTGAACGTTTCTCCAGACATCGTTATTGACGGATATTGGATGGGACTTGCAAAGACCTCTCTGGCGGTTGCTTAAACCCTTTGGCAATCGGGGTAGTCTGGCTTTGTTAGTTGATTAACTAATCAAATCTGGGAGCAAATAATGGCCGTTACAGCAAGTCCTGAGCAGCAGAAAGCATTGCTGGACTTGCAGGGCTTTGACACCAAGCTTTTGCAACTGGCTCACAAGCGAGCCGGACTGCCAGAAATAACAACTGCTCAAGACCTAGAAGTTGAACTTGGTTCCATCAAGATGCGTCTAGTTGCGGCGCAGACTGAAGCTTCAGATCTCAAGTTAAATCAATTGAAGGCCGAAGCCGACGTAGAACAAGTCGTTACTCGCGCTAAGCGTGATCAAGAACGCCTAGATTCTGGCGCGGTTTCTGCGGCAAAAGAACTTGAAAGCC
>JAOATY010000028.1 GCA_030157865.1 Candidatus Nanopelagicales bacterium | reverse complement strand
TAAACGAATAGCCGGTCGGAATCGTCACCAGCATTAATTTCATCAGTCATAGTTCCGTAGAAGTTTGGCAGGTATTCAACGGCGGTTGCACCAAGTTTGTCGAAGTTAAAAACGCAATTACGCCTAACTAACGGATCGAAAGACCAGGTGATTCCAACTAGCCCTTGTTGCTTTACCCAATTAAATTGATGCTGCTTAAGTTCGTAGCCTGCTCCGGGCTGGAAAGAACCAGTGACATGAGAATGCAGGATGTCTTTGCCGTTAAAGACTCCGCGGAAGCCAAATGAAGCAGCTACCATTTCGTCGCCGTCATACGCAGCGCTGCAATATGCGCCAACATGAAGGACCGCAATACCTAGATCAAACGGAACTACTTCAGGTCCACCAGCCCATACTTTGCATAGAAATGCGCTGACAGCTTCCATTTCGTCAATACTTGAAACTTGGCTGATGCGAAGCGAGGACATGTCTCTATTCTGCCTGAGCCAATCGATTAGGCTGTTACGAACCCGACAAGAAAGCACACCCAACTTCATGCCCAATTGGCCAAACGAGCGAAAATTAGCCGTTGCAATTTGGGCGTCGGTGACCGTTGGATACGTTCTGTGGCAGGGGATTCCATTTGATCGCGCGACACAGTTTTTAATCATCATTACTGCGGCACTGGCATTTTCAATTGGCACAACGACGAGATCTATTCGTGTTTTTGCTGACTGGGTTCCATTTGCGATCCTGCTTTACGGATACGACTATTCGCGCGGAGCTGCAGACACATTGGGCTTCAAAGTTCGGGTTGAAGAAATCTATAACATCGAACTTTCTTGGTTCGGGTGGTTATTCGAAAGCAAGATTCCAACTGTTTGGTTGCAGCAACATCTTTATGACCCCAACCAAATTGCCTGGTGGGAATCTTTAGTTGCCCTGGTTTACGTATCGCATTTCGTGGCGCCTTGGGCGATCGTAGGAATCCTTTACGTAAAGAACCGAGAACTTTGGGCAAAGTTTGCTCGTCGAGTAATCACAATTTCATTCGCAGCTTTAATCACATACATTCTGGTTCCAGCTGCACCGCCTTGGTATGCCGCACGGGAAGGCCTGTGTGAACCAATAGTTCGAATAGCCACTCGAGGTTGGGAAATAATTGGCCTGCCGATTGCCGGCCAGATCATTTCCTTGGGCCAGGGCGTAGTTAATCAGGTTGCAGCAATTCCTTCGCTACACGCTGGAATGGCTGTCACCATAACTTTGTTCTTCTGGGCTCGCGTTGGCCTCAAGATGAAAGTCTTCCTGGCCTTCTATGTGGCGCTGATGTTCTTTGCCTTGGTGTTTGGCGGCGAGCACTACATATTTGACGCCATTCTTGGCGCTATTTATGCAATCGCAGTGGAATATGGCTGCCGCGCCTGGGAACGCCACTTGGTTAAGCGCAGGGCTGGCCTGCCTACCGAAGAGTCCTTCAAAACCCTATAAATACGGGATTTTAAGCAAGTTTGAGCCAATTTACTGGGTCTGGTGGTAATTCTGTGACCTGTGGGGTTATTCTCTTCCTAAGTGCTCCTAGGAGTCCTACAACATGTCGGGGAAGGCAATTTGTAGGCAAGCTAGGAGGCAAGAGATGGCGTATACGTCAACAACTCGTGGGGTTGTGTTCATTCACAGCACGCCGCGAGCTTTAACTGCCCACATCGAGTGGGCTTTAGGTGGCCTATTAGGCACGCCGGTAAACCTTGATTGGGTTGACCAGCCCGTTGCTCCTGGCACCGTTCGTAGCGAGATGTCTTGGATCGGTGCAGCTGATTTGTCCGCAAAGATTGCCTCGGCACTGCGTGGTTTCCCAAACCTTCGATTTGAAGTAACTGAAGAACCAAGTGCAGGCTTTGATGGTCAGCGATATGTCTCCACGCCATCGCTAGGAATCTGGCGAAGCCCAATGGGAGTCTTCGGCGAAAGCTTTATCTCGGATGAAAAACTTCGCACCGCGATTGCAAATGCAACTGCAGCAGGAAACTCGCTCGTTGACGCGGTTGACGAAGTTATGGGTGGGCCATGGGATCGCGAACTAGAACCATTCAGGTACGCCGGTGATGGTGTGCCGGTTAGATGGCTACACCAAGTTAGTTAAAGCGGAATGTTTCCGTGATTACCGCGTGGGAATGAACCATCTGGGTTAGCAGCAGCCTTTAATGCAGCAGCAATGGCAGTACGAGTTTTTGTTGGATCAACAATCTCGTCAACTGCGCCAAGTTCAATGCACTTAGGTAATCCACCAGCAGTGATCTTGTGCTCTTCCGCCAACTCAGCTTCGACAGCATCCTTTTGATCTGGTGGAACTTCAGCCAAACGCCTACGGTGCAAGATGCGAATTGCAGCTAGGGGACCCATGACTGCAACTTCAGCGCCCTCCCAAGCCATAACGCGGGTAGCGCCTAATGCCTTGGAGTTCATTGCGATGTATGCGCCGCCGTAAGACTTGCGAGTTACGCAGGTAATTCGAGGTACAACACATTCTGCGAAAGCGTGAAGTAGTTTTGCGCCACGGCGAACTACGCCGTCCCATTCCTGACCAACACCTGGCAAGTAACCAGGCACGTCAACCATGACGATCATTGGAATTCCCAGCGCGTCACACATGCGAACGAAGCGTGCGCTCTTCTCTGCAGAAGTTGCATCTAAGCAGCCACCAAGTCGAAGTGGGTTGTTAGCAACGATGCCAACGGTGCGACCACCGAAGCGACCAAGAGTTGTAATGATGTTTGGCGCCCAACGCGGATGAAGCTCAACGCCAGTTCCAGCATCGATTACGGAATCCACAATTGGATGAGCATCGTAAGCGCGGTTGTTTTGCTCTGGCAAAAGTGCGCCCATGTCCACATCAGTGATCATTGAAGTATCAAGCAAACCTTGATTGCCAAGTAAGTCAGTGATGTTTCTAGTATCTGCAATCGCGCGTTCTTCAGTATCGCTAACTACGTGAACGACGCCACTGCGGCGACCATGTGGTTCAGGTCCACCCAAACGCAACATGTCTACGTCTTCACCTGTTACGGAGCGAACAACATCAGGTCCAGTTACGAAGATACGTCCTTCAGGACCAAGGATGACGATGTCTGTAAGAGCTGGGCCATAGGCGCCACCACCAGCAGCTGGGCCGAGCACAACAGAAACCTGTGGAATCTTGCCAGATGCTTGAGTCATTACGCGGAAGATGTCACCGAATGGCTTTAGCGCGCCAATGCCTTCTTGAAGGCGAGCGCCACCAGAGTGCCAGATGCCAACGATTGGGCACTGTTCTTTCATTGCAATTGCGTAAGCATCAACAATTACCGCGCCTTCGGCTGCGCCAAGTGCGCCTCCTTGGAAAGACGGATCATTTGCAAAGGCAACAACGGTTCGACCATTGATTTTGCCTGTTGCAGAAACTGCGCCAATGCCTTCAACTTGGCTAGCCACATACTGCAGGCTGCCTTCATCAAACAACGCAGTTAGGCGAGCATTCGCCATTAACTTCTTGTCTACGACAGCGGTCATGAGTGGTTCCGGAAAGCCAGAACGATGTCATGGCCACCAAAGCCAAATGAATTACTCAAGGCAGCGATGTCACCACTTGGAAGTTCGCGCGGTTCATTCATGACAACATCAACATCAACACCATCGGCCAGGTTAACAAGGTTGCCAACTGGAGGTACGATGCGATTCTTGATTGCCAAGATCGAAGCAAGTGCAGCAAGTGAACCTGCGCCACCAAGTAAGTGTCCTGCGACCCCCTTAACAGCAGTTACTGGTGCATGATCTGTGTCTGAACCGAGAACCTTGCGGATCGCCTTAGCTTCAGCAACGTCACCTGCTGGAGTGCTGGTTGCGTGAGCATTCACATGGAAGATGTCCTTGGTTGAAAGATCAGCATCAGCAAGCGCGCGGTTCATAGCAAGAATTACGCCACGTCCTTCTGGTTCTGGCTGAGCAATGTGATGTGCATCAGCAGCAATACCTTGACCACCGTATGTTGCATAGATCTTTGCGCCGCGAGCTTTAGCAAACTCTTCAGATTCCAAAACGATAATTGCAGCGCCTTCAGCCATGACAAAACCATCGCGATCGCGATCGAATGGACGAGAAGCACCAGCAGCATTTTCATGGTTAGTAGAAAGTGCGCGCATCGCTGCGAAGGCAGCAATTGTTAGTGGGTGAATACAGCCTTCAGTTCCACCACAGATAACAACGTCAGCGCGACCGGTGCGAATCATCTCGGCGCCGTAGCCGATTGCTTCTGCGCCAGAGGCACATGCGGAAACTGGAGTGTGAACGCCAGCCATTGCACCGATCTCAAGACCGATGACTGCTGCTGGGCCGTTAGGCATCAACATTGGAACTGTCATAGGTGAGACACGCGATGCACCACGTTCACGAAGTACGTCGTATTGCTCCATAAGTGAAATTGCGCCACCAACACCCGAGCCAACAGCAACACCTAGGCGAGCTTGTTCAACTTCAGGCTTACCTGCATCTGCCCAGGCTTCGCGCGCTGCGATGAGTGCGAGTTGCTGTGAGCGATCCATGCGACGAACCTCGTGAGGTTCCAAGATGCTTTCTGGATCAACTTTTGCAGTTGCTGCAATGCGAACTGGTAAGTCAGCAAAGCGTGGATCTTCAAGCAAGTGGATTCCGGAGCGGGCAGCTACTAATGAATCCCAAGTTGAAGCAACGTCTCCACCAAGTGGGGTAGTGGCTCCAAGCCCTGTAACGACAACCGTACGGCTCATTGTTGTCGACCTTTCAATTTGAATTTGAACTTATGGATATTTCTCTTGCAGATAGATCTAGTTTTTATGTGGCGGGCAACAAGTAAGTCGCCCGCCAACATCAAAACTATTTATGCCTTGTTTGCAGCGATGTAGTTCACTGCATCAGCAACGGTGTTTAGGTTCTTAACTTCTGTGTCTGGGATTGTTACGCCAAACTTGTCTTCGCAAGCCATTACAACTTCAACCATTGACAATGAGTCAACGTCTAGGTCATCAACAAATGACTTTTCCATCTGGACTGATTCAGCTGGGATGCCTGCAACTTCGTTTACGATTTCCGCTAGGCCAGCGAGGATGTCCTGGGACATAGTTATCTCCTTTAGTAATTACTTACCGCGTTGTGCGGGTCTTACTTCGAAAATCTTTCGACTTTCGAAACTTATGGGACGAGTGCTACTTGCGCAGCATGTACTAGGCCAGCACCGAAGCCAACCATCAAAACCAAGTCACCACTTTTAACTTCGCCGTTTTCGCGAAGTCGATCAAGTGCAAGTGGAACTGATGCAGCTGAGGTGTTTCCCGAGTATTGAATGTCGCGAGCAATCACAACATTTTCAGGAAGATCTAGTTGCTTAACCAACGCATCAGTAATTCGGTTATTTGCCTGATGCGGTACGAATGCGGACAAGTCGCTCGCAGTTACGCCAGCTGCAGCCATAGCTTCGGCACAAACATCGCCCATCTGACCTACGGCCCAGCGGAAAACTTGTTGACCCTGCATGGTTAATACGGAAGGTGTTCCGGCCTTTTCGGCGGTGAAGATATCTGGATCCATGATGATTGCATCGCGCTGTGTGCCATCGGCGCCCCAAATAGTTGGGCCAATACCTTGAGCGGTCGTTGGACCAACAACAACTGCGCCAGCGCCATCAGCAAACAAGAACGCAGTTCCGCGATCTTCAAAATTCACAATTTCAGAAAGCTTTTCAGCACCAATTAACAGAATGTATTTAGCAGAGCCAGAACGAATCATTCCGTCTGCGATACCAAGGCCATAGCAAAAGCCAGCACATGCAGCAGAAGTATCTGTTGCAGCTGCATTAACAGCGCCAATTGCAGCAGCAACTTCAACTGCAGCTGATGGTGTTTGGTATCGGTGTGTAACAGTTGCAACCATTACAAGATCAAGTTGTTGTGCGGTGATACCAGCATCAGCAATTGCTTTGCGGGCAGCGGCAGTAGCCATGGTCACTACGGTTTCGTCTGGGCCTCCGTGACGACGTTCAATAATTCCGGAACGTTCCTGAATCCATTCGTCGTTGGAATCAATGCGCTGACAGATTTCATCATTGCTTACAACGCGCTCCGGTCGGAACGTGCCAAGACCAAGGATTCCAGCATGAGCAGTAGGAGCTGGAGTATTTAACGTGATCATGAACCAGCCTTTGGATGCAGGCGAAGTAGTGGCTGACCAGGGTTAACTGGATCGCCATCAGTTACTAACCACTCAACGATGGTGCCGCCATGTGGAGCTTCAACTTCGTACTCATCACGCAGCGTACGGATTGTGGCAACTTTAGTTTTGCCATCAAGTACGGTTCCTGGTTCTTCGCTTACGTTGAATTCAATGATGCCCTTAAACGGAGCAACGACTAGACGCCAAGTAGGTGAGTCAGTTACTGCTGTCTCGGTTCCGTGACGAGCAACTAAATCAAGGGCAGCAGGCATGTCTTCTGGTGACTTAAGCGAAACGCATTCAACACCTGGCATCGCGCGCTTAGCAAGACCAACAAGTGTTCCAGCTGGTGGAAGTTCGATTAAGCCAGTTACACCGAGATCAAGCATGGTTTGCATGCAAAGATCCCAACGCACTGGATTGCTTACTTGAGTAACCAAACGCTTTAGAACTTCGCGACCATCTTGTACGACAGTGCCGTCTGCATTTGAAAGTAGGCGACTACGTGCATCGTGAGTTGAAATTGCTTTTGCGTGCTGAGCAAGAATGCCAACGGCTGGAGCCATGTGCTTAGTGTGGAATGCACCAGCAACTGAAAGCGGGCGAACACGTGCACCGGTTGGAGGATCTGCTTCAAGGGCAGCGAGTTGCTCAAGTGTGCCAGCCGCAACGATTTGTCCTGCGCCATTTTCATTTGCAGCAGTTAGTCCGTGCTGAGTTAGCTTTGCGATAACTTCATCGCGATCCCCACCAAGAAC
>JAOATY010000027.1 GCA_030157865.1 Candidatus Nanopelagicales bacterium | reverse complement strand
CGCCGGAGACCCCGGCGTGAATCCACCCGCTACCACGCCGAGACCCGGCCGGAGCGTCATGAACAAGCAGAATCGCACACGCCCCGTCAAGTCCATCATCAACCCCGGCCGCCGCTTCACTACGCCAATTGTTCCCGATTGGACCATCGCGGTCGCCGATCGCCTCGTCACCGAATGGGCCCATCTTGGCGCCAAGGGACAAATGCGTTTCATGTAAGGGAACTAAAGACATACTCAAACCGTACTAGTACCGTTTATTCCGTACCACCCGAACCAAGCAAATTCACCTAGTTCAACCGGAGACCTAAATGGCAATCACTGTTACCCCAACCGTTCCTTCGCTTAACTACAAAACTGGAGACCCTTTAAAGGCGTATGTAAACGCCGTTGTAGTTGGCTTATCAAGCGATGGGCAGCTCACAGTTGTTTCCGACTCGATTTCAAAATCTTCCGCCACCAAGATTGCCGCTGCGTTTAAGGAAGTAGGTGCAACAGGCGCGCTTGATGAAGTTACTCGCATTCCAGCTGGAACTTTGGCCGATGCAGAAGTGCTTGTTGGTGTTGGTCTAGGCAGCTCCAAGAATCCGGTTTCTCATGAGCGACTTCGCCGAGCAGCCGGAAGTGCAGTGCGAAGTTTGGGTGGATTCAAGAAAGTTGCAATTGCCATAACTGCAGAAGGTCCGCTCGAAGCTGGCGCACTGTTAGAAGGCGCAGCATTTGGATCATATTCATTTACTGAACATCGCTCCGCCACGCTCAAGAAAGCTAAGGCTCCAGTTGCAACAATTTCTTTGTTTACTGCAAAGACTCGAACCAGTGAATACCGCGATGCACTTCATCGCGCACAAGTGTTCTCTGAAGGAATTAACTTTGCTCGCAATCTAATCAATGCTTCACCGCTGCACTTAGCTCCAGCAGACCTTGCGCGCGAAGCAAAAACTTTCTTAACCGGAACAAAAGTTAAAGTTGAAATCCTCGATGAAAAAGCACTTGCGGCTGGCGGTTACGGTGGAATCCTCGGCGTGGGCCAAGGCTCCACTCGCCCACCACGTTTGATTCGCATGGAATACCGTCCAAAAGGTGCCACTAAGCATGTCGCTTTAGTCGGCAAGGGAATCACATTTGATACCGGCGGCATTTCACTAAAGCCACCAGCAAACATGCATCACATGAAAGATGACATGTCAGGTGCTGCAGCGGTAATTTCTACGATTCGTGCAATTGCCGATCTTGAATTAAATGTCTCTGTGACCGCATACGCAGCTTGTGCCGAAAACATGCCAGGTGGTGGCGCTCAGCGTCCAGGTGATGTCATTACAACTTATGGTGGCCGCACTATCGAAGTTCTAAACACTGACGCAGAAGGTCGACTAGTTATGTCTGATGCCCTAGTTCGCGCGGCTGAAGACAACCCAGACGTAGTTATTGACATCGCAACTTTGACGGGTGCTGAGGTGGTTGCATTAGGTCATCGCACTGCTGGCGTTATGGGAGATGACCACGTACGTGATGCAGTCAAAGCCAGCGCGGATCGTGCTGGCGAAGAATTCTGGCCAATGCCGCTTCCCGAGGAGCTTCGCCCAGAACTTGATTCCTTGGTTGCAGATATCGCAAATGTTGGCTCCCGAGAAGGTGGCATGCTTTCAGCCGGTTGGTTCCTAAAGGACTTCATTGCTGAAGGGCTGCCATGGGCTCACCTGGACATTGCTGGCCCGGCTTTCAACCCAGGCAGCCCATGGGGCTACACCCACAAGGGTGGCGTCGGCTTTGGAATTCGCACCATGGTCGCCTTTGTCGAAGACGTCATGGATGGCACGGCTGAGATTTAGGCCACTCTTTACGACCCGGACTGACTTAGTTTTGGGTCGCGTGAAAGACTTAAGTTAGCGCGAGCGCGTACTTAGGTTATTTGCGGAGGATAGATGCACGACATCGTAATTTTGGGTGGCGGAAGTGGCGGATATGCCTGTGCTTTAAGGGCATCTCAGCTAGGTCTTTCGATTGTTCTAATCGAACAAGACAAACTCGGTGGCACCTGCCTGCACCGTGGATGTATTCCTACCAAGGCGCTACTGCACGCAGCTGAAGTCGCTGACACCGCTCGTGAAGGTGAACACATTGGCGTGCACAGCACATTCAATGGAATCGACATGACCAAAGTCAATGAATACAAAGATGGCGTTATCGGTCGTCTTTACAAAGGCCTTCAAGGTTTAGTCAAGAGTCGCGACATTACTTATGTTGAAGGTTCCGGAAAGTTAGTTGCACCTAACGCGGTTGAAGTAAATGGTCAGCGCTATGAAGGCAAGAACATTGTTCTAGCTACTGGATCATTCGCTCGTTCAATTCCAGGACTTGAAATCTCAGGCCGCATCATGACAAGTGATCAGGCATTGCTTATGGACTACGTGCCAGCGAGCGCAATCATTCTTGGTGGCGGAGTCATCGGCGTTGAGTTTGCATCCGTTTGGAAATCTTTTGGCGTAGATGTCACCATCATCGAAGGTCTACCAACTTTGGTACCAGCCGAAGATGCTGCAGTTTCCAAGGCTATGGAGCGCGCGTATCGCAAGCGCGGAATTAACTTCAAGACCGGTGTTAGATTCCAATCTGCCAGCCAAGATGACAAGAGTGTGACGATCACGTTGGAATCTGGTGAGACAGTTTCAGCAGATCTATTGCTAGTTGCAGTTGGTCGTGGACCTCGCACCGAAAATCTAGGTTACGAAGATCAAGGCATCTCGATGGATCGCGGCTTTGTGCTTGCCAATGATCGCCTTGCAACAAATGTTCCAGGCGTGTTTGCAGTTGGCGACATCGTTCCAGGACTGCAACTTGCGCATCGCGGTTTCCAGCAAGGAATTTTTGTTGCCGAAGAAATCGCCGGATTGGCGCCAGCCACTATCGATGAACTTGGAATCCCTCGCGTAACTTACAGCGAACCGGAAATTGCCAGCATTGGTCTAACTGAAGCTCAGGCCAAGGAAAAGTATGGCGAAGTAGATGCCTACGAATACAACTTGGGCGGAAACGGCAAGAGCCAGATT
Organism: Candidatus Nanopelagicales bacterium; assembly: GCA_030157865.1. Lineage (GTDB taxonomy): Bacteria > Actinomycetota > Actinomycetes > S36-B12 > UBA5976 > UBA5976. The sequence continues at coordinate 4,124 of JAOATY010000027.1, read as the reverse complement.
CTGGGTACAACTGGATTCATCAAGCTGGTTCGCAAGAAGAGTGACGGCATTGTCGTGGGTGTTCACATGATTGGTGCCCGCGTTGGCGAACTAATTGGTGAAGCCCAATTGGTCTATAACTGGGAAGGAACTGCAGAAGACGTGGCTCCCCTGGTTCACGCCCACCCAACCCAAAACGAAGCAATGGGAGAAGCGTTCATGGCTTTGGCCGGCAAGCCACTCCATGCCCACGCTTAACCGATAACCTAAAGACAACTAGTAAAAGGAGTAACGGCACAGTGGCCACTACGGTATCAATGCCCCAACTGGGCGAAAGCGTCACCGAAGGAACAGTTACTCGTTGGCTAAAGGCTGTCGGTGACACTGTCACGGCAGACGAACCATTACTAGAGGTCTCTACCGACAAAGTCGATACAGAAATCCCGTCACCAGTCAGTGGCGTATTGACAGAAATCATTGCTGGCGAAGACGCTGTAGTTCTTGTTGGTGGCGCACTTGCAGTGATTTCCGAGTCTGGGGAATCTTCTGCACCTGCACCTGTCTCTGCTACTGCGGCCACGCCTGAACCAAAAGCTGAAACTCCTGTTGCTCCAGTAGCCGAAGCGTCGACACCAGCAAATCCTTCTTCCGGCGCAACGTCATCGCCTTCGATGACGGCGGCGGCAAGTGGTGGACTTGTAACTCCAGTTCTATTACCTGCGCTTGGTGAAAGTGTCACTGAAGGAACTGTCACACGATGGCTAAAGGCCATTGGTGACTCAGTTGCCGCCGATGAAGCGCTACTCGAAGTTTCAACTGACAAAGTCGATACTGAAATTCCATCACCAGTAGCTGGCATCTTGCTTGAGATCTCAGTTGGTGAAGATGGCGTGGCCTTAGTTGGCGGACAACTTGGAACAATCGGTGCGTTATCTGGAGCAACTCCAGCTGCTGCACCGGCCGCTCCAACACCAGCTCCTGCGGCCGCTCCAACACCAGCTCCTGTGGCCGCTCCAACAACCGCTACAACACCAGCTTCAACAACTGCTCCTTCGGCGGCAGTAAACAACAGCAATGCATATGCAACTCCACTTGTTCGCAAGATTGCTGCCGAACGTGGCGTAGATCTTTCAACAGTGGTTGGCACTGGCGTTGGCGGCAGAATCCGTAAGGAAGATATCGCATCCGCACCAGCAACTCTTGTACCTGTCGTAGTGAATGAAGCCCGACCAGTTGAATCCAAGCCATTTGTTGCACCTGCTGCTCCAGCTCCGGCTGCTGCCAATTCAGCGGCACCATCTGCACCGGCAAGTGAACTTCGCGGTCGCACTGAACCAATGACCAGACTTCGTAAAGTTATTGCAGAACGAATGGTTGAATCTCTTCAAATCTCTGCACAACTTACTTCAGTAGTCGAAGTTGATGTGACTCGAATTGCTTCACTGCGCAATCGATCAAAGTCAGCATTTGAAACTCGCGAAGGTGTAAAGCTTTCATTCTTGCCATTCTTTGCAAAGGCAGCCTGCGAAGCTCTTAAGCAATTCCCGAACGTAAATGCAACTTTGGATCAAGAAGCTGGAACAGTTACCTACTTTGATGCTGAGCACATCGGTATTGCGGTAGACACTGATCGTGGACTACTTGTTCCTGTTATCCGCGATGCTGGAGATCTGAACATTGGTGGTCTTGCTCGCAAGATCAACGATTTAGCAGAGCGCACTCGCACCAACAAATTGTCACCGGATGAGTTAAGCGGTGGAACGTTCACTATTACGAACACTGGTAGCCGTGGTGCGTTGTTTGATACTCCAATTATCAACCAGCCACAGGTAGCAATTTTGGGAACTGGCGCAGTTGTTAAGCGTCCAGTTGTAACCACCGACGACACTGGAGCTGACGTAATCTCAGTTCGCCAAATGGTTTACTTGGCACTGACTTACGATCACCGCCTAGTTGACGGTGCAGATGCTGCTCGCTTCTTATCGGCCATCAAGGCTCGATTGGAAGAAGGCGCATTTGAAGCTGACCTTGGTCTCTAGTTTCAACTCGCTCAATTGAAGAATCCATAGCAAGGTAGAACTATGCGTATCGTAATTGGCGGATCTTCAGGTCTCATCGGAACCGAATTAGTTGACTCTCTTCGCAAAGATGGGCACGAAGTACTTCGGCTCGTTCGACGAAAGCCAACTGCATCTTCAGAGATTTATTGGAACCCGGCCGCAGGTGAATTAGATTTTGCACAGTTAGCTGGCGCAAATGTAATCATCAACCTTGCGGGTGCTGGCGTTGGCGATAGTCGCTGGACCGACAAATACAAAGCAATGATTTTGTCATCCCGCGTGGATTCCACCTCCCTGCTCGCAAAAGCTGCAGCCGAAGTTAAACCAGAAGTATTCGTAGCTGGTAGTGCAATCGGTTGGTACGGCGAAACCGCAGATCGTGAAGTCGATGAATCAACACCAGCTGGATCAGGATTCCTTGCTGATGTTGTTGTTGCGTGGGAGAAAGCTGCGGAACCTGCAAAGGCTGCTGGCGTTCGGACAGTTCACATCAGAACTGGACTAGTCGCTGCCAAGAATGGTGGAGCCTGGAGTCGCCTGCTACCAATTTTCAAACTTGGTGCTGGTGGAAAGCTGGGTTCGGGAAAGCAGTACTGGTCGTTCATCTCTATGCGAGATGAAATTGCCGCAATCAAATTTGTAATTTCAAATTCGAAAATTAGTGGTCCGGTTAATCTGACTGCACCAAAGCCTGCAACTAATGCCGAAGTAACTAAAGCGATGTCCAAGGTCTTTAGTCGCCCAGCACTTCTGCCGGTACCGGCATTTGCATTAAAGACGTTGCTTGGGGAATTTTCCCAAGAAGTACTTGGTAGCGCCCGTGTAATCCCCCGCGTGTTAATCGATGCAGGTTTCAATTTTCAAGATCCAGACATTGAAAGTGCAATGCGCACTCTGGCTGCTAAGTAATTTCCATGTCAGGCATTCCTTCTAAAACCGACGTAGTCGTCATCGGCGCTGGCGTTGCTGGATTAGCTGCCGCTCGAAGACTTTCCATCGCAGGCCGAGAAGTTTGTGTAATTGACGCGAGCGATGACTTTGGTGGGCGCATTCGAACGGATCAAGTCGACGGCCTTCTGCTAGATCGAGGATTTCAGCTCTACAACCCTTCCTATCAAGAAGGAATTAGCGTTCTGGACTTAAAGGCTCTGGACGTAAAGAGTTTTTCACCAGGCGTGATCGTTTCTATCGATAGTCGTAACTACAAAATGGCTGACCCAAAACGTGAACCAACTTGGGCCATAGATAGTTTGCTTGCCCCAGTAGGAAAAATTTCCAGCAAGCTTAAGTTTGCGCGTTACGCCATTGGTTTAGCGTTAACAAAATCCGATTCGACGAAATACGATCAACGCACAGACGCTTTCTTGCGAGCCAAATTTGGTCAAGACTTAACCGATAAATTACTGCGCCCTTTTCTTGCTGGCGTTTTTCTAGAACCAGAGCTTGCAACTTCAAAGAGATTCTTAGACATGGCCCTAAAGTCATTTATCGCAGGCTCACCTGGAGTCCCTCGAGCTGGCATGCAGGCTATCCCTCGTCAGTTAGCAGCTCAATTACCTGGCGGGAGCATTCACTTAAATGTGACTGCCAAAGCAGTTGCCAGCACAATGGTTCGCACAGATCTTGGCGACATTCGATGCCGATCCGTTGTAATTGCAACCAATGCCCGCAGCGCGGCTCTCCTGATTCCAAGCCTTAAAGTCCCACCAAGCAATGCTGTGACCACTTGGTATCACTTAGCCGATTGTGCTGGATCAGATTTAACTGAAGGAAAAAGCACGCTAGTCATAGATGGCAAGAAATTCCAGGGAACAAATGATGACCCGTCACGTCCACTCGTTAACACAGTGGTGATGACTAATGCGGCGCCTTCGTATGCATCAAATGGTCGCACTTTGATTTCATCTTCTGCACTCGGTGTCCATCCATCGGCGCAATCTGAGTCACAGGTCCGTTCACATTTAGCTTCGCTTTACAAAGTCCCAACTGGAAACTGGACACATGTTGCAACTTATCCAATTCCAGATGCATTGCCGATGATGTCCGCACCTCATGATGTTGAGCAATCGGTCCGGTTAACTGATG
>JAOATY010000026.1:27874-42651 GCA_030157865.1 Candidatus Nanopelagicales bacterium | reverse complement strand
TGCATGTGTTAAGCACGCCGCCAGCGTTCGTCCTGAGCCAGGATCAAACTCTCCGTTAATGTCTTTGTTCCAGCTCGAAGGCTGGGACACATCGAAGAGATGTATCACTGGCAATAGACAAATAAGCTGATCTGCTTATGTTGTTAATTACCAAAGGAATTTCCGATCGGGATAGCAAAAGCCACCCGATACGGGGTTTTGGTATTGACTTGTGGCACGCTGTTGAGTTCTCAAGGTACGAACGCGCAAGAATATTTCCCAATTTTGTTGGGCCGTTTTCAGGGCGAGATACCAAACTTAGTCATTTGTAGGTTTCAGGTCAAATCCGAAGCCAATGGCGAAATTTGGTAACGATTGGTATTGCTTGATGAAACCTAGACCATTACTAGGTTTTTTACAAATTCGAGGTATTTAGAGCTAGCAAGTTGGCCGATTTAGTTTTAGCGAATGCTCGAAAAACCCTTACTTTATAAGGGAAATTCCACCAAAAGTGCGCTTACCGCGGCGAAGTACTAACCACTTGCCGTGCAAGAAATCATCAATGGAAACAGTCGCGTTCTCGTCAGTTACCTTCACATTGTTAACCGATACGCCGCCTTCGGCGATTGCACGTCGTCCGGCACCATTGCTGGCGACCAATTCGCAGGCAACTAGCAATTCGGACACCGTTGGAGCGTTGCCATTTAGCGACACTGCGGCATTTGGTGCTTCGCGCATCGCGCTATCAAGTGTTGTTGCATCAAGTTCGCGCAACTCCCCTTGTCCGAACAATGCAGCTGCTGCTGCTTTAGCTTGCGCAGTTGCATGCTCACCATGAACCAAAGTTGTTACGTCATGAGCGAGTGCACGTTGCGCATCGCGTGCTTGTGGTTTTTCTGCTGTTGCTAATTCGAGCGCAGCTAATTCTTCTTGCGTGCGGAATGTAAATGTGCGAAGCAAAGTTTGAACATCGCGATCGTCAGCGTTAATCCAAAATTGGTAGAACTCATATGGCGAAGTTAATTCTGGATCTAACCAAACAGTTCCAGTTTCAGTTTTGCCAAACTTCGTGCCGTCTGCTTTTGTAACAAGCGGAGTTGTTAGTCCATTTACTTGCGCGCTTTCAACACGGCGAACTAAGTCAGTACCTGCAGTGATGTTGCCCCATTGATCCGAACCTCCAATCTGCAAAGTGCAGCCATGGCGGCGGTAAAGCTCAAGGAAGTCAAGGGATTGCAGGATCTGGTAACTGAATTCAGTGTAAGAAATGCCGGCACCATTAAGGCGCGCAGAAACTGATTCTTTATCAAGCATGCGGTTGACGCTGAAGTGTTTGCCAATGTCGCGCAAGTAAGTAAGTACATCCATGTCATGCGTCCAGATGTAGTTGTTGGACATGATGCACGCGTTGCTGCCAGAGAAATCAAAGAACGGTTCCAACTGCTTACGAATACCTTCAACCCATTCCATGACGGTGTCAGTTGTGTTTAAAGTGCGCTCAGCGTTCTTCCCGCTTGGATCACCGATCAAACCTGTCGCGCCACCGACAAGAGCGATTGGTGTGTGACCTAGTTTTTGAAAACGTGACATTGTGACGATCTGTGCCAAGTTTCCCATGTGCAAACTTGGTGCGGTGGGATCAAAGCCGCAATACAAAGTGACGGGACCCTTAGCTAGTTCTTCAGGTAATTCCGGAGTGTGCTGAGCAACTAAATCGCGCCAGCCAAGTTCGCTAAGGATGTCATTCATGTCTCTATCCTTGCTGATTCCTTAAGCAAACCCCAAACTATCCACGCGGTTTGTCTGCCAGAATTGTCGGCATGGCTAAGCGTGCAATAAATCCCGATTCGAACTGCGAGGTAACTCGCGGTGAAGTCGACTTGGATTTCTATGCCAAGCGCGATGGTGTTTGGAAGGCGATCGGATTAAGTGCTCCGGCTCGCAGAGGTTTGGTCGACGCAAAGATTCTTAAAGTTTCTGACTTAGGCAAATACACGAAAGCGCAGATTGAAGCGCTTCATGGCATCGGCCCTACGTCCCTGCCCAAGTTAGCTAAAGCAATGAAGACCGAAGGCGTTAAGTTCTTGAAATAAGTTCTGTACATTTTTAAAATAGTTCTGTACAATTTTTTTATGAGCACAATGTCAGTAACTGAGGCCCGCGAGAATTTCAGCGAGGCGATTGCAACGTCTGCAGTTGAAGCAGTGTTTATTCAAAAGCATGGCGAGAATGCGGCAGTGCTAATTAGTCCTGAGCGCTATGAAGAACTTATGGATGCCCTGGAAGAGATTGAGGACATGGAGGCCTATGACTCCGCAATGGCCGATCCAACTCCGAACATTCCGTGGGAAGAAGTTAAGCGTCAACTCGGTCTTGCATGATCTATAAAGTTGTTTTCAAGGGCACATCTCTCAAACAACTAAACAAGTTGCCAAAGGCCGACAAAGCCAGAGTGAATGCCGCAATTGAACTTCTCAAGTTAAATCCAATACCTCCAGCAGCTAAAAAACTAAAGGACCGACCCGGTTATCGAATTCGAGTTGGCAACTATCGAGTCATTTATCACTTTGAGAAGACAGAGATTCAAATTCTGATACTTAAGATTTCACATCGTAAAAATGTGTATCTAAGCAACTAGATTGCGTGTGGGAGTTTTGCCGACCACTTCTTAAGGTCAGCAATATTATTTTCCGCATGAGCCAACTGCTTGCGCACTGAAGCTGGCGCAGTTCCATTAATTGTGGAACGCGAATCCAAAGAGCCCTGAACCGTTAGTACTTCACGAACTGCAGGTGTCAGGCTTGGATGAATCGCAGCAAACTGGGCATCGGATAGACCGTCAAGATCAGTCCCCTGCTTTTCAGCTTCGCGAACGCAAGCTCCGGCAATTTCGTGCGCTTCTCTAAATGGCACGCCTTGACGCACAACCCATTCCGCAATGTCAGTTGCTAAAGCAAAGCCATCGGGTGCACTTGCCAACATCTTTTCGGTATCGAACTTAAGCGTTGCCACACAACCAGTCATGGCAGGAAGCAATAGGTGCAATGTTTCGATTGCATCAATAACGCTTTCTTTGTCTTCTTGTAAGTCGCGGTTGTAAGCAAAGGGCAGTCCTTTTAGGACAGTCAAGATTGCAGTTACGTGACCGATTAATCGGCCAGATTTTCCACGGGCTAATTCAGCCACATCTGGATTCTTTTTCTGCGGCATGATCGATGAACCAGTTGACCAGGCGTCATCCAAAGTTGCCCAGGCAAACTCACGAGATGTCCAGAGACAGATTTCTTCGCCAAGGCGCGATAGGTGAACGCCAATTAATCCGGTTACAAATAAGAACTCGGCAACGTAGTCACGATCACTGACACCATCAATTGAGTTCTCGACAACACCTTCAAAGCCAAGATCCTTAGCCAAGGCAACTGGATCTAGATCCAAGCTGGTTCCAGCCAATGCGCCACTGCCCATAGGTGACTTAGCAGTTCGCTTATCCCAATCTGCAAACCGATCAAGGTCGCGACCAAATGCATGAATGTGTTTTGCTAACTCATGTCCGAATGAAACTGGTTGTGCATGCTGTAAGTGAGTGAAACCTGGTGCTGGATGATCAACGTGTGCTTGAGCTTGCACTAACAGCGCTGATTGCAGGTCACAGACCGCCACAGCAAGCATGCGAGCGTTATTACGCAAATACATACGCAAGTCAGTTGAGACTTGATCGTTTCGGCTACGGCCCGCACGGAGCTTGCCACCAACTTCTGGACCAATCGTTTCGATTAAGCCGCGTTCAAGTGCGCTATGAACATCTTCATCAGCTGGAGTTGGAATGAATTTTCCAGATGCTGCATTTTCCAGCAAAGTATCAAGGCCGGTGAGCATGGTCTTTAGTTCATCTTTGGTAAGTAATCCTGCGCCATGTAGAACTCGAGCGTGCGCCTTGCTTTGCGCGATGTCGTAAGGAGCCAAAACCCAATCGAAGTGAACTGACGCACTGAGGTTTGCCATGGCATCGCTTGGGCCAGATGCAAAACGTGCGCCCCAAAGTCTGGCGTCGCTGGTGTTACTGCTCACGATTGCTCTCCTCTAATTCACTTCTATTGTCTCGGTTGTTTACGCTCTTGCTAGGTCTTGAAGTTCTTGACACACCGTTGCTCCCCCGGATGGGTCGCGAGTCACCAACATCACGGTGTCATCTCCGGCAACAGTTCCGATGATCGAATCCAAACCGCTGCGATCAATTGTTGAAGCTAAATAACTTGCCGCACCTGGTGAAGTCCTGACCACCACGATATTTCCGGAGTAATCAACGCTGGCAGCTAGTTCTGACATCGCTCGAGAAAGGCGTGAGGAATCTTTTGTGATTGGTGTGCCCGTGCCATCATCGGGAATTGCATAACAAAGTCCATTTGGGCCTTTGGAAATCTTTACTGCACCAAGGATTTCTAAGTCGCGACTTAATGTGGCCTGAGTAACGGTGACACCTTTGCGAGCAAGCAACAAAACAATCTCAGCCTGTGACGAAACGTCATTGGTTGTGATGATGTCTTGAATTAGCGCTAGTCGCGATGCCCGATTGGTCATACTTGCTCGCAGTCACCAAGGGCTTGAGTGAGTAGCTGGATACCGTCGCGAAGTTCTTCATCTGTAATCACAAGCGGTGGCACAATTCGAAGCACATTTGGTAGCGGTGCGTTAATGATCAAACCAAGTTCCCGAGACTTTGCCTCAACTGCGGGTGCATTCTCGTGATTTAGGACGACACCTAGCATCGCGCCAGCGCCCCGGACTAGTTCTACGCCAGGTGCATTTGAAATGTGGGCTACAAACTCAGCTTCAATGAATTTTGCACGAGACATTAAGTCTTCGCGTTCAACGGTTTCCAGAACTGAAAGTGCTGCGGCGCAAGCAACTGCATTGCCGCCGTACGTTGTGCCGTGTAGTCCCTGAGTCATCAAGTCTTGGTATTCGCCATAAGCGACCATTGCGCCAATTGGGAATCCGCCACCAAGACCCTTAGCCAATAACAGCACATCTGGATCTACTCCAACATTCTGATGCGCAAACCAAGAGCCAGTTCGTGCAATGCCCGTTTGAACTTCATCAACCACAAACATCGCTTCATGTTTGGCGGTTACAGCTCGCGCTGCGTTCATGTATTCGGAAGTTAATGGCATTACGCCGCCTTCACCCATGATTGGCTCAACCCAAAGAGCTGCAGTCTTGGAGTTAATTCCTGGCTCCAGATCGGATACGTCATTTGGTGCAATGAAAGAAACGTCAGGCATCAGCGGTTGGAAAGGTTTGTATTTCTTTGGCTGGCCAGTAAGCGTGATTGCGCCCATGGTTCGACCGTGGAAACTACCGTGCAAGCTTACGATGTGTGACTTTCCAGTTAAGCGGGAAAGTTTGATTGCAGCTTCGTTAGCTTCGGTGCCGGAATTACAGAAGAAAACTTTGCCAGGGCGGCCTGAGATTTCAATTAACTTTTCGGCAAGATCTAGCCCTGGTTTATGCGCCGCGAAGTTGCTGGTGTGGCCGAGCGTAGACATCTGTTTTGTCACGGCTTCGATTAATGCTGGATGAGCATGGCCGAGAATGTTTACTGCGATCCCAGCAAGAAAGTCGATGTACTTCTTGCCATCAACATCCCAAACGGTTGCACCTTTGCCATGATCAAGAACTAAATTAGGCGTGCCGTAATTTGGCATTAATGCAGCGTTCCAACGATCTTGACCTTGAGTTGTATTGCTCATGCCACCACCTGAGTTCCTTTATCACTTAGATTTCCAACAACTCGAACAGTTGGGATTCCGCCTTCGATTGCACGCAGGCATGCTTCCATCTTTGGCACCATGCCTGATTCAAGTTTGGGTAATAGCGCGGTCAATTCTGCTGCGGTCATCTTCGTTATTAACGAATCTCGATCTGGCCAATTGGCATAAACCCCTGGCACATCCGTCAACATGATCATTTCGGTGGCATCTAGCGCAATCGCTACTGCTGAAGTTGCAGTGTCTGCATTTACGTTGAAAAGTTGGCCATCGATTGCTCGAGCTGCTGTTGAGATGACGGGAACTTCACCATTAGCAATTCTGGTTTTGATAGCTATCGAATCAACAGCAACCACTTCGCCAACTAGTCCAATGTCTTCTTGAACTCCATCAACTAAAACGGTTCGGTGTTCGGCGGTAAGCAGTCCATCAACATCCCCTGGCATTGAGACTGCAGGGACCTTGTTTGCATCCATTAAATCAACGAGTTCTTTATTAACTTCGTTAACCAATACATCGCGAACTACTTCTACGGATTCTGCTGTCGTTACGCGGTAACCGCCTTTGAATTCGGAAGTAATGCCAGCAGCCTTTAAGCCAGCTGAAATTTGTGGTCCGCCGCCGTGCACTACAACGGGACGGGCGCCGGATTCGGAAAGTTGCTTAACACCCGAAATAAAAGCGGTCATGGCATCGCTATCAACCATTGCGTTGCCGCCAAATTTAATGACAATCGTCATGGTGCAACACCGATTGCGGTTAGTCCTGCCGTTTCTGGATAGCCGCAGATTAAGTTCGCATTTTGAACAGCTTGTCCGGCAGCGCCCTTTATCAAGTTGTCGATGGCAACGATTACTGTTGCCCGATTTGTTCGATCGTCTTTGGCAACTTGGATGTGAACGGCGTTCGATCCAAGTGTGGATGCAGTTACAGGTAACTGCCCTTCAGGTAAAACTGTTACAAATGCTTCGCCTTCGAAGTACTTGGTCATTACTTCACGCAATTTTGCGCCACCAAGTTCAGTCTTAACACTTATGGTTGCCAAGATTCCACGTGGCATTGGCGCCAACATCGGCGTGAAGTTGATTTGAACTTCAGTGCCCGCAAGTTTGCTTAAGGTTTGTTCGATCTCAGGAGTGTGCTGATGTGTGCCGCCAACTTTGTATGTCGACATCGATCCAGCGACTTCGCTGTTAATTAAGTTAACTTTTGCGCCACGTCCAGCGCCCGATGTACCAGATGCTGCAACCACGATTATGTCTTTGGCATCAACTGCATTTGCTGCAAGAAGTGGAGCCAACCCAAGCTCAATCGCCGTTGCGTAACAACCAGGGTTTGCAACGCGAGTACTGCCGGAAATTTTCTCGCGAGTGCCATGAATTTCTGGAATGCCATAAGTCCAAGATCCGGCATACGCTCCCCCGTAATAGGTGTGCCAATCTTTATCGTCTTCAAGTCGAAAGTCAGCGCCAAGATCGACGATGCGAACTTCAGTTGGAAGTTGTGCGATTAGCTCTGCAGATTGTCCATGTGGCAAAGCTAGAAAAACTAAATCGTGACCGGCAATAGCCTGCGGGGTTGAGTCTGCGAATACTTTGCCCGCTAGTTCGGGTACTGAGGAAAATTGTGGATGCACCTGAGCCAATGTGGCACCAGCATTAGAGCCAGCCGCAATCACTCCAAGTTCAAACTGCGGGTGAGCATGAATAATCCGGATTAACTCAGCGCCGGCGTATCCCGATGCCCCAACAATGGCTACTTTCGTCATATGCATAACTATACGCATAATTGCATAAATACACAATAATCACGAAGTCGAATAAGCCATTGGAAATTGAGGATTAACGCAGGCTGGCACCAAAGGATTTGGCAGCAGCATCTACGCCAGCTTGGCGAGCAGCTGAAACTTCATCTGCAGCAAGCGTGCGATCTTGAGCGCGGAATCTAAGCGCAAAGGCCAACGACTTATGGCCCTCGGCAACTTGGGAACCCTCATAGACATCGAATAACCGAATGTCTTCAAGCAACTCCCCTGCAGCTTCGCGAACAACATTCAAAACATCGGTAGCCGCGACGTCTGCTTTAACAACCAGCGCGATGTCTTCCTTGGCAACTGGGAAAGTCCAAATTGCCGGAGCAGATGCAACTACGTTTGCAGCAGCAAGTAAAGCTGAAAGATTAAGTTCTAATGCAACTGCGCGCTTTGGTAGACCAAGATTCTCCAAAGCCTTAGGCGCGAGTTCACCGGCGTAACCAATTAGTTCGCCATTAATCGATAGGGCGGCACAGCGACCTGGGTGCCAAGGTGCATACTCACCAGCTGAAACTTCGATTTCAACACCTAGTTCGATGCCAAGAGCTAGCGCAATATCAATTGCATCACTCCACGAAGCAGGCGTTGGCTTAGCGCCAAGTGCAGCTGGCTTTAAGGCACCAGTTAGCAATGCACCTAAGTGAAGTGGCTGTTCTGGGAGAAGTGCCTCAAGTGCTTCGATGTCGGTTGCGCTTGGACGCTGTAGCACTGAAGGACGTGGTGGATTAGTTACGCCAGTTGCGCTTTGATCTGCTGAAAGCAAGCTGACAGAAGCAATTTCAAATAATGCAACATCGGTGAAACCACGTGAGATGTTTCGAGCAAGTGCTCCAGTCAATCCTGGTAACAAAGTTGTGCGCATCAATGGCTGTTCATCAGATAGCGCGTTTGCAAGCTGAACCGCATGGCGACGGGAATCACTAGCTGGAATTCCAAGTGCATCAAATTCAGCAACGCCAACGAATGGATAGTTGCGAACTTCTACTAGTCCACGACCAGCCAGGTGCAAGCCAGCACGGCGTTGTAGTTTTTGCAATTCTGTTAAGCCACGACCAGCAGGTGCTGTTGGCAATGTTGCTGGAACTTTTTCGTAACCATCAATTCGAATTACTTCTTCAACTAAATCGATGGCAGCAGCTAAGTCTGGGCGCCAGGATGGTGTGCGTACTGACCATGGTGACTTTGAAGTATCAACAGAGCAGCCAAGTGATGCCAAAATCTTTTCCACGGTTGCTGATTCGTAAGTGTGTCCAGCAACTTGACCTGGAAGATTTGGATCAAAAGAAATCACGATTGGATCTGGTGCTTGTTCAACACTGGAAGTTCCTTCGAAAGTCGCTCCCCCATGCTCGATTAATAACTGAGCAAAGCGTGCCGAGGCAACAGGTGGCAACATACGATCAACGCCACGTTCTAGACGACGTGATGCTTCGGACGAAAGTTTGTGGCGGCGACTCATCTTTGCAATTACGGTTGGGTCGAAGTGCGCCGCTTCAAGAACTACCCGTGTAGTAGTTTCTGAGATTTCGCTATACGCGCCGCCCATTACGCCAGCTAAGGAAAGTACTCGAGCATCGTCGGCAATAACTAAGTCTTCAGTTGTCAGATCGCGTTTAACGCCATCTAGAGTTTCTAAAGTTTCTCCGGCCTTAGCCCAACGAGCCCTAATCGTTCCGGTGATCTTGTCAGCATCGAAAGCATGTAGCGGTTGACCAAGTTCAAACATGACGTAGTTAGTTAGATCTACTGCAAGCGAAATTGAACGAACACCTACTGCTGCTAACCGAGCCTTGATGAAATCTGGAGTTGGTGCTGCTGGGTTGTAATTACCTAGAGTGCGCAGAACCAAAAGGTCGCAGGCTTGGTAATCATCGCTAGCTGCCGGAATAACGGTGCCACCAGCTTCTGGTAGGTCAGCTAAAACCAAGCCTGGATCATTGAATGAAACTCGCTGAGCAATCGCTGCTTCTCGAGCCATGCCGCGCATGCTTAAGGCATAGCCACGATCTGGTGTAACAGAAATGTCTAGAACTTCATCGCCTAATCCAAGGATTGGGAATGCATTGTCGCCAGGAGTTGCTGAGCCAGCAGGCAAAATCAAAATGCCATCATGCTCATCGCCAATTCCAAGTTCGCGAACTGAACAAATCATGCCATCAGAGATGTGTCCGTAAGTTTCGCGAGTTGCAATAGTGAAATCACCAGGAAGTGTTGTTCCAGGAAGCGCAACAACAACTAAGTCGCCTTCGGAGAAGTTTCGGGCGCCACAAACAATGCCTCGAATACCAGGTGTTGCATCATTTCCATTTGCAGCGCCAACTTCAACGGTGCACCAACGGATTGGTTTTTTGAAATCAGTTAACTCTTCAATGGTTTTAACTCGGCCAACAACAAGTGGTCCGCGTACATCACCAACGGTGTCAACGCCTTCAACTTCAAACCCAACACTTAGAAGTAGTTCAGAAACTTCGCGACCGGAAAGGTTTTCTGGAATTTCAACAAATTCGCGTAACCAGGAAACAGGAATCTTCATTAGACACCCAACCCAAATGCACGGGTGAAGCGAACGTCGCCTTCAACCATGTCGCGCATGTCAGTAATGCCATGACGGAACATAAGGGTTCGCTCAAGTCCCATGCCAAATGCAAAGCCGCTGTAAATCTCTGGATCAATTCCGGTGGCTACTAGAACCTTTGGATTGACCATGCCGCAGCCACCCCACTCGATCCAGCCTTCACTTCGACAAGTGCGGCAAGGTGCATCTGGGTTGTCAACGGAAGTGCCACGGCAAACGAAACACTGCAAATCAACTTCAGCTGATGGTTCAGTGAACGGGAAGTATGACGGACGTAAACGAGTCACGATGCCTTCACCAAACATGGATTGCGCGAAGTGATCCAGCGTACCCTTTAGGTCTGCCATCGTGATGCCCTTGTCGATGACTAAGCCTTCAACTTGATGGAAAACCGGTGAGTGCGTGGAATCAAGTTCGTCAGTACGGAAAACTCGACCTGGACAGATTACATAAATTGGCAATTCACGATTTAGCATCGAGCGAATTTGCACAGGTGAAGTGTGAGTGCGAAGTACGATTCCAGAATCTTCACTTCCAATGAAGAAAGTATCTTGCATTGTTCGGGCTGGATGATCTGGCGCAATGTTTAGGGCATCGAAGTTCAGCCACTCAGATTCAATTTCTGGACCCTCTGCTAACTGATAACCAAGAGCGACGAATACATCAGCAATCTGTTCTTGGATCGTAGTTAGAGGATGTCGACCACCTTGAGCGCGAACTCCCGTTGCGGTTGTGACGTCAACCGACTCTTCGATCAGCAATGCGGCATCGCGCAAAGTTTCTAATTCCTGGGTGCGAGCTGCAAGGGCAGCATTCACCGCGCCACGGGACTCACCCATTCGCTTGCCAGCCTCAGCCTTTGCAGCCGGCGGCAATGCACCAATTTCTCGATTCGCCAGAGATAGAGGTGAGCGATCACCGGTGTGAGCTAGGCGAACTTCTTTTAGTTCATCTAGGGAATTTGCAGCTGAGATTGCCGAGATTGCCTCAGAAACAAAGCCTGCCAAGACCTCAGGAGAAAGGGTGGTTACTTCTACTGGATCAAATGACTTATTTGGGGCGCTCACGTGAGCAATCTTATCGGGAAAACGCCTTGATCTTGTCGAGCGCGTCCATGACCCAAAGGGATTCACGCAGACTTGGTAGCCAAACAGGCTCGCCATTGATTCTTCTTCCCACTGCCTCGATCATCAAAGTAAACGGGTCCACAGGTGCGAAGTTTTCTACGTGGTCACCGATTTGAATTGAGCTGGCTTCCTTCCAAGATGTGAAGGCCTGGCCTTGTGGGAATTCGATAGTGCCGCTCTCCCCTGAAATCACCAGAGATTGTTTTTCATCCTGTTCGAAGGATGTCAATGCGGAAACTGAAATTGAATCACTCAATTCTGGTTGAATCAAAGTGGCTGCCGCTCTTGTTGTTAAATCAATTCCAGTTGGACCGATGTTGGCAGATGCCGTTTCAATCTTTAGTTCACTGCTCTTTGGCGCAAGAGCTGACCAAACATGTGCTTGATACGGGCCAACGTCCAGCAAACTTCCGCCACCCATTTCCGGAACTAAGCGATAGTTTTCGGTAAATGTAGTTGTGAACGTAAAAGCAGAATCAATGTTCTGGAGTTCACCAATATCACCATTGCGCACTAACTCAACAACGCGCTCGAAACGTGGATGCCAACGAGTCCAAATTGCCTCTACTAATAATTTGTCATTTGCTGCGGCCGCATCTGACATTAACTGTGCTTCGGCGTAACTCGTTGCAAGTGGCTTTTCACACAAAACATGTTTGCCCGCGTTCAGCGCTTTGGTTGCCCATTCCAAGTGCAAATGATTAGCCAGCGAAATGTAAACCGCATCAACTTCAGGATCGGAAAGTAAATCTTCGTAACTCGCATGAACCTTATTTGGATTCAGTTTTTGCGAGCGCTCTGGATCGCGACTTGCAACGGCATAAAGCGAAGCGTTATTTGCATCTGCAACAGCAGGGACTAAAGCAGTTGAGGCAACCCAACTTGCTCCGAGAAATCCCCACTTGATTGTCATGAGCGAAGCAGGCTTGGTGTAACTGGTAATCCATTTTTAAGTGCTGACTCTTCAGCTGCTTGCATGATCGCTACAACGTCGCGCGATTGTGTCGCTTCAACTGACATTGGTGTGCCATCAGCTAGGAACTTGGCAAGTGAGTCGTGGAACAAGAATGGTTCTACCGTTACAAACGGAATAACTTCAGAACTGCCATCGGCACGATTCAGGGTGATGATTGCAGGCAAGTCAGCAACTGAATCCCCTGCTGAAGTATCCCAGTTGCCAACAATTGCTCCCTTAGTTCCAAGAACAAAGAATTTAGGTTTGCGCGCTGCAGCTAGATCTGAATTAACGAAAGTTGCCAGCACACCATCAGCAAAGTTAATAGTTACTTGTGCGTGATCAGCGTTAGTTACGTGATCCCAAACTCGCTTTTGATTCAGACCTGAAACATGAGCGACCTGGGACGGCACGATTGACAAAATTTGATCAATGAAGTGACTGCCCCAGTCAAAGATTGCACCACCAGAAACTTCCGCATCTGAATGCCAGTATGAACATGGCTTTGAGTAGCCTCCGACAAAACTTTCGTAATGGAAAACTTCGCCAATTTCGCCTGAATCAACAAGTTGCTTCATGGTTAAGAAATCAAGATCGTAACGTCGGTTTTGGTAAACAACCAAAAGTCGATCAGATGATTTTGCTAATGCCATTAATTCGTCACACTGCTCAGTAGTTAGCGCCATTGGCTTTTCTAGAACTACGTGAATGCCTTGCGAAAGCGCTTTCTTGGCCCAGTCGTAATGGCTGTTTGGTGGAGTAGAAACCACAACAAGATCAATCTCGTCTGAGGCCAACATGTCATTAGCATCGGCGAAAGTCTTTGCATCTGGCGAAATTAGGAGCGCTGCTTCTAGGCGCTCAGCGTTGGTATCGCAAACTGCAGTCAGAGTCATTCCAGGAGTGGCTAGAACCGCTTTATTGTGTTCATCTCCAATGGCTCCATAGGCAAGTAATCCAACGCGAACTGTTGAGGCAGACAAACTAGAGCTCCTGAAATTTGATGACTATTAAAGACTACTTGCGGGATGTGGGGAGCGCGAGATTTAGGTAATTAAGCATTCTGGGCTTGCGCGCTTGCATACAAGCAAACCGCGCTTGCCGTTGCAAGATTAAGTGATTCCGCTTGGCCATAAATTGGAATGCTTACAACTGCATCTACAAGTTCTAGAACTTCTGCAGGTATCCCCCAGGCTTCATTTCCAAAAACCCACAAAGTTGGTTTTGCTAAATCAACGCCGCCATAAAGTGAAACGCCATTTGCGTCTGCGGCCAAAACTTGCATTCCGGCTTCGCGCGCCTGGGCAATTGTTTGTGCAAGTTCTTGGCCAACTGAAATTGGTAAATGGAAAATTGAGCCAACTGAAGCGCGTACAACTTTTGGATTAAACAGATCGACTGAGTCATTGGACATGACTACACCTTGAGCACCAGCCGCATCTGCAACTCGAATCACTGATCCAGCATTACCTGGATCTCGCACTGCAGTTAAGGCAACAACTAATTTGTTTCCTGAATTAAAGAGTTCGCTTGGATCCTGATCCCACATGCGAACAACTGCCGTCATGCCCTGTGGTGAGACAGTGCTGCTGAATTGGGCAATTACTGCTTCCGTGCAAATAATGATTTCTGCGCCGGATGTTTCGACGACTGTAACGATCTCGGAATAACGATCAAAGGCTTCTTGAGTTAAATACAGTTCTTTAACTTTGTTTGCTTTTGCAGCTTCGCGACATGCCTGCGGACCTTCAGCTAAGAACAAGCCATCAGATTCTCTAAAGCCACGCTTTAAAAGACGACGTGCGCGCGCCACTTTCGGCGCGCGCACGTTCGTTAGAACTTCGCTTGATTGCACGATTAGGCAGAAGCCTTTGGTGCATCTTCTTTTGGCAGAGCCTTAGCAGCAGTCTGAACCAAGGAAGCAAATGCCTTTGGATCATTAACTGCAAGTTCTGCAAGCATGCGGCGATCTACTTCGATCTCTGCAAGCTTTAGACCCTGGATCAAACGGTTGTAGGTCATGCCATTGGCACGAGCTGCAGCGTTGATGCGCTGGATCCATAGACGACGGAAGTCGCCCTTGCGGGAACGACGGTCGTTGTAGGCGTAAACCATCGAGTGCGTAACTTGTTCCTTGGCCTTGCGGTACAAACGGGAACGCTGTCCGCGGTAACCACTGGCTTGTTCAAGTACTTCACGACGCTTCTTTTGAGCATTAACGGCTCTCTTCACACGTGCCATGACAAATCTCCTCTTCTATTACAAACTGCTGCGGCTTAGCGGCCGAGTAGCTTGTTTGCTTTCTTTGAATCAGCTGGGGACAGGACCTGGTCGACAGAGAGACGACGCGTGCGACGGCTCGACTTGTGTTCCAGAAGGTGGCGCTTGTTTGCCTGTTCCTTCATCAACTTGCCGGATCCGGTTACGCGGAAACGCTTCTTGGCACCACTGTGGGTCTTATTCTTTGGCATGTTTCTCTCCTGCCTGTCTTTGCTTGTCTTGGGTAAGACAAGAAGTTTGGTTACTTCGTTGTGTCCTTCGAAG
Source organism: Candidatus Nanopelagicales bacterium (assembly GCA_030157865.1). Taxonomy (GTDB): domain Bacteria; phylum Actinomycetota; class Actinomycetes; order S36-B12; family UBA5976; genus UBA5976. The sequence continues at coordinate 27,890 of JAOATY010000026.1, read as the reverse complement.
TCTTCTTTGCTGGCGC
>JAOATY010000026.1:0-27774 GCA_030157865.1 Candidatus Nanopelagicales bacterium | reverse complement strand
AAGACAAGAAGTTTGGTTACTTCGTTGTGTCCTTCGAAGTCTTCTTTGCTGGCGCTTTTTTAGCCGCTGGCTCTTTCTTTGCTGCAGCCTTCTTTTCTGGTTTTGCTTCAGCAGTTTTTGCTGCTGCTTTCTTGGCAGCTGGCTTAGCTTCGGCGGTCTTCTTAGCTACTGCTTTCTTAGCAACTGGCTTCGCTTCGGTCACTTCAGCCGCTGGTGCTTCGACAACTACAGTTTCTACAACCGGAGCTTCAACGACTGGCGCTGGTGCTTCCACTACCGGAGCTTCAACAACTACTGGTGTCTCGACCACTGGTGTAGTTACTGCCGGTGTTGCAGCAGCTGCTGGAGGCTGATATTCAGTTTTAGCTGGAGCAGGCTTTGCGGCCTTACTGCCAGAAGTTTTACGAGCTGGTGCGAGCACCATGGTCATGTTGCGACCGTCTTGCAAAGGTGAGGATTCGATAACGGCGCTTTCACCGATGTCGCTCGCTAACTTTTGCAACAACTTGTAACCCAGTTCTGGACGAGACTGTTCGCGACCACGAAACATGATTGTGATCTTGACTTTGTCGCCCTGTGAAAGGAACCGTTCGATGTGACCCTTTTTGGTCTCGTAGTCATGCTGATCAATCTTTGGACGTAACTTCATTTCCTTGATGACAGTGTTGACTTGGTTCTTTCGTGCTTCACGAGCCTTAACGGCTGCTTCGTACTTGAACTTGCCGTAGTCCATAATTTTGCAAACTGGAGGCTTAGCTTCAGGTGCAACTTCTACAAGATCAAGATCAGCTTCCAGTGCCAATCGCAATGCTTCCTCGATACCGACAATGCCGATCTGCTCTCCAGCAGCTCCGACAAGGCGTACTTCGGACACACGAATCCGCTCGTTGATGCGGGGTTCGATACTGATAGGTCCTCCTGTTGTCGACGGGCTACAAACAAACAGGGTTCAACTGGATATGCACGAGTGTGCACACATCGCGGCAGCGATGTTTCCAGACCAACTCGACACCCTTAAGGGCGATGCGAGTGGGAACAATGTCCGCTTGTGTGACCTGGTAATTCAAGAACTACCGGGTCGGTCAGGTACGAGTTTATCGGGAAGGCGCCAAAGTCTCATAATCCAAAGGGATAGGCGGGAAAATCCCTTGATTTACTAGTTATTTGAGATTGCCACTTCAAGCGGGCGATCTAGCAGGGCGTTTAGGTCGCTACCGGCAATTACCTCAGTAATGGCAGTGCCTAAGGTGGCTATTGGCTCGCTAATTGCCAAAGTAATTGTGACTTCTTCGTCTGTGTCATCCCAATGCGCCGAACTTACGCCAGGCAATTTGGCAAGCTGTTCAACAACTTCATCCAAGGTGTCATCTAAAAGTGCTTCACGGTTTGGGCCAATCGCAAGCAATGAAAGCAGGGTGCCATCAATTGCCGTTGGAACTGGTCCCCCGACATCAATGATCAAGGCATCAAGGCCTTGTTCAAGCACGCTTTGTGCCAAAGTGAAAGCAACTCGTGGAATTGGTCTAGCTGATTCATCCCACGCTTCCAGGCTGTCTGAACCAGAGAAAGCCAAGAGTGCACGTCGGCCATCAGCAGAATGAAATTCAACAGATGTCATGTGGCTATCTTTTTCCACGCCATCTTCCATGGAATCCAATTCCGCAACGACGGGCACTAGCAATCGCGCATCCATCAAAGCATCAAGTAAGTTTCGTGCAGATTCGGCCGTAGCACTTTGGGCGTAGTTGCGAAGTACGGAGCGAATGTATGGATCTGGCGAACCATCGTCGTTCGCGAAATCAGATTCGGGTAATTCCGCGCCAGTGAAATCAGTTGCCATGCGAACTAAATCCGGCAAGCGTGAATGTCAGTAACGATAACTCCCCGCGCACCTAAGTCATACAACTCGTCCATAACGCTATGAACTTGTTTACGTGGCACCATTGCTCGCACGGCTGACCAAGCAGAATCATGCAAAGTTGAAACAGTTGGTGATTCAATGCCTGGGGTAATTGCGCAGGCCTTATCAATCAAAGTATTTGGAATGTCGTAATCAACTAAGACATACGCGCGCGCAGTGATTACACCTTGTAGGCGACGTACAAAAACATCAACGGCGTTTTGATCTTCAATGTTGTTGCGTGAAATCAAAACTGACTGACTCTTGAAGATTGGATCTCCGATGATTTCCAGTCCCGCCTGCTTCAAAGTTGTTCCTGTTGCAACAACGTCAGCAACAGCATCGGCTACACCTAGGCGAACAGCATTTTCTACTGCGCCATCGAGTGTTACAACATCTGCAGAAATACCTTGAGCTGAAAACCAGTTATTTAAAATTGTTGGGTAGCTTGTTGCAATTCGCTTCCCGGCAAGATCGCTTGCAGATTTTGCGGTTCCCAGTGGTGCAGCCAATCGGAATGTCGAAGGCGCAAAACCTAGTTCCAAAATCGTTTTTGCCTGGGAGCCAGAATCTGCAAGTAAGTCTTCGCCCGTAATTCCAACATCGAGAGTTCCACGTCCGACATAAGTGGCAATGTCACGTGGACGCAAGAAAAAGAATTCAACATCATTTTCTGGATCTTGAACTACAAGTTCACGACTGTTAGCGGCTGCGGCATATCCGGCTTCACGCAACATGTCACGAGCTGGATCAGAAAGCTGGCCTTTATTTGGAACGGCAACGCGCAACATAATTACAACTTCCGATACACGTCATCAAGTGAGACATCACTTGCGATCATGAGGGCTTGGGTCCAGTAAATCAATTGTGAAATTTCTTCGGCGGCACGCTCTTTGTCTTCGTGTTCAGCGGCCATCCAGGCTTCAGCTGCTTCTTCAACAACTTTTTTGCCGACCGTATGAACTCCTTGAGAAATGGCGCTGACGGTTCCGGACTTGGTGTCCCCTGCTGCAACCTTTGTGGTTAGTTCCGCAAAGAGCTCATCGAATGTTTTCACACTTGAAGTTTAGTCGCCGTGAATCGTGCGCAAAACCGTCCAAGTATTCATTGCCGCACTCGCTGCTTCGGCACCTTTATCTTCAGAACTTCCAGGAAGGCCAGCGCGATCTAAGGCCTGAGCCTCGTCGTCACAAGTTAGAACGCCAAAGCCCATCGGGACTTCGGTATCAAGGGCGGCACGGGTCAAGCCATCAGTTGCAGCTGAGCAAACGTAATCAAAATGTGGGGTACCACCACGAATCACAACGCCAAGGGCTACAACTACATCTGCTCCGGAGAGTGCAGCAGCCTTGGCAGCAATTGGTAATTCGAATGTGCCAGGAACCCTATGGATCTCTGGTGTCAGACCTGCGCCTTCAATAATGTTGCACGCACCGGCAATTAGCCCGTCCATGATTTGGGTGTGCCAGGACGAAGCAACGATTACAACTCGAGAGCCATTGAATCCAGTAACTACGGATTCTGGAATACCAGCGCGACTCATCGAACATCTCCAAAATGCAGGTCGTGACCCATTGAGTCACGCTTTGCAGTTAAGTAAGCCATGTTGAAATCGTTTGGTTCAATTTCGATTGGCACTTGCTCAGTAATTGTTAAACCGTAACCTTCAAGTCCTGCGCGCTTAGTTGGATTGTTGGTAAGTAAGCGCATTGACTTAACGCCCATGTCCACCAGGATCTGTGCGCCAGTTCCGTAATCGCGGGAATCAGCCGGAAGTCCTAGATCTAGGTTTGCTTGCAAAGTGTCAGCGCCATTGTCTTGTAATGCGTAAGCGCGAAGTTTATGAAGTAATCCGATGCCGCGACCTTCATGTCCGCGCATGTAAAGCACAATGCCGCGACCTTCATCGGCGACTGCGCGCATTGCGGCCTTTAGTTGTGGACCACAGTCACAACGAAGTGAACCGAGAGCATCACCTGTTAGACATTCGGAGTGAACGCGAACTAGCACGTCTTCTCCGTCTTCAATGTCACCTATACGCATTGCAACGTGATCAAGGCCATCAAGAATTCCTTGGTAACCACAAATATCAAACACGCCAAATTCAGTAGGAAGTTGTGCAGTAGCGACTAGCTCAACTAAAGATTCATTCTTGCGACGGTAGGCAATCAGATCTGCAATGGAAATCATTAACAAGCCATGTGTATCTGCGAATTCGCGAAGCGCTGGAGCGCGCATCATTGAGCCATCGTCATGAACTACTTCTGCAATAACTCCGGCTGGTCGTAGTCCGGCTAAGCGGGCAAGATCAACAGCGGCTTCGGTATGACCTGGTCGACGAAGTACGCCACCTGGCATTGCGCGAAGTGGAAATACGTGGCCAGGACGCGTTAATTCAAATGGCTCAGTTGCAGAGTCGCAAAGTACGCGAATAGTTTTGGCGCGATCTGCTGCACTAATGCCTGTATCAATTCCGTCACGGGCATCAACGCTTACCGAGTAAGCAGTACCTTTGCGATCTTCATTGATATGAGTCATTGGTGGCAGACCTAGACGATCAAGAGCTTCGCCTTCCATCGGTACGCAAATAACGCCAGAGGTATAGCGATTCATGAAGCCAATTGCTTCAGGTGTTGCCTTTACGCCAGCAAGGATTAAGTCGCCTTCATTTTCGCGATCTTCATCATCAACTACGACGACTTGCTTGCCTTCGCGAATCGCAAGGATTGCATCTTCGATGGAATCTAATCTGGTCATTGCGCTGCTACTAACTTCTCGACGTACTTTGCTAAAACATCAACTTCAAGATTCACTCGGTCTCCGATTTGGCGAATACCTAATGTGGTCTTTTCTAAAGTAGCTGGAATCAAGGAAACTGAAAATGTTGAATCAGTTACGGCTGAAACTGTAAGTGAAGTTCCATCGATCGTGATGCTTCCCTTTTCAACAACGTACTTAAGCAATTCTTTTGGTGGCGTAATAGTTACTACATCCCAGTTTTCTGAATGCTCACGTGCGGAAACTTGGCCAACTGCATCAACGTGCCCTTGAACTAAGTGACCACCAAGACGAGTGGCAAGTGTGACGGGACGCTCCAGGTTCACCTGGGAGCCAGCGAGCAAATCACCGATTGTGGTTCGGTTTATAGTTTCGCTCATTACGTCGGCTGTAAATTGGTCACCATTTTGTTCTGCAACTGTCAGGCAAACACCGTTTACGCAGATTGAATCACCTAAATTGGCATCACTAAGGACAGTTGGTCCTTCAATCGTTATGCGAATGGCGTTGTCTGGCAGAGCCTGAATCGCGGCAACGCGACCAAGTTCTTCGACAATTCCAGTAAACATGTTCCGCCTTAACGAGTGATGAAGTGAACGAGTAGGTCTAATCCAACACGATCTACTTGGTATTCGGGAAATCGTGACGCATTAGCAAGGGTATTTACGCCAAAATTTCCAATTGCTGGCTTTCCAGATCCAAGGATCACAGGAGCCTGAAACCAGTAAACCTCATCAACCAGGTTTGCGCTCCATAGAGATTGTGAGACATGAGATCCAGCTTCGACCAAAACTCGATGAACTCCATGAGTTTGCCAAAGTTCAGCAATTACCTTTGATAGATCTCCAGACATTCTTATTGCTGGTTTTTCGCCCGCAAAGATTTGGGATTCGGCAGGCAATTCCCGATCCCCCACAATCACTCGCAGTGGTTGCTTATCTTCTGGCAACGAGCGAACGGTTAACAGCGGATCGTCAGCAAGTACGGTTCCGGTTCCAGTCAGGATTGCGCCAACGCTTGCACGAATCTCTTGAACTCTTTCGCGAGCCGGTTCACCCGTGATCCACTTGCTGGTGCAATCTTCGGCAGCAACAAAACCATCAAGTGTCGTTGCAGTTTTCCAAACTACCCAAGGACGCTTATTTAGCTGCGCAAAATTCCAAGAAGCGTTAAGTGCAGTCGCAGAATCTTCTTGGACTCCAACTTCTACTTCAATCCCCGCGTCTTGCAAAGTCTTTACTCCGCCAGACATTGCTCTATGAGGATCAGCTTGCCCGATTACAACTTTGGTAATGCCAGCAGCGATTACAGCTTGGGCGCATGGACCGGTTTTGCCTTGCGCATTGCATGGTTCCAAAGTGCAATACAAAGTTGCACCAGCTGCTTTAGATCCAGCTTGGGCAATCGCCATAACTTCAGCGTGCGCAGTTCCACTACCTTCGTGCCAGCCTTCGCCAACAACAATTCCATTGGCATCGACTATTACTGCGCCAACTCTGGGATTGATGTCACGCGATAAATCAACTTTGCTAGCAAGTTCGATTGCACGCGACATGTAAGTGTCGGAAGACATTAGTTTCCGCACCACCACGAGGCATCAGTTGCACCTTGTGCCTTTGCACGTAAATTAGCGATGGCTTCAATTGGATCAGCTGTGTTGTAAACCGCAGAGCCCGCAACAAATGTGTCAGCTCCGGCATCAGCGCACTGTTCAATCGTGCTTAAGGCAACGCCACCATCAACCTGAATCCATATGTCTAAACCAAGATTCTTAACAAGTTCGCGGGCGCGCTTTATCTTTCCTAATTGATTTGCCATGAAAGATTGTCCGCCGAAACCTGGCTCGACCGTCATGATCAAAATCATGTCTAGTTCTGGAAACAGATCTTCATAGTGCTCAAGTTTGGTTCCAGGCTTGATGGCCATTCCAGCTCGCGCGCCATGATTGCGAATGTCTCGAGCAACTTGGCGTGGATTTGTTGCAGCTTCAACGTGAAATGTAACGCTCTGTGCGCCTTGTTCGGCGTATCCCGGTGCCCAATGATCGGCATCGTTAATCATTAAGTGGCAATCAACTGGCGTTGAAACTTCGCGAATGATTGATTCAACAACTACTGGACCAATGGTCAGGTTTGGAACAAAGTGATTGTCCATGACATCGACGTGTAACCAGTCAGCGCCATCAGCAACCCGCTTACACTCGGCAACTAAATTGCCAAAGTCAGCAGAAAGTATGCTCGGCGATATACGTAGACCCACGGCTTAAGCCTAGCCAAACCCTTCGGGCTATGCGGTCCTACGCAATAAAGCCAAGAACATGCCATCTGTGTGATGCACATCTGGGCGAAGCCGCAGATTCATAGATCCCGCAGGCAGATTCAGCTGAGGCAAAACCGGCGAAACATCCACGGCTTCAAAATTAGGATTTCGCTTCAAGAAGCTGGCAACTATTGCATCCGTCTCAGCCAAGTGCGGTGAACACGTTGCGTAACCAACTACTCCTCCGATGCGAACTAACTCACCGGCTTTCGCCAACAATTCTTGCTGCAAGGCAGTTAGAGGTGGGATGTCACTTGGTTGACGACGCCATCTGGCTTCGGGCCGGCGGCGAAGTGCACCTAAACCAGTACATGGTGCGTCAACAAGAATTCGATCAAAAAGATGATCAGGGTTAAATTCTCTTGCGTCAGTTTCGATAACTTGATGATCGCCTGGTGCATTCCAAAGGGAATTCGAAACTAAATGTGCGCGAGCAGGAATTGGCTCAAGCGCCGTGAAGTCAGCACCTGCATCACTTGCAAGGCCAGCCAAGATTGCAGCTTTACCGCCAGGGCCAGCACACATATCCAACCAATGTGATTGTGCGCCTTGGACTTCTACATTTGCTACGGCAAGTGCAACCAGCTGGCTACCCTCATCTTGTACACCAATTCGGTTATCGCGCACGGCATCAATGTCACCTGGACGTGTTGACCACTTCTCGTCTGGTCCACTTGGTCGCAACATGGTGGCAGCAAGCGGTGACCATTGACCGGGAACTACGTGCGGCAGATCAAGAAGTTCTTCAACATCAGCTTGGCCAGGTTTGGCAACTAAGGAAACTAGGGCTGGCTCATTTCCAGCGGCTAGTACTTCTCGAATTGAATCCAAGTCACACTTGTATGCATCAGCCAGACTTCGAATAACCCAAACTGGATATGAATATTCAAGAGCTAAAACTTCTACTGGTGTTTTACCTTCACTTAAAGTTTCTAGCCACTCTTCCCAAGTGCTGGCAGAAATCTTTCTAAGTACTGCGTTAACGAACTTTGACACGCCCATACCAGCAACTTCGCGAGCTAGGGTTACGGTTTCATCTACTGCGGCATGAGCTGGGATTCGCATGAAAAGCAATTGATAGGCGCCAACGCGCAAGATGTTTCGAACTTTGCTGTCCATGGTGTCGGTTCGAGAAGCGCAAGCATCAATTACTGCATCGAGGCTTCCCTGTCGACGCAGTGCGCCGTAGGTAATCTCAGTTGCAAGTCCGGCGTCACGAGAAGAAACCTTTAACTCGTCCAAAACAGCTGGTAAAACTAAATTGCTATAGGCGTCTTTGTCATGAACCGCTTGTAAAACATCGAAGGCTGCGCGTCTTGTGGTGCCAGATTTACTCACTTAAACACCACTGAAGTCTTTTGGTTGCTGAACCAAGTTTTTGCATCTGTTAAATTCCGACCTGCTTCTTGAACTTGATCCAGTGCAACGGCGTGACTGCCGGTACCAACCAGGACTTCTCCATCGCGCATTTGCACTTCACCTGGTGCTAAATCTGTAACATGCGGTGAAACTGTTACGGGTTGCAGCTTGATGCGTGTGTCACCAAACATGGTCCAAGCTCCAGGCTCTTTAGTGACTGCGCGGATACGACGATCCACTGCAAGAGCCGGGTCGTTCCAACGAACTTGAGCATCAGCCACTGTGATCTTTGGAGCGTGCGAAATTCCATCAATTGGTTGGTGCAACGGCAAGATCGAACCATTATCAATTCCGGAAAGTGTTGCCAGCGCAAGTTGCGCTCCTTCAATCGAAAGTCGATCAAGTAATTCAGTTGCGGTCTCGCTCGGCGCAATCTGAGTTGTTAAGTAAGCCAGCATTGGGCCAGTGTCTAAACCTTCATCAATTCGAAACGTTGTGACACCAGTGAATTCATCGCCACTAAGGATCGAGTATTGAACTGGTGCTGCGCCTCGCCATTGCGGCAACAATGAGAAGTGAACATTGATCCAGCCATACTTTGGCACATCAAGTAAATCTCTAGGCACCATCGCGCCAAAGGCAACAACAATTACGCAGTCCACATCAGCAAACTTGTCTTTATGTTCAGCTAAATGTGAAGTTTTTAAAACTGGAACGCCACTGACACCTGCAACTTCAGCAACTGGGCTGGCAGTAAGAGTTCGACCTCGGCCTGCTGGTGCATCCGGGCGAGTTACAACTAATGCAACTTCATGATCAGAAGCCAAAAGCGCAGTTAGCGTTGGCACGGCTGCAAGTGGCGTGCCCGCAAATGCGATCCGCACGTTATGAAAAACCGTTCATCATTGAGTGCGGACTAACTTTGACCGTTGGTGACATGTCGCCAAACCATTCAGTCTCGCGAATTGCTTTCATAGCTTCTTTACGAGCTTCGGTATCTAGGCGATCAATAAACAGAACGCCGTCTAAGTGATCAGTTTCGTGCTGGACACAACGCGCCATTAAATCGCTACCGATAATTGTTACTGGCTCGCCATACATGTTCATACCTTTGGCAACTACATTCATCGCGCGCTTGGTATCAAAAGTTAAGCCTGGAATCGATAGGCAGCCTTCTGGGCCGTCTTGCTCTTCGTCTGAAAGATCTAGGACTGGGTTAATTAGATGACCAACTTCGTCATCTACGTCATAAGTGAAAACTCGAAGCGAAACGCCAATCTGCGGTGCCGCTAATCCAACGCCTGGGGCTTCTTGCATTGTGGCGGTTAAGTCAGCCACTAGTTGGCGAAGTTCTTTATCGAAAGTTGTAACTTCAAGAGCAGGTGTGGTCAGTACTGGATCGCCAAACAACCTAACGGGCTTTACTGTCATGTGACACCTTCTTCAATGAGCTTTGCTTTAACTCAAGTTTAGAGGTTTATCGGGTCGATCCGAACGTTTACCGGTCCGCCCTTATGTTTGGCGCTTCGTGCCGAAGTCATCGCCTTTAGTTGAGCTGCCAACTCAGTCCCCTGTTTACGGTCAGTTGAAATCAACATGCGCACTTGGTTATCACGGCCTGGGACTGGGCCACGAACTAAGGTTTCCGAATTCAGATTAAGCATCGCTAGAGCCTCATCGATGTCAGCTTGCTCGCCAGTAAGTGCAGCTAGCCGAACTGCAGGTGGCAACGAGACTTCAGTTCGCTGCTCAAGTTCTCGATGTGCAAATCCAGCCGGATCATGGCGAATCAAAGCTTGAACCGCAGGATGCTCAGAATCAGCAACCACTATTACTTCCCCATCGGGCCTAACCAGTGAAGCGCATTCATTCCACTTTGCAAACGTTTCTTGAGTAGCGCTTAATTCAGGACGTGACAACATCGCATTGCCATCAAGTAAAACAGCAGCTGCATAACCGCCTTGCGCTATTGGTGCTGCGCCAGCCGTGGCAACAACAATGGCAGGTCGTGAATCTACCGTTCGCAAAATGTGATCAGATGTTGAAGAACGAACTGGAATTCCAGGGAATGCTCGGCCAAATTCTTCCGCAGTGCGTTCGCTACCAACGGCTGCCGCGCGAATTGAACTTCCCTTGCACTTCTTGCAGCTCCACTTGGATTCGATATGTCCACAAAGGTGACATGTTGGCGCACTTGATCGAGCAGTCTGCATCAAGGGTCCACTGCACTCTGAACACAGTGCAGATGTTCTACACGTATCGCACACGATTCGCGGTGAATAACCTAGCCGTGAGACTAAAACTAAGACTGGACCTTTAGTCAGCGCCGCTTTCATTCCTTGCATTACTGCTGATGGAATTCGAGAACCGGAAGCAGCTGGATTCATTTTTGTAGCTGCTTCATCTAGAGCGCTTCGAACCTTTGGAGACTCATTGCGAAGTTGGTCTCGGCTTTTTGCAACGTGGGCCAGCCATGGCATTAGTGCGCAAGTTTCAACCGACATAGTTGCACCGGCAAAAACTAATGCTGTGTTTTGTTGCGCGCTACGCAGGACCGCAACATCACGGGCATGCCAGTACGGAGCCTGCGGATCTGACAAGGTGTCATTCCAGTCATCCCAAACACAGATTGTCGTTAAATCTTTAATTGGTGCGAACACTGCGGCGCGAGTTCCAATCACAATGCTCGCAGTGCCGCGAAGCACTGAAAGCCAACTTCGGTATCTCTGAGCTGGTCCATCATCGGCAGCCAGAATTGCAACTGCGGATTTAGGGCAGCCAAGTGCAACTAATGCTTCAACTACGCGATCAATGGCAGCGCGGTCTGGAACTACGACAATGATTTTTCCATCGTTAGCCGACACTGTTACTGAGTACTGCGCAAGTAAAACTGCTGGATCATCGCAACCCGTTGTGACAATTGCTCGCGGTGCCTCGCCAGCGATAGTTCGTTTGATTAAAGCAGCTCCCCCGGTGTAATCAGACCAAGCGATTGGCTCGATGTCACTAACTGTTGGTGATGAAGGAAACTCATTTGCTTCAGCGGTGGCGTGACGATTAGGAATAGCGCTTCGCAAGACATCCGAAAGTGTGCCGGCTTGTCTTGCGACAACAGACTTGGCCAGTTCAAGAACTTCCGGAATAAGTGCAACTTCAGGTGAGATCACATTAGTTAATGCAGCAAGAGTTCCTGGATGTTCGCTTTCATCGGAACGCGAGATGAGCCAGCCATCGGTTAGCTTTCCAGCAAAGCGAACTCTTACCCTGACTCCTGGTTGCGCGGTTTCAGCAAACTTTTCTGGGACTGCGTAATCGAATACGCGATCTAGGTGTGGGAGGGGGCTATCGATGATGATGTGGGCGACGGGTGCGATTTTGGCAATAGGAACTTCTGCCTTAACTCGCTTCTTTTTGCCTGGGACCAGGCTTAGTTGATCGTCACTCACGGATACAGTCTTTCACTTACCTATGACTATTGGTTTTCCCCTTTCGCTGGCTCTTTCATTCCTGTGCAAACACGCCGAACCCGCAATTTATGCCATTGGATTTTGGCATAAATTGCTTTTTAGACGTTCGGCTCTGTTTCACAGGAACAAAAGAGCTTGTAGATGGGTGGCCAGCAAATCTTGCTAGCTAAGTGAGTTAACAAACAAAGGGTCAGGAAAAATCCTGACCCTTTGTGTGGAGATTGCTTGGTACTAGATTGCGGCCTTAAGTGCTTCGGCGCGATCGGTGCGTTCCCAAGTGAATCCTGGGCGACCGAAGTGTCCGTAAGCAGCTGTTGGGCGGTACTTAACAACGCTGGTGTTAAGAAGTTCTAGATCAGCGATGATCGCAGCTGGACGAAGATCGAATACCTTCAAGACTGCTTGGCGAATGTTTTCTTCTGGAACAGTTCCGGTTCCGAAAGTTTCAACGAATACGCCAACTGGATGTGCTTTACCGATTGCGTAAGCAACCTGTACTTCACAACGCTTTGCAAGACCAGCTGCAACAACGTTCTTTGCAACCCAGCGCATTGCATATGCTGCAGAGCGGTCAACCTTTGATGGATCTTTACCGGAGAACGCGCCACCACCGTGACGAGCCATGCCACCGTAAGTATCAACGATGATCTTGCGGCCAGTTAGGCCAGCATCACCCATCGGTCCACCAACAACGAACTTGCCAGTTGGGTTAACCAATAGCTTGAAGTCAGTTGCATCAATGTCGAACTTGGCAAGAATCGGCTCAACAACATTTGCACGAACTTCTGGTGCAAGTTGCTTGTCTAGATCGATGTTGTCTGCGTGCTGTGATGAAACCACAACTGTGTCGAGACGTACTGGACGATCTCCGTCGTACTCGATTGTTACTTGTGTCTTACCGTCTGGGCGTAGGTAGCCCATCTGGCCGGACTTGCGAACTGAAGTTAGCTGCTCAGCTAGACGGTGAGCAATTGTGATTGGAAGTGGCATTAGTTCTGGTGTGTCATCAGATGCGTAACCGAACATAAGTCCCTGGTCACCTGCACCCTGACGATCAAGTGGATCTTCTGAGCCTGTTACGCGCTCTTCGAAAGCATCGTCAACACCCTGTGCGATGTCTGGTGACTGCGCACCGATTGAAACTGAGATGCCACAGGAATTTCCATCGAAACCCTTTTCGGAGCTGTCGTAACCAATTTCGTTAACAACAGTGCGAACAAGTGCCATAACGTCTGCGAAGCCATTTGTTGTAACTTCACCTGCAACGTGGATTTGTCCAGTTGTAAGCATGGTTTCAACAGCAACGCGGCTCTTTGGATCTTGCGCTAATAAATCATCAAGGATGGCATCAGAAATCTGATCTGCCATCTTGTCTGGATGACCTTCTGTAACTGATTCGGAAGTAAATAAACGACCTGACATGTAAGTGCCTTTGCTAAATAGAGAACAGTAAGTATGTGGGCTGCGCGCATACTTAGGGGCTCCTGGTCAGGTGCGCATTTCCAGTAGAACTTTATCAGGTTTGCGTGCGCAAGCGAACAAGCGGATCGGCTAATTGCTAGGGGTTTGCACCAACGGCTAGTGCTGAAGCGCGATGACTGCATCCCAGATGGCATGGGCAATCTGAGTCTTAGAAGTCTTGGAAACCGTGGTTTGTGAGGCTGGCTCGCGAGTCAAAATTGTGACTTCGTTGTCATCGGTACCAAACGCAAGGTTGGGACCTACTTCATTGATGACCAATAGGTCACAGCCCTTGCGTTGCAATTTTGCGATGCCGTGCTCAAGAACCGATCCGTGATCATCTCCAGTTTCGGCAGCAAAGCCAACGATGATCTGGTCTGGATGCGAAGTGTTTCGATGAGTTACTAGATCAGCCAAAATGTCTGTAGTGCGAACCAATTCAATGGTTGGTGATGAACCATCATCGGATTTCTTCATTTTTGAACTATGGGTTGATTTTGGCTTGTAGTCAGCGATAGCTGCTGCCATCACAATCGCATCTGCAGTCATTGACGCCTTCATAACCGCTGCATGCATATCGTCGCCGGTAACAACGTTTTCAACGTTTACTCCGGCTGGCATTGAAACCGAAACGTTTGCGCAAATCAAAGTAACTTTCGCACCGCGATCGCGAGCTGCAATAGCTAGTGCAACGCCCTGCTTTCCGCTTGAACTATTTCCTAAGAAGCGGACGGGATCCAAGAACTCTCGTGTGCCACCTGCGGTGATCACGATGTCTTGTCCCAAAAGATCTTGTTCGCTTAGAACACCCAGCGCTACCGAAACAATTTCCTCAGCATCTGGCAATCGACCTGGTCCACTATCAGCTCCAGTTAAGCGGCCATCTGCTGGATCGATAACGATCGATCCACGGGAACGTAATGTTGCAACGTTCTCTTGGGTTGCTGCATTAAGCCACATCTCGGTGTGCATTGCAGGTGCGTAGACAATTGGGCAACGAGCGGTTAGCAAAACATTTGTAAGTAAGTCGTTAGCAGCGCCACTTGCGGCGCGGGAGAGTAAGTCTGCAGTGGCTGGAGCAACGATAACTAAATCTGCAGCTTGTCCAATGCGCACATGTGGCACATCAGGAACGTCATCCCATACTTCTGAAATAACTGGATTGCCAGAAAGCGCTTCCCAAGTTGCTGAGCCAACAAAGTTAAGTGCAGCTTGAGTTGGCACAACTTGAACGTTGTGCCCGGCTTCAGTTAGTAGGCGCAGAATTGATGCGACTTTATATGCAGCAATGCCGCCGCTCACGCCAAGAACGACGTTAAGTGATTTTGTTCTTGCTGAGGAAGTCACGGAAATTTCCGATAACTGTGGTCGGTTAAACCGACTTAAGCAGCAGTTTCCGGTTCAATGGTCAATTTGCCTTCGTTGATTTCGCGAAGTGCAATCGACAATGGCTTTTCTTGGTTACCTGATTCAACTAGTGGACCAACGTATTCAAGAAGACCTTCACCAAGCTGTGAGTAGTAAGCGTTGATCTGACGAGCACGCTTGGCTGCGTAGATAACCAATGCATACTTAGAGTCCGCAACGGCCAATAGCTCGTCGATCGGTGGGTTAGTGATGCCCTCTGGAGCGGCTACAGTCACGGTGGACTCCTTGAAATCAGTGATTTGGGAAAACTCTTACTGAAGATATTGTACCAACTCGTGGGCAGCCCGCGAAACGTCGTCATTTACGATCACATGATCGAAGAAACCCGATGATTCCAACTCTTTTAGGGCCACATCAAGGCGTTCTTGGATTTGAGTAGCCGTCTCGGTCCCCCGGCCAGCAAGGCGAGCTTCTAGGTCTGCCCAGGCTGGTGGCTCTAGAAAAACCAGAACGGCCTCTGGCATTGATTCCCTAACCTGACGTGCGCCTTGAACTTCAATCTCTAGAAGAACTGGAATGCCTTGAGCTAACTTTTCTTCCGCTGATTTACGTGGCGTGCCATAACGATTGCCGGCAAACTCTGCCCATTCCAGCAATTCATCATTGGCAATCATGTCTGTGAATTCTTCTTGGCTTACATAAAAATAGTTTTCGCCATGAACTTCACCTGGACGTGGCGCGCGAGTTGTAGCACTTACCGAAAGCCAGGTAGTTGGAAGTTCCTTAAGGGCCTCGCGGATAACCGAAGATTTTCCAACGCCACTAGGGCCAGAAAGTACGACTAGGTGTGCACTCATGATGCGCGACCATTCAATGCTGACTTAAGTTTTTGGGCTTGTGTTGTGCCGAGCCCCTTCATTCGACGAGACAAAGCGATGTCGCATGTTTCCATTAATGCTGAAGCTTTTATCTTTCCGATACCTGGAAGTGATTCCAAAATAGTTACTACGCGCATTCCAGAAACAATGTCATCGCTATCTGCAACGGAAAGTACTTCGATAAAGGTAACTTTTGATTCCTTTAGTTGGCGACGAAGCGCAGCTCGCTTGGTACGAACTTCAACAGCCTTGGCAGACGCAGCTTTGCGTTGCTCGTTAGTTAAGACTGGTACGGCCACTTCGCTATGTTACTAGCAATCGTGGCGGCGGCTTCAGCGATATTCGCAGCTGCGGTAATTGGTCGGCCAATCACCAACAAGTTAGCGCCATCGGAGAGCGCTTGCTCTGGGGTGGCAATGCGCTTTTGGTCTCCGGCATCAGAACCTGCAGGGCGAACTCCTGGCGTGATCAAAACTGTCTCAGGACCAACTTCGGCTCGCACGGCTGCAACTTCTTGGGGTGAGCAAACGATTGCGCGCGCTCCGGCGGCAACCGACTGTGCTGCCAGGCGCTTAACAATGTCCTGCGCTGAACCGTTCCAACCCATTGCCGCTAGCTGATCTTGCGAAAGCGACGTCAGGATGGTTACCGCAGTTACATAAGTTTCTGGCAGTGCCTCCACAGCGGCCTTAACCATGTCTTGTCCGCCTGAGGCGTGCACCGTTAGGTACTTAGGCGCAAGTTTGGCAACGGCATGAGCAGCGCCCGCAACCGTTGCTGGAATGTCATGAAGCTTTACGTCTAGGAAGATGTCACAGCCACTTGCTTCGCGTGCCACATGCACTGCGTCATGGCCATCCCGTAAGAAAACTTCAAGGCCAACCTTTACGACCTGAACATGAGGCGCGACTGCAGTTGCCCACTCGCGCGCGGTTGCTAGATCAGGAGCATCCAGGGCTACTGCGATCGGTGCTTTAGACATCGGCATTCCTTCGGGTTTGTTCTCGGGCTAGTTGTGGTGCGCCAGACCAACAACTTCGCTTAGCGAGTTGTAGCCGCGGGACTCTAGTTCTTGACCTAATTCATTTGCAATGCGCCAAGGTGCACCTGGATCGCCAAACACAACCGTTCCGATACTGACAGCACTTGCGCCAGCTGCGATGAATTCGAGTGCATCATGACCGGTGCGAATTCCGCCCATGCCCAGGATTGGTAAGTGCGGCAATGCGGCATGCACTTGATAAATTGCGCGAACTGCAACCGGACGAATAGCTGGTCCAGACAGGCCACCAGTTCGACCGCCAAGCATTGGCTTCATGTGATCGACATCGATAACCATGCCAAGCAAAGTGTTGATCATTGATACGCCGTCTACCCCAGCCTCAACAACGCTTTGGGCAATTTCAACAATGTCGGTTACATCTGGCGAAAGTTTTGCCAGTACCGGCGCATCAGAGTGCCAAACTGAACGAACAGTTTCAATAACTTGTGCCGCTGAGTACGGATTGCAAGCAAACACTTGACCTCGTGACTCAACATTCGGGCAAGAGATGTTTACCTCTAGCCCATCCACGCCTTCGACTTTGGAAAGAATTCGAGCAAGCTCACCGAATTCATCAACGTTGTTGCCAGCGATTGAAACAATCGTTGTGACGTTGTTGGCGCGTAGCCAGGCCAAATCATTTTCTAAAAAGGATTCAATTCCTGGACCTTGCAAACCAATGGAGTTGAGCATGCCACTTGGTGTCTCAGCCATTCGAGGCGTAGCCCGACCAGAACGCGGAGCCATCATGATGCTCTTGGTAACTACGGCACCAAGCGTTGAGACATCACCAAACTGTGCAAGTTCTTTACCGGCAGCAGCACAACCTGAAGCAGTCAGAGTTGGAGCGGAAAGCTGAAGTGAGCCAAGGCTGGTTGTTAAATCAATGTTCATCAGTGACCACCTGGACGCGGCGCGCCAAACGCATCACTTGGAACAGTGTGTACGTCATCCCATCGCACGCGATCGCCGCGGAATACCGGACCATCGACACAAGAGCGCGACATGCGAGTCACGCCATCATCACCAATGACTGGAAGTACGCAGGTCATACATACTCCAATGCCACAGGCCATTGATTCTTCGACTGCACATTGGCTAAATGCACCATTGTCTTGAGACACCTTTGCAACTGCTTGGAGCATCGGCATCGGACCACAGGCATAAACCGCTTGGGAATTGTTCTTTGTGATCACGTCGGCCAAAACATCAGTGACTCGGCCGCGAACTCCTGAAGTTCCGTCATCAGTTGTAACTATGACGGAATCTGAAACACCCTTTAGATCCAATACGCCAAAGAGTTTTTCTTGGGTAGCTGCGCCCAGCACAACATCTACTCGGCAACCACGTCCGCGCAGTTCACGAGCAAGTAATTCCATTGGGGCTGCGCCATAACCGCCAGCCACAATTACACAAGAGATCGGTTGACGAGGCAGAACGAATGGCTTACCAAGCGGTGCGATGACATCAATGACATCTCCAGCGTTTTGAGTTGCTAGCCACTGGGTGCCTTGACCATGTGGCGCAAAAATAATTTCCAGTGATTCACCAGGTGTTGATTTGTGAATTGAAAATGCGCGGCGCAAAAGCATTCCGCCACCGATTCCACCTACTGCCACTGCAGCAAAGTGTCCAGATGCAACCTCATCAATTTCTGGGGCATCCAAAACTAAATGCAAGTAGTTTCCTACTGGAGAAATGGATCGTATGGTGCATTGCATCTGCTTGGCGCTCATGATTGCTTGGCCAACAATTCATTAAGTTCAGTCACGTGCTCTTGGATCGACTTAACTTTCATCGAACCAGCTTGCAATGACGCAATACCTTCAACAGCTGCTGCTAAACCTTGAACTGTAGTGATCGAAGCAGTGTTTGCCAGGACGGTTGCCATGCGGATTTCGTAGCCATCGCGACGGGCACCCGTACCGTATGGAGTGTTAACAACTAAATCGATGTCGCCATCCATAATTGCCTCGACTGTGGTTTTCTTACCATCGCTCGCGCCGACATGTTGCTTAGCGACCAAAGTGCTTTCAATTCCATGTTGCTTCAAGAATGCTGCAGTGCCATCAGTTGCCATGATCGTAAAGCCCATTTCAACAAGCTTTCGAACGGGAGCTACTGCTTGTTCCTTATCGCGATCTGCAACAGATACGAAAACGGATCCGCTCTGTGGCAAACCGTCACGATAAGCAGCAAGTTGTGACTTAGCGAACGCTGAACCGAAGTCAACGTCAATGCCCATTACTTCGCCAGTAGATTTCATTTCTGGACCAAGCACGGTGTCAACACCCATAAAGCGTGCGAACGGCAGCACGGCTTCCTTGACGCTAACTGCGCTGCCAACTGGTGCATCGCCACCGTCACCAACTGGACGCAAGAAGCCTTCCTTGCGAAGTGTGGCAATCGAATCCCCTACTGCGATTCGGGCTGCAGCTTTTGCAAGTGAGATTCCTGTGGCCTTTGAAACAAATGGCACAGTTCGGGAAGCGCGTGGGTTGGCTTCAAGTACATACAAAATTCCATTGGCTAGCGCATACTGAACGTTCAGTAGTCCGCGCACACCAACGCCCTTTGCAATTCCAAGTGTGGAAGTGCGAATTCGATCAATTTCGGCTGCGCCCAATGTGTAAGGCGGAAGTGAACAAGCTGAGTCACCTGAATGAATGCCGGCTTCTTCGATGTGCTCCATTACGCCACCGAGGTAAAGCTCAGTTCCGTCGTAAAGTGCATCGACATCGATTTCAATCGCGTCATCCAGGAAGCGATCCACAAGCACTGGATGCTCGGGGTTAACTTGTGCAGCTCGCGTTAAGTAGTCGTGCAACATGGTTTCGTCGTAGACAATTTCCATGCCACGACCACCAAGTACGAACGATGGTCGAACTAGAACTGGATAGCCAATTCGATCTGCAATTTCCCGAGCGTCTTCAAACGAAGTAGCCATGCCATGTTCTGGTGATGGCAATCCTGCTTTTTCTAGAACTTCACCAAATGCACCGCGCTCTTCAGCTAAGTGAATTGCTTCTGGCGCAGTACCAAGCAAAGTGACGCCGGCATCTTTAAGTCCTTGAGCTAAACCAAGTGGAGTTTGGCCACCAAGCTGAGTGATTACCCCAAGCACTGGTCCTGCCAAAGTTTCGGCGTGGATAACTTCAAGTACGTCTTCCAGGGTTAACGGCTCAAAGTAAAGACGACTGGAAGTGTCATAGTCAGTCGACACAGTCTCAGGATTGCAGTTGATCATGATGGTGTCTAAGCCTTTTTCGCGCAAAGTTAGCGAGGCATGGACACAGGAATAATCAAATTCAATTCCCTGGCCAATTCGGTTTGGCCCGGATCCCAAAATGATGACCGCAGGATTAGCGCGAGGCGCAACTTCAGTTTCTTGATCGTAAGTCGAGTAGTGATACGGCGTAAGGGCAGCAAATTCAGCTGCGCAAGTATCAACAGTTTTGTAAACCGGACGAACATCCAAGGTGTGACGGATGCCGCGAACTTCAGCTTCGGAAATTCCGCGAATCAAACCAATTTGAGCATCTGAGAAACCGTGACGCTTAGCGGCCACAATCGTGTGTCGATCTAGCGCGGATTCAGCCTTGAGTTCTCGAGCAACTTCGCAAAGCAAAACGATTTGATCTAAGAACCAAGGGTCGATCTTCGTTGCTTCAAAAACTTGCTCAACGGTTGCGCCAGCCCAAAGTGCTAGCTGAACTTGGTTTAAGCGACCGTCAGTTGGGACCTTCATCTTGGTTAGCAAGTCGGCAATGTCAATTGACTTTGGATCTTGCGACCAGACAAACAGGTTTTCTTTGCGCTCAATGGAGCGAAGCGCTTTATGTAGTGCTTCAGTGAAGTTACGGCCGATTGCCATAGCTTCGCCGACGGACTTCATGGTTGTTGTTAATGTCTGGTCAGCATTCGGAAACTTTTCAAATGCAAAGCGTGGGATCTTCACAACTACGTAATCCAGAGTTGGCTCAAATGAAGCTGGAGTTTCTTTTGTGATGTCATTTGGAATTTCATCAAGTGTGTAACCAATGGCTAATCGAGCAGCAATCTTGGCAATCGGGAAACCAGTTGCCTTACTGGCTAGCGCAGAAGAACGTGAAACACGAGGATTCATTTCAATCACAATGATGCGACCATTTGCTGGGTTAACTGCGAACTGAATGTTGCAGCCGCCGGTATCAACGCCCACTGCGCGAATGATTGCGATACCTAGGTCACGAAGTTTTTGGAATTCGCGATCAGTAAGTGTCATTGATGGTGCAACTGTTATCGAGTCACCTGTGTGAACGCCCATTGGATCTACGTTTTCAATTGAGCAAACCACAACTACGTTGTCTTTGTTGTCGCGCATCAACTCAAGTTCGTACTCTTTCCAGCCAATGATGGACTCTTCGAGTAGAACTTCAGTTGTTGGGCTAGCTTGCAAACCAAGGCCAGCAATGCGATGTAAGTCTTCTTCGTTGTACGCGATACCGGAACCTGCACCACCCATTGTGAATGACGGACGAACGACGACTGGGTAACCAAGTTCCTTTACGCCATCTAAGCAATCCTGCATAGTGTGGCAAACAAATGACTTGGCACTCTCGCCACCGATGTCTGCAACGATCTGGCGGAATAGCTCGCGGTTTTCGCCGCGTTCAATTGCATCAACGTCAGCGCCAATTAGCTCTACGTTGTACTTATCAAGCACGCCGTTCTTGAAAAGTGCAATTGCGGTATTGAGTGCAGTTTGTCCACCAAGGGTTGGCAGCAACGCATCTGGGCGCTCGCGCTCGATGATGGTTGCAACTACTTCTGGAGTAATTGGCTCGATGTAAGTTGCATCAGCAAATTCAGGGTCAGTCATGATCGTTGCTGGATTGCTATTGACCAGAATTACTCGAAGGTCCTCAGCCTTGAGAACTCGACAAGCTTGAGTACCTGAGTAATCGAACTCACAGGCCTGGCCAATCACGATTGGGCCTGAGCCAATCACCATGACCGATTTGATATCGCTGCGACGTGGCATTAGCGCTTACCCTCCATCAGTTCAACGAATCGATCAAACAAGTAAGCCGAATCATGCGGACCGGCCGCAGCTTCTGGGTGATACTGGACGCTAAATGCTGGAACGTCGACACATTCCAAACCTTCGACAACATTGTCGTTAAGGCAGACGTGGCTTACTCGAACGGTTCCGTAAGGAGTTTGAGAATCACGATCAGTTGGTGCATCTACTGCGAATCCGTGATTGTGCGCAGTGACTTCCACTTTGTTTGTGGTGCGATCCATTACAGGTTGATTTATACCGCGATGACCATAACGAAGTTTGTAAGTTCCAAAGCCAAGTGCGCGACCTAGGATTTGATTTCCAAAACAGATGCCAAAGAATGGGCGCTTGGCATTAAGAGTTGCTTGTACGAGTGAAATGGCGTGCAAGGCAGTCGCTGGATCACCTGGACCGTTAGAAACGAAAATGCCATCTGGACCTGCGGCCAATAAATCTTCAGCCGAAATGTTTGCTGGCACTACGTGAACTTCAATCCCCCGCTGGGCCATCAAGTGCGGAGTCATTGATTTAATTCCTAAGTCAAGCGCGGCAACCTGAAACTTCTTAGTGCCAACTGCAGGAACAACGTAGGTTTCTTTGGTTGAAACAGTTTCAGAAAAGCTGGCACCAGCCATTTCTGGAACTTCGCGCACTTTGTTTAGCAAAGATTCAATGTCTTGCTCAGCAGCTTGGCCCGAGAAGATTCCAACGCGCATCGCGCCATGCTCACGCAAGTGACGAGTCAATGCGCGAGTATCAACATCGCTAATGCCAACTACATTTTGGTTTCGCAGTTCGTCATCAAGACTTACGGTTGATCGCCAATTAGATGGGCGGCGCGCAGGATCGCGAACAATATAACCGGAAACCCAAATCTGTTGTGATTCGTCATCTTCATCGTTCCAACCAGTATTACCAATGTGTGGCGCAGTCTGAACCACTACTTGGCCACAATACGAAGGGTCAGTAATTGTCTCTTGGTAGCCAGTCATTCCTGTTGAGAAAACGGCTTCGCCAAAAGCACTCCCATCGGCACCATATGAACGACCTGTGAATACTTGACCATCTTCAAGTACTAGGACGGCTCGGGTCATGCGTTGAGTTCTCCATTCAGCACAGTTGGTTTACCGCGATAGAACGTTGCAACAACTTTGCCGGGAAGGGTGCGTCCTGCGTACGGGGTATTTCGGCTTGCACTTACAGTCTTTCGTGCGTCTACTTCTTGACTTGCACGGGGATCAAAAATTACCAAGTTAGCTGGTGAGCCCACTTCGATTGGCTGGCCTTGGGTGCTTACCCGACCGATTTGAGCTGGTGCGACAGACATGCGGTCAGCAACGGCAGCCCAATTCATTAGCCCGGTCTGAACCATAGTTTCAAAAACCACACTCAAGGCGCTTTCCAGGCCAGTCATGCCAAATGCGGCTGCAGTCCACTCGCAATCCTTGTCTTCGGAAGGATGTGGCGCATGGTCAGTGGCCACGATGTTGATCGTGCCATCGGCTAAACCAGCGCGAACTGCCTCAACATCTTCCTTTGTGCGAAGTGGTGGGTTCACTTTATAGATCGGGTCATAAGATTCGACGACATCGTCCGTGAAGTACAAGTGATGAGGAGTTACTTCAGCAGTTACGTTGATCCCGCGTGACTTTGCCCATCGAATAATCTCTACGCTTCCAGCGGTAGATAGATGGCAAACATGCAATCTCGAACCAACGTGATGTGCAAGCAATACGTCACGCGCAATGATTGCTTCTTCGGCAACTGCTGGCCAACCAGCTAGACCTAGCTTGCCCGAGATAACACCTTCATTCATTTGGGCGCCTTCAGTCAATCTTGGTTCTTGGGCATGCTGCGCTACTACGCCATCAAATGCTTTTACGTACTCAAGCGCACGACGCATCAATGCGGCGTCATGAACACACTTACCGTCATCACTAAAGACTCGAACTGCTGCGGCGCTATCAGCCATTGCGCCTAACTCGGCAAGTGCAGTTCCTTCAAGTCCCATTGTGACGGCGCCAACTGGGCGAACATCTACTAATCCAGCTTCTTGGCCCAGTCGCCAAACTTGTTCAACCACACCTGCGGTATCAGCAACTGGATTTGTGTTTGCCATCGCATGGACTGCAGTGAAGCCACCCATTGCTGCAGCGCGGCTTCCGGACAATACAGTTTCAGCATCTTCGCGACCTGGTTCACGTAAGTGAGTGTGCAGATCAACTAATCCTGGCAATGCAACACAGCCTGAACCGTCAACGATCTGATCTGCCGTTAAGCCGGAGCCGATCTGCGAGATGACGCCATCCTGAATCAAAATGTCAGTTGGCTTGCCGTCCAAAATTGCGACGTCTTTAATCACATAACTTGTTTTTGTGCTGCTAGTCATTACATTGACTCCGATCCACCGAGAATTAAGTACAGGACGGCCATGCGCACACTTACGCCGTTGGCTACTTGCTCGACAATTACCGAGCGCTGGGAATCAGCCACATCTGCCGAAATTTCCATACCCCGGTTCATTGGACCTGGGTGCATAACAACGGCATTTTCTGAAAGACGATTCATTCGAGTCACATTCAAGCCATAGCGATTGCTGTATTCGTGCGCATTCGGGAAGTAGGCAGCGTTCATACGCTCGCGCTGGACGCGAAGCATCATGACGGCGTCGGATCCCTCAAGGGATGCATCGAGGTCGTATGACACTTCACAGTCCCAATCTTCAACGCCGTACGGTAGCAAGGTTGGCGGCGCGACTAACCGAACTTTGGCACCAAGCGTATTTAGTAATAAGACGTTGGATCTTGCTACTCGACTGTGCAGCACATCGCCAACGATGGTTACGTTCACTCCCTTTAAGTCACCTTCACCATTACGGAGGTGATTGCGAAGTGTGAAGGCATCAAGAAGAGCTTGCGTTGGATGTTCGTGGGTGCCGTCTCCAGCATTTACAACTCCCCCGGAAATCCATCCGGCATTTGCTAGGCGATGTGGTGCACCACTGCTGTTATGGCGGATAACAACAGCATCTGCTCCCATTGCTTCCAGAGTCAGCGCAGTGTCTTTCAGGCTTTCACCTTTAGAGACGCTTGAGCCTTTTGCTGAGAAGTTAATTACGTCTGCACTTAATCGCTTTGCTGCAGCTTCGAATGAAATTCGAGTGCGAGTTGAATCTTCGTAGAAAAGATTGACAACTGTGCGACCGCGCAAAGGTGGCAGCTTGCCAACTCCTTGTTCAGTTGCTGCGGCAAGTTGTTTTGCAGTGTCTAAAACCAGAATTGCATCTTCATAACTCAGGTCAGCAGCGCTTAATAAATGCTTCATACTTCACGCTCAATTCGCACTTCATCCACGCCATCGTGTTCGACTAACTTGACTTGAACTTTTTCGGCTCGGGATGTTGGAAGGTTCTTGCCAACGTAGTCGGCGCGAATTGGAAGTTCACGGTGACCGCGATCAACTAAGACTGCGAGTTGAACAAGTTCAGGACGACCGTGTTCAGAAATTGCATCTAAGGCAGCTCTGATGGTTCGACCGGAATAAAGGACGTCATCAATCAAGATCACTAAGCGACCTTCGATACCCTCAGCTGGAATCGTGGTTGGAAGTAAGGCGCGAGCTGGTCGGGATCGAAGATCATCGCGATACATCGTGATGTCTATTGCTCCAACTGACACTGGGCTGCCTTGGATGGCTGAGATTTTTTCACCAAGTCGAGTGGCAAGCGATGCACCCCGAGTTGGGATGCCCATCAAAGTTAGATTTGTAGCACCCTGAGTGCGCTCAATAATTTCATGAGCTAATCGGGTTAGGGCGCGAGAAATATCGCTGGAATCAAGGACTACGTGTCCTTGTGGCTCAAAGTCGTGCGTCATCTTCTTACCTCCTTTCCTGCCTCACGGGACAGGTGTTAAAGGATGGCGTGCTTTCAAGCTTTCAATACTGTAGCAGGCAAGGCTGGAATCGGGAACATTGGGAGCAAATTGCGCCTAGGCGTTATGCGCACCGTGACCGAGTTTATGAACCCGCATACCGTTTGTTGACCCAGGAACGCCAGGCGGAACACCCGCGATAACCACGATTGGGTCATGCATTTTGAAGATTCCGAGCTCTAGAAGAACCTTGTCGAGTTGAGCCACCATTTCATCAGTGTGTGACACCCCGGGAACCAGGAAGGTTTCAGTTCCCCAGACTAATGACAGTCGGTTGCGCACATCTTCATTTGGCGTGAAGGCCAACAAGGTGGTGCGACTGCGATGTCTGGCAACCAGTCGTGCCGAGCTTCCAGTTTCAGTAAATGCAACCAAGCTCACTGCATTTACGTGAGTTGCGACATCAACAGCAGCTAAGCACATTGCTTTCGCAGTTTCGCCTTGTGCATCATCGGCAAGTTTTGGAAGTGATTCAAGTGCTTCAGATTCGATGTGCGAAATGATGCGACTCATTGTTTCCACGACATGAATTGGATTAACACCAATACTGGTTTCGCCCGAAAGCATTAGCGCGTCAGTGCCATCAAGAACTGCATTGGCGACATCGCTGGCTTCAGCTCTAGTTGGACGATTTGAACTAATCATGGAATCGAGCATTTGAGTCGCCACAATTACTGGCTTAGTTGCAGCGCGAGCTAATTCGATTGCACGCTTTTGAACCATTGGAACTTGCTCTAGCGGCAGTTCTACACCTAGATCACCACGAGCGACCATGATTCCGTCGAATGCATCGATAATTTCTTGCAGATTATCGACGGCCTGAGGCTTCTCGATCTTTGCAATAACCGGAATCCGGCGCCCTACTTCATCCATGATTCGGTGAACATCTAGAACATCGGCAGCACTTCTAACAAACGAAAGCGCAATCATGTCAACGCCTTGCTTTAGAGCCCACTTTAAATCTGAAATATCTTTTCCGGAAAGTGCTGGGACGCTTACTGCAACCCCTGGAAGATTAATTCCCTTGTTGTCACTTACTGTTCCAGCTTCGGTTACTCGAGTTAAAACTGAATCCGAAGTAACTTCAATAACTTCTAATCCGACTTTGCCGTCATCAATAAGGATTCGATCGCCTGGTTTACAGTCGCCGGGCAACCCAGCGTAAGTAGTTCCGCAAATTGTCGCGTCCCCTGGAACATCTCTTGTTGTGATGGTGAAGTTGTCTCCATTGTGAAGTTCAACTGGACCAGAAGCGAACCGAGCCAATCGGATTTTTGGTCCTTGTAAATCAGCCAGGACTCCAACACCCTTGCCAGTTTCTCTGGATGCAGCGCGAACCATTTCATACGATCGAGCATGAACTTCTTGCTCACCATGGGAAAGATTTAGGCGCGCAACGTTCATGCCCGCATTAACGAGGTCTTTGATGGTTTCCGGAGTTGACGTAGCCGGACCTAACGTGCAAACAATTTTCGCGCGGCGCACAATTTTTCCTAACCAGAGATTCTTCTTAAGTTTACTGCTTGGCACCGAACAAACATGTGCCAATCAAGAAGCTATTGCTTTGGTTTTGCTCGACGACCGCGTGGCTTTGGTTCACTTGTCTGAACTGAAGGTGAACTGCTGGTTTGTGAAACGGAAACTTCGGCATCCTTTGCTGAAACCAGAGCGTCCGGCTCTTGACCTTCGATGACAAGCTTTCCGCCGTGCATAAGTTCTCGTCCAGGATTCTTTTCACTTGATCGCACTAGATACAAAAGTGCCAAGGCTCCAATAAACAGCGCTGTGAAAACATTGAAGCGAATACCTAGGATGTGGCGGGCATCGTCGATACGCATCGTTTCGATCAAGCCACGAGCCGCGCAATAAAGTGCTGCATAAAGTGCGAACACGCGACCATGTCCCATTACGTAGCGTTTGTCAGCCCAGATTACGAAGAAACCAATTGCTACACATGCAATAGCTTCATAAAGAAATGTTGGGTGGAAAGTCTCGAATTGCGTGAATTCAGTTGGTCGATTCTCGGTAGCAATCTCAAGTCCCCATGGCAAAGTCGTTGGGCGACCAAAGAGTTCTTGATTAAACCAGTTACCGAGTCTTCCAATGGCTTGCGCAAATGCAATTCCCGGAGCGATTGAATCCGCAAACGGAGCAAATGGAACGCCTAGGCGTTTAGCGCCAATCCAAGCACCAACACCACCCAAAGCAAGTGCGCCCCAAATTCCA
>JAOATY010000025.1 GCA_030157865.1 Candidatus Nanopelagicales bacterium | reverse complement strand
GTTCGAGTACTACCGCGGCGAATTCGCAAAGTAAATCAAACCTACGAATCCTGTGACTCGCTCACTTAGGCTTTCAGCAGCTTGTAAAGCTGGTGAGATTGCTGGTCGACTATCCGTAAAGCTCGGTCGCGGCCGAGGTGAAACCTTAAGTGGTCGAGTAATTCTTGCGATTGACCCAAATGCAATCGCAAAGCTTTCAGAAAATCGCGACATTGTTATTGTGTCCGGCACCAATGGCAAGACCACATCAACTAAGAACCTTGCTGAGATTCTTCGCAACTTTGCTGGTGAGGGCGTAAGTACCAGCCAATCTGGCGCCAACATGCCGGCTGGTATTGCGTCCCTGTTGGCTCAAAAACCTAGAAATCGTTTCGCGGTAATTGAATGCGACGAAATGTATCTGCCCGACATGTATCAGAAGTTATCGCCAAAAGTGATTGTGCTACTGAATCTTTCTCGTGATCAATTGCATCGAACGGGCGAAGTTAGAAAAGTTTCCAATCTTTGGAACCAAGCTTTCACAAAGGATGATGTCACTTTTGTAATTGATCGAGACGATCCATTCTTGGAGTTCGCCGTTGCAAACGCTGGCCATGTAATTCGCGTTTCCTTTAACGGCCGACGTCATCCTGATGCCGCTACTTGCCCAAGCTGCGCGGCAATCTTGGATTGGTCAACAGGGGATTATCTCTGCAAGTGTGGGCTTGGATCTAAGCTCCCAGACATCAGAGCAGACCGAAGGTTATCTGGACCGCAACGTAATGCTGCCTTAGTGATTGAAGCAGCCCGACTAATGGGCGCTGAGATTCTTGCAAATGAAGCGACAAAGTTGATAGATGAGTCACCGGATCGAATTCATGAATTCGTGATTTCTGGCAAAAAAGTTCCCACACATCTGGCAAAGAATCCAGAGAGTTGGCGCCAAGCCCTCAGTGACGTGAAAGCAGACCAGGTGGTCCTATCGGTTAATGCGCGTGGAATTGATGGTCGAGATACTTCATGGCTTTGGGATATTGATTACTCTGCACTACTTGGCAAGAAAGTGATCTGCACCGGGGAGCGCAGACTAGATGTGGCCTATCGACTGAGTGTTCAAGGTATCGACACTGAAGTAGCTGGTAGCTTTCAAGAGGCTGTAGCTGCGTTCATCGAAGCCCCAATCCAAGCAATAGCCAGCTACACCGCCTACCAAGATTTGTTGGCTTTGGAATTAGGGCTAACTACAGGGGCAGGTGAATCGAAGTGACTCTTGAGATTGTGCGCCTCTACCATGACCTTTTGGGAACCTACGGCGATCAAGGTAATGCCGAAGTTCTAATCCACCGGGCTAAGGCGCGAAACATTGATGTGAACTTAACCGAAGTTACTCCCGGCATGCCAGTGCCACGTTCGGGTGATATCTACCTTTTAGGTGGCGGGGAAGATGGTCCACAATTCGCAGCACTAGAGATGCTTAAGGCAGATGGTGGCCTGAATTATGCGGCGGCTGGTGGCGCTACAGTCTTAGCGATCTGTGCTGGCTTTCAAATAATTGGAGACTCACTGCCGGATTCAAATGGGAACAAGACTTCTGGTTTAGGCCTGGTAGGTGCTCACACGATTTATGACGCCTCACCTAGAAGTGTTGGTGAGCTTGTGATTCAGCCAAGTCGCGGCGGCTTGCCACGTCTAACTGGCTTTGAGAACCACCAAGGCCTGACGTTGCTCGGAAACGAGATGTCTGCTCTAGGGCGCGTTCTTAGTGGAGTAGGGAATGGGTTTAATCAGCAAGAGGGCGTATGGCACGGAAACGTGTTTGGCACCTACATGCATGGCCCAGCACTGGCTCGAAATCCAGAACTTGCTGATGCAGTCTTACAGTGCGCTGCTGGCCCGTTGCGACCATTTGAAGATCCGTTTGCTAACGCCTTGGCGTTTGAGCGCCGCAGCACGCTTGCTGGTAACTAGGGATTTACTGATTTAGAGATCCAGACAATAAAGAACCCCGCCTAGAACTTCTAGACGGGGTTCTTTTAGTTAATGCTTAGTGATTGCTGATCTGTTTCATGTGAGCTTCTGCTTCATGTAATTCATGGGCAGCATGCTCAGCAGCTGCTCGCATTTCCTCGTCGGTTGGAGTTGGAATTACGTCAGAGTAGAACCACTGAGATAGCTTCGCGCGAGCAATTGACTTGGCAGCCTTTGGATTGCGCACACCGTTTTCGTCTACTGCGGATGGCAATTCCATAGGAACTACATCAGCCTTAGCCAACAACTTAGCCTTTTCAGCTTCGCCAATTGGTTCGTGGATTTCAATGAACTCACCACTTGGTAGGCGAAGGATTCTTCCAGTCTCATAACCATGAAGCAGTTTGTCGTTGTCGCGACGCTGTAACCCAAGACAGATGCGCTTTGTCAGCACAAACGCTAGGGGAGGAATGATGAAGAGTAAGAATCTAAAGCCCCAAGTAATTTGGTTAATTGAGAGATTGAATGCCGAGGCAATTATGTCGTTGCCACCGGAAATTACCAGAATCATGTAGAACGAAAGCGACATGACGCCAAGGGCGGTTCGGGTAGGTGCATTGCGTGGGCGATCCAGCAAGTGGTGTTCACGCTTATCGCCTGTTGCCCAAGCTTCGATCCATGGGTACAGACCAAGAGCCGTAAACATGATGCCTGGGATAACCAATGCAGGAACCAAGATGTTCCAGCTGAACGTGTAGCCAAACCAGTTTGATTCCAAGTTAGGCATCAAACGAACAGCGCCATCAAGCCATCCGATGTACCAGTCAGGCTGGGAGCCAGCTGTTACCTGGGATGGTGTGTATGGACCGTATAGCCAGACTGGGTTGATTGTTACCAATGCAGCAATCAAAACCGTGATACCGAATACTACGAAGAAGAAGCCGCCAGCCTTAGCCATGTAGATAGGGAATAGGCGGAAACCAACAACGTTGCTTTCAGTACGACCTGGTCCAGGGAACTGAGTGTGCTTTTGGTAAAACACCATGATTAAGTGCACGGTGATCAAAGCCAACAGAATTCCAGGAATCAACAGAATGTGGATTGAGTAAAGTCTTGGCATGATGTCGGTTCCTGGGAACTCGCCACCGAACAAGAACATCGCTACATAAGTTCCAACAAGTGGAATTGCCTGCATGATGCCTTGAGCAATGCGAAGTCCGGTGCCAGATAGCAAGTCATCTGGAAGTGAGTAACCGGAGAAGCCTTCAAGAAGTGCAAGAACCAAAAGCAAAGTTCCGATTACCCAGTTGATTTCACGAGGCTTGCGGAAAGCGCCTGTGAAGAAAACGCGAAGTAAGTGCACGGATACTGCAGCCGTAAAGAACAGCGCTGCCCAGTGATGAATCTGGCGCATCAATAGACCGCCGCGAACATCAAAGGAAATCGCCAGAGTAGAGGAGTAAGCCTCAGACATCTTTACGCCCTTAAGTGGGACGTATGAGCCGTTGTAAATAACCTCAGTCATTGACGGGTTGAAGAACAAAGTTAAGTATGTGCCGGAAAGCAGCAAGATAATGAAGCTGTATAGCGCAACTTCACCAAGCATGAATGACCAGTGGTCTGGGAATACCTTGTCGACTAAGCGCTTGGTGAAGCTAGCCGAAGCTAGGCGATCATCAATGTAGTAACCGACGGCACCACCTTTAGTGGTTGGTGCAGCATGTGCTGGCGCCTGAATTGATTCTTCGGTTGTGCTCATCCGCGCTCCCAGAAACTAGGTCCTACTGGTTCATTAAATCCACTTTGGGCAACTAGGTAGCCCTCAGCATCAACTGTGATCGCAAGCTGTGGCATGCGACGTGCAGCTGGTCCGAAAACCACATTGCCCGAGTCTGATAAGTCAAACGTAGACTGGTGGCACGGACACAGCAAGTGGTGAGTGCGCTGTTGGTAAAGTGATGTTGGACACCCCAGGTGGGTGCAAATCTTGGAAAACGCTAAAACCCCTTGGTAATCCCAGGCTTCACCTTGCTGTGAGACGATGTCAGCTGGATCCATGCGAACGATAATGATCGATGCTTTACCGCGCTGGTTTAGGTTGTGCTCCTCGTGTTCGATCTCTAGCAGGTTCTCTGGAACGGCATTGATTAAGCCACCCAAAGGAATATCGGAAGCCTTGATCTTTTTGTAGGTGGCATCGGTAACTAGGTGAATTCCTTCATCCCAGATGGTTTCCCGTAGGCGAGTGCCCGGTAGGGGACCAAGGTCACGAAGCAGCACGATTAGTGGAACTGGAAACAGTGCGAGGGCACCCAGTAGCGAGCGGCGAATAATCTTGCGCTCCTTGAAGCCAGATTCAGCAGCGCCGCGCTGCAGACTTGATTGCACGGCAGCTCGCTCCTCATTCGTAGAAGTTAAAGCATGACGCTCTTGAATTACTTCCTCATCCGGCATCAATTTCTTAGCCCAATGAATTGCGCCAAGGCCAATCAGCAGAATTGCCATGCCAAATGTAAACCCGATTGCCAAGTGATTTGCATTCAAAGTTCCAATCACTGGAATTGTGATTAGTAAGTCTGCAGGCACCTGAATGTAAGCAACTATGAACAAAATGATCATTAGTGATGACAAACCAAACATGGTTGCTACCTGGCGCTCAGCGCGGATGGCAGCTTTTGGATCTATGTCGGCCTTGCGTGGAACGTGAGGTTCCATCGGGAAAACAGTGATACCACTGATTAAGTCTTTGCCATCTTTGGCGCCGTATGGGTCACCAGTTGGATGCTCTAATTCATTCATTATTTTGCTTTCGCTCCGATCCATACTGCGGCAACGATAAGTACTCCAAGACCCACAACGAAAATGAATAGGCCTTCAGTTACTGGACCTTGTCGGCCGAGGCTAAAACCACCAGGGCTCTCATTTTTTTGAAGTTCTGCAACGTAAGCGATGATGTGTTGCTTGTCTTCAACGCTCAACGTGCTGTCTGCAAACACTGGCATGGATTGTGGACCAGAGACCATAGCTTCGTAAAGGTTTTTAGCGTCAGCATCCATCAAGCTCGGCGCTTTACGTCCTTCGGAAAGCGCGCCACCGACAGCAGACGCACCGTGGCACTGGGCACAGTTAGTGCGAAATAGTTCGCCACCGAGTGCTAACTCTGCGTTTGTAGTATCAAGCATTTCGGCGGTTGGAATTCCTGGGCCTGCACCCAAAGTTGCAATGTAAGCAGCTAGGGCAGCGGTTTCTTCTTCGTTATAAGAAGGCATTTTTGGCATTGCCTGCACGCCAGGAGCAGCAAGTGGCATACGACCGGTACCGACTTGGAAATCTACGGAAGCTGCGCCAACTCCGATAAGCGACGGACCGTCAGATGCACCCTGGGCAGCTAGGCCATGGCAGGAAGAGCAGCCTTCTAGGTAGAGTTGCTTACCTTGCTCTACCTGAGTTTCAGTCTTAGCAACGACTTTTGGAGCAGTCTGCGAACTGACTGCAGCATAAGCGGCACCAGTGGTGCCTAGTGCTACTGCTAGAACTGCAAACAGAGCCGCAGGGTGTCTTTTGTTGAGAGCCACTGGATTCCTTCTCTACTTCACTAAACGTTTATCGGTTTTGTTATTTGATTAAGTAAATGGTTGCGAAAAGTGCGATCCAAACTACGTCGACGAAGTGCCAGTAGTAAGAAACCACAATTGCGGTAGTTGCTTGCTTATGTGAGTAGTGCTTTGTTGCATATGTGCGAGCTAAAACAAATAAGAAAGCAATCAAGCCACCAGTCACGTGCAAGCCGTGGAATCCGGTTGTTAGGTAAAAAGCAGAACCGTAGGCATTAGATGACAGTGTTAGGCCTTCATGAACCAAAACTGCGTATTCGTAAACCTGACCAGCAACGAAGTAGAAGCCCATTAGGAAAGTGATGACAAACCACTTGCGAAGGCCCTTTACATCTCCACGTTCAGCAGCGAAAACGCCAAGCTGACAGGTAACCGATGAAAGCACCAAGATCGTGGTGTTGAAGGAAGCGAATGGAATGTTAAGAAGTTCGACTTCTTCTGCCCAAAGCTCTGGATTAACGGAACGTAAGGTGAAATACATCGCAAATAGGGCTGCGAAGAACATCAACTCACTGGATAGCCAGACAATGGTGCCAATCGACACCATATTTGGGCGTTCGGCATGGCTTGGGACTCTGATGGGGGTAGCTGTACTCACCCCTAGAGTTTACCCACTGCCTTGGGGAAAATCCCCTCAGGATGGCCAATATTGCCCTGATGTGATCTATTCCATTTTGGTACCTCTGATTGACAATCCCGATTACCAATCCAGCCAGATGGTCAGATACTCTTTTGGGGTGTCGAATAGTGCCCCAACTCTAAAAGTGCTGGTTTATAGCGATGATTCTGCTGTCCGCTCCAGCATTAAGGTCAGCCTTGGCCGTCGACCTTCACTTGAGTTCGGAGACGTAGAAATTCTGGAGTGCGCGACGCATCCAGCCGTGGTCGCGGCCGTCGATTCTCGACCATTTGACTTGCTAATTCTCGATGGTGAAGCAACTCCTTCCGGGGGTATGGGACTTTGCCGCCAACTAAAGGACGAGATCTTTAACTGCCCACCAGTCCTGCTACTGGTTGGACGTGTCGATGATCGCTGGTTAGCCACTTGGTCACGTGCTGACGCTGTTGTAGCGCACCCACTTGATCCACGCGCAGTGGTAAATGCTTGCCTTGAGCTTCTCAAGTCACGAAACTCTATTTCCCAATAGGGAAGAGATTCATAATGGCTGCTGACGGCTGGAAAGAAGTTCTTGGAACTTTAGTTTCCGGAAATGATTTGTCTTTCGATCAAGCTTTTTGGGCAATGAACGAAATGATGTCTGGCACAGCCACTGATTCACAACTTGCGGGTCTTGTGATTGGTATGCGCGTTAAGGGTGAGACTTCACAAGAAGTTAGCGGCATGGTTAAAGCAATGCTTGCTAACGCAGTAGAAGTTAACTTAGATCGAATCGCAGTAGACGTTGTCGGTACGGGTGGAGACGGCGCACATACTGTCAACATTTCAACCATGGCTGCACTAACAGTTGCTGGCGCTGGAATCCCGGTTCTAAAGCACGGCAATCGTGCGATTTCTTCTAAAGCGGGAACTGCAGACGTACTTGAAGCTCTTGGGGTTGCGATAAACATGCCTACGACTTTGTTGTCATCTTGCGTTGCGGAAGCAGGCATTGCATTTTGTTTTGCACCAGCGCATCATCCGGCAATGAAGTATGCCGCTAATGTGCGCAAGGAACTTGGCGTACCAACTGTGTTTAATGTCTTGGGTCCACTTTCAAATCCAGGACAGCCTGAAGCCGCACTTTTAGGATGTGCGGATGTTCGGTTAGCTCCGGTTTTGGCACAAGTTCAGCTTGAGCGTGGCATGAAGTCGATCATTGTGCGCAGCATCGATGGTCTAGACGAACTTTCGACTTCGGCGCCGACTCAGATTTGGGACGTCACCTCTGGAACTTTGCGTGAGTCTTTATTGAATCCAAGCGAACTTGGCTTAACGCCTGCAACACTCGACCAACTACGTGGTGGCGATGCACAATTTAACGCGCAAGTTGTTCGTGAAATTCTTGCGGGTCGATCGGATGGAAACTTCGCAGCAATTCGTGATGTTGTTGCGCTAAATGCCGCAGCAACAATGGTTGCTTATGACGCTGCTAAGGGCGCAAAGCGATTTGGTGAAACTAGTGATTCAATCGTCGAACGAATTAAGCGCGCACTTCCTGTTGCATACAGTTCGCTAGACACCGGCGCCGCAAAATCACTTTTGGATGTTTGGGTATCAATCAGCCAACGCTATGCGCTAGCTGGCAGCTAACTCAGTTGCTCGAATTCGAGCATTTATTGGGTGCATCCAGGTATGCCCATCGCTTATTGAAACTAGGCGAGTTAAGCCATTTCCCAACCAATTAAGCAGCAATTCAACTTCGGATACCAGGGTTGGCAGACGCACGTCGGCAGGTATGGACGCCTTCAACTTCGCTACGTAAGGCTTGGGATCCTCTCCGACCGGCGCAGAAACAGCCCCGGCAAATCGGCCATGTGTAATGGCGTGAATGTCCCAGCCACCGGATGTGTTTTGTTGTGCCGCGATTATTAATGGGATTGAAGTTAGCTCGCGTAATCTGCTGGATCTATATACGCCATCTTCAAATGCATGCATACGGTCTCTAATCAGTGCTGCATCTTCAAATTTTTCTAGTTCTACGAATTCGCGAATTCTCGTCATCAACTTATTAGTTACTTCTACATCGTCACCGACTAGAGCGGAGCTGACTCCAGAAACAATTTCCTGGTAGCCGACTGTAACGTCACCGGACATGCATGGTGCAATGCATCGCTTCATTTCAAAGAGTACGCACGGAGAAATCGAAGTCTTGCTGGTTATGCGTTCTTTGCATTGACGTATATCTGTGGCTTGATGAATTGCAAGAACTGCAAGTTCGGCATTGCTCGCGTTAGCGAAAGGTCCAATTGCTAATCGATCTGCATCTGGTAAGTGCGACTGCCTTGCCAGTGAGAGTCGGGGGAATCGCTCATTGGTCAAGGTAACCCAGGTAGTTTTCTCTGGATTTCTAGAACGAAAGTTATATGTTGGGCGCAACTCGTTGATCATGCGCAACTCTCGAATGCTGGCTTCAAGTGTTGATGCACAAACATGTGCATCAACACGTTGGGCTAACTCCACCATTGAGGTCATTCGACTTCTAGTTTCAGCAGCTGTGAAATATGACATCACGCGTTTTCTAATGTTGGTTGAAGTCCCGACATAGAGCGGCCTATTGTTGCCATCGTAAAAAATGTAAACACCTGGTAACTCAGGTAATCCATCTGCAAGATAACGCTTACGTCTACGTTTTTCAGTTGCTGGACCGTTGTAGGTTTGTAGACCCTCAAGATCGTGTACGCCTAAATTTCCAACACGTTCGATCAAGCCATGTAATACCGAGGCAGTAGCCCGAGCATCATCTAGCGCGCGGTGGGTTGGACTGACAGGAGTTCGAAAAAACTGTGCCAAGGTAGCAAGCTTTCGATTTCTAACTTCATCTTTCCGAAGAATCTTGCGAGCCAGAATTACGGTGTCCAAAACAGCAGGTTTAGGCCACTCAATATCAAACTTTTGACACGCCGACTTTAAGAAACCAACATCAAATGGAGCGTTATGCGCAACCAAAACAGGCGCATCTCCAGATTCGAAATTTGCAAAAGCAAGGAACTCACGAACCGCAGAAGCAACACTTGGGGCATCGGCAACATGGTGATCTGTTATTCCAGTCAAGACAGAGATAAATGCTGGAATGGGGACACCGGGTGCACAGAATGTGCGAAACTCTCCGATAACTTCACCGCCCCGAACTTTAACTGCGCCAATCTCCGTGATTCCGGCATCAACAGGCTTACCGCCGGCAGTTTCGAGGTCGACAATGACAAAAGTTGCTTGCGAAAGGGGTTTTCCAATGTCAGAAATGGTTAAAGCCGTGCCCTTGGTTAAGGCGCTGGGAGCTCCAGTTAAATCTGGAGTGTAGCTCTGGCTCATAAGTGGGACTTTACCTGTAAACCCTGACAATTTTGGGATGAGATCTGGACCCAAAGTTCAGCTGAGTTAATCGCGCCATAAAAGTGTCAGGGGGGTCTCATATCTTTTCAATGTAAGACAACCGAGATAAACCAGGAGTCATTATGTTGATCGATTGCTCTAGCTGCATTATGCGAGACATTGCATGTTCAGATTGCGTGGTTACTGCGCTGTTGGGTCCAATGCCTGAATCCCTTGATTCACACAAGGATGTGCTCGACGTTCTGGCGACAGCTGGACTGGTGTCGCCACTTCGATTGATTAAGGGTGATGCAACACCAGACCAATCGGCTGCAATTGCGCAGTGATGCGTTTTCCTTCTGGATTGGGGGATACGGCAAGATGTAACCATGGGTCGGACACTTGTAATCACAAATGATTTTCCGCCGCGCCCTGGTGGAATTCAAACGTTTGGTTATGAGATCGTTCGCAGATTTGAACCTAGTTCGGTAACGGTTCTTACTTCAGATTGGGAAGGCGCCAAAGAGTTTGATGCCGCGCAAGACTTCAAGGTGATTAGGGCTGACACCCATACCTTGCTTCCTTCAAAATCAACGCTGGCAATGGCGCGTGAAATCGTAGTCTCGGAAAACATAACTCGCGTTCTATTTGGAGCGGCTGCTCCACTTGGATTACTAGCTGCGCCGCTACGAAAACTTGGTGTCACAAATATTGTTGGCATGACTCAGGGACACGAGACCGGTTGGGCAATGACGCCGGGAACCAAGCAAGCCTTGCGCAAGATTGGCAACGACACAGATTACTTAACATACATAAGTGAATACACCCATAAGAAAATCGCAAAGGCCCTAAGTCCTGAAGCAGCAAGCAGGATGCGGCGCATCGTTCCGGGTGTTGATGTAACGGAATTCTCTCCAGCTAATGCAACTGCTGGTAATGAACTTAGAGCCGGGCTTGGTTGGACGCAGCGTCCAGTTGTCGTATGTGTTTCAAGACTTATGGCTCGTAAGGGCCAAGACGAATTGATTCGTGCCCTCCCAGAGATTCAGCAAACTGCGCCACAGACCAGTTTGATAATTGTCGGAACAGGCCCATACCTAAAAGACTTAGAACGTTTGGTTGCAAAACTCGGCTTGAAAGATTTTGTTCACTTCACAGGCAAAGTAAGCCAAGGGGATTTATCGAACTGGTATGCCGCAGGCGATGTATTCGCCATGCCTTGCCGAACGCGCATGGGTGGCTGGGACGTTGAAGGCTTAGGCATAGTTTTCCTCGAAGGATCAGCCACAGGTTTGCCAGTTCTTGTTGGTGATTCTGGCGGAGCAATCGATGCGGTTATTGATGGCGAGACTGGATATTTAGTTGACGGCAGAGATACAAGTTTGATTGCACAGCGTCTTGCCTTTTTATTAACTAACCCTGAGGCAGCAAAGTCAATGGGTGAAGCCGGCCGACGTTGGGTGAGCCAGGAATGGACCTGGGATCAAAACTTCAAGAAGCTTGATGGATTACTTTCGGGGATTGATTTTGCTGACTAACTGCTCGAATGTTCTGCCAAGCAATTACCGTCGCCCATAACAACGTTAAAATCCGAATTGCATGGAACGCGACTGCAAGCGCCCCGCCTTGTTGAAAGCTGATGTACCACCACGGATAAATCACTTGTCCGATTCCGGCACTTATAAAGATTAAGACCAAGATCTTGTTGAAGTTTTGTTGCGGTTTAAATGCACTGACTGCAAGTAAGCCGAATACCCAGACCATGTACTGCGGGGATAAAACCCGGCTTGTAACTATCGAGATCAATACGGCAAGAAGGGCTACGTCTGCAGGGGAAGCAGATTCAATTTTTCCAAATACTTTCCAATAAAAGAGAATTCCAAGTAACAAAATTCCAATCAAGGTAATGATTAGCGAAACTGTCGCAGTACCTTGGGCAACAACTTCGATTGCGCCAAATTGGAAAGCGGATGAAACATTACTTGGTCCAGCATTCCAAATTTGATAGGGAAGCGCACCGATTGATTCAATTTGAAGGCCGCGAGATTGCTGTCCACCGATAAATGAAAAACTATCTCGCCACCATATGCTTAACAACAAGCTTCCGGCGACAAAGGTTGCAGTAAACCAAGCAATAGCTTTTAGGCTTTTACCGCGTGGTGCAGCGAGCAGCAATAGAACTGGCCAAACTTTAAGTAGCGCACCAATGGCAATTGCTATGCCAAACTTTCGGACTTGCCCAACAGACAGAAGTGCAAAAACTGCAGCAAGCGTTACAAACACATCGAATCGGCCCAGAATAATTGGCCCCATGACAAGGGGAGCAACGAGCCAGATAAATGCTGGCGCTGAGGCCTTCTCTGACTTACCTCGCTGTATCAATAAAGCAAAAATTGCTAAGTCTGCAAGGACTGCCAGAAATACAAATCCCACAGTGTTTCCAGCGATTAAGTACCCAGCAAGGAAAACAACCGCAGCTAATGGCGGGTATTGCCACATTGGATCGTTAATAGGAAAGTGTGAGTCGGCAATGTTTCCAGCCCACCAGTCGTAAAGGCGTACATCACTAAATAGAAACTCAGATTCAGGATAAAAGATAACGCTAAATCCTGATAGCAAAACCCAAGCTCTAGTTATTACCCAACCCAAAGTTAAGGGCATTGCGCGCATTGTTATCCGATCTGGATTGAAGACCTAGTTTGTTAAGAGTAAAGACCTTCAATGTCAGTGGCAAAATCCTGCACAATTAAGTGTCTTCTGATGCTCATCTTCGGAGTTAGGTAACCATTGTCAATGGTTAAGTCCTCTGGCAGAATCACAAACTTCTTAATCGCTTCGGAATTTGAAACCGCTTCGTTTGCGGAATTAACTGCTTTCTGAACCAGAGCGCGAACATCTGCGTTGTTAATTAATTCCGACATAGGTGCGGAGTCTATGTTGTTGGCAGCCAGAATTTGTGGCAGCGCATCTTGATCCAAGGTTACAAGTGCACCGATGTAAGGCTTGCCATCGCCGACTACAACGCACTGACTCACAATTGGATTTGCGCGCAATCGATCTTCCAGAACTGCGGGCGCAACATTCTTTCCGCCAGCGGTAACTAGAAGTTCTTTCTTACGTCCGGTAATTCGCAAATATCCATCACCATCAAGTTCGCCGATATCTCCCGTACGGAACCAGCCGTCAGCTGTCATCGCCTCTGCAGTCGCAGAATCGTTGTTCCAGTAGCCAGCGAATACATGAGGACCCTTAAGAAGGATTTCGCCGTCTGTTTCGATGCGGGCACCCGTTCCTGGCAGCGGGCGACCAACGGTTCCAATCTTTAAGGATGATGGCAAGTTAAGTGTGCTACCGGCCGTAGTTTCAGTAAGTCCGTAACCTTCAAGGATTATTAGTCCAATTCCTCGATAGAAGTGACCAAGTCGGGAACCAAGTGCGGCGCCACCCGAGATCGCGTGCGTTACGCGACCACCCATGGCATGACGAAGTTTGGAGTACACAAGTTTGTCGAACAACCCATGCTTAATTGCTAACCCTTTAGACATGTGACCGTGATCCATTGCCTCGCTGTATGCAATGGCGGTGGCAGCAGCGCGGTCAAAAATCTTTCCCTTAACTGGGCTAGCTTCATGTGCCTTTGCAGCTGATCCATTGAATACTTTTTCAAACACTCGTGGCACTGCAAGCAAGAAAGTTGGTTTGAATGAACCTAGATCTTTAAGCAAAGCTGCTGGATTTGGGCAGTGTCCAATAGTTACTTCGCCACGCAACATAGCAACCTGAATCAGGCGACCGAAAACATGTGCAAGTGGTAAGAAGATCAGTGTTGACGCTTCAGGTACATCAAAGATTTCTGGTACCGCTTTAACCAAAGTATCTACTTCAGCCATCATGTTGCCATGAGTGATGATGCAACCCTTAGGTCTTCCGGTAGTGCCTGATGTGTAAATCAAAGTTGCTGGAGCAGTTGGCCCGGCAGAAGTGCGGCGAGCTTCTAACTCAGCATCGGAAACACCGTCACCCTTTTTAATTAACTCTTCCAGTGCATTGTCGCCGAATAAGTACGAGCGGGTCATGTGAGGGACTTTTGCTTCAATTGGTTTGAATGCAAGCGTCGTTCTCTGAGCTTCAAAGAATGTCGCAACGGAATGCGAATCGGAAATGATCCACTCAACTTGTTCTGGTGATGAAGTCTCGTAAATTGGAACGGTTATGCAACCTGCGTACCAAATCGCATAGTCCGCGACAGTCCATTCGTATCTAGTTCTAGACTGAATTGCAATACGGTCTCCGGCTTGCAGGCCTTCTGCAATCAATCCCTTAGCAACACCTCGAACTTGCTCTCTAAACTGAGCAGCCGTGATTGTTGACCAGTCATCATCCGTTTGAATTGCCACCGATGGGAATTCTGGGTTTCTTGCGTACAAATCTTCAATTTGATCTGTCACATTTCCAGCAGAGATCGGTGGGATGTTAGCTACAACGGATAACTCGCGCACTGTGGCACCTCTCGATAAAAAGCCTTAAGAGAGGGTAACCCAGGAATTCTAAATCTGGTCCCTAAACGTCCAAAAGTGTCCGATTTCGGGGGCGTCAATTGCTGATAGCGCCCTCGTTGACTACCGTAAGGGATGTGTCTGAACGCGATAACTTTTACAAGTTTCTAAAGAAGGTTGCCATTGGTCCGGCAATTGAGGTCGCGTTCCACCCGTGGGTTGAAGGACTTGAAAACATTCCGGAGTCCGGCCCAGCAATTCTGGCAAGTAATCATCTTTCATTTTCAGATTCAATCTTCCTGCCGATTGCAGTGCCAAGAAAGATCACCTTCATGGCCAAGAGCGAATACTTTGAAGGACCTGGAATCCGAGGCAAAGCAACAGCTGCGTTCTTCCGGGGTGCCGGCCAAGTTCCAGTTGATAGAACTGGTGGCAATGCCAGCACTGCTGCCATTAGTACTGGCGTGAGACTGCTTAACGAAGGTCACTTGCTTGGAATTTATCCAGAAGGAACTCGTTCATCTGATGGGCGACTTTACCGAGGCAAAACAGGTGTAGCGCGAATGGCACTTGAAGCTCGCGTTCCGGTAATTCCGGTTGCCATGATCAATACCGAAATGGTTCAGCCGATTGGAAAATCCCGTCCAAACTTCGGCGTAGAAGTAGGAATTCGAATCGGTGAGCCACTTGATTTCTCTCGGTATTACGGAATGGAAGATGATCGTTTCGTTCTGCGTTCATTAACCGACGAGATTATGTATCGGATTATGGATCTATCCGGGCAAGAATACGTAGACAAATACGCATCTCGTTCAAAGCGTCCTAGCTAAAACTAATTACGAGTCTTATTGACTTGCTGCCGATCCTTTTGGTTGACCAATTTCATTCAAGAGATCGTTAAACCATGATTGATTTGTATCAAATGGCTTTGCCCCAGCTACTCGGTTAAATTCACAAGCACGGATTGCATTTCCTTGGTCTTCGTCTTGCCCTACTAATCCACTTACGCCACTCAATGCAGATTGCACCGCAACCTCTGCACATGCCTTGATAAGTTCTTGATCTTTGGTGTTAGCGGGAGCTGAGCGCGAGTAGTAACCGCTCTTTTGGACTAATACTTTTTCAGCGCCGATCATTGGCGCAAATTGATCCGCAAACCAAGCACCTGGATTAATCT
The DNA here is from genome assembly GCA_030157865.1 of Candidatus Nanopelagicales bacterium. Classification (GTDB taxonomy): domain Bacteria; phylum Actinomycetota; class Actinomycetes; order S36-B12; family UBA5976; genus UBA5976. The sequence goes on along the minus strand of JAOATY010000025.1, from coordinate 28,378 downwards.
TGTCGATCTTGACGTGACCAAATGGGTCAAGTGGAATTTCTTCACCACGACTTCGCATTTCTTCGACAATCGCATCAACGCCAGCACCCTCGGAAAGAAATATGTTTACATTTCCAACCGAGTTCATGATTGAACTTAATCGCTTCGCTTCAGCAGTTAAATCAATTTCTAGTTCAGGTACATAGACGGCATGCACTTCACGATTTTCTCGAGCCACTCCAAGTTCTGGAATCCACTGCATTTGATCGAGCAAGCTGCGATACGAAACGGCGGTTGCAGCAGTTAGCCAGCCACAGTGTCGTCCCATTACTTCATGAACAATCAGCATCTTGGTATTTGAGCTGTGCTCCGAAACAATATTGCTGAAGTGATGAGCGCCTTCATCAGCAGCCGTCCAGGCGCCAAGTGATTGAGCTATCGGGTAAACGTCATTGTCAATGGTCTTTGGCAGACCGACTACACCTAGTCCGTAGTTATTCTTTGCCAAAAACGCAGCCAAGTCTGCCGCTGCAGTATTTGTGTCATCGCCACCAATTGTGTGTAAGACATCTACGTCGTCTGCAATCAGCTGGTCTGCGGCAACTTGTTGTGGGTCTTGGCCAGGGGCAACCAAGCCTCGCTTTACGCAATCTTCAATATTTGTGAGCTTGACTCGTGAGTTGCCAATCGGGCTTCCGCCAAAGGCCTGCAATAAATGAGCCTGGCTACGGATTGCGGGGGTAATCACAACTGAGTCACCGAGAAGGAGTCCTCGGTAGCCATTGCGGTAGGCAATGATTTCAACGTCTGGAGCAACTTTGGTGTATTCCTCAATAAGTGCACCAACTGCTGAAGATAAACAAGGAGCTAGGCCGCCGGCGGTTAACAGTGCAACTTTTTTGATTGGCATAGCGCAATTCTAGTCGTGGGCATGTTTTGAAATGGGATTTGCTGATTTAGTGAACCGCTAGAAACGCCACTAATCTAGGGGATATGAGTGAAATTACTTGGCCAGATTTGCCAGCAGCCCAACAGCCTGCGTGGCCATCTGCAGAAGGCCTTGCCCAGGCCCAGCAAATTTTGGCTGGATTGCCTCCGCTAGTTTTCGCGGGCGAGTGCGATGAATTGAAACTCAGACTGGCTGATGCAACAAATGGCGATGCCTTTGTTCTTATGGGTGGCGACTGTGCCGAGACTTTTGTAGCTAACACTGCAGATTCGATTCGGGCTCGATTAAAGACTGTTTTACAGATGGCAATTGTTTTGACCTATGGCGCATCTATGCCAGTTGTAAAAATTGGAAGAATTGCTGGTCAGTACGGAAAGCCAAGAAGTTCCTCAGAAGAAACTATCGATGGCGTTAGTTTGCCTTCGTACCGTGGTGATGCCGTTAATGGACTTGAGTTCACAAATGAAGCTCGTCAACCAGACCCGATGCGATTGGTTCAGACTTACCACGCAAGTGCCGCTACTTTGAACTTAGTTCGCGCGTTCACCCAAGGTGGTTATGCAGATCTGCGCCAAGTTCATTCTTGGAACCAAGACTTCGTAAGTGAATCAACACCAGGTAAGCGTTACGAAGAAATGGCAGCCGAGATTGATCGCGCCCTTTCCTTTATGACTGCATGCGGCGCTGATCCTGAGGAGTTCAAGCGCGCAGACTTCTACGCAAGCCACGAAGCGCTATTGCTTGACTACGAAAAGCCATTAACGCGCATTGATTCCCGAACTGGAAATCTATATGACGTGTCTGGACACTTTGTCTGGGTAGGCGAGCGCACTCGTGAACTTGATGGCGCACACATCGATTTTGTTTCTAAGATTCAAAATCCAATTGGTGTGAAAATCGGACCAAAGACTACGGAAGCAGACATCTTAGGATTGCTTGAGAAGTTAAATCCAGAAAAGATTCCTGGTCGACTTATGTTCATCACTCGAATGGGCGCTGGAAACATTACTGAAGTACTTCCAAAGCTGGTGTCTGCAGTTCAGAAAACTGACCACCCAGTTCTTTGGGTTTGCGATCCAATGCATGGCAATACCAAGGAAGCCGCATCCGGACACAAGACTCGTTTATTAGACGATGTGATTGCTGAAGTTCGTGGTTTCTTTGAGGTACACAAATCACTTGGTACGCATCCAGGTGGAATTCACATTGAACTTACGGGCGATGATGTCACTGAATGCCTAGGTGGAATTGGTGGCGTTAGCGAAACTGACTTGCCATTCAGATACGAAACTGCATGCGACCCGAGGTTAAACCGGATTCAGAGCCTTGATTTGGCCTTCCAGGTTGCCGACATGCTGCGAGATCGAAAGTAGTTATCGCTAGACAATCTCAAGGGTTATAACTGAACCCTTGGGGGCTTTAGATCCAGCCGCTGGGTTTTGTGAATAAACCTTGTTAAGAATTGCCACAGTTAACTTATTAACAGTCTTAACCTGGAAGCCTGCTGCCTGCAAAGTTGTTGTTGCGGTAGCAACGTCCATACCAACTACATTTGGCACATCAACTAAAACTGGTCCCTTACTTAGAACTACCTTGATTACGGTGCCCTTAGGAACGGTTGTTCCTGGAATTGGATCCGTTGAAAGAATCGTGCCAGCCACGCTGTCGTCAAAATCTTCACGAATTGTTTCGGTGGTGAGTCCAATCGCGCCAAGTGTTGTGGTCGCATCTGTAATTAATGTGCCAATTATTGGTGGCACTTCTACTGGAGCTGGACCCTTTGAAACCAAAATCGTAACTGGAGTTTCGCGCTTAACTGACGTTCCACCAACAGGATCTGTGCTCACGACTTTTCCAGCGGGAATAAGTTCGTCAAAAACTTCATTAGTGCCAGCGATTATTAAAGTTAAGGCTTCTAAGGCTGAACTTGCATCCTTTGGATCTTGTCCCGCTAGATCAGATGGAATCACATAGCGCTCTTGGCCTTTAGAGACGATCAAAGTGACTGGAGAGCCTTTACGAGCTTTCTCGCCAATTGCTGGATCTGTTCTGATTACCACTCCTACCGGAATGTCCTCGGAAAACTCTTCAACAACTTCTACGCCAAGTTCAAGTGGCGCCAAAATCACAGTAGCTTCATCGACAGTAAGTGAAGACACGGGCGGCACAACTTCGTAACTCCCAGTGAATTGATACCAAGCCCCACCACCTACAAGAAGCGCAAGTGCCAACAGCCAAGGAGCAAACTTTCTACCTTTAGATTTACCTGAAACATCTCGATGCATCCCACTTGGGCCAATTCCGGGATTAGGTTTTTGCAATGGCACTGCACCAGTTGCACGGTGGGCACCGCGAACTGGAGTTGGAATTACTTGGGTGCTTTGAAGTGGCAGGGCAGTTGTAAGTGCTTCGGCGCGAGGTACCGCTGAAAGAGCGCGAATCACACCATCGCGAAATTCACGCGCACTTTGAATACGTTCGGTTGGCGATTTTCTGGTGGCTGCCAGAACTAAATGATCCACGGCAGGAGGAACATCAGGCTGTATGGTGCTTGGCGCTGAAACACTGCTGTTTACATGTTGGTAGGCGACATCAAGCGGCGATGCACCAGTAAATGGAACTAGGCCAGTAACCATTTCGTACAGCAAGATGCCGCAGGAATAAACATCGGATCTTTGATCAACTGCAAGTTGCTGAACTTGCTCAGGGGATAAGTAAGCCATAGTTCCAAGCAGTACCGCACCAGTTGAATCACTGACGGGAGTATCGCTTATGACTCGAGCTAAGCCGAAGTCAGTAACTTTAATATGCCCATCATTGGTGATCAAAACATTCTCTGGTTTGATGTCTCGATGAACGAAGCCTGCGTCATGCGCAGAGCTCAACCCGGCAAGTACAGAACTTATGATTTCGAGGGCGTGAGCGCTAGTGAATGGTCCCGATTGCGCCATAATCTCGCGAATAGTTCTACCTTGAACAAATTCCATTACTAGGAAAGGAAAACCTTCACTGATTCCTTGGTCATGAACCGCAACCACATTCGGGTGAGTTAGGGCAGCAGTTGCTCGAGCTTCTTGCGTGAAGCGTTCCACGAAATCAGGGTCGTTAACTAAGACACCACCTAGAACTTTCAGGGCGACAGTTCTGCCAAGCCTTAAGTCGGTGCCACGATAAACGGTGGCCATACCGCCTCGCGCGATTAACTCATCCACGCTGTAGCGATCATCCAAAACCTTCCCAAGAAGTGGGTCTAGGTTCGGAGATTCAGTCACTGCTTCATTCTAGATGCCGACGCTAAAAGGTGTATCTACGCCACGGCAGGGTAGATTTAGAGTTAACCGAAAGCGAGCAACATGTCCAAGTACGCCTATTTGAGCGTTCTTTTGGGCTGTCTAATTGGCACCGCATGGCTTGAATATTTTCTGCGAACCAAGGTTTACCGCCGGACAATTCGCCTGGTGTTAACAGTCCTGCCAGTCGTAATTGTGTTTGCAATTTGGGATGCGTATGCAATTGCGCAAGGTCATTGGACTTTTGATTCTCGCTATGTGACCGGAATAACTACGGTAGCCAACATTCCGCTTGATGAAATTCTCTTCTTTGTTGTCATTCCAATTTGCGCAATCTTATCTTTTGAGGCGGTTCGCAGTGCTCGCAACTGGGAAGCTGGCGACGAGGAAACCAAATGACCTATACCCAGTTAGCAATTATCGGAGTGCTAGTAGTTATCGCGTTAGATTTATTTGTATTTAAAACCAAGCTTCTAAAGCGAAAAGTCTTTTGGGTCTCATACTCAATCGTGATTTTCTTTCAACTGGTAACCAACGGCATCCTGACGGGTTTTGGCATTGTTGAATATGACGGAGATGCAATCATCGGTTCCAGCACACCAAAAGATTCCGCACCAACGTTTATCGGTGATGGTCGCTTGGTTTTTGCACCTATCGAGGACTTGCTCTTTGGCTTTTGTCTCGTCGTTTTGACATTAATCATCTGGATTTGGCTCGGCCGTAAAGGTGTGCAGCGAGAACCGATGTCAGGACCGCCGCGTAAAAGCGTCAATCGTTTTCTTGGAATTAAGTAGTTCGCTTCCAAAGTTTTCGAGCCTTTAGATATGCAGGCAATGCAACTTGAAGGCGTCGGGTTAGCGAAACCGTCGCGCGCTTTGTGAAAACTTCATAATCAATATCTTCTACAGCGTCCACAATTCCGCAGTAAAGAATTCGAGCAGTTTCAATGCAAGGCTGGGATTGCGCTCCAAGCATGGAAATCCCAGCGCGGGAAGATTCTTCAAGTTTCTTAACTCTGGCAACTTGAAACTTCAGTGCGGCCTTTATAGCAGGTGTTGCCACTCGAGCTTCTAAGTCGTCTCTGGTGACGCCGAACTCGGCAAGTTCCGCTAGTGGGAGATAGACCCGGCCGCGCTCGAGATCTTCGCCAACATCACGAATGAAGTTAGCAAGCTGAAAAGCCACACCAAGTTCCGTCGCATACTTATAAGCGTCTTGGCTTGTTGGTTCCAAGATCGGAACCATTTGCAATCCAATAACAGCCGCAGATCCATATACGTACTCGTAAAGATCCTCGTAAGTTTGATACTCGGTAACAGTTAAATCCATCGTCATCGAATGTAGAAACGCTTCGAAATGCTCACGTGGAATATTCCAGCGACGCACAGTATCGAGCACCGCCATACAAACGGGATCGTTGGTTTCACCGGAATCAAATTTTGCTAAGAAATCTTGCCCCCAAGTATTTAGCTGCTCAGCTTTCTCGGCATCAGTGAGAGTAGAGGCTAAATCGTCAACGATTTCATCGGCATATCTAGCAAACCCATAAAGCGCATGCACATAAGGCCGTTTGGCTGGAGGCAGGAGCAATGTTGCTAAGTAATAAGTCTTACCGTGTTCAGCATTTAGCAGGCGACACAGTTCATATGATTCGCGTAATGCCGGGTCAAAGATTCCAGCGGCATCTAGATCATGTTTGGACACAGACGTAACTTTATGCAATGAATCAACGGACAAAGTCAGCAACCCTTGGTTTGCCATGAATTCGAAAAATTCTCCCGTGACGCGTAGGGTTGCTTCAGCACAAGTTGTGTGACGTTCTTGTTAGGAATTAAGTGGCTGCTCCAAACCCCGGTCTATTGGCTGCAATGTTAAAAGCCCAAAGACTGCAAGGCGTCCTTCGCTGGAAAGTAAATTTCACTGAATCTGGATTTACCGGCGAAACAAATTTGGCTGGTTGGAATGGGCTTTGGCTGGATACTTCTGCTGCTAAGTCCATTCAGGATTTCGTAGATGTTGTCGCAACCGAATCAAAGAATCTGAGCCTCGTTGGTGGAACTCTTCCTGATCTAGTTGATTCAATTATCCCGTCAGGTGATGACCATGGAAGTATTTGTATCGCTTGGACAGGTTGGCAAGATCTGATGAAAGCGTCGCCAGAAGCTGCGCTCGAAATCGCTGAATTACTTGATGCGGTTTGCCAGGAACGTTCAGCAGTTGTTGTAGTTAGTGATTCAGCTGGATCGTTCCCAGGAATTTCTGAACTTTCTCAGGGTTAATTGAGAGTTAGTGCAGCTCTAATTGGCGCGCAGCTTCCTTTTCTTCAGGCGAAGATGGCAACATGTCTTGCTCAGTATTGTCACCCAATATCAATGACCGTTCAGCCGTGGAAGCAAGCATGGCTAGTCCAAGAGTTAATCCGGCTAAAACCATGGCAATGCCATCACTCAATTCCAAGAAAGTATCTGCAGTTGCGCTGGAATTCGCAATCCCATGAATTGTGAAGGCTGCAATTGCAATCACCATGATGCGAACTTGTTTATGGCTAAGTCCCGTTACGGCAAGTAACGGAATTGACCAAAGTAAATACCATGGCTGAACGACTGGCCCAAGTACAACTAATGCAACAAAGGAAAGCGCAACGCCACGAGTGGCACTTCTGCCTGCGGGCCGAACGACCAACATGACAAGAACAAAAGCAAGCGCAATTGAGCCAATTAGGCGTGTGATACCAACGGAGGTATCGACCACGTTGCCAAACCCAAGAAGTCGAAGCGGACCACCGATCAACATCCCAATCGCCGTTGTAGGTGAGAGCCAGCTTTTCACTGTGCCAGGTGTCGAGAGCGAACCAATCCAGCCAAATGGTCCAGTCTCTGCCAATGCCGACGTAGCGAAAAGTGTGGCCAACGCAATCAACCCTGCGTAAGCGCCGTACTTAGCCTTTCGAATCCAACTTGCACCACTGCCTGCTGCAATAAGAGCCAAGAACGGTAACAAGACAATTGCAACAGGCTTGATTCCAAGGGACAGCGTGGCTACAACGACTCCAATCATGAAATGACCCCGCAGCGCAATGACCATTGCAAGGCAAACTAAGCCCACCATTAATGCATCGTTGTGGGACCCGGCAACAAAGTGCATGAGCACTAGGGGATTCATGACTCCTACCCAAGCTGCCGAAATCGGATTAACGCCGTGAGCTTTTGCTAAATAAGGAATGCTCAGGCAAATGAAAATTACGCCAGTAAGTGAGGTTAGTCGAAATAGGTAAGAAGCAACTAGCGATGAATCTTGGCTAACCGCTGCAACTGCCTTTTCAATTAACAAAAAAACTGGGCCATACGGTGTTGGCGCATCTCCCCAAAGCGGATCTACTCCGCTTTGAAACCAGCCGGGGACAACAGAGACGCCAGACTCGTATGGATTGTTTCCAGCAAGTTGCATTCTGCCTTGCATGAAATAGGAGTAAACATCTCTACTAAAAAGTGGTGGTGCAACTAGTAGCGGGATTAACCAGGCAATTAGAGATAGATAAATAGTTTCAATTCTTAGAATTTTGCCATGCAGCGCGTCAATTCCAACTACGAGCCAAGCCTGGAGAATCAGGGCAGCGCCAACAACTACAAATGAGCGGGTGAGCGCAAGGCCAATTGTTTCGGTTTGTACGAAGTCAATAAAAGGCCACTGCAAAATGTCTGCAGACAATGGAAACCAACCCACGCCCAGAGCGCCTATGGCAATGAAGAGCGAACCTAAAAAGCCTGGCAACGCATAAGACCCAAACCAACCTGCATCAGGTGATAATCGTCGCGCTTGCATTAGTTCAGAATACGCGCCTTATCGTCGGGCACGTGATTTGTAGTTCTTGTCTGGTCCCGTGATGCGCTCAGCTGCAAGACGTCCTGAAACCAAAACCATTGGTACGCCAACACCTGGTTGGGTTCCAGAGCCAGTAAACACAACATTCTCACCAAACATGTTGCCTGGGCGGAATGGTCCGGTTTGCAAGAATGAGTGAGCTGCAGCAAATGGTGCACCGCGCTCCATGCCACGATCGGACCAATCTTGAGGTGTTGTTATGTGTTCAACTTCAATTGAATCGCCAAACCCGGTGTAGCCACGAGCCTGCAAAGTTTCGATTGCATGATCACGGTATGCCGGCGCTTGCTTTTTCCAGTCAATGTCTGCATCAAGGTTTGGTGTTGGAAACAGTACGTAATAAACCTGTTTGCCATCAGGTGCTAAACCTGGATCACTAAAAGTTGGATTTGTTACGAGAACGCTTGGATCAGACATTAATTGCTTCTTGTCGATCAATTCCTCAAAGACTCCAGCCCAGCTGTGTCCAAAATGAATGTTGTGATGTGCGATGTGATCGTACTTTGCGGATGAACCAGCCAAGAGCAAGTAACACGATGGGGAATACTTGAGACGCTTAACGCTCCATGGCTCTTTACCTAGGAGGTCGCGGTAGGCGACTGGTAGATCTGGATTTAAAACCACAACATCAGCGGCAAAGAATTCACCATTGCTAGTTTCAACGCCAACGGCTCGGTTGCCGTTCATCCGCACCTTGGTTACTTCGGTATCGTACTTAAAAGTCACGCCATGCTTTTCGGCAGCTTTAGCCATGGCAACAGGAAGTGCATGCATCCCGCCCTTTGGAGCAAAAACTCCGGCAACTGAATCCATGTAGGCAATTACGGCATAAATGGCTAACGCATCGTATGGGGATAGGCCGGCATACATGGATTGGAATGAAAATACCCGTTGAGTTCTGTCGTCCTTAAGGTACTGGCCAACTTTCGGAGCAAGTTTTCTAAAGCCACCAAGTTTGATTAATCGAACTAGGTCCATGGACAAAAGATCCAGCGGGGAATCAATGTTTCGATCAATAAAATTCTTCATTTCGTACTTATAAAGATCAGTTACGAAATCTACGTACTTTAGATATCCATCTGCTTCGCTAGCACCAATTACCTTTTCGATTTCAGCTGCCATTGCAGTGGTATCGGAATGAACATCTAAGACGCTGCCATCTTGGTAAAAAGCGCGGTACAGCGGAGCAACTGGCTCTAAAGTCAGCCAATCGTTCATGTTCTCGCCAAGACAATCAAAAGCATCCGCAATTAAATCCGGCATAGTCAAAACGGTTGGTCCGGTATCGAATTCAAAGCCGCGATCACTAATTCGGCCTGCTCGTCCGCCTGGAATGCTTTCTCGCTCGATTACGGTGACTTTTCTGCCAGCACCAGCTAGTCGCATGGCCGCGGATAAGCCAGCCAGACCAGCACCAACGATTACAACGTCATCGGTTTTGCCAGATACGGTCCGAGGTGAGCCGGGAATCCATCTTGAAAAGTTACTCATGTTTAAGCCGATCTTTTAGTCGCGAGAATCGCAAGTTCAGTTAATGCAGACTTAGCTTCGGAAGCTTCGTCGAGAGCTTCGAGAGCGGCTAAAGACTTTGCCAAGTAATCAGATATCCGAGTTTCAACAAAGTCGTGAGCACCGCAATCAAGCAAGACCTTTTGAAGTTCTGAAATGGTCTCAGGTGATAGTTCAGGTTTGCCAAGGTATTCCGTTAGCAAATTCTTTTGGGTTTCATCCGCATTTGCATTGGCGTAAGCAATAAGCATCGTCTGCTTACCCTCGCGCAAGTCATCGCCTGCTGGTTTGCCGGTAACAGAGCTATCGCCAAATACTCCGAGTAAGTCGTCGCGAAGTTGGAACGCTTCACCAAGTGCTAACCCGTAGTCGCTAAGAACTTGAGTTAGTTCGTTGTTAGCCCCAGCAATTGCAGCACCCATGTGTAGCGGGCGCTCGATCGTGTACTTCGCACTCTTGAATCGAATAACAGTTTCCGCACGATCGAGTGTGATGTCACCACGTACTTGTTCGAGAAGATCGAGATACTGTCCAGCCATCAATTCAGTGCGCATTACGTCGTACACAGCTTTTGCCCTAGTTAAGGAATCTCCGCTGATCCCACTGGTTAGCAACATCTCGTCAGCCCAGGACAGTGCCAAGTCGCCGACCAAAATTGCCGCACCTTCACCAAAAAGTTTGGCCGAACCATTCCAGTTGCTAGAGGTATGTTTGGTTTCAAATTGTTTGTGGATTGCTGGTTTACCACGGCGGGTATCGCTTGCATCCATTACATCGTCGTGAATTAAGGCGCACGCTTGCAGGAACTCAAGACTTGCACAAGCACGTAATACCGAATCTGAATCCTGTCCACCAGCTGCTTGATGGCCCCAATATGCAAAGGCTGGACGTAGGCGCTTGCCCCCAACAAGAAGTCCTTCAAGTGACTCAATTAACGGCAAGGTATCGGGGGAGACTGCTGCCATGAGGGCTCGGTGATCCGTTACAAAAGCATCAAGATTGGTCTGAATCCGAGCGCGAAGCCCATTTGCGTCTAACGGATTGATTCCCACTAGTTCAGGGTATTGGTTGGGTGCATTTCTTGCACTTTCGGTCAGGTAGAACAATGGGGATATGACTTTTAATGAGTACTTAGTCAGCTGGGCCCAGTTGCATGGAACGCAACCGCCTAGTGGCTTAGTCCGAGCCTGGCTTCGTATCTCATTTACACTTTCGACGCCTCTGGTTCGATTTAATCCAAATGTCATTACTTCTTTTGGATTAGTACTGATGGGTTCCGCTATCTATTTCGCCTTGCCCTCACATGAAAACTTCTTTCTAGCCAGCATCCTTGTGCTATCAGTTGGGTTGGTTGATAGTTTCGACGGGATTGTCGCAGTTCGTACTTCAAAAACTAGTTCTTGGGGAGCATTCCTAGACGGAATTGTTGATCGCCTGGTAGATGTTGGCATTGCAATTCTGTTAATTGTTTTGGGTGCACCGACAGAAATTGCAGTACTAGCGATGTCTGTTGCCTTGATCCATGAATATATGCGCGCAAAAGCAAGTGGCATTGGATTCCGGGAAGTAGGCGTCATTACGCCAGCAGAGAAGCCGACGCGAATTGCAATTGGCGTGATGTTCCTGCTTGCAAGTGGCTTGTTCCCTGAATCAGCAACTCAATTGGCGACAATCGCGGCAAATGTTTGGCTTGCATTGGGTGTAGTGAGCTTTGCAATTTTGATGCGCTCATTTAGAAAGCGCCTGAAGAAAAACTAAGCACGCCCAATGTGGCTTGCCACGATTTCTGCAGACATGCCCACCAAAGGTAATCCACCACCAGGATGCGAAGAACCACCTACGAGATACAGGTTTGGAATCTTTGTGACATTTTCTGGGCGCAGAAAAGCTGATCTCATGCCGTTACTAGAAGTGCCATAAATCGATCCACCAGGTGCAAGCGTGTTTCGCTCTAGATCATCCGGTGTAACTGTCTGCTGCCAAGAGATTCGGCCTTCGGTACTGAAGCCTCGATTTTTAAGCGCAGTCAAGATTTGCTCGGTATACGAGTGCTTTAACTCTGAATCAGACCAGTCAACTCCATTCACTGGGTCATGGCGTGGCGCATTGATCAACATAAACCACGACTCATTTCCAGCAGGAGTCATTTTTGAATCATTTGGCGAACAGATGTAAATCGTTGGATCGGAAACTGGAGACACTTTCTTGCCAATTCCAAAAATAGAATCAAACTCATCGTCATAGTTTTCTGGAAAGAAAACATTGTGATGTTCAAAATCTGGTGTCTTGCCGGTCATTGCTTGCAAAATCACAAAGCCAGACAGGGAAGGAGTTGCCTTAGCCAATGATTTCTTGGCCGAAGTTGTTTGTTGCTGTGCTTTTGGACTCAATAGCTTTTCGTAAACATTTGTCGCATCTGAATTTGCTACAACTATGTCTGCGGGAATAAATCGACCATCATCAAGAGTTACCCCGGATACTTGAGGTTCGGTTGCAATGTTTGAAACCGTGCAGCCAAATTCAAATTTCACACCAATAGATGTGGCGCGCTCATAAAGTGCTCTACCAAGTTCTCGTAGGCCACCTGCAACGTGATAAGCGCCGAACATTTGCTCGATGTAAGGGACCGTTGCAAGTGCTGCTGGAGCTTGCCTTGGATCTGAGCCAGTATAAGTTGCGTATCGATCAACCAAAGTAAGTAGGCGAGGGTCATCTAGGTATTTACTTGCCATAGCCCGCAATGTTTTTGTTGGGGCTATTGTGCGAATGTCGTTAACGCGCCACGACAAGGCCAACAAGCTCTTTAACCCGTGTAGCTCGGATTCCAAGAATGGCTTTCTGGTCACCAACCACATCTGAGCAGCGCGACGCATAAATTCTCGCCATTGATCTGCGCTATTTCCACCCAGAGTGTCACCAATTGCTTCGGCGCACCTGCCGATGCCAGTACCCGGCATTTTCAGGACTGTGCCATCGGCAAACTGGTACCGGAACGCTGTTTCCAAATCAACGATCTCAATTGAATCCTCAATGGCAGCACCGGTTTTCAAGAACAAGTCGCGGTAAACCGCGGGCAAGGTCAGCAGACTTGGACCGGTGTCGAATTTGTAACCTGCGTGCTCAACGGACCCAAGTTTTCCGCCCCAGGTGTCGTTATGTTCGAGCACTTGAACGGTGTGACCTTTACTGGCAAGCCTGGCGGCACAAGCCATGCCACCCATGCCTGCGCCAATAACGATGATGTTTGCCACAGCCCTACTTTAGGTCCCTTGATTTCCAAGTATTCGTTCCCGCAAGGTGTCGTCGCCAGGAAACTAAGTTCAGCCACGTGAATACGGTTATTGAAATTGGATGAAGCAAGGAGTCGGGGAGAGCTTTCGAGCCCGAAGTCTTTGCCGAAAAGACTCGACCTGCAGTTCCAAAAATTAGGCCCAGGGTGGCCAATAGGACATCACCAGTAACGAAACCTACAAGCGGGAAAACATAAACGAAAAGGAAGAATGCATTTACAAATATGGAACCGATTGGTCCGCCAAAGGCATTCCACAGGCTCTTTGAATAACCGGAAACTAGATCCGAGTTTGTTTCATACATCTGACAAGTAGCAATTTTGGAACCATCGATTACGCAACCGGTGAATCCATTTCGATAAAACGATCTAATTAATTCGATGTCATCTAGAACTTCACCTTTGATTCCTTGGTGTCCACCGCTTGCTCGGTAGGAGTCTGCTCGACAGACCAAGAACTGACCATTTGCAACTGCCAAGCTCGGACGAAGCGATTGTTTAGTTGATCGCAAGGGCACAGTTGTTAACCAGGACCACTGGAGTAGCGGTTGAACGATTCTGGCCAATAACGTCGGTGCAATTTGTCGTGGATAAGGACTCACCAGATGCAGCTGATTTTCATTCAGCGCACTAATTGCGCTTGCTACGGCATCTGAACGTAGCTTTACGTCACTGTCGATAAAAACCAAGAATTTTGCATCAGCAGTTTCGGATAAACGATGGCAAGCCCAGTTTTTTCCTAGCCAACCGAGTGGCAACTCAAGTTCACCAGTGATGACTTTCAACTTAGAGTCATTCATTGCATTTAACTTCTCTGCAGTGCCATCAGTTGACGCATCATTTAGGACAATCACGTCAAATTGATCGAGTAGCTCTTGGTTGAGCGCACTGTTAACCGCCGACTGAATCGAATGTTCTTCGTTTCGCGCTGGAATTAGAATCGCAACTTTGGCGTTGATGCGACTGGCTTTCGGTCGTATCAACACAAAGTGATTGATAATTGCGTTCAATGTAAGAAGTATCGAGATTCCAACTGCAATAGAAATCATCGTTGTTGCCAAAGTTTCCATGACCACGGAACTAAAACAATGCCCATTCCAATGAATCCCGAGATGGCCACGGCTGGTTGATTAAAGAATGGTGAAACTGGAACGATGTTGACGAGAAAACTTCCTAACCAAACCCAAATCACGAGAGCGTACGCAGTCGCATTAGATGTTTGCGATTGATTTGGCTTAAGTACGAAGGATAGGAGAGTGAAGATTACAGCTGTAGATAGGAACCACCCAAAGAAATTAGTTAGTGGGATTTCCTTCGTCGCTTGGCCATCGATAAACCAAGTCCAATAACCTTCGTTAACCATTTGGGGATCCAGATAAAGATCCCACGTTGACATTAGAAGTGCAGCGATTGGAATTGCTAGGAATTTAGTCTTCGTTAGATCCCGAGCCACAAGCCACGAAGGGTAAAGCATCATGAACCAGGCAAATGGAATTAGTAACGGAACTCCCATTACTGAAATCCCAAGTCTTTCGGCGTCGTATTCGTAAGTGCCAAACGGAAAACTTGTGGCGACTCCAAGCACTTCAATTACAAATGTTGCGATGAGAGCTACTGACAAAAACTTAAACAGAAACTCACGGCCATAAGAGACGTATGCATGTAGTGCAGACGCAGTTGCAAAAGCTAGAACTCCAACAATGGTTAGGGCATCACGAACTCCATTTGAGGTCAATGCCCAAAGAATGTTCGCCAAGACTGTGATGCATCCTGCGATTACGGCACCAAGCAAAAGGCGATTAGTTGGCAACTTTAAATTAGTCATGCTCGGATTCACTTCTCAAACTTTGAGAGCTCGAGGCCAGCGAAGGTGCCAGACAATTTGGTTACCTTGAATCGGGCGAAAAGTTCCTCTGAATACCAACCGGTTTCATGGGTTCGAGCAATTACATCGGCATGGGGTTTCTGTTTGCTAGAAAATGCCGTAATGCTTTCATTGGTTTCCCAGATACTGAAAGTTCCTTGCAAACCTATGGGTGCCTCGCCAATACCCAAACTTGTGATCAGTCCGGCTGATGCATTCAGATCATGCGAGACAGGCGGCACACTCCGCCAGAATTCACGCCACCATCGCGGTTTGATCGAAGCCCGAGTCAGTGCTGCAGTTAGCCCATCCCATTTTTGCGGAACCGGATTTCCAAACGGTGTTTGTTTAGCCCAACTGCCTTTTGCTGACAACGGCTCGAGTTCAATGTTTGCTTGATCTAAAGCAATCTTGGTCCACTGCTTTGCGGGCTTACTGCTTAAAAACGCTGATCGCTGATCGCTGGTTTCCCAAACTGAAAGTACGCACCAATGATGTACATCTGCATCACGAACTGTGAAAGTTCTGCCAGAACCGGTTCCCATTAGCTTAAAGAAAGTAAGTCCAGGTAACTTTCGCATCGATAGTCGTTGTCTAGCCATGAGAGTAAACGCAATCGGTACATGACGAGTACGAACTCTCGTGATATCTAGGCGGACAAACACAATTAAGACTTTAGTCTGCTGAAACAGCCAGCGCTGTTCCACCAGTTATCTTTAACAAAGATTCAAAGTCGAGGCTGCAAACTACATGAGTATGACCGCAGGCAGCCCAAACGACGTCATAGTTGCTAAGCGAATTATCAACCAGAGTTTGGGGTTGAAATACTTCTCCATCGTGCAACCAGCCGATTGGCGAGACTCCGCCAATTGCAAAACCGCTCCATAAGCGAACGAAATCAGCATCGGCTCTACCTAGTTTTTGGAGGCCTAGAGCAGTCGCAACCATTTCAGTGTCAACCCGGTGGCGACCAGAAGTAACTACAAGGAGCGGTCGCTCGCCTTGATCGGTATCAATTTTGAACACGATAGATGATGCAATTTGGCCAACCTCAACATCAAGCACGTTCGCAGCGTCAACAGCAGTTCGAGCTGTATCTGAAAGATGATGGATCTCGGTATCGATACCGTGACTCTCAAGTTCAGTGCGAACTCGCTTTACTGAGGAGTGCTCAGCTTGCGCAGTCATTTTGATTAAGCAGTTGCTTCTTTAAACTGCTGCTCAATGATTGTTAAGGCATCTTCAAGTAAATGCTCGGACATAACCATTGGAGGTAGGAAGCGAATAACGTTTCCGTACGTACCAGCGGTAAGAACGAGCACGCCGTTTGTATGGCAGGCCTTGGCAACTTTGTTAGTCATTTCAGCATCAGGTTCCATGGAACCCTTCTTAACAATTTCCACAGCAATCATTGCGCCACGACCACGAACATCACAGATAACACCGGTATCGTCAGCGATCTTTTGCAATCTAGGCTTCATGATTTCTTCAATGCGACGAGCCTTGGCGTTTAGATCTTCTTGTTCCATAACAGCAATGGAACCAAGAGCTGCAGCACATGCGATTGGGCTGCCAGCATATGTTCCACCAAGACCACCAGCAGAGACAGAGTCCATGATTTCGGCGCGGCCAGTTACTGCAGAAAGCGGAAGACCACCAGCAATACCTTTAGCAGTGATGATCATGTCCGGAACTATGCCTTCGTGCTCAGAAGCAAACCATTGTCCAGTTCGGCAGAAACCAGTCTGTACTTCGTCGGCTACAAATACGATTCCATTGTCCTTGGAGAACTTAACGAGTTCAGGAAGGAAGCCAACAGCTGGAACAACGAAGCCACCTTCACCCTGAATCGGTTCAATTACGATTGCAGCAATGTTGTCAGCGCCAAGTTCCTTATTCATTTTGCTGATTGCATGCGCTGCCGCTTCGGCACCTGTCAGGCCATCATGAGAAGGATTGGACATCGGCATCCGGTAAACCTCTGGAGCAAATGGTCCAAAGCCGTTCTTGTATGGAATGTTCTTCGCAGTCATTCCCATAGTTAGGTTGGTGCGACCGTGGTAACCGTGCTCAAAAACAACAACCATTTGACGCTTTGTGTATGAGCGAGCAATCTTTACGGCATTTTCTACGGCTTCAGCTCCAGAATTAAATAGCGCAGAACGCTTTTCGTGATCTCCAGGAGTTAAGCGGTTAAGAGCTTCGCATACCTCTACATAGCCTTCGTAATGTGTGACGGTAAAGCAGGTGTGAGTAAATTTAGCGACTTGCTCCTGAACTCGGGTTACAACTTCTTCGGCTGCGTTACCTACGCCAGTAACGGCAATGCCTGAACCCATGTCAATTAGTGAGTTGCCATCAATATCAACCACGATGCCACCTGCAGCGCGTTCTATATAGATAGGTAACGTGACACCGACGCCACCACTAACCGCACTATTGCGACGAGTTTGCATCGCAACGGATTTCGGTCCAGGGATAGCAGTTACAAGGTTTCGCTCTTGGGCGATGCCGTTTACAGGGGCTGAGATATTTGTAGCAGTCATGCACACAATGTTAGACCCGAGGCGCATTCTGACAAGTTGACCCCAGGAAATTGAAAACACCTTTGACCCGCAGTTCGTGGCAGGCCAGATATGGGCGTAACGTATGAGGTTATGAGCGCTATTTACCCATTTTGGATTGCCGGAAAATCTGCCACAAGCGATGTTGTCGCTGATGTTATTCACCCAGGTGATGGGCAAGTTGTAGGCCAGTATTACGTACCGACCGCTGCCCAGACCGAAGAGGCTGTTGCAGCAGCTTGGGAATCACGCCATGCAGCACGCCGAACAACCGCGGCGCAGCGCGCTGATGCACTTATGCATATCTCTAAGCGATTAACTGAGCGCGCAGAAGAAATTGCACAACTCATTTTGGATGAGAACGGTAAACCACTGCTATGGGCTCGCGCCGAAGCAGGAAGAGCCGGACTGGTTTTTCGTTGGGCCGCCGAAGAGGTTCGCAGATTCTCTGGCGAACTACAAAGACTTGATACTGAAGCAGCGACCGCGGGCAGAATGGCAATCATTCGCCGCTTCCCACATGGTCCAGTTCTTGGTATCTCACCATTTAACTTCCCAATGAACTTGGTTGCCCACAAAGTTGCACCAGCAATTGCAGTCGGAGCTCCGATCGTCGTTAAGCCAGCTCCAAGCACTCCGCTTAGCGCATTGCTACTTGGTGAGATTCTTGCGGAAACAGATTTGCCGGCAGGCTCCTGGTCCGTTATTCCAGTTGGTAATGATGCGGCTCCAGGTTTGGTTGCTGACGTTCGACTACCTGTTATCTCATTTACCGGATCAGACAAAGTTGGATTTGAGATTCAAAAAGCAGTTCCGAGCAAGCACATAACTCTTGAGCTAGGTGGCAATGCAGCCGCAGTTGTTCTTGAAGACTGGAACAGCGAAAAGGATATGACTTGGGCTGCTTCGCGCATTGCAACTTTTGCTAACTACCAAGCAGGTCAGTCTTGCATTTCAGTTCAGCGCGTTTTGATTCACGATTCAATTTTTGAAGAAATGACAAACCGAATTGTTTCTGCAGTCTCCGCGCTACCAAATGGCGATCCACGTGACGAGAAAACAGTTGTTGGCCCAATGATCAACGAAGCTGCAGCCATTCGTGTCGAAGAATGGGTTAACGAAGCAGTCGCCGGGGGAGCAAAAGTTCTAACCGGTGGCAAGCGCAATGGATCTTTCTACGAACCGACAGTTCTTTCGAATGTCCCTGTGGATGCGAAAGTTTCTTGCAATGAAGTTTTTGGACCAGTCATGTTGGTTAATTCAATTGCTTCGACTCAAGAAGGTTTCGACATCGTGAACGATTCACCGTTTGGACTACAAGCGGGTGTATTTACTCATGACCTACAGACTGCATTCCTAGCTCACTCTGAACTTGAAGTTGGCGGCGTCATCATTGGCGATGTTCCAACATTCCGTTCCGACCAGATGCCGTATGGCGGAGTTAAGGCCTCGGGCGTTGGTAAGGAAGGCTTGCTGCATGCAATGCGCGACTTAACACACGAGCGCATTTTGGTTCTTAGCGATCTCGCACTTTAGTAAATGCTGAACATCTCTAGTTGGGCGTGAAATAGATATGCGTTCCGTAATTGTTTTGGGATCCACCGGAAGCATCGGGACCCAGACACTAGAGGTAATTAGAAGCAGCGGATCTGATTTCAAAGTACTTGGAATCTCTGCTGGTGGAAGTAATCCGAATCTACTTGCAGAACAAGCACTTGAGTTCAAGGTTGAATATTTAGCAATTGCAAATGCCACTGCTGCTCAAGATGTTCAGTTAGCAATTTATGCCCAAGCAAAAAAGGCGGGTTACTCCGAAGGAAATTTCACACTTCCAAAGATGCTGATCGGGCCTCAGGCTGCGACCGAACTTGCCGAGATTTCGGTTGATGTTGTTCTGAACGGAATTACTGGGGCAGTGGGCTTACTACCTACTGTTGCAGCATTAAAAGCCGGTTCGGTTTTAGCGCTCGCGAATAAAGAGTCATTAGTCATTGGCGGCAGGGCAGTTACGAGCCTTGCTAGGCCAGGACAAATAGTTCCCGTCGACAGCGAACACTCAGCAATAGCTCAATGCTTGAGATCGGGAAATTCAAGTGAAGTTAAGCGCCTAATTCTTACTGCAAGTGGTGGTCCATTTCGATCCATGCAACGCGACCAACTCAAGGATGTAACGCCTGAGCAAGCTTTGGATCACCCAACATGGTCAATGGGTCCTGTTGTGACAATTAATTCAGCAACCATGATGAACAAGGGTCTTGAAGTCATCGAGGCACATCTGCTTTTTGATATTGATTTTGAGAACATCGATGTAGTGGTGCATCCGCAGTCAGTTGTTCATTCCATGGTGGAGTTCATTGATGGATCGACGATTGCACAGGCAAGTCCACCAGATATGCGCCTACCAATAGCCCTTGGTTTAGTTTGGCCAAATCGCATTACTGGCGTGGCAGCTGGATGCGATTGGACGACGGCAACTTCATGGACGTTTGAACCGCTAGATAGCAAAGTTTTTCGCGCAGTTGAACTTGCCAAACTGGCTGGTTCAAAAGCAGGCACAGCACCAGCAGTTCTTAATGGCGCTAATGAAGTTGCGGTCGAAGCGTTCTTGGCCAAAGAACTTTCTTTCCTAGGCATCGTTGAATTTGTTGAAGAAGTATTGAAAGCCCACCTTGAAACTAACTTTGTGTCAGACCAAGAGCTCACAATAGAAGAAGTTTTAAAGGCTGCAGATTGGGCACAACAATATGGTCGTGAATTACTTGATTCCAAGAAATAGGGCAACGGAATGCTGACTCTGCTCGGAATACTTATTTTTGCAATTGGCCTGTTGGTCTCCATCGCGCTGCATGAACTTGGACACATGACTCCAGCAAAGAAGTTTGGCGTTAAAGTTCCGCAATACATGGTGGGCTTTGGCCCAACTCTTTGGTCTCGCATCAAAGGTGAAACTGAATATGGAATCAAAGCCATTCCGCTTGGTGGCTACATTCGAATGATTGGAATGTTCCCGCCAAATCCAAAGGGCCCTCAAGATCCAGAAAAGCTTGGGCGCATGGGACAAATGATTGAGTCGGCCCGCGAAGAAGTTCTTGCTGAGATTTCTCCGGAAGATGAATCTCGAACCTTTTATCGACTAAGTGTTCCAAAAAAGTTAACGGTCATGTTCGGTGGCCCATTTATGAATCTTGTGATCGCGACAATTCTTTTTACGATTTCATTAAGCGTTATTGGGCGACCAGAAGTAACAACCACAATTAGCGACGTCATCAAGTGCGTTCCAACTGCAGCTAATCCAAACGGCATTCCGTCGACGAGTGGCACTTGTGATGGAGGAGTGGATACACCAGCTGCAGAAATTGGTTTATCTGCTGGAGACACCTTGGTTACCGTCAACGATGTGGAAATTGCAACTTGGGATGATCTGGGCACTGCACTTGCAGATGAGGCAGGAAATCAAGTTGATGTTACGTATTTAACTTCAACTGGCGAGACAATTACGAAATCTGTAGAAGTTGCTGCCTTGGAGTCCGAGGTCTTTGACGATTCAGGACAAGCTACTGGAGAAGTATCTACTCGAGGCTTCCTTGGAGTTATGCCAAGTTTTGATTTAGTGCAAGCGCCAGTTTCTGAAGTTCCTGGATTTATGGCTTCAGTTACATCGGCAAGCATCGGAGCTTTGTTTGAATTCCCAGCTCGAGTTTTTGGGCTAGCAGGTGAGCTGTTTACTGATGCGCCCCGGGATCCAGAAGGTCCAGTCAGCGTAGTTGGGATTGGTCGAATCAGCGGCCAAATCACAAGTAGTGAAGACGTTCCTGCGATCTATAAAGTCGGCGACTTGATTACCTTGTTGGCCTCGGTAAACCTATTTTTGTTCGTATTCAACATGGTGCCGATTCTGCCTTTGGATGGCGGCCATATTGCTGGTGCGCTTTACGAAGGTGCACGGCGCCAGGTTGCGCGGGTTCGCCGAAAGCCTTTGCCGGGCCCAGTCGATACCGCAAAAATGCTTCCAGTTGCGTATGTCATGTCGCTAGTTCTGCTGGCAATGTCAGCAATCGTCATTCTGGCGGACATCATTAAGCCGATGAGTTTCTACTAAATAGAACTTTAAGGTCACCCTGGTAAAGCAAAAGTCCTGAAAGTGGCGGATAATAGGACTCATGACGATCAACCTTGGCCTTCCGGCGCTTCCGCCACCAGTGTTAGCTCCACGTCGAAAGAGTCGTCAGATCACACTTCGACACAGCACGCACCCGATCTTGGTTGGTGGCGATGCACCAATCAGCATCCAGTCAATGGCAACAACTCTTACTGCTGATGTAAACAGCACACTGCAACAGATTGCAGAACTAACTGCATCTGGATGCCAAGTTGTCCGAGTAGCTGTGCCTAGTCAAGACGATGCAGATGCATTGCCACAGATTGCAAAAAAATCTAGCATTCCGGTTATTGCCGACATTCACTTCCAACCTAAGTACGTTTTTGCTGCGATTGATGCCGGTGTTGCTGGCGTTCGTGTTAATCCCGGAAACATCAAGCAGTTTGATGACAAAGTAAAAGAGATTGCTAAGGCTGCGGGAGATGCCGGAATTCCAATTCGCATCGGTGTTAACGCTGGATCACTTGATAAGAGACTTTTAGAAAAGTACGGCAAGGCAACACCAGAAGCACTAGTTGAATCAGCGCTTTGGGAAGCTTCGTTATTTGAAGAGCACGGTTTTGGCGACATCAAGATTTCGGTAAAGCATCATGATCCAGTTGTAATGGTTCAGGCATATCGCCTTCTTGCAGCGCAATCTGATTACCCATTGCACCTAGGTGTTACTGAAGCTGGTCCGTTGTTCCAGGGAACCATCAAGTCAGCCGTTGCCTTTGGCGCGCTACTTAGTGATGGCATTGGCGACACAATTCGAGTCTCATTGTCAGCGCCGCCGGTTGAAGAAGTTAAAGTTGCAAACCAGATTTTAGAATCGCTAAATCTAAAACAGCGCGGCCTTGAAATTGTTAGTTGCCCTTCATGTGGACGCGCTCAAGTTGATGTTTATACGTTGGCAGAGCAAGTTACTGCTGGACTTGAAGGTCTTGAAGTTCCATTGCGCGTTGCTGTTATGGGTTGCGTAGTTAACGGACCAGGCGAAGCAAGAGAAGCAGACCTAGGTGTAGCAAGCGGAAACGGCAAGGGTCAGATTTTCGTTAAGGGTGAGGTCATCAAGACTGTGCCGGAAGCGCAAATTGTTGAGACGCTAATCGAAGAAGCGATGAAACTTGCTGAAAGCATGGAATCTGAAGGCGCACCAATCGTTTCTGTTACCTAATCTGGTATGGCTCACGAAATTCGTGCACTTGATGTGCATTCAGTTGATCAAGTCAGAAGTTTGATTGAGCAAGATCCGGTTAGACATTGTTTTTTGGCAGCCCGGCTTGAACAAACTAAGCAAAGTAGATTCCGCCCTAGTTATCCAGACCTACTCGGTTACTTCGATGATGGAAAACTAAAGTCACTTTTGATGACAGGCGCCAACATCGTTCCTGTGAATACCTCGCTAATTGCTCGCCAAGAGTTTGCAGCAGTGTTGAATAGAAGTGGCCGACGCAGTTCATCAATTGTTGGTCCAGCTGAAGAAACTATGGATCTTTGGTCCAAAGTTTCAGATAGTTGGGGACCGGCTCGCGAGGTTCGATCGAGTCAGCCGGTAATGACAATGCGGAATAACTCAACAAAAGAAATTGATCAAGATGTTAGGTATTCAAACCTTTCGGATCTAGAAGAGTTAATGCCAGCATGTGTGGCTATGTTTACCGAGGAAGTGGGAATTAGCCCAACTGCTAATGGTGGAGCTAGCGCATATCGAAATCGAATCTCGGAATTAGTCTCAAGCAGACGTTCATTTGTTAAATACCAAAATTCTGAACTGGTTTTTAAGGCCGAGGTTGGAACTATTGGGGCCGGAGTTGCGCAAATCCAGGGCGTTTGGGTTAAGCCTGAGTACCGAGGGCAAGGAATTTCAGTACCAGCCATGGCAGCAGTAGTGAAACTTATTCTGGCTGACTTAGCACCCGTTGCATCGCTGTATGTCAATGATTACAACGAGGTGGCATTGAACACCTATCGAAGCGTTGGCTTTGAGCAAGTAGACACTTTTGCGACCGTGCTGTTCAGTTGATTCTGACTTTTCACCTCGAATCCAAGGCAACTAAGTTAAACCCTGGTTCTTCTGTACGATTGAGACACAATTCCTTTAGACCTTAGGAGCGCTAGTGCTACGCATGTCAACCCTGTTCTTGCGGACTTTACGCGAGGATCCAGCGGATGCCGAAGTACCTAGCCATCGTCTATTGGTACGAGGTGGATACGTTCGCCGAATCGGCCCCGGCATTTGGTCATGGCTACCGCTTGGATATTTGGTTTATCGAAATGTAGAACGCATTGTTCGCGAAGAAATGGACAACGCTGGATTTCAAGAAGTGCATTTTCCGGCGCTTTTGCCACGTGAGCCTTACGAGAAAACTGGTCGCTGGAATGAATACGGCGACAATCTCTTTAGATTGCAGGACCGCAAGAAAGCCGACTACTTATTAGGTCCAACGCATGAAGAGATGTTTACTCTCATGGTTAAGGGTGAGTACTCGTCATACAAAGACCTACCCCTTTGCATTTATCACATTCAGATTAAGTACCGCGATGAAGCTCGTCCACGTGCGGGAATCCTAAGAGCCAGAGAATTTGTAATGAAGGATTCATACTCCTTCGACATCAATGATGCCGGCCTAGATATTTCTTACCAGCGCCATCGCGATTCTTACATCAAGACATTTGATCGCTTGGGTATGAACTATGAAATTGTTTCCGCAATGTCGGGAGCAATGGGTGGGTCCAAGAGTGAAGAGTTCTTAGCAACTTGCGATAGCGGCGAAGACACTTACGTAAAGTGCCCAAGCTGTGGACTGGCTGCAAACGTGGAAGCAATCGTTACACGCGTGCCAGATGAAATTGATGCATCAGCAACACCAGCTGCGCACGTTGAAGATACTCCAGACACGCCAACCATCGCTTCGTTAGTTGAAGTTTCCAACGCCCGCGCAGAATTACGAAGATCTGATCGTGACTGGCATGCAGGTGACACCTTAAAGAACGTGGTTGTCATGCAAGTAGATCTTGAAGGAAATCGCACACCACTTGTTATTGGGCTACCTGGTGACAGAGAAGTTGATCTCAAACGTGTTGAGGCAGCACTTCACCCAATTGCGATAGAGGCTTTCGAAGAAGAAGATTTCAAGAAGCATCCAGCACTAGTAAAGGGTTACATCGGACCTGAGGTACTTGGCCTTAAGTCCACTTCTGGTATCCAGTACTTAGTTGATCCACGAGTAGTTAAGGGTTCACGATGGATTACAGGTGCAAACAAGCGCGGCAACCATGTCTATGACTTAGTTGCAGGCCGTGATTTCTCATGGGACGGCGTTATTGAAGCAGCTGAAGTTCGACCAGGTGATGGTTGCTCGAATTGTGCAGCGGAAGTAACCATTGCGCGCGGCATTGAGATCGGACACATCTTCCAATTGGGTCGCAAGTATGCAGAGGCCTTAGACCTTAAGGTTCTTGATGAGAATGGTGAACTAGTAACGGTAACCATGGGTTCCTATGGAATTGGTGTCTCTAGAGCAGTTGCAACTATTGCCGAACAATCCCACGATGAAAAGGGTTTGATCTGGCCACGCGAAGTAGCTCCAGCCGATATTCACATTATTGCCACAGGCCGCGATGACGAACCTTTTGATGTCGCGCTGCGGATGAGTGAAGAACTTGAGGCTAGTGGAGTCAGAGTACTGTTTGATGATCGAAGAGGAGTTTCACCAGGTGTGAAATTCAATGACTCGGAACTTTTGGGCATTCCTACCATCGCAGTAGTCGGCAAAGGTATTGCTGATGGCGTGATTGAACTTCGTGATCGCAAATCTGGAGATCAGGCGTTAGTTCCAGTTTCGGAATTCATTTCAGAAGTCGTTTCTCTAGTAACCAAGAAGTAGCTTCCATGACAATTCAAGCTGTCGTTTTTGACTGGGGCGGAACGTTAACTCCTTGGCACAACGTTGACCTAACAGAACTTTGGTTGGGTTATGCAAACGTGTATGACCCAGCCAATGCCCAGCAATTAGCTGAGGCATTGAATCATGGCGAACAGGCCCGCTGGTCTCGCCAGTTTGAAACTAATGGCGAAATTGGAACTGGCGTGCTTGATGAACTGTTTCATGAAGCTGGAGTAGATACCTCAAGTGCCCTTCACATTGAAGCGTTAGAGAAATACCTATCCGGCTGGGATCCACATACCTACACCGATCCCGATGCAGTCGAACTGCTTGAAGGTCTTCGAGGCCGCGGAATCAAAACCGCGGTTTTGTCTAACACCATGTGGCCACGTAGGCATCACGAGGCGGTACTAGAACGTGATGGCATCTTGCATCTTTTTGATTACCTGCTTTTCACTAGCGAAACTCCAGCTGGTAAACCACATCGATCTGTCTTTGCTGACGTCCTTTACAACTTAGATGTCGAGCCAGAAAATGCGGTGTTTGTTGGAGACCGTCTTTTTGATGACATTCATGGCGCTCAGTCAATTGGAATGAAAGGGATCTGGATTCCACATTCAAATATTCCTGCGTCACAATCTTCTGACTTGGGGATCACACCAGATGCCACAGTGCAGCGCCTTGGAGAAGTAATGAACTTCGTTGTCGACTGGAGCAATAAGTAGAAATGCAAATGCAATTAGCCGAGATTTCAATCTGGATAGTTGCAATCTGTGTAGCCGCAGCCTTCCTAGCTGGATTTATCGATGCCGTCGCAGGTGGCGGGGGATTAATTCAACTCCCAGTGTTGCTTTGGACATTTCCTACTGCACCACTTGCGAGCATCTTGGGAACCAATAAGGCCGTATCGATTGTTGGCACTAGTGCAGCAGCCAACACTTACCGCAAGAAGATAGAAGTAAATGTAAAACTCCTGATTCCGATGATGAGTGCAGCATTCGTTGGCTCAATAGTTGGAGCATTGCTGGCTACCAACGTCTCACGAGAGATCTTCGAACCCATCATTTTGGTGATCTTGATCGGCGTCGGGACATTTACTATTCTGCGCCCAGATTTCGGAAAGCTAGAGAAAGTTCGCGAGGTTTCTCCGGCTTTGGCTCCTGCTATCGGATTAGTAATCGGTTTCTACGATGGCTTAATCGGGCCGGGTACCGGAATGTTCTTGCTGTTTTCTTTGGTTGGTTTTGTTGGAACTAGTTTCTTGGGTGCTTCAGCAATTGCAAAGTTTGTAAATGTTGCAACTAACTTGGCTGCATTGATCATTTTTATTCCTGGGGGACATGTGATTTGGCTGGTGGCTGCACTGATGGCGCCAGCAAACTTGCTTGGTGGGTATCTAGGTGCAAGAACAGCTCTGGATCGTGGAAGTGCATTTGTTCGATACACATTCCTCTTAGTCTTAGCGGCTTTAATAGTTCGTCTAGTAATTACAATCTAAAGTTTTCAGCTTGCGGAACTGAATGCCGACGCAATTCCTGACCATGAAAAAGATCTGACGGCACACTCCTGCATAAACTTGCCTTCGCGCTGCTGAATCTGTTTCGGTAGATAAAAGAGTGCGTTTGCCCAATGTGCAATTGCGTTTTCTTCCAAGAGCGAAGCAGCGGCGCGTGCACTCGGTTCATCAACAACTTTTGTGTTCAATGCATACGCTGCCCGTGCCGGTGGCGTAGTTAGGCCTAACTCCTCGAAACTGGAAAGCAGTTCATCTCGATGTTTTCGATATTCGGCCATAGCGTTTAGTGCAGGATCGGAATCTGCCAAATAAGCGGCAACTACTCCATAGGCGTAAATTGCGCCGTAACTACTTTGGAGTAAGTCCTCGAGCGCAGTACGTTCGTCTATAACCGGATTACTCATGTGATGTATCCAGACAAGAGAGCGTGATGCTGCATTTCGGAAGCGGCAATAAGCGCAATAGTGCGAGTAAGTTCGTAATCAGTTAATGTGCATGCTAATTCAACGTTGTTGGTTGAAAATACGGCACATCTTGAAGCCAGTGCTGGCAAATTAACTTCGCGCGGCTCAGCGACTGATGGTGATGAACTTATGGTCGAGTACTGCGAAAGAGCTTCAATGTGTAGGCGACTTTGATCAATAACTACCTGAAGTGGCGCAGTCAATGTGGCATCGGCTTTCATTAAGTCAGTTGCGTCGGAAATCATAGTTTCTTTTGCCGAAATAATCTTTTGAATTTCTGAAGCGGTTCGATCTACTTCAGGGCTTGACTTAGACCCACAGGCAGTTAGTAGCGTGGCAAAGGACCCAATTCCGATCAAGAAAGTTCTTCGATTAAGAACCGAGGAAATAGCGGAATCAGGATTGCTCACATATGTATTGTTCATGTTTGTCGAACAAATTCTGGGGATTTGTCTGTCAGCGATTGGTTATGTCCAAAGTAGTTCTGACCGAGTACGATAGGCACATAACTGCTCCACCAAATTGAAAAGGCTAGACAATGATTTCCGTTTCAGAACTCACGGTACTTTTAGAGCCAGTCGTTAGCGCCTTTTCGTTCGACTTAGACGACATTGAAATTTCTAAATCCGGTGGTCAAAGAATTCTTGATGTGACTATCGATGGTGATAGCGGCGTCAATTTGGATGAAGTTGCAGAGGTGTCACGTGCGATTTCTGAATTCCTGGACAACTCAGATGCCATGGGAAATGAACCATACGTCCTAGAAGTTGGTACCCGTGGGGTAACAAAGCCTTTAACTAAGTCAGTCCATTGGGCACGTAACGTTGGGCGC
Source organism: Candidatus Nanopelagicales bacterium (assembly GCA_030157865.1). Lineage (GTDB taxonomy): Bacteria > Actinomycetota > Actinomycetes > S36-B12 > UBA5976 > UBA5976. The sequence continues at coordinate 212 of JAOATY010000025.1, read as the reverse complement.
TTAGTGAATGTAGCGGGCGATGCAATCAACGCTATTGGTCGAATTGTTGATTTCAACGATCCGAACGTAACGCTTGATATAAAGGGTAAGCAGCGAGTCATCAGCATTAAGGAAATTTCGCGCGCACATATCGAAGTTGAGTTCAAGAAGATGCCTAAAGAAGATGACCAAATCGATGATCTTGCTGATGGTTCAGCAGCAGAGTCTGAGTA
>JAOATY010000024.1 GCA_030157865.1 Candidatus Nanopelagicales bacterium | reverse complement strand
TTTCGGTCTGCCCTGACTTCACGGATTCAATGACATCTAAGAATGATCGAACTGTAATTTCGCACGCAGTCTTAATCAAAGCAATCTCTGATTCATCTTTCACAGCGCGCAATTTTTCGATTACTCCAGAGGCACTCGTGAAACTATGATCGTACGAACTCTCTAAGTGACGAAAGGTATCGATGGAAAGGTGTTTACCTTCGAGAAGAACCTCTGACCTAGGCAACTTTGAAATGAGCAACTCTGGAAAGTTGCGTCCGATCACCGCCTCAAATTCAGGCACCTGATCTCGCACTTGAATCTCGTACCGAGAATCCGTAGCCACAATTGCATTGTCTTTGCTCACAAGAAGCGCGGCATTAGATCCGGTAAATCCCGTTAAGTAACGAACGTTGCTGAGATTTGTTACAAGAAAGTGTTGGCCAGGGTTAATCTGCTTTTGCAGCCGGCTAATGCGAGCTAAAGTCACAACTTAGCTAAGGCATTTAAAGCCAATACGTATGACTGAGCACCAAACCCGCTAATGGTGCCTTTTGCAATACCCGATATCAAAGATGTGTGGCGGAATTCTTCGCGCGCAATTGGATTACTCAAGTGAACCTCAATCAATGGCGCTGAAAGCATGGCTGCTGCGTCGCGGATTGCAACTGAGTAGTGAGTAAATGCAGCAGGGTTCATGATTACAGGAAGTTTTTCCTTCGCGGCCTCATGTAACCAACCGATTAAAGTTGCTTCATCATTGGTTTGGCGAAAATCAATCTCAAAGCCGAGTCCAGTCGCAGTCTCGCTACATAGCGACTCAATCCCGGCAAGCGTCAAAGTGCCATAAAGTTCTGGCTCTCTTGTGCCAAGCTGGTCAAGGTTTGGACCGTTAAGAATCATTACTTTACGCATGAGTATCAGACTGCCCTAGTTTTCCATGAGCAGCAATGAGCAACGCCGCATCCGGACCCTCAAGAATTGAAGGCTGACCAACCTTTTCCAGCACAATAAATCGAAGCTTCGCACCGCGGCTCTTCTTGTCGATCCGCATCGAATCGTGAAGTTGATTAAATGTGCCGCGGTTGTAAGTTGTTGGCAGTCCAACACCACTAAGAATGGCCTTGTGCCGTTCCACAACACTTTGATCGAGTTTCCCAGCTAGTTCGGCTAAGTAAGCAACGAACATCATTCCGACACTGACCGCATTTCCATGGCGCCAGGTGTAGTTTTCGTTTCGTTCAATCGCGTGACCAAAAGTATGTCCATAGTTAAGAATCTCTCGACCTGACGAAGTGCCAAGCGTTTCGCGCAAATCTCCACCAACAACATCAGCCTTAACTTGAATTGCTCGAGCAATGATTTCCGGAGCGTGCACCCAATCTGGGCTCTGCGCTCCAAGCAAGTCGCTTTCAATCAGATTCAAGATTTCTTCATCTCGGATGAATCCGCATTTGATCACTTCAGCTAGGCCGCCAATGTAGTCATCTCGTGACTGACTGGAAAGAAAACTCATGTCGCATAGAACAGCTACAGGAGAGTAGATCGCACCTACTAGATTCTTGCCTTCGTTGGTATTAATCCCAGTCTTGCCACCAACTGCAGCATCGACCATGGCAAGCAATGTGGTTGGAATGTGAATCACGCGAATCCCGCGCAGCCAAGTGGCAGCTACAAATCCAGCTAAGTCAGTTGTTGCGCCTCCGCCCACGGAGACAATTACATCGTTTCGAGTAAAACCTGCTTTGCCCAAAGCCATCCAGCAAAATTCAAGTACCGCTGCAGTCTTCGCATTCTCTGCATCCGGAACTTCAATTGCGATTGATTCAACTCCGGTTAATCGCTGACGTAGTTGACCGGCCGCTGCTTGCATTGATTGCGGGTGAATAACGGCAACTCGGGTAGCACCTTCGATGTGAGCGTGGATTTCACCAAGGATGTCTCTACCAACAAGAACTTGGTAACTATGTTCAGCGTTTACTTGGATTGACTTCATAAGTTTTCAATCTTCTTAAGCTCAGCAACAATTTCTGCTACCACTTCAGATGGAATTAATTTCGAAGTGTCGACACCAATCTTTGCAACTTCTTTGTAAAGCGGCTCACGAGCAGCCATTAAGTCTGCAAGTTGCCCGCGAACATTACCTAGAAGCAGTGGACGATTTCGGTTCATGCCAACTCGATCGACGGCCTGCGCTAAACCTGCAACTAACCAGACAGCTGTAGCAGCCTTAACGCGAGCTCGGGTGTCATCGTTACCTAGAGATCCACCGCCCAGTGCCAACACCGCATCATTTGAATTAAGTAACTCGACGATTGTGTCGTGTTCGATTTGGCGGAAAGCCGGTTCCCCATCTTGCGTAAAGATATCAGAGACACTCTTGCCAGCCCTGGCTTCAATTACCTGATCGCTGTCGAAGAATTCCAAACCGAGTTCTTTAGCAAGTAATTTTCCAACAGTAGTTTTTCCAGCGCCAGGTACGCCAACTAAAACTATGGTTGACATCTTTAGATCCTTAAATTCGATTTAAAGGATGCGATGTTTCTCGCTGTTTCAGCAATGTGATCGCCACCGAACTTTTCAAGTAGGGCCTCGGCTAGCACTAGAGCCACCATTGCTTCGGCTACGACTCCAGCCGCCGGAACTGCGCAGGCGTCACTGCGTTGCGAAATAGCGGTCGCTGGTTCCCCAGTGTTCACATCTATCGTGGAAAGCGCTCGTGGGACTGTTGAAATTGGTTTCATTGCGGCGCGAACTCGTATTGCATCTCCCGTGCTCATGCCACCTTCGGTGCCACCGCTGCGGGCGGTCTCACGAAGAATCTGACCATCCTCGCGATAAATCTCATCATGGGCTAACGAGCCTCGGCGACGCGAAGTTTCGAAACCATCACCGACTTCTACACCTTTGATGGCTTGGATACCCATCAGAGCCGCTGCTAGCTTGCTATCGAGTCGACGATCCCAGTGCACATGCGAACCAAGACCAACTGGAACTCCATGTGCAACAACTTCAACTACGCCACCAAGCGTGTCTCCATCAGATTGTGCCGAAGAGATCTCTGCTTGCATCGCCGCACTTGCGGACTCTGAAAAACATCTAACGGGATCTTGATCAATCTTTTCCAAATCAGAGAAGTTTGGAATCACATCAGAATCAGTTTCGACAGTGCCAACGCTTACGACATGGCTCATTACAGTTATTCCAGCTGCTTGGAATAAAAACTTCTTTGCCACTTCGCCGAGCGCAACTCGAGCTGCAGTTTCGCGGGCACTAGCTCGCTCTAAAATCGGTCGAGCGTCAGTGTGTGAGTACTTCTGCATGCCAGCTAAATCGGCGTGACCTGGTCGTGGTCTAGTGAGTGGCGCGTTTCGGGCAACACTTTCTAAATCTTGGGCCGACACTGGATCGGCAGACATTACGTCTTCCCATTTTGGCCACTCGGAATTTGCAATGTTTATCGCTACCGGTCCACCTTGAGTTAGACCGTGACGAACACCACCGGTGATTGTTACTGCGTCCTGCTCAAACTTCATGCGAGCACCACGACCAAAACCAAGACGACGACGCGCTAAAGCTGCGTCAATGTCTGAGGTTTGAACTTCAATGCCAGCTGGCAAGCCTTCAATGATCGCGGAAAGCGCAGGACCGTGTGATTCTCCAGCGGTTAACCAGCGCAACATGACCCTAGTCTTTCACCTTTTGGTCAATAACACCGAATTGAAGGCCTAGATAGTGCTTAATCCTCGCGATAGTAGTTCCGCATTTAAGGCATCTCGCATCTGTGCAATTGGCGCCGGTAGACCCGTCATAAGTGTTACTTGATGCCCAGCCTGATGCAGCAACATGCTTAAGCCCGAGACAATTGCTCCCCCGGTAACCGCCCAAGACGCAGCAAGTTGAGTTGGCCAAGGATTGTAAACAACATCAAGCAGAATTCCAGATGGCGCGTAAACCTCGCGGGCAATCTCATCTAATACACCCACTGGTGTGGTGTTAATGACAACGTCAGAACTCATCCACTCGCTGTTACTTAATTCAGTGCTCTTGAGATCAATGCCGACGTCGTTAGCTACACCTGCGAGTCGCGTAATGTCAGATTGATTTCTGGCGACACAGGTAACGTGGTTTGCTCCAAGTCTGTGCAAGGCGACAAGTGAAGACCTCGCTGTTGCTCCCGAGCCAAAGATCACACCTGTTGAAATCTGATCAATACCTGATTCAGTCAGCGCATCTACGATTCCTAGTACATCGGTATTGAAAGCTTTTGTTTCCGATCCAAATACCAAGGCGTTGATTGCCCCAGTAATTTTCGCAAGTTCATCACATGAGTCTGCAAATTCAAAAGCAACTTCTTTCAAAGGCATAGTCAATGAAACGCCCAGCCATTCTGAATCAACGGATTCCAGAAAGGCGCCAAGTTCAGACTCGTTGGTCTCGATTGCAGAGTACGAGTGATCTAGATTCAATGCGGCGTAGGCAGCATTGTGGAGAACTGGTGACAACGAATGCGAAACTGGACTACCAAGTACCGCGGCTCTCATTAGAAGCACACACCAGGATTTGCATCACAGAAAGCTAAGAACTCATCCTTGTAAACCAAGAACTCTTCATATGATCGAGTGAACTTAGTTTCCTGAGTGTTCAAATCGATTGTGATGAAGTAGATCCAATCTCCTGCTGCTGGGTTTAACGCAGCCTCTAAGGCTTCAGCTCCCGGACTATCAATCGGTGTTGGAGGCAATCCAGGACGCAGGTACACGTTGTACGGAGTATCCACATTAAGTAACTCGGTTGTGAGAATTACATCTGTCTTGCCAAGACCGTAGTTAACGCTGGAATCAAATTGCAGAGGCATCGGCTCAGCCAATCGGTTGTAAACCACGCGAGCAACCTTGGTGAAATCTCTTGGATGACCTTCAACTTCAAGTAATGAAGCGACAGTAATGATTTCGTAGGCAGTTCGGCCCATCTCTTTAGCTCTGGCTTCTAAATCAATTGACTTTGCCTCTGCATTGAATCGAGCAATCATCTCGCTGATCATTTGCTCAGCCGTCATGCCAGGTGCAAATTCATAAGTAGCCGGAAATAGGAAACCTTCCGCATTTCCATCTGCATAATCTGGCAGCCCTAAGTTGCCAGCATTTGCTACGGCCGCTTCAAAGTCCGCAAGCGGTATCCCCGTTTCTGTGGCAAGCGTATTGATCGTCCAACTCACGCGTTTACCCTCAGGAATTACAACCTTGGTCACAACTCGATTGGCTGGATCAAGTAGGGCCAAAATTGCATCAGAACTTTTCATTTCAAGTAGCAAGTTGTACGCACCTGGAGCAATTGAGGCACTATCGGGATTATCGTTCGCTGCATCGATGAAGCCATCGACGGAGGCGACGACACCAAGAGCCTTTAGATTGTTTCCAATTTGGGCCAAAGTCTCGCCCGGATCAATTTGAACCTGAACTGAACCTGAACCTGGACCAGGAAAATCTGGTGCACCAGAAAGTCGAGACATGAGTTTTGGCGTCAGTAAACCAATGATTGCGACAATTACCACCACAACAAGAATGGTTTTGCCGAGCGACTTCTTTTTGGACTGCTTCCTTGATGGCTTTGGTTCAGCTGGCGAAGAGTTGCTAAAAAGGTCAATGTTGCTCATGCACTAATCAACTACCTCTCCCACTAATCCGTCAGAATGACGCTCGGAATCTAAAGCATGCTCCAAAATAACCACAGCAGCCGCTTGATCTATTGCATCACGGCTTTGTTTGACGCTGCGACCCGCCTCTTGCATTCCGCGCTGGGCACTTACGGTACTTAGTCTTTCGTCGATCATGCGGACTTCAGTTCGTGAATCTTTCAGTAAAACTACAAGCTCTTGGGCAAACTGAATGGCAGATTGCGTACTGGCTGTGTCTTTGCCGGCCAAACTAATTGGTTTTCCAATGTAGACACATATGGCTTCATGTTCAGCTACGAGGTCAGCGACTTCGCCCAAGGCGTTTGTGCCCGCAGCGATAGTTATCAATGGCGTAGCTAACATTCCATGAGGGTCACACTTAGCGACACCTATTCGCACCGAGCCAACATCAAGACCAATGCGAACACCTGTGATCATTTATTAGCTGCTGATTCCGCTTGCTGCCGCTACGAATGCAGCGTCTAGGTTTGCAGATCCTGAGCCGCCACCTTGTGCCATTTCCGGGCTGCCGCCACCCTTGCCGTCTATTGCAGGCAACATTGCCTTAAGAACGTTAGACGCGGATGCACCACTATCTCGGGCAGCTGAATCGGTTGTAGCAACGATCGCAATCTTGTCATCTTCAACAGTTGCGCCTACTAGAACAAAATTGGAACTCTTGATGCTGCCCTTAGCGTTTGTAACTAGATCGCGAAGGTCACCTGCTGCTGTTCCTTCAGGCGCCGTAAAACGGTAAAGCGAAACTTCGCCAATACGAACCGGCTCACCTACCAATGACTCGATGTTGCTGGTCAAAGCAGCTGTGCGTGCCTTTGCAATTTCCTTTTCGGCAGCCTTTAGTCGCTCCATCATTTTGGAAATTCGCTCTGGTAGTTCTTCAGCCCTTACCTTGGTCATTTCTGAAAGCTGACCAACTAAGTGATGCTCACGAGCTAGATACCGATAGGCATCTGCACCAACTAAAGCTTCCACGCGTCGAACCCCAGCACCGATGGAACTTTCCGACAAGAAGGTAATTACGCCAAGCTGACCGGAACGCTCAGTATGGGTACCACCACAAAGTTCGCGCGCCCAATCACCAACGCTTACGACTCGAACTTGATTACCGTATTTTTCTCCGAATAATGCCATCGCGCCTGTTGCTCTTGCCTGTTCTTGTGTCATCAATTCGGCAGTTACCAAAAGGTTGTCCAAAAGAACTTCATTAACTCGAGCCTCTACATCAGCTAGAACTGACTGTGGAACGGCGCCAGCGCTTGGGAAGTCAAAGCGGAAACGACCTGGTGAGTTTTCTGAACCCATTTGTGTTGCAGTTTCGCCAAGTGCTTCACGGAATGCTTTATGAACCATGTGAGTTGCTGTGTGAGCGCGTGAAATCGCAAGTCTGCGCTGGACGTCTACTTGCGTAATGGCGCTCGCACCAACTGATGGTGCACCTGAGATAACTCGTCCGCGGTGGACATAAAGACCAGGTACTGGAGTTTGTACGTCAGAAATTTCAACAACCGAACCGTCACCAAGTGTGATCAAGCCATGATCTGCAAGCTGGCCACCACCCTCAGCGTAGAAAGATGTGCGATCTGTAAGCACTTCGACTTCATCGCCTTCAACAGCGCTATTTACATCTACGCCATCGACAACTAGGCCAGTTACGACACTTTCCGTCTGAGTTTCGGTGTAACCCGTGAATTTAGTGACGCCAGACTTACCCATGATGTCGCGATAAACCGTTACTGCTGCGACCCCACTCTTACGAGCAACTGAATCTGCCTTGGCACGGGAACGCTGTTCCTGCATTAAGCGTCGGAAGCCCTCTTCATCAACACTTAGACCTTGCTCAGCAGCCATTTCGAGAGTTAGATCGATTGGGAATCCGAAGGTGTCATGAAGTGCAAATGCGGAATCGCCACTTAGAACTTTGGTCTTTGATGATTTTAGATCTGCCGCAGCTAAATCAAACATTGAGGTTCCACGCTCAAGTGTGCTCAAGAACGTTTCTTCTTCGGCTGCAGCAATCGACATAATGCGACCTTGCTCGTTTAGAAGTTCAGGGTATTGCGGTGCCATCGCAGTGATACTTGCTGCAATCAATTCCTTGATTGACGGTTCGTGAGTTCCTAGTAAGCGCATGTTGCGAACTACACGTCTAAGAATGCGACGCAATACATATCCGCGACCTTCATTGCCTGGTAAAACACCATCTGCAATCAAGAACGCACATGTTCGAGCGTGGTCTGCAACAACGCGCAGTGCAACATCGGCTTTCGGATCAGAGCCGTATTTGCGTCCACTTAATTCGCTAGCGCGATCAAGAATGATTCGAGTCGTATCAATTTCGTAGATGTTGTCGACGCCTTGAAGGAGTGCGGCCATGCGTTCTAGGCCCATACCGGTATCAATGCTCTTTGAAGGCAGTTCGCCAAGGATTGGGAAGTTTTCCTTACCTGGTCCTTCGCCACGTTCGAATTGCATGAAAACAAGATTCCAAACTTCTAGATATCTTGTTTCATCAGCGATCGGTCCGCCTTCGCGGCCATGTTCAGGTCCACGGTCGTAATAGATTTCAGAACATGGTCCACATGGTCCAGGCACACCCATTGACCAATAGTTATCAGCCATGTCACGTCGTTGAATACGTTCCATTGGTACGCCAACAACTTTGTGCCAGATATCGACGCTCTCGTCATCATCTAAATAGACAGTGACCCAAAGTTTGTCTTCTGGGAATCCATAGCCGCCTTCAGAAACTGGCGAAGTCAATAACTCCCACGCGTAAGGAATTGCTTGTTCCTTGAAATAGTCACCAAAGGAAAAGTTTCCACACATTTGGAAAAATGAAGCATGTCGAGTTGTCTTGCCAACTTCTTCAATGTCAAGGGTTCGCACAACTTTTTGAGCTGAAACCGCACGCGGATATGGTGGTGCAGCCTCGCCTAGAAAGTAAGGCTTGAACGGAACCATGCCGGCGTTTACGAATAGCAGAGTTGGATCATCGAGCAGCAGGCTGGCGCTAGGCACGACCGTGTGACCTTTGGACTCAAAGTAGTTCAAAAATCTCGATCGAATTTCAGCGGATTCCACTGCTATCAACTCTTTCTGTTCAGCATTAGGTCGAAAGGCGAATGCCTTGAAACCTTGTTCGTATCCCCTAAACCCTAACGAACTAAGTAGGTTTCGGCTTAATCCCTACCCAATATGGAACGAATTTTGCTCCAAACCTGACTTAGAACTGCTTCTTGGCCGCGATCTGTTGGCTGGTAGTAACGTGCCTGCGTTAATGGATCAGGTAAGTAGGTTTGCTCGCTGACACCTGAGGCTTCATTGTGCGGATATGAATAGCCAACGCCATGACCTAGATCACCAGCACGGGCGTAATGGGAATCTCGTAAATGTGCCGGCACAATACCAATGTCACCAGTGCGGATATCTTCAATAGCTCGATCAATTGCCAAGTAAGCGCTGTTTGATTTTGGCGCTAGCGAAAGTGCAATAGTTGCCTGCGACAGAGTAATTCGAGCCTCGGGCATACCAATCAATGCCACAGTCTGGGCGGCTGAAACTGCAAGCTGCAACATTGAGTTATCTGCTAAACCAATATCTTCACTTGCACTGATCATTAGGCGACGAGCAATAAATCTTGGATCTTCCCCGGCCTCCAGCATTCGCGCTAAGTAATGAAGTGCTGCGTCTGGATCGGATCCTCTAATCGACTTTATGTAGGCACTGATGATGTCGTAATGCTGGTCACCATCTTTGTCGTACCGAACTACGTTGTGATCACTTGCGGAACTGATGTCATCAACGGAAATTTCAGTATGGCCATTGCCAAGCGCGACACCTGCAGCTGCCTCTAGGACAGTTAGAGATCTTCTAGCGTCACCGCCTGCAAGACGAATCAACATTTCCAGCGCTTCTTGCGATATCGATACATCTCCTTTCAGACCACGAGGATCTGAGATAGCGCGGGTGATCACATTCGTGATTTCAGATTCATCTAATTCCGAGAGAGTTACCAGTAGAGATCGAGACATCAATGGCGCAATCACTGAAAAAGAAGGATTTTCAGTCGTTGCTGCAACAAGCGTTACCCAACCGTTTTCAACGCCAGGTAACAATGCATCTTGTTGCGTCTTGTTAAAGCGATGAACTTCATCTACGAATAACACGGTCGAAACGCCATACAAAGATTTGTTTTCCTGCGCAGCGGTGATTACTTCACGAACATCTTTAACGCCAGCGTTGATGGCTGAGAGTTCCATGAACTTTGCTGAACCCGCTCGGGCAATTAATTGAGCAAGTGTGGTCTTACCAGTTCCCGGTGGTCCCCAAAGAATGACTGACGACTTCGTATCAACATCTGTTGGCTGCAACAACTTATGCAGCGGACTACCTTTTGCTATCGCCTTACGTTGCCCAACGAATTCATCCAGAGTGCGCGGACGCATCCGGACAGCTAGCGGAGAACCGCCAGGCTCTTGATCAAAAAGTGAATCAGTCATCGCTAGCGTCTTGCGCAAATGGATCTGCGTCGATCCCAGCCTCAAGTCGCTGTTGATCAGTGATTGGAGTTGGCGCACTGGTTAGTGGATCGAAACCGGCTCCGGTCTTTGGAAACGCAATTACGTCTCGCAAGCTAGTAGCGCCAGAGAGCAACATGCAGATTCGATCCCAACCAAATGCAATACCGCCATGAGGTGGTGGACCAAATGCAAAAGCGTCCAGCAAGAAGCCGAATTTCTCGCGCGCTTCTTCATCACTTAAACCAAGGAGGCTAAATACTCGCTCTTGTACGTCACTGCGGTGAATACGGATGGAACCGCCACCGATTTCATTGCCGTTACAAACGATGTCGTATGCCCAAGCTAAAGCCTGATCTGGGGCTTCTTCGAATCGATCTACCCATTCGGAATTTGGTGAAGTGAATGGGTGATGGACCGCAGTCCAACCACCTTCATCAGTTTTCTCAAACATCGGTGCATCAACAATCCAAAGGAACGCCCATTGGCTCTCGTCGATCAAGCCACAACGTTCACCAACTTCTTGACGAACTGCACCAAGTAGTTGCTGAGTGCTGGACTTACCTCCGGCACCAAAGAATGCGCAGTCCCCTGGCTTGGCACCTAGGTGAGCCGCAAGTCCAGCGCGCTCTTCGTCCGAGAGATTCTTTGCAACTGGACCACCGAGAGTTCCATCAGTATCAAAAGTTACGTAAGCAAGTCCCTTGGCTCCGCGCTGCTTAGCCCACTCTTGCCAGGCATCAAATGCTCTGCGCGGTTGATCTGCGCCTCCAGGCATTACGACTGCGCCAACATATTCGTTCTGGAAAACTCGGAACTCTGTGTTCTTGAAGTAATCGGTGCAATCAGACAATTCGATGTCAAAGCGCAAATCTGGTTTGTCTGAACCGTACTTATCCATCGCCTCGAAGTAAGTCATGCGTGGGATGTCGCCAATTGTGTAATTCAAAGTTCCTTGCCAAAGGCTGCGAACAATTGCTTCGCCTACTTCAAGGATGTCTTCTTGTTCTACGAAGCTCATTTCAATATCGAGCTGAGTGAATTCTGGTTGACGATCCTTGCGGAAATCTTCATCTCGGTAACATCTTGCGATCTGGTAATAGCGTTCCATGCCACCAACCATCAGAAGCTGCTTAAACAACTGTGGGCTCTGCGGTAAGGCATACCAATGACCTGGCTGCAATCGAACTGGAACTAAGAAGTCACGCGCACCTTCAGGTGTGCTGCGAGTAAGAGTTGGAGTTTCAATTTCAACGAAATTGCGATCGTGCAAAACTTCGCGCGCTAACCGGTTAACGTCACTTCGCATACGCAAGATGTTTCCGGCAGATGGGCGACGAAGATCTAGGTATCGGTACTTTAAGCGAGTTTCTTCGCCAACGGTGATTGCATCATCGATTGGGAACGGAAGCGGCGCACTCTTGCTAAGTACAACTACGGAATCAGCGATTACTTCGATGTCACCGGTTTCAATTTCCGAGTTTTCATTTCCAGCGGGACGCGCTTCAACGGTTCCAATAATCTGTAGACAGAATTCAGAGCGCAATTCACCAGCAACATCTTCGTCACGCACAACAACCTGAACGGTTCCAGTTGAATCGCGCAAATCTAGAAACGCAATGCCGCCATGGTCGCGGCGCTTGCCTACCCAACCAGCCAGAGTTACTTGCGAACCAGCATCGCTTAAACGGAGCGCGCCGGCATTGGTAGTTCTTAGCATCTATGTTTCCTTAGTTGGATTATTTGGTTCGATCGAGCAAAAGACTTATAAGTGATTCTACGGGCACGCTTTCTTGCGATCCATCTACGAGGTTTTTGACTACTGCACTTGAATTTGCAATCTCATCCTCGCCAAGAATCACTGCAAATTTGGCACCTGTGCGATCCGCACTCTTCATGGCGGCCTTGATAGATCTGCCGTCATAAGCGATGTCAGCGTTGATTCCAGCTGAGCGAATCTCTCCCGCTAGTCCAACAATTTTAGTTATTGCTTCTTGGCCAACCGGGATTAGGAATACTTCTGCACTGGCATCATCGACAAGCTTCAAGCCTTCGGCTTGGACTGCTAAACAAGTGCGGTCAACGCCCAAACCAAATCCAACGCCACCAATAGCGGGACCACCCAAGGTTTCAATCAAACCGTCGTATCGTCCACCGCCACCAATTGCTGACTGCGCACCTAACCCATCGTGAACGCATTCGAACGTTGTGCGGACGTAATAATCCAAGCCGCGCACTAAGCGAGGTGCTTTCTCGTAGACAACACCCAGAACATCGAGATAGCCGAGAACTTTTTCATGGTGTTCCGCACAACCAGCACATAAGTGATCCGGCATTAACGGCGCGTCCTTTAATTGATCCTGGACAGCCTGTCGCTTGTCATCAAGAACTCGTAATGGATTAATAATCGCTCTAGCTCGTGTCGCTTCATCCAAGTCACACTTGTCTAGAAACTCCACCAAAAGTTTTCGATAACCAGGACGACATTCATGGCAACCAAGTGAGTTAACCAGGATACGAACTTGCTTTAAACCAAGAATATTTCGTTGCGCGTGATGTGCCATCCAAATAACTTCGGCGTCAAGTGCCGGATCTGAAGATCCAATCGTTTCCACGCCAACTTGGGTGTGCTGACGATATCTACCGGACTGCGGTTGTTCATATCTAAAGTGCGGACCGGTGTACCAAACCTTTGCCGGAAGTGCGCCACGATCCATTCGATTTTCTAGCATGGCGCGAAGCACACCGGCTGTACCTTCTGGTTTTAGCGTAAGACTGCGTCCACCTTTATCTTCAAATGTGTACATCTCTTTTGAAACCACATCTGTAGATTCACCGACGCCGCGAACAAAAAGTGCAGTGTCTTCAAAGATTGGAGTTTCAATATATCCGTAACCAGAATTTCGAGGTGGTGTTGAAAGCGCATTACGCACAGCTAACCAAAGCGCCGAGAAAGGCGGCGTTACGTCATAGGTTCCTTTTGGAGCCTTAAACAGTTCGCTCATATCGCGCTTAGCCCTTTAGCTACGCGAAGCAAATATTCGTTACTACTCTTTTCAACAGTCATGTTGCTCGCTGGTCCGTGCCCAGGGAAAACCAATGAAGAATCAGGCAAGTTCAAAACAACATCACGCAACGAAGTATTCATGTCTTCCGGTGAGCTACCTGGTAAGTCAGTGCGACCAATCGCTCCTGCAAAGAGTACGTCACCAGTAAAGACATGATTCACGTCACCCTCGAAGTCAAAAAGAATTGAACCTTGAGTGTGCCCAGGCGCATGAAGCACAGTGAACTTAAGTCCGGCTAATTCCATTTCCATGCGATCCGTAACTTCACGAGTATCTTCAGGCTCGGCAAAGACGTCATCGGATGCCATCATTTCCATCAAGGCATTCTTAGTTTCGACAGAAACACCAGCACCTGGGTCATTGAGCAAAAATCGATCTGAGCCGTGAATGTATGCCGGAATCCCATATCCGGATGCAACAGGGAAAATCGACCACATGTGGTCAATGTGACCATGGGTCAACATGGTTGCGATTGGCTTTAAATTGTGTTCGGAGATGATCTCTTTAATGCCTGGCGCACTGCCTAAGCCTGGATCGATGATTATGCACTCAGAATTTGCACTCGGCGCAATTACATAACAATTTGTCTGCCATGGACCAGCACCAAAGCTCTTAATTAACATGACCAGCCACCTGTTGTTGGGAATTCCCCTAGGCTACCGCGAATTTGCTCATTTCTAGGGCACCGTAGAATGATGAATTGTGCCTTCAAAACGAGAACGAGAATTAGCCCGAGCTAAGTTTGCGCGCCAACAGGAGCGCCGTGCCCAGCGTCGGACCAGAAACAGATTTATCACCGTTGCCGTTCTAGGGTTCTTGTTTATTGGCGTTGTCGGTTTTGCTGTTTATCAAAATAGCCAGCCTGAACAGATAATTGCTGACCCTGCTGCGAGTTCTTCAAGCGAACCAGCCCCAGCCACAATTTCAACCAACGCCCCAATTCCAGGCTGTGAAGAACCAGCCGTTGTTCGCGCAGACAACATTACATATGGCAACGCCACTACCGACCTACCAACCGCCAGTGAATTTAGCCTGGAAACAAACTGTGGCCTCATAAAGATTGCTACTGACGCCAAGGCTCCAACAACTGTGGGAACTTTGGCTTGGCTGGCTAACTCGGGATACTTCAACAACACTTCATGTCATCGATTGACTACTCAGGGAATTTTCGTACTTCAGTGTGGCGATCCTGCAGGTGATGGAACTGGTGGGCCAGGATTTAGTTTCGCTGACGAGAACTTGCCAGTCGCTGGTGCTGACGGAAACTTCATTTACCCACGAGGCACCGTTGCTATGGCCAACAGTGGACCGAATACCAATGGCAGCCAGTTCTTCTTGGTTTATCAAGATTCACCACTTCCACCGAACTATTCCGTTTGGGGCAGCATCACTCAAGGTCTTGATGCCCTAGATAACGTTGCATCTGCAGGCGTTTTGGACGGATCAACAGATGGACTTCCAAGCCAGGCAGTAGTTATTAGCAAGGCTTCAACTACGCCATAATTGGAAGGCACAACAAGAGCCCCGTTGGGACCCGAACAAAAGGACACGTCATGACAACAACTAATGAGTTTGGCTATGTAGATGACGAAGGAAATGTCTTCCTAAACAGTCCTTCCGGTGCCACCAAGATCGGACAGTACGCGGCCGGTGAACCAAACGAAGGTTTGGAATTCTTCACCAAGCGTTACCACGACTTAATTGCCGAGATTGAACTTGCTGCAGCCCGTCTAAAAGATGGCAAAGGTAACGTAGATTCAATCACCGCTTTGATTGAGCGCATCGACAAAACCATCGAAACTCCTAACCTCTTAGGTGATTTCGACAAGATCCGCGCGGGTAAAGATTCCCTGCTAGCTGGTTTTGAAGAGCATAAGGCTGCAGCCAGCGCAAAGAAAGCAGAAGCTAAAGCCGCAGCCCTTGCAAAACGTGAAGAGATTGTTGCAATTGCTGAATCTTTGGCGAATTCAAACGCTTGGAAAGCAACGGGCGAAAAGTACAAAGAATTGCTCGACCAATGGAAGAAGCTGCCTAATGCAGATCGCGCCAAAGAGCAGGAGCTGTGGAAACGCTTTAGCCACGCACGCTCGGCTTTCGATAAGGCCCGTCGCGCCTACTTCTCTACTTTGGACGCCGGTCGCACTGAGGCCGTAGCAACCAAGAATGCACTTATCAAGAAGGCTGCTGATTTAGCTGAATCAACTGAGTGGGCAAACACAACTACTGCCTACAAGAAGCTTATGGATGAGTGGAAAGCAACTGCTCGCGCTGCAAAAGGTCAAGAAGAAAAGCTTTGGGCTGAATTCAAGGCTGCACAGGACAAATTCTTTGCTAATCGAAATGCAGCTAATTCTGTTCGGGATGAAGAATTCACCAAGAACTTAGAAGTCAAACTTGAGTTACTCAAGAAGGCAGAGGCCTTACTTCCAATCACAAACGTAGATTCCGCTAAAGCTGCACTACGTGAGATTCAGGAAGCTTGGGAAAAGGCTGGTCATGTTCCACGTAATGACAAAGACAAGATTGAGCGTCGCCTAAAGGCCGTTGAAGATGCGATTCGTAAGGTTCAAGAAGAACAATGGCATCGTTCAAAGCCAGAAGTTGTCGATCGTGCGAACTCCCTTGTTAGCTCATTTGAAGCAAGCATTGCAAAACTAGAAAAGCAAAAAGCTGCAGCTGAAGCCGCTGGCAAAGCGAGTGATGTTTCTAAGTTTGAAGCTCAGATCGCACAGGCACAAAGTCTGCTTGAAGCCGCACGTTCTGGCGCAGCAACTTTAGGTTAATTTTCAAACTCGATAAACGTCATAGACGCCATCGATTCCCTTTACGGCTCGCAACACTTGATTCAAGTGTGACGGATCGCCCATCTCGAATGTAAAACGAGAGATTGCTACGCGATCCTTGGTTGTCGTAACCGAAGCATTCAAAATGTTTACATGTTGATCGGACAAAGCTCGAGTTACATCCGAAAGCAGTCGAGCACGATCTAATGCCTCGACTTGAATGTTCACTAAGAAGATACTGCTCTTACCTGGTGTCCAGGCAACTTCAACAAGTCGCTCAGGCTGAGTTCGTAGATCATCGGCGTTAACACAATCAGTTCGGTGCACTGAGATTCCAGAACCTCGAGTCACGAAACCAAGCACCTCGTCGCCAGGAACTGGAGTGCAGCATCGCGACAATTTAACCCAAGTGTCATCGGCTCCAATTACTGTGATACCTGGATCTGGCTTTGCATCGCGGCGATGCGCAACCCGACTTGGTAAAACTTGCTCGGATGCGTCTTCAATTAGGCCTTCATCTCCACCCAGAGATGCGGTCAACCTGGTCACAACGGTTTGTGCACCAAGATGACCTTCGCCAACAGCTGCATAAAGTGCACTGACATCTGCGTAATTAGATTCGAGTGCGAGGGTATTCAGCATGCTGTTCGTTAGTAGGCGAAGCGGAACACCGCTCTTCTTCATGGCTCGAACGATTGCTTCTTTGCCGGTCTCGATGGCTTCTTCGCGACGTTCTTTTGAGAACCATGCCTTGATCTTGGATTTAGCGCGAGCACTGGCGACTATGTTTATCCAATCGCGAGATGGCCCTGCGGAATCTGATTTGTTTGTAATGATTTCTACGTTGTCACCATTGGCCAACTTGGTATCAAGCGGAGCCAACTTGCCATTGATTCTGGAACCCACGCATCTATTGCCGACCTCAGTGTGAACGCTGTAGGCAAAGTCAATTGGTGTACTACCGGCGGGCAAGGCCAGCACCTCGCCCTTTGGCGTAAATACGTAAACTTCAGCAGCGCCTAAGTCATCTCGCAGCGAGTCAAGGAACTCCCCTGGATCTGACGTTTCGCGCTGCCAATCCAAAAGTTGACGCACCCAACCAAGGTCATCTGGACCATCTTTGCCGGCAACTTTGTCTTGCTTGTAGCGCCAGTGTGAAGCCACGCCATATTCGGCCGCGCGATGCATTTCATGGGTTCGGATTTGGAACTCAACGGGCTTTCCATTTGGACCAATGACTGTGGTGTGTAGCGATTGATACATCGTGAACTTTGGCATCGCGATGTAGTCCTTGAATCGACCTGGGACCGGATTCCAACGGTTGTGAATGATGCCTAGTGTTGCGTAACAATCTTGAACACTATCAACCAGAATTCTTACGCCAATCAGGTCGTAGATGTCATCAAAGTCTCTGCCTCTAACAATCATTTTTTGGTAAATGCTGTAGAAGTGTTTTGGTCGACCGCTGACTGTGGCTTTGACGTTATTTTCAAGTAGATCAGCATCAACGTAATCAACGATCGTGCTTAGGCTTTCGTCGCGGGCAGGCGCACGTTGCGAAACCAATCGAGCAATCTCGTCACTCATTTTTGGGTAGAGGGAAGCAAAAGCTAAGTCTTCAAGTTCCCACTTAACTGAGTTCATTCCAAGTCGGTGCGCTAGCGGCGCATAAATTTCTAAAGTTTCACGAGCCTTCTGTTCTTGTTTTTCTACAGACAGATAAGAAAGAGTGCGCATGTTGTGTTGGCGATCTACGAGCTTGATAACAAGCACTCGAATGTCTCTGGCCATCGCGACCACCATTTTGCGAACCGTTTCAGATGCTGAGGCTTGTCCGTACTTAACTTTGTCTAACTTGGTAACGCCATCAACAAGTCCTGCAACTTCATCGCCAAAGTCACTGCGTAAATGTTCTAAGTCGTATTCAGTATCTTCAACTGTGTCATGCAGAAGCGCTGCAATGATTGTTGGTGAAGTCATACCCAGATCGGCCAACATTCCAGCCACGGCAATCGGGTGGGTTATGTACTTCTCACCAGACTTACGGTTCTGAGCCCGGTGCAGGTAATCAGCCGTTTGATATGCCCTAATGATCTCTTTTTCATCGCTACCTGGATGAAACTTAAGCAAAATGTCGATGACTTCTTGCAACTGGTCTGGGATAGGTGTCTCTAGACCTTGCGGAAAACGTTCAGCGAGGGCAACAGGCAAGGCAACTGATAACTCTGCCGTCATGGTCGCCTCCTTTTCCTACAGTCTATTTCGAAATTTAAAGGACTGCGAAGACGTCAATTCTCGCGTCGCGACTTTGAACTTTGGCACTGCCACCAAGGAATGCTAAATCAAGCAAGACTGCGATACCGAGTACTTGTGCCCCACACTCTTCGATCAAATCGATTGCAGCACATGCCGTTCCACCAGTTGCTAGAACATCGTCAACAATCAAGACTCGGTCGCTCTTAGAAAGTGCGTCCTGGTGAATCTCAATTGAATCTGCTCCGTATTCGAGTTCATACTCAGCTCGATAGGTTGCGCGAGGCAACTTGCCGCTCTTGCGTATAGGAACAAACCCCAAATGCATTTGAGCCGCTAGTGATGCGCCCAAGATGAATCCCCGAGCTTCAACACCAACAATCTTGGTGATCCCAGCATCGGCGAAACGACTTGCGATTTCACTGTTAACCCAATGTGCCGCGTCGGCGTCGGCCGAAATTGGAGTTACATCCTTAAAGATCACGCCGGGCAATGGGTAATCCGGAATCTCTGCAATTAACGCAGTAACTCCAGCACGATCCATGATGAACTACTTACCAGTTCTACGGGAACGGGTCTTCTTTACGCGTTGTTGTCTTGGACCTGCCGAGGCAACGATTGGTGCGCCAACAGCCACAACCTGCTTGACCTCTGCTGAGTCGCCATTTTTGCGCTTAGCATGTACGCGCTTGGCTAATGCAATGTTTTCAGCCGTACGTTCCTTCATCTGACACAAGAATGGTGTTGCAACGAAGATCGACGAGTAAGTACCCACCAACATGCCAACAAACAGTGCCAGCGCTAGGTCGTTTAGAGTTCCAGCGCCAAGAAGCGTTACCCCCACAATCAAAATCGAAAGCACTGGCAACAAAGCAACTACCGAAGTGTTGATACTTCTAACCAAAGTTTGGTTAAGCGCCAAGTTCGCAGCTTCGCTATATGTGGTTCGGGAACCACCATGAATGCCGTGGGTATTTTCTTTAACCTTGTCGAATACCACAACGGTGTCATAGAGCGAATAACCCAAAATCGTCAAGAAGCCGATGACGCTAGCTGGAGTCACTTCGAAACCACTAAGTGCGTAAATACCGACGGTGATCAAAACGTCGTGTGCCAACGCCGCCAATGCAGCGACCGCCATGTGCCACTCGAAGTAGATAGACAAGAAGATTGCTACTAGCACCAAGAAGACCAATAGAGCGCGAAGCGCGTTCTGCGTTACTTCATCGCCCCAACTTGGTCCAACTAACTGAACCTTAATATTGGCTTCATCGACTGCAAATGAATCCGCTAAAGCGGCACTAAGGGCATTAGATGCCTCAGTTGAAAGTGCAGGAGTTTGAATGCGAATTGTGTCGCCACCGATGATGGTTACCGTGGATGGCGTCTCACCTGCTGCCAAAACAGTTTCACGTGCCTGTGACACGGATTCATCGCTAGCTACTGTGAGTGGAACTGAAAATTCTGCGCCACCCATAAATTCAATACCAAGGTTCAAGCCACGAACCCCAAGTGTTGCTAGTGACAACACAACCAAAATTGCAGAGATCAAATACCAAGCTTTACGGCGACCAACAATGTTGTACGAAACATCGCCACGGTAAAGGCTATTTCCTAGTTCACTCAAACTAGCCATTAGTTAACCTCCGATGTTGAAGCTTTAACCCCAAGTCTGGTTGGTGAAACTCCAGTCCAGGCAGAACCTGCATTCATCCACTTCGAATTTCCAAGCTTGGTAACTAGTGAGCGGGTAAACATGAACGCTACAGCGATGTCCACAAAAGTGATCAGACCAAGAGTAAATGCGAATCCTCGAACGCTACCTACGGATAGGTAGTAAAGAATTCCAGCACTCAAAAGCGAAACAAAATCTGCGGCAAGGATTGTGCGGCGGGCACGGGTCCAGCCTTGATCGATTGCAACTCGCAGGCGCTTACCTTCACGAATTTCATCTCTAATTCGCTCGAAGTAAATGATGAATGAGTCTGCAGTAATACCAATTGCAACAATTGCACCGGCTACGCCAGAGAGCGTGAGGGTAAATCCAATGCCACGGCCAAGGATTACGAACACTAGGTAAGTCATTAATGCAGCGGCAACCAAACTAACAACTGCGATTACGCCTAACGCACGGTAGTAAAGCAGGAGGTAAATGATCACAAGTAGTAAACCAAAGCCACCAGCGATAAGACCAGCTTGTAGTTGATCGTTACCGAGAGTTGGTGAGATCTGCTGAACTTCATCGACTTCAAGACCAACTGGAAGTGCGCCGTACTTCAAAACCTGAGCAAGTGCGCGCGCTTCATCTGCAGTAAATGATCCAGAGATAACGGCCGAACCACCAAGAATTGCTTCGTTCACCGATGGTGCACTGATGACAACGCCATCAAGCACAATTGCGAACTGATCATTTGGTGATTCAAGAGCCGAAAGTTTTGTTGTTGAGTCTGCAAACTTCTTTGCACCTTCAGTTGTCATCTGAAGGTCAACTTGCCAGCCACCGCCACCGTTTTGAGGTAGACCGGCAGTTGCACTTTCAATGTCCGTACCAACTAAGTCAGCTGGGGCTAACGCGTACTTAACTGACGCGTCTTTCTCACAGCTAATTAAGTACTGGGCTGGATCATCGGTAGAACCGTTAAGAATTTCTGACTCAGCACAATTCAAAGCTGCGAATCTATCTGCAAAATCTCCAGATCCATCTGGTGACTGAATTGGTGGTACCAAGAGTACCGGCGCAACAGAAACACTAGGTGTTGGACTTGGCTCTGGTTTTGCACTTGCCGAGGCACTAGCTGAAGGCGTAGCACCAGGACTGGCTGAATCGCTTGCACTTGGTGTTGGCGATGCACTTGGCTGCGGTGATCCAAAGTCAATTGCCAAAACCGGACGGAAGTTCAATTGCGCGGTTGTCTTTAATTGATCAACAACAGTTCGACTGGTTTCGCCAGGAATTGTGACAATGATCTTGGCGCCGTTGCCAGTTCCCTGAATAGTTACTTCGGATTCAGCAACACCGAAGCCATCAACGCGTTGACGAATGATGGAAACAGTCTGATTTAGCTGGTCTTGCGTAAGCGTCTCGCCATCTGCCACCGAAGGAGACAGAATCACTTGAGTTCCACCGCGAAGGTCAAGACCAAGTTTTGGAGTGTTGCTCTCACCAGGTAGGAATGACCAAACTAAAAGGCCGATCATGCCAATGGTGAAGATCAATAAAGATCGACCAGGACGGTAGTGCTTAGCCACGTATTAAGCCTTTTCGGTTAGGAAAAACTATTGGAACACGTCAAAACGCATTGTTCCCTAAGTTTAGTGGGCAAAACCAATGCCCAAGCGCCCGCCTATCAGTCTTCTAGTGGAAGCTGATTGGGCAGTTTAGGGGCTTTTCTGCCAAGAGCAGTCCAGGCTGCTGGTGTGGCAACCCGACCTCTAGGTGTGCGGGTTATGAATCCTTCTCTAACCAAGAATGGTTCACAAACGGTGTCGACAGTTTCTGGCTCCTCGCCTACCGCTAATGCCAAAGTAGAAAGTCCAACAGGGCCACCGTTGAACTTATCGATCAGTGCCATGAGAACCGCTCGGTCAAGTCGATCTAGTCCCAAGTCATCTACTTCGTACAGTTCAAGTGCTGCTTGAGTGCGAGCCAAATTCAAGTCGCCATCATGATGAACTTGCGCGTAATCTCTGGATCTACGTAAAAGGCGATTCGCAATTCGCGGAGTTCCGCGAGATCTGCGACTTAATTCACTGGCTGATTCTGAGTCAATTGTAATTCCAAGTTGTTTTGCTGATCGAAGCACAATTGATTCAAGTTCAATTGGCTCGTAGTAATCCAGATGCGCTGTGAAGCCAAATCGATCTCGCAATGGAGCTGGCAACATTCCAGCTCTCGTTGTTGCGCCCACCAAAGTAAATGGCGGCAGTTCGAGTGGGATCGAAGTTGCACCCGGTCCTTTACCAACCATGACATCAACGCGGAAATCCTCCATTGCCAAATACATCATCTCTTCGGCAGCGCGTGACATGCGATGTATTTCATCTAGGAATAAAACTTCACCAGGAACCAAACTAGAGAGAATGCTTGCCAAGTCCCCTGCATGCTGAATCGTTGGTCCACTTGTAATGCGAAGTGGCGCTCCAACTTCAGCAGCAATAATCATCGCCAGAGTTGTTTTACCAAGTCCCGGTGGGCCTGAAAGCAGAATGTGATCAGCGCTGGCATTTCGTTGCTTTGCGGCACTGAGTACAAGGTGGAGTTGATCTTTAACTCGCTTTTGTCCGACAAATTCGTTTAATGAAGTTGGACGCAGCGCGGCATCTGCCACTCGCTCTTCCGTAGACAACTCAGGATTCACCATGCGATCACTCATGCGCCGGCCAGAATCTGCAAGGCCCGTCGTAGCAATTCAGGGGTAGCTTGTGAATCAGTCACGCCTTCTTCGATCACGGCACTTATTGCGCGCTGGGCATCACGTGGCGACCAGCCAAGACCAAGTAAACCTTGCTCAACTTGAATCTGCCATTGTGCTTCTTTGCTTGCGCTTCGCTTGGCTCCCGAAGTTGGAGTTCCGATCCGATCCTTAAGTTCAAGAACGAGTCGTTGAGCACCCTTTGCGCCAACACCAGGAGTTTGCTTTAACCGTGCAACATCTTCATTTCCGATTGCAGTTCGTAGTTCATCAGCAGGCAGGGACGAAAGAATTGTGAACGCAAGCTTTGGACCAAAGCCGGATACACCCTGAACTACTTCAAACATTTCGCGATTTTCTGAATTGGCAAAGCCAAACAAAGTTAATGAATCTTCCCTGACAATCAAAGATGTGAAAAGAGTAATCTCTTGATCGATTCGGGCTTGGGAAATTGTGTCTGGCGAGCACATAACTGTCATGCCTACGCCACCAACACCTATGACCAACGAATCTAATCGGATCTCTAAGACTGGACCGCGTAACGAAGAAATCATCAGACACTCACCACTGCTTGTTTTGCTATGTGTTCTGCAATGCGACTCTTGCCTTGACCCTTCCAGGCGTGACATAAAGCTAAGGCGAGTGCGTCAGCAGCATCTGCTGGTTTTGGCGGTTCAGCCAAGTTAAGTAAGCGAGTCACCATTGAAGTTATTTGAGCTTTGTCAGCCCGACCATATCCAGTTACTGCTGCTTTCACTTCAGTTGGTGTGTACATAGCAACATTTAATTGATTACGAGCGGCAATCAGCATTGCAACAGCACTTGCTTGTGCGGTGCCCATTGCAGTCCGCACGTTGTGCTGACTAAACACGCGCTCAATTGCCACCGCATCAGGCTGGTAAGTCTCGAACAATTCATTTAGTCCGGCCTCTAATTCAAAGAGCCTTGCCGGTAATTCATTTGTACTTGGGGTTCGAATTACATGAACTGCAACAAAGGATGCTCGGCGGTTTACGTTGAGATCAACAATCCCAACGCCACAGCGCGTTAAACCTGGGTCTATCCCCAAAATCCGCATTTATCCTCCGAACATCTGTTCGAAAGCCTATGCCATAAAGCGTCAAAAGTGCAGGATTTGTGGCCTGTGTGAATGGCAAAAAGTTCTCAAAGCCGAATAAATCAGTGATCTTTTCGAGAAAAAGCCCTCGAATTAATCAGAAAGTTCAGCTAGAACTTCATCTGAAATGTCGATATTCGTAAACACGTTCTGGACGTCGTCGACGTCTTCTAGGGCTTCGATCAACGCAAAGACCTTACGGGCTGTATCCGCATCCACCGGAACCGTCATGTTCGGCACAAAGGTTGATTCTGCGGATTCGTAATCAATGCCCGCTGCCTGTAACGCCTGACGAACAGCTACTACGTCCTTTGAGTCGCTAATGATCTCGATGCTGCCACCGTGATCATTAACTTCCTCAGCACCGGCATCCAAAACAGCATCCATGATCTGTTCTTCAGTTGAGGCACCTTCTGGCACCATAACGACACCTTTGCGCTCAAACATGTAAGAAACCGAGCCAGGATCGGCCATGTTTCCACCGTTGCGAGTGACAGCGACACGAGTATCGGAAGCTGCACGATTTCGATTGTCTGACAAACATTCAATTAAGAGCGCTACGCCATTAGGTCCGTAACCTTCGTACATGATGGTCTGGTAATCAGCGCCACCGGCTTCAACTCCCGATCCGCGCTTAACGGCGCGATCGATGTTGTCGTTAGGGACTGAGCTCTTCTTGGCCTTAGTAATTGCATCGTAAAGAGTTGGGTTGGCAGCAGGGTCGCCGCCACCTACGCGGGCAGCAACTTCGATGTTCTTGATTAACTTCGCAAACAATTTGCCGCGACGTGAATCAATTACTGCTTTTTTGTGCTTAGTAGTTGCCCATTTGGAATGTCCACTCATGCTGACCTCACCATGTCTACGAAATATTTGTGAATTCTTAAGTCGGAAGTAATCTCAGGATGGAACGAAGTTGCCATGAGATTATCTTGCCTTACAGCAACAACTTGATCCGTACCCGTTAAGGATTTATCTGCAGGAATTGCAGCCAGTACCTCAACTGCAGAGCTTGCTGCTTCAACGAGCGGTGCGCGAATAAAAACCGCGTGATAATCCGGCTCTCCAATGGCAGGAATGTGTAAATCAATCTCGAACGAATCAACTTGTCGACCAAAGGCATTTCGCTTGGCCGTGATGTTCAAGCCACCTATAGTTTCTTGATCGGCTCGCCCATCGGAAATTGAATCAGCCAACATAATTAGCCCTGCGCAGGATCCATACATCGGAATTTGAGTACGTAATTCACGAAGCGGGCCGAACAAATTGTTTTTAACAGCCAGTATGCTCATGGTTGTTGATTCCCCACCAGGAATAACTAACCCAGCAATACCTTTTAATTGTTCAGCAGTTTTTACTAGACGTACGTCTACATCTAACTGCTCTAGACAACGTGCATGTTCCCGCACGTCACCTTGGATTGCGAGAACCCCAATTACTGGGGACATGGCAACTACCAGCCGCGCTCAGCCAGGCGATGTGGCACAGGAATGTCAGCAACGTTGATTCCAACCATTGCTTCACCTAAGCCGCGTGATGCCTTTGCGATTTCGTCTGGGTTATCAAAGTGAAGTGTTGCCTGAACGATTGCGTTCGCACGCTTCACTGGATCACCGGACTTGAAGATACCGGAACCAACGAATACGCCGTCTGCGCCAAGCTGCATCATCATTGCTGCATCAGCAGGAGTTGCAATTCCACCCGCTGTGAAAAGTACAACTGGAAGCGCACCCTTCTCTGCTACTTCGCAAACTAATTCGTATGGTGCCTGAAGTTCCTTAGCGGCAACATAAAGTTCGTCTTTGCTCATGGAAGATAGTCGGCGAATCTCGCCCTTGATTGTGCGGATGTGACCAGTTGCATTTGATACGTCGCCAGTTCCTGCTTCGCCCTTAGAGCGAATCATTGCTGCACCTTCGTTGATGCGACGAAGAGCTTCGCCAAGATTTGTTGCGCCACAAACGAAAGGAACAGTGAATGCCCACTTGTCGATGTGATTGATGTAGTCAGCAGGAGTTAAAACTTCAGATTCATCGATGTAGTCAACACCAAGACTTTGAATAACCTGAGCTTCAACAAAATGACCAATGCGAGCTTTTGCCATAACTGGGATTGAAACTGCGTTGATGATTTCATCGATCATTGTTGGATCTGACATACGAGCCACGCCACCCTGGGCGCGGATGTCTGCAGGTACGCGCTCAAGTGCCATAACAGCAATTGCGCCAGCGTCTTCAGCAATCTTGGCTTGCTCTACGTTAACGACGTCCATGATGACGCCACCTTTAAGCATGTCGGCCATTCCACGCTTAACGCGGGTTGTGCCAGTAACACCTGTGCTTGCTGCATCCGTTGCCATTTTTGATCCTCTTGGGGTTTCTTAGGTTTCCCCAAGTCTAGCGAGCCGCGGCCAATTTGCTAGTTGGCTAAGGCCGGCGGAATCTGGACATCCAAATCGACCGGCACTGGAGGCTTAGCTCGCCCTGCCAGTCGGAAAATCCGTACCAAGAATTGTTCGCGGATTTCAAGGCAATCTCGCACTGCATCCGTGTGGAATTGTTGGCTCATTTTGATGCGGTCACATACTTGCGCCAGCTCATCTAGCAGTACCGAGGCATGCGCGTTGCTTCGGATTTCGTTGACTTCTTCGGGCTCATCCAAGGTCATAACCAGGATGCTGGTTAATTCATCCTCTACTTGAGTCCGCTCAGGCGAAGCCACCTCTTGCAGAATTAGTGCTTCGTGCGCAGCCTGACCCCAAAGCACAGAAAGAGCTGGATCAATTCCTGGCACAGCTGCCAGTTCAGCCACAATCCCCCCACGACGAACTAACTGACCATGTAGCGCAAGTTCAGTTACTTCAATTCGGTGATGCAGCCGATCCAGTCGTCCGGCTTGATGCGACAAATACCAAACTGCAAGTGCAATCGCAGCTATCAGAAAAATTGATTGACTATTCATTAGTCACTCCGCATCTCAGGGGTAATTCGACCTCGTCCGAGACGACCAATCATTTGTCCAGCAAGATCTGGTTCGACAGTGACGCCAGGAACTCGAATAGATTCATAAACATCAACAATTCGGTTGGCAACTACTGACCAATCAAACTCTGCCGCACGTAATCTTCCTTGTTCAGTCAACTCGGCTCGTCGCGCCGGATCAGAAAGCAAATCAGAAACTACCTTTGCTAGGTCTGTTGAATTTTCGTTTTCAAAAGCAACTCCCGCGCGGCCATTATCAAGCACGCGGACGAAAGCTTCCAGGTCACTTGCGACTACCGGAGTTCCGCTTGCCATCGCTTCAAGCAAAACAATTCCGAAGGACTCGCCACCCGTGTTAGGCGCAACGTAAACCGTTCCTGAAGCCAACACGCTCGACTTGTCTTGCGGCGCGACCATGCCAAGCACTGTGACACTTGCTCGATCTTCGCGGGATAGTGACTTTAGCGTGTCAGCCGGCTCTCCTGGACCCGCAATCAATAAGCGAACGTTTGGATGGTTGCGTCGAATTTCTGGATAAGCCTCAACTAGAACAGATAAACCTTTGCGCGGTTCATCCCCTCGTCCAAGAAAAACAATCGATTGATTCGCGCCTGGCCAGCCGAACATCGGTTTGGCATTTGTGAACGCAGAGACATCAACTCCGTTTGGAATAACGACTGCATCTCCACCAACGTGTCTAATCAAAGTTGCGCGCGCAGCTTCGCTAACTGCAATTCGAGCAGAAACTTTTTCCATCGCAGTTTGCGCCAATTTCGAAAGCGTCAACATCATGCGTGATTTGTCCATAGACGAATGCCACGTCGCAACGATTGGACCCTTGGCAGCCCAACAGGCTAAGACTGAAAGACTCGGGGCAAGTGGTTCGTGCACGTGAAGTACATCGAACTCACCTTCTTCAATCCACTTAGATACCTTTCGGGCAGCAATTGGACCGAAACTTAATCTCGCAACTGATCCGTTGTACTTAACAGCCCTTGGCTTACCCGTTGAAACTACGTAATCAGGGAGTAGTTCATCGAACTCAGCCGGCGCTAGCACGCTAACGTGATGCCCCATTCGGATCAAAGCCTCAGCCAAGTCCGCAACATGCGCACTAACTCCGCCTGGGATGTCCCAGGAATATGGGCAGACAATTCCAATTCTCATGAGGTCACATCCGATGCGACTAAGTCTGGCCAAACTGGTTGTAACTGATGCCAATTTTCTGGATGACTTCGGATGTGTTGCTCAAAGTTAGCCGCGACAAGTTTTGTTACTTCTTGTGCTCGTCGCAGTCGATCTCTGCCTTGCACTGGACTTCGATCAAAAACGATCTCGGAATCAAATGAGATAACTAGCTCGTCGCCGTCATACCAAGGTGCGCAGGTAAATAGTGGTCGTCCAGTATCAAGCGCAAGTAGCGCAGCACCGATAGGTAACGGTGTGCGATGTCCAAAGAACTCGACTCCCATTCCACTCTTTGCAACATCGCGATCACCAAGCAATGCAACTAGGCGCCCTTGGTTAACATGCTCGCGAAGAAATTCGTAAGTGCCGCCATCTCCAGTAAGTGGCATCAAAGTTATTCCGCGTGACTCACGTGCCTTCATAAACTTTTGGAACACGCCTTCTGGGCGAAGTCGTTCGGCAACTGTGCAAAGTGAACCAAAGTGCCGTGCTGCCCATGCTCCGGCCCAGTCCCAGTTAGCTAGGTGAGGCAAAGTCAGAACTGCTCCCCCAGACTTCAATGCATTAAGCACTTGCTCTGAATTTTCAGTTCGCACTTTTCCGATCAACTGTTCATCCGACCATCGAGGCAATATAAAAGTTTCACAGTAATAACGCATGTAACTTTGCATGGCTTGCAGACTCAATGGACGAATCCGAGGATCATCGGGACTGCACTCGAGCACCCTGGACAGATTCAGTTCAAGTTGTTTAATTGATTGCGTCTCCTTGCGCCAAACTATTTTTGCGACCTGATCAAACAAGTAGTAAGCCCATCTTGAAGGCATAACCCAAAGCGCATTCCAGCCGAGCCAATAACCCAGATCAACTATTCGAGACTTCAAGCTTGATTCACCAATTGCTTACGCACAAATAACATGCGCTGAATAACTGTGATTGTTGAGACAGCGGCGAGTAGGGTCAGCGCATAAGGCATGACGTCTGTGAACAATCCGGAAATCAGTAGTGCAATCCAAACAATTAGATTACGTTCGGCTCGCTCTGCAATCCCGACCGTACATTTTGCATCGAGCGATTCAGCTTTAGCTCTTGCATATGAAGTCATAAGACTCATTACAAGTGAAATGACACCAGCCACAACGGCTAGCTGACTATTTTCGCCGTCTGTATTCACATAGAAATAGATCAGCGCACAAATTACTGCTGCATCTGAAATTCGATCTAGCGTGGAATCTAGAAATGCACCCCACGGTCCAGCCGTGCCCGACATTCGGGCCATGGTTCCATCGAGTAGGTCGATCAAACTGAACGCACCAAACAACACTGCGCCAATTAGGAATTCGCCCTGCGCTAGGAATGCAATCGAGATTAGAACTGTGATCCCACAGCCAAACCAAGTAATCCCATCAGGCGTAACTTTTAGCTTCAACAAAAGCCTGGCAACCGGGTCAACAAATCGCGCTACTGAGCGACGCGCATTTGCGTTATCAAGCACGATAAATACCTCTGATGCCAATTCGCCGCTACTGTTTGTAGGGATATGACGATGTTACCGAGTCAAGTGGCGCCTTCTGGGCATCCGCACGTAATGATCTACGTGATCACCTCGGAAACCTCAGACCTAGCGCAGGTTTATGCCAACATGGGCGCAAATCCGCAAAACCCAAGCTCACCATTTGCAACGTTCCCAAACTTTCCAAATGTGGTTGCTATCGTGCATCGTCCCTCTCAAGCTGATCAAAGAATTTTAAATTCCTCGGATGCATTTGTTGCTTCACTTGACGGTGCCGCTGGCGTAGATCCAAAGATTGTTGAGTTTTGGAATGCTGCCAAAGATGAAACTTTGCCGCGTCACATTTTAGCTTTCAATGTAGTTAATGGCCGCGCGGACTTCGACGAACTCTGTGCCATTGCTAGTCGAGTTCTCGAGCCCGACTTGTTAGTCAGGTATTTACCAATTGATGCAGATGACGAACTCTCATTAACTGGCGTTTACGACATTCTTACTAGCGAGATTCATGCCCTGATTGATGGCTCGTGGGTTACCAAGGCTGCCGATCCTGAGCACATCGCAATTACCAGTTCGGCGCGTGAAGATCTTTTTGACCAGTTGGCATACCTAGGTCTTGATGACTTAACGCTCGAGAATCATCAGTCTGGATTACCGATCAGCGTGACAAAACTTGAAGCAGCCTGGTCACACCCGGACGTAGTGACTATTACCCCCGTTGATGATGGTGTGGGCGTCAGCACATTCAGCAATTGGATTTCGATTCTTGACCCGGTTTGGGTGCCGGTGCTAACTGTGTCTGATCAGGCTTGTGAGGCATTCGAAGCCAACGAACGCGTTGGTATCTCGATCACCGAGGATTTTGCCCGCATGTGGGGTCCAAGTGATGACGTTGCACTATTTGAAAAGTCTGCGCCTGAAATTTCAATCAACATTGTTGAATCAAATCAAGTTGCATTGATTGCCAAGAATTTAACTGCAGGTAGCACTATTGCTGCTGCGGAATCTAACGCAGTACTAGTCGCTCCAGTTTTCTGAGAGAAGTAAGCGCGTTTGTTCAATTAGTTCAGGCAAAACTTTTGTGCCACCAACGATTGGCATGAAGTTTATGTCTCCAGCCCAGCGCGGAACGATGTGCTGATGGATGTGGTCGGCTACACCTGCGCCTGCAACGTTTCCTTGGTTCAAGCCAATGTTGAAGCCTGCGGCATTTGAAACCGTTCGAAGCGTTCTCATGGCTTGCGCTGTTAGTTCGCCAATCTCAGTTACTTCTTCTGGCGTCAACTCGTCGTAAAGCGGGACATGTCGATTAGTGCAAACCAATAAGTGACCACTGTTGTATGGGTACTTGTTCATTACGACAAATGTGGCATTTCTTCGAACGACTACGAGTCCTTCAGAATCCGAAACACTTTGAGCAATACAAAATGGACAGGAGTCGGCATCGAAGTTTCCAGCTTCATCGGCTAAGTACTCTTTGCGATGTGGCGCCCATAATCGATCCCAAGCATGTGGACCGCGCGGATCAGTTGACATCTAGATCTCAGATTTGAACGCGTGAGGTAACGATCTCGACGATCTTTGCAATCGCATCTGCTACAGGAACACCATTTTCTTGGGTTCCATCGC
Source organism: Candidatus Nanopelagicales bacterium (assembly GCA_030157865.1). GTDB lineage: Bacteria > Actinomycetota > Actinomycetes > S36-B12 > UBA5976 > UBA5976. Next base: position 13,866 of record JAOATY010000024.1, on the reverse strand, counting down.
GATAACGGAACGAAACTGCACCAGCTGAGATATCTTCGTCGCCAGCAATCAGCATGAATGGAACCTTTTGAGTCTGCGCAGTTCTAATCTTTTTTTGCATACGCTCATCAGAGCCATCAACTTCAACCCGAATGCCTGCAGCACGTAATTGAGCTGCAACGTCTTCGAGGTAATCAACGTGTGCACCAGCAATTGGAATTCCAACTACTTGAACTGGAGCTAGCCATGGAGGGAAAGCGCCCGCATAGTGCTCAAGCAATACACCAAAGAAGCGTTCGATCGATCCGAATAGCGCACGGTGAATCATGATTGGACGACTACGAGTGCCATCTGATGCCTGGTATTCAAGTTCGAATCGCTGCGGCAATTGGAAGTCAACTTGAATTGTGGACATCTGCCAAGTTCGACCAATTGCGTCGCGTGCCTGAACTGAAATCTTTGGACCATAGAACGCTGCGCCACCAGGATCAGGAACTAGTTCAAGGCCAGACTTTTGCGCTGCTTCAGCAAGTGCCGCCGTTGCTTGCTCCCATTCGGCTTCGGTACCAATTGATTTTTCTGGATTTCGAGTTGAAAGCTCTAGATAGAAATCATCAAGCCCATAATCCCGAAGTAGATCCAAAACGAAACCTAAAAGATTTTGCAGTTCGCCACCCATTTGTTCAGGTGTGCAGTAGATATGAGCATCATCCTGAGTCATGCCGCGAACGCGCGTCAATCCATGGATCACTCCGGAACGTTCATAACGGTAAACCGAACCGAATTCAAAAAGTCGAAGTGGCAACTCGCGATAAGAACGTCCACGTGACTTGTAAATCAAGTTATGGAACGGGCAGTTCATTGGCTTCAGGTAGTAGTCCTGGCCCTGACGCTTAACTGTTCCATCTTCATGAAGTTCTTCATCAAGATGCATCGCTGGGAACATGCCTTCGCGATACCAATCCAAGTGACCGGATTGTTCAAACAGCGCACCCTTAGTGATGTGTGGTGTGTAAACAAATTGGTATCCGGCATTCTCGTGACGGATGCGTGAGTAATCTTCCATCTGTCGGCGAATGATGCCACCCTTTGGATGGAAAACTGCAAGGCCAGATCCAATTTCATCTGGGAATGAGAACAAGTCAAGATCTACGCCAAGACGACGATGATCACGCTTCTCAGCTTCTTCCAACATGTTTAAGTACTGCTTCAGACCATCTTTAGTTGGCCAAGCAGTTCCATAAACGCGCTGCATTGACTCGTTCTTTTGGTCACCTAGCCAATAAGCAGCCGAGGTACGCATCAACTTGATCGCGCGAGCGTCAATGTACCTAGTGTCTGGAACATGTGGACCACGACAAAGGTCGCACCAACGCAGTTCCCCACTGCGTAAATCAATGTTGTCGTAAATTGTTAATTCGCCGCCGCCAACTTCCATGACGTCCTCAGACATAACGGTGGCGTCTTCATCAGCACCCAATAACCGAATCTTGAAAGGTTCGTTACTGAGTTCAGATCGAGCAGCATCACGATTTGTTACTCGGCGTGAAAACTTCTGGCCTGAATTAATGATTTCAACGCATTTCTTTTCAATGGTTACTAAATCATCAGGAGTGAAAGTGCGAGTGGTACCAAAGTCGTAGAAGAAGCCATCTTTGATAGGTGGACCGATACCAAGTTTTACATCATCAAAAACAGCCTGAGTGGCCTGCGCAACGATGTGAGCAACGCTGTGACGCAGAACTGAAAGACCTTCTGGATCGCTGATCAGAATCGGCTCAACCGAGTCGCCATCTTGTAGAACATGGCTTAAGTCAACAATTTCACCGTTTACTCGCGCTACGACAACTTGGCGAGCTTTATCCCCCACGACGTCATACGCGCAGGCACCTGACTCGATCTCGGTAGAGATGCGATCTGGCCCGACAAGCACATGTGACACGAAGGATTCCTTTACGAGTGGTAACCCTTAAAGTCTACGGGAGTTGAGGCAAATGACCATATATTTCGGCGACAGCGAGAGTCTCTAGTAAAGCTAAATTTCTAAATTGAATAGGTTCTCGATAGGGACCAAGATCGGCTCGAACCCTTGCATAGTTGCGCCCCATTTGGCCCAGTATGCATAAGCGATGGCAACCACGACGAATGTGATTATCAAAATGACGTTACTTCGCTTGGCACGATACTCCTGGCTGATAACCAGTCGAGCAAGCCGCGAAGAAAATTCACGCACTGGATTCAAGATTCGCTGCGCCCAGGCGTACTCGGTAGCCAAGACGATCAATCCAATAATGATCACGGCCCAACCAGGTCCAGGGAACAGCAAGAAGAAAAGACCAAGTCCAACCATGGTTAAACCCACGACCAAAATGATTCCTCGCCAAGTGGCATCTAGCGCACGATTGGTGCGTGCCGCATTTCGTCTGCCCATGTAATTTCCGTACAGACGATCACTAATCGACTTTCGATCTTTGGTGCTGTTCTTGTCGGTGCTCATGGATTCAAGTTTTCGGCTCGTTGGGACTTGAAGATGGTACCCAGTTTTTGGGTGATTAATCCTGAAGGAATCTCGCGTCGGTCGACCACATTTCCAGCCTGATCTAGCTTTGCTATTTCCGAAACCGGATGGACGTCTCTAGTCGAAGAGGTTATGAACACTTCGTCAGCGTTCCACAATTCGCTTGGATCTACGTCCCGCTCGATCACGGTAAATCCTGCGCCTTGTGCAAACTCAATGACGAGGTCGCGAGTTATCCCTCGCAGTAAGCCACTTGCTTCTGAAGGCGTGATGACTTCATCGTTTTTCACTAAAAATATGTTCGAGCCAGTTCCCTCGCAAAGTCGACCCGATGTATCGCAAAAAATTGCTTCCGAGAAACCGCGCTTCTTTGCTGCATCAAGCGCGTAAACATTTTCTGCGTACGAAGTGGTTTTCAATCCTGCTAACGGAGAGTTTTCATTTCGGGTCCAAGGCACTAACAAAGTCGTCGTGCTGTCTGGCCAGATGGCTTGTTCCGAAATCGAAATCACCAAAGTTGGTTCAGTGGCACTTCGATCTGAACCTAATGGTCCGGCTCCACTTGTGACAGTCACGCGCAGTCGTCCAAAATCCAGTTTCGGATTTGCTGCAAGCACTTCTGAAATAGCCGCCGAAATCACTTTTGCGTTAGGTCCAGTAATTCCCAAGCCAGCTGCAGACCTAGCTAGACGAGCTAAATGTCGATCCAGGGCATAAACCTGGCCGTCATTAATTAGCAAAGTTTCAAATACGCCATCTGCAACGGTGAACCCGTGGTCAAGAACGCTAACTTTCGCATCCGCAACTGGGACAAGCGCACCGCTCATCCAAAAGTGCGTCACGTTCATACCTGAAAGTCTACCTACTAGATAGTTATTGCAGGTGTTGCTGAACTTCCCGCATCTATGTCGCTACTGGTCATTGCACTAACCGATAGCAACCGCTCGGCTTTAAGTTCAGTTTCATGCCACTCACCCACTGGATCGCTTGCCCAGGTAATTCCAGCGCCAGTTCCAAATCGCAAAACGTTTCCACCTTGATTCGTCTCTTGCCAGAAAGTTCTAATCCCAACTGCAAGTTCTGCAGAATTTGAATCGGCATCTACCCATCCGAATCCACCACAATAAATTCCCCGCGGACCGTTCTCAAGACGTTGAATAACTTCAAGCGCACTGCTCTTGGGTGCGCCACTCACGGAACCCGGTGGAGTTAGTGCTGCTAGCACTTCACTCCAACCAACTTGGTTTGGCAACGTTCCTTCAACATCTGAAACAAGATGAACTAAACCTGGATGCTGTTCAAGTCTCAGCAAGTCAACAACTTTGACAGAACCTGATTCACAAACTTGTCCAAGGTCATTTCGAACTAAATCCACGATCATGATGTTTTCGGTTTGATCTTTTTCAAGAAGTTCACTGGCGACTCTCGCCGTGCCTTTGATAGGACTTGATCGCAAGATTTGCTTCTTGCGTGACAAAAACAATTCAGGCGAAGCACTAACAATTCGAACGTCCGAATCAAATCCAGATAACGAAGCCGGCACCTGTAATGCGCTTAAGTAAGGAGCTGGGTTGTGTTCCGCAAGAAGATTCCATAGTGCGACAACGTTCAAACTTGAATCCAAGGGCGCAGAAAGCACCCGGCAAAGATTTGCTTGGTAAACCCATCCGCGTGCGATGTCTTGTCGAATGCTCTCAACTGCCGAAACATACTCAGATTCCGACATCGATGATGTCCAACTATCGAGGGCTACGGGATTGTGGGTTAAGTCGTGACCAAGGGAAGCAAGTTTGTCTAGATCTAGAGGCTGCAGGTCGGTGAATCGAAATGCCTGAAATTCACCTTCAAAAGTATGGGTAACTGCCCACCAGCCCTGATCATCTAATTTGCTGACATCAGTGGTGGCCTCAACGAAATCTGTCGCCATAAAGTTGCCAAAAATCGCAACTGCTAGACCCTGGCTCATGACTCCACTTTACGAACCTTGAAGGGCTGACTTTGAACCCATCCCGTAATTGGGCTAAGGTAACGGGGTCAGGTTAAGCCTGTACGCGGATGTGGCTCAGTGGTAGAGCATCACCTTGCCAAGGTGAGGGTCGCGGGTTCGAATCCCGTCATCCGCTCGGAAGAGCTCACATTGGGCGACCCCGGTGGAGTGGCCGAGAGGCGAGGCAAGGGACTGCAAATCCCTGTACACGGGTTCAAATCCCGTCTCCACCTCGTAAGTAAATACGGCAAGTGAACATAAAACTAAACATCCGTTTCACAACGGTCGATTGGCGCAGTTGGCTAGCGCGCTTCCTTGACATGGAAGAGGTCACAGGTTCAAGTCCTGTATCGACCACCATTACTAAGAACTACGTCAGGAAATTTCATTTTGGATCTCCAACTGGCATCACTTCCCGAAATTGCTGCTCACTACGACTCCGCCCAAGAACATTGGGTTCGAGCCAACATGATCATTTCCCAAGATAAGCACTTCGTAGGTCCCAGCGACTCCTCTCGAGACTTAACAAGTGAAAGCGACTTGAAACTTCTTCTACTTCTTCGCGCACTATCTGATGTTGTTTTAGTCGGCGCAAACACAGCACGGATGGAAAATTATCGTCAACCGAAAGCTCGTGAAGAATTCGCATTCTTGAATCGCAAACCACCAAGACTTGCTGTCGTTAGTTCGAGTTTGGATTTTGATTTGACTGCTCCCCTTTTTCATGGCGGTCAAGAACAAACAATTGTTATAAATGTTGGAGGCAAAACACCTTCAGCTGCCTTAAGTGAAATTGCACAAATCATAGATGTTCCTTCAGCTTCATCCAGTTTTGTTCCAGACTTGATTGCCTCCTTAAGTGAACTAGAACTTCGCAAAATCACATGCGAAGGTGGACCAAGTCTTCTTGCTCAATTACTCGAAGCAGGAGCTGTCGACGAGTATGACCTAACAGTGTCGCCATTAACTGTTGGTGGAACGCCAGCTTGGTCAGATGCTCTTCCCCAAGAATCCGATTGGGATCTAGTAGGCACCGCAGCATCTGGCGACTTTAATTTCAAGCGCCTGTTGTTACGTCGCTAGTTTTCAATACAAGCTTGCACTCGCTTGATCGCAATAGTTGCTCTAACCTTTACTTATGAGTGAAAAAGTTGTTAAGTCCGATGAGCAATGGCGAGCCGAACTAAGTCCAGAGGAATATCGCGTACTTCGCGAAGCAGGAACTGAAGCTCCGTTCATTGGTGAATACACCGACACTGAAACTAATGGTATTTATGCCTGCCGCGCTTGTGGTGCAGAACTATTCCGTAGTGATGCCAAGTTCCACAGTGGATGCGGTTGGCCATCATTCTTCACACCACTTGCTGCCGAAACCGTAACTGAAATTAAAGACATGTCACATGGCATGGTTCGCACAGAAATTAGATGCTCTGCTTGCGACTCTCATTTAGGTCACGTATTCGAAGGCGAAGGTTACAAAACCCCAACTGATCTTCGTTATTGCATCAATTCAATTTCAATGACCTTGATTGAAGATAAGAACTAACCAAGCGAGATAAGTGCTACACCGCTGAAAGTAACAGCAATACCCAGGTATTGAACTGGCATTAAGCGCTCTTTGTGAATCCACCAGGCAAGTAGCACAGTCACGATCGGATAAAGCGAGCCAAGCACTGCAACCACAGACAGCAAACCAAGTGATGCTGCGAATGCAAACAGTACGTTCGCGCCAGCATCGGTCATACCAATTGCGGCTAAGAATGGCAGATCCTTCTTAACTAGCCCACCAATGCTTCGAAGTGCAACTGCAATAACCACAACTATCGAAACTTGAGTTGCGCGCATTGCTGCGATCGTCATAGTTGGGTTGATCTGTCCACCCTTAGCCATGAAGTAAACACAGAAACCGAATGTTAAAGCAGCAAACAGCGCTAAGAGAACTGGTCGTGGATTAACTTTGCCATTTAGTTCTGGTCCGCTGGCAAGAATCACGCCAATCAACGCGACAGCAATGCCAGCTACTTGCAAAGTTCCTGGTCGCTCACCTTGCACTAAGCCGATAGTGACAGGAACAACTGCACTGAGCGATGAAATCGGAGCCACAATGCCCATCTGGCCTGTTGCAAGTGCGGTGTAGAAACCAACTAGACCAAGTAAGCCCATGCCGCCGGCAATGATTCCATTAATCCAAACTGTGGAATCCCAGGTCCAGACGCCTAGAACTAAAGCCATGAAAGACACGAATAACAATCCAAAAGACTGCGATCCGCCAATTACTGCAATTGCTTTACGGCGCTTACTTAGGGTTCCACCCATAAAATCCGAAATGCCCCAGATCAAACTTGATAACAGGGCGAGAATGATCGGCATCCCGACAGCCTAACTGACCGCGCGCCTATGCCTACAACCTGAACATTGTTCATATGCTTAGAAGTAATGAAATCTTCTGGGATAGGTGCTTCAAACGTGGACGTTTGGCAAAGTGCATTGGATAGCTTGCAAAGCCCAGTGTTGCGCCCAGAATTCACGCTTGAAGAAGTCCCAGCTCCCCAGCGTTTAGCCCCACACAGCATTGCCCTTGCAGTTGAAGCAGTAGATGCCGATGACGAGGAATTAGCTGTTGGTCGCTTTATCGTTTTACATGATCCAGAAGGCCAAGACACCTGGGATGGCACATTTCGGGTCGTTTCCTTTGTTCGGGCGCCGATGGAATCTGATGTCGTAACTGATGATCTCTTTGATGAGGTTGCTTGGTCTTGGTTAACAGATGCACTTTCGGATGCTGGCGCAGAGTTTCATAACGCTTCCGGAACAGTAACTAGAACTGTGTCTCGATCATTTGCTGGGTTAGAAGATCGTTCAACTGAAACGGATTTAGAAATTCGCGCATCTTGGTCACCCGATACTGAAGATTTATCGTTGCACATGCAAGCCTGGCTAGCTTTAGTTGAAAAGAGTTCTGGCCTGACTCCGCTACCGGAAGGTGTCACTGCACTTTCACGAAAGCGCTAATAGTTATTTATGTCAGATCAAATTGAACCAACGCAAGAAGTTGCCGATTCGGGCAGCCCAGAAGTCGTTGAAGTTGAAAGCATTCGAGTTACCGAACCTCGAGAAGGTCTGCCAGAAATAGTTTCAACTCCTGAACAACTTGCTGATCTGATTTCGGCAATTTCACGTGGCACCGGGCCAGTTGCACTCGATGCCGAACGCGCATCAGGCTTTAAGTACAGTCAGCGCGCCTACCTAATTCAGTTACGCCGCCAAGGATCTGGCTCACATTTAATTGATCCAACTTTGTTTCCGAATTTGAATTCACTGCAAGAAGCGCTCGTTGGGGTCGATTGGATTTTGCATGCGGCATCACAGGACTTGGTATGCCTTGCTGAAGTTGGACTTGTTCCAACCGCAAATGTTTTTGATACCGAACTTGCTGGACGCTTATTAGGTCTGCCACGTGTTGGTCTTGGGCCGTTAATCGAAACGCAACTTGGCTATTCGCTAGCCAAAGAACATAGCGCAGCTGATTGGTCTACTCGCCCATTGCCCGAGTCTTGGCTTAACTACGCAGCCCTTGACGTTGAGTTTTTGATTGAGCTTTGGGAATTGCTTGAAACGCAATTGCATGGAGCTGACAAGCATCATTGGGCAATTCAAGAATTTGATCATGTTAAACGAACTACTGGTCCGATCGAACGCGTGGATCCTTGGCGACGAACTTCTGGCATGCACGTAATTCGTAATGCTCGTGAACTTGCCGTGATTCGCGAAGTTTGGTTTGCCCGAGATGAGATTGCTCGCGAACAAGACATTGCCGCTGGTCGAATTTTGTCGGATTCACACATCGTTACGTTGGCAAGTTCCGGGCTAACAAAGGAATCAGAACTAAAGACGCTTTCATTTATGCATTTACGAAATGTTAAGCGTCACTCGGATGTTTGGATTGCTGCTGCCATCCGAGCACACAACTTACCTGCTGAAGCATTGCCCGCATTGAAGTTGCCAGTGACTGGTCCACCGGCGCCAAGAAACTGGGAAGCCAGAAATCCCCAAGCTTGGAAACGTTTGGAATTTGCTCGCTCGCAACTTTCCGCAATTGCCGAAAAACTTGGGCTACCAATTGAGAATTTGATGACTCCAGAAACTATTCGAAAAGTTCTTTGGTCGCCGCCAGACTCCCCTGAAGAACTTCGTCGTACGCTTTCTGAGTTCAATGCTCGGCCATGGCAAATCGACATTGTTTTTCCGATTTTAGAAACTGCAATTTGGGGTCTAGCTAAAAGCAAAACTAGCGAACTGTAGTTTTTAGACCTTGTTCAATGGTTTCAGCAATACCTTGGGCATCAAGGTGCAACTTATTCAAAATTGATTTGCGGGATGCGTGATCCAAGAACTTCTTTGGAATGCCAAGTGAAGTTACTCGTGTTGCAGCCTTTGTTGCTCGAAGTGCGCTTCCAATGGCCTCACCGATACCGCCATCAACTAAACCGTCTTCGATTGTCACTACAAATTCGCGTTCTGCCAGGTAACTAACAAGACCAGCTGCTACTGGCAAAACTTGGATTGGATCGATTACTTCAACAGCGAAACCTTTATCTTGCAGGGTCTTTGCAGCCTCTAGTACCTGAGTTGCCATGCCTCCGACAGAAACAATGGTCACATCTGGGTTTGACGATGCAATTAAAACATCTGCGAATCCAAGTGACTGAACCGCTGGGATGTCTGTTGGAATTGCGCCTTTTGAAAATCGGATCACTGTTGGGTGGTCAGACTTATCAACGCAGTTACGTAACGCAGAAACTAGACGCGCGCCATCACGAGGGGCAAACAAATCCAAGCCAGGCACAACGCGAAGTAAAGCCATATCCCACATGCCGTTGTGGCTAGCACCGTCATCACCAGTGACACCGGAACGATCAAGTGCAAAGGTAACTCCAGCATTATGAAGCGCTGCATCCATGATTACTTGATCAATTGCTCGGTTTAGGAAAGTCGCATAGATAGCAATAACTGGATGCAGGCCAGCATGAGCCATGCCAACTGCGCTGGTTACCGCATGCTGCTCTGCAATACCAACATCAAAAGTGCGATCTGGGAACTTGTCAGCGAACGCATCAAGTCCAGTTGGTCCAAGCATCGCTGCAGTGATTGCAACTACATCTTGTCGTTCGCCACCGATTGCAACTAGCTCTTGCGAGAAAACGGAAGTCCAGGACTTTGCAGCTTGGGTTAATGGCTTACCGGTATCTGGGTCCACAACACCTACCGCATGGAAACGATCGGCTTCATCGGTTTCTGCAGGCTTATAGCCACGACCCTTTTCGGTAATGACATGCACGATAACTGGTCCACCGAAATCACGAGCGCGCTGGAACGCAAACTCCATGTCCGTGATCTTGTGACCATCGATTGGACCGATGTACTTCAAACCAAGATCTTCGAACAAACCTTGTGGAGCGACAAAATCTTTGATGCCTTTTTTCATTCCATGCAAAGCGTTATATACAGGTGCACCGACAACTGGAGTGCGCTCTAAAACCGACTTACCCCAGTCCAAGAATCCTTCGTAGCCCTTTGTCGTGCGCAATGTAGCTAAGTGACGAGCCATGCCACCGATAGTTGGTGAATATGAACGCTCATTGTCATTTACGACAATGATTATGGAGCGGTCTGATCCGTCAGCGATGTTGTTGAGTGCTTCCCAAGTCATGCCGCCGGTAAGCGCGCCATCTCCAACAACAGCCACAACGTGTCGATCCGATTCGCCATGAATTTCAAATGCTTTAGCAATTCCATCTGCGTAAGAAAGCGCCGTTGAAGCATGGCTGTTCTCAATTACGTCATGAATGCTTTCCATGCGACTTGGATAACCCGAGAGGCCACCTTCTTGTCGCAATGAATCAAAATCATCGGCGCGACCTGTGACCATTTTGTGTACATATGACTGATGTCCGGTGTCCCAAAGAATTGGATCCTTCGGTGAATCAAATACGCGATGTAGCGCCAAAGTAAGTTCAACGACGCCTAGGTTTGGGCCAAGGTGTCCGCCAGTTTTGGTTACGTAGTCGACCAGAGCGGTGCGAATCTCGCCAGCTAAAACGTCAAGGTTTTCCGGCGAAAGCAAGCGAAGATCGGAAGGCGATTTAATTCCAGGCAAAAAAGCCACAGTCTCGCCCCTAACCAACTAGTAAGTCCCACAAGTCTAATGAAGTCTTGGGGTTTACGCCTGATGCCAGTGGCTCAAATCCAAGCAGTTTCTAGGATTTGCTCGCATTTAGAGCATCAATTACCGTGGCTGCACAGCTCACCTCAAGGGCAAGTCTTGCTCCTTCATGCTCCAGAGTTGAAAGCAAATCCGCTAAAGCTTCTGGCGCTAAGTTTGCTGTGGTTCGCGCACTGCGATACGCATCGCGAATTGCTTCGACTTGGTGTTCGAGTTGAAACATTGCAACATATCCAAGAGCCGCTGGATGCGTTCGAAAAATTTCATAGGTTCGAAATTCCGATGGACAACGATCCAGCAACCAAGCACTTGCCTTGATTTCCCAGCCAGGTGCACCGGCTGGGATTAAATCAGAAGGCCAACTACTCATGCTTTTGCAAGCGAGCGCAATACGTACTGCAAGATGCCACCATGGCGGAAGTAATCAGCTTCACCAGGTGTATCAATTCGCACAACTGCTTGGAAGTTCTTTACAGTGCCATCAGCAGATGTTGCTGTCACTGAAACTGTGCTTGGGGTTTTGCCCGCATTCAATTCCACGATTCCAGCAACGTCGAAGGTTTCAGTACCTGTTAGTCCAAGTGAATCTGCAGTTTGGCCAGCTGGGAACTGTAATGGCAGCACGCCCATACCAATCAAGTTTGAGCGATGGATTCGTTCATATGACTCGGCAATAACAACGCGGACGCCAAGTAAAGCAGTTCCTTTTGCCGCCCAGTCACGGGAAGAGCCTGAGCCATATTCCTTTCCGGCCAGGATGATCATCGGAACGTTTTTCGCTGCCGCATTTACAGATGCATCGTAAATCGAAGTTTGCGGTGCACCTTCAACTGTGAAGTCTCTGGTAAATCCACCTTCAACATCTTCGAGTAATTGGTTACGCAAACGAATGTTTGCAAAAGTTCCGCGGATCATGACTTCATGGTTGCCACGACGTGATCCGTAGGAATTGAAGTCAGCCTTAGCGACGCCGTTTTCCTTCAAGTACTTACCGGCAGGACTATCTTCACGAATTGAACCTGCAGGTGAGATGTGATCAGTTGTTACGGAATCTCCTAGTTTTGCAAGAACTCGCGCACCCGTGACATCAGTTACTGGCACTGGCTCAACTGGCATGTTTTCGAAATATGGAGGACGTCGTACATAAGTACTCTTAGCGTCCCAATCGAAAGTTGCACCTGTTGGTGTATCAAGGTTCTGCCAACGAGCGTCACCAGCAAATACATCTTTGTAACGAGAAGTGAACATGTCTGCATCAATCGATGAATCGATAACTGCAGCAACTTCTTGTGCGCTTGGCCAGATGTCCTTTAGGTAAACCGGATTACCATCTTTATCGTTACCCAAAGAATCGTTCTGCAAATCAATTGCCATAGTTCCGGCGATTGCATAAGCCACAACTAGTGGTGGTGATGCCAAGTAATTCATCTTCACATCAGGATTTATTCGACCTTCAAAGTTACGGTTACCCGAAAGCACAGCAACAGCAGCTAAATCATTGTCTTGAATCGCTGAACTGATCTCTGGTGCAACCGGGCCGGAGTTACCAATGCAAGTTGTGCAGCCATAGCCCACAAGATTGAAGCCAAGTGCATCTAAGTACTGCGTTAGACCTGACTTGTTGTAGTAATCAGTAACAACCTGTGAGCCAGGTGCCAATGTTGTTTTTACCCAAGGCTTGCGGGTCAGACCTTTTTCCACAGCCTTCTTTGCAAGTAAACCTGCAGCCATCATCACAGATGGATTCGAAGTGTTTGTGCAAGAAGTAATTGCGGCAATTACAACTGAACCATGTGCGACATCGAAGCTCTCGCCATTTAGTGAGACGCTACCTGTTTTTGCGCGATCTTGGGTGTAAGTCTGGACAGCAGTTTCAAATGCAGGTGCGGCGTTTGAAAGTTCAACGCGATCTTGCGGACGCTTTGGACCGGCAATCGATGGCGTTACCGAACCTAAATCAAGTTCAATGTATTCGGAATAAACCGGTTCAATTGCTGGGTTGTGCCATAGTCCTTGCTCTTGGGCGTAAGCCTTAACCAAAGCAAGTTGTGACTCTGGGCGACCAGTTAGTCGCATGTAGTTCAAAGTTTCTTCATCAATTGGGAAGATCGCAGCGGTTGATCCGTATTCCGGACTCATGTTGCCAATAGTCGCGCGGTTAGCAAGTGAAACCGAAGTGACGCCTTCGCCGTAGAACTCTACGAACTTGCCAACGACACCGTGCTTTCGAAGCATCTCAGTGATTACGAGAACTAAATCAGTAGCTGTCGTTCCTGGCTGCATTTGTCCAAACAACTTGAAACCAACAACACGTGGAATCAACATAGAAACTGGCTGACCAAGCATGGCTGCTTCGGCTTCGATGCCACCGACTCCCCAACCAAGCACACCAAGTCCGTTAACCATGGTGGTGTGTGAGTCTGTTCCAACGCAACTATCTGGATATGCCATGCCATTGCGAACCATTACAACGCGAGCAAGTGCTTCGATGTTTACCTGATGAACGATGCCCGTGCCAGGTGGCACAACCTTGAAGTCATCAAATGCATCTTGACCCCAACGCAGGAATTTGTAACGCTCACCATTGCGTTCGTATTCAAGATCAACGTTTTTAGCTTCCGCTTGATTGTTGCCAAAGAAGTCAGCAATTACCGAGTGGTCAATTACTAATTCGGCTGGTGCAAGAGGGTTAATGCGATTTGGGTCGCCACCTAATTCAGTGAATGCTTCGCGCATTGTTGCCAAGTCAACAACACATGGCACGCCAGTGAAGTCCTGCATGATTACACGTGCAGGTGTGAACTGAATTTCATCAGTTGGCTCAGCTTGAGCATCCCAATTGGCTAGCGTGCGAATCTGATCGGCAGTTACGTTTGCACCATCTTCGGTACGTAACAAGTTCTCTAGTAGAACTTTGTGAGTAAATGGCAGACGTTCACTGCCTGGTAACGCATCCAGTCGAAAAATCGTAAAGGATTGCCCATCTACAACTAGTTCAGATTGGGCCTGGAATGAATTGAGGCTACTCACGGAGCTCCTAAAAGTATCTTGACGTCAAGATAGATTGTACGCCTAGTTACTTAAGAATTTGGCAGCTGGTGCCTAGAAACGCTCAAAAAGTGCAATGCACTCAACGTGACCAGTCATTGGGAAAGCATC
>JAOATY010000023.1:15706-49852 GCA_030157865.1 Candidatus Nanopelagicales bacterium | reverse complement strand
TGGCGGTATCGGTGGGATTTGAACCCACGGTGCGCTTGCACGCACACAACTTTTCGAGAGTTGCACCTTCGGCCGCTCGGACACGATACCGAGATCAAGATTACTAGTTATTGAATGACAACCGAAATCGTTAACTTATCTTTGAGCTTTGAAAAACCCACTCAAGATCGCACCACATTCATCCGCCAAAACACCTGAAACAACTTCTGGTCGGTGTGGCAATCGACGATCTCGAACCACATCCCAAAGTGATCCGACTGCGCCAGCCTTGTCATCAAAAGCGCCGAAAACAATTCGCCCAATTCGAGCTTGAACTGCAGTACCAGCACACATAGTGCAAGGTTCAAGTGTTACAACCAAAGTGTGATCATCTAGCCGCCATGAACCGTTCGCATTTGCCGCTTCCCGCATTGCAACGACTTCAGCATGATTCATTGGATCGTTATCAACTTCGCGAGTGTTAAATCCACGCCCAACAACCTCACCATCGGAATTCATCACGATTGCGCCAACTGGAACGTCTCCTTGTTGCGAAGCTTTCGCAGCAAGATCTAGAGCCATACGCATGGCGTCATTGAATTCAGGGTTTAACACATATTCATTGTTTCACTTTTGCTCTCGATTTTTCACAATGCAAAATGCTTGGTATTCTTTAGACAGGTCAAGAGTGATAGCGATAAGTCCCGGCTAGCTATCCGACAACCCTTGCAGACCGCGATGGGGTGCCTCCGGATGAGGACCTGGCCACGTAAGTGGCAAGCGCGGGTCCATAACAGGGCCCAACATGGGTGAACAACCGTTGACCCATGCCACCTGAAGTATCAAGGAGACAAGCGTGAATAACGCATCAACACGTCGATTTGGCATTGCCCTAGCTGCAGCCTCAGCGCTGCTTCTTTCAGCATGCTCATCGTCATCAGAAACAGCCGCATCCTCAGCACCAACAGCTGCAGAATCAGCCGCAAGTGCATGTGGTCCAGAAAGTTTGCAGACACTAACAACAGGCAAGCTTGCAATCGCAACTGGCGAACCTGCTTACTACCCATGGGTCATCGACGATGCACCTGAATCAGGCGAAGGCTTTGAAGCTGCAGTTGCATATGCAGTTGCTGCTGAACTTGGTTTCGCAGCTGAAGACGTATCTTGGGTTCGCACCACATTCGATGGCGCAATCACCCCAGGTGCAAAGGAATTCGATTTCAACTTGCAGCAGTTCTCAATCACTGAAGAACGTCAGGCAGCTGTTGATTTCTCCAGCCCTTACTACTCAGCACCACAGGCAATCGTTTCCTACACTGGCAGCCCAATCGAAGGTCTAACAACCATCGAAGAACTTAAGGGTGCAAAGCTTGGAGCAGGCGTTGGTACAACATCTCTAGATGCAATCTCAACTGTGTTCGGTTCCGAACCACAGGCATTCAATGACAACGCTGCTGCAGTAGCTGCGCTTAAGAATGGTCAGATTGACGGTATCGTCGTTGACCTTCCAACAGCGTTCTACCTATCCGGTGTAGAAGTTGAAGGCGGCATCATTGTTGGTCAGCTTCCATCAACTGGCGATGGTGACAACTTCGGTTTGTTGCTAGCCAAGGACAGCCCAATCACATCCTGTGTTTCACAGGCAGTGGATGCTATCCGTGCCAGCGGCGAACTTGATGAAATCACTGCAAAGTGGCTTTCAACCGAGGCTGGAGCCCCAGTACTTAAATAGTGCTGGTTTAGTTAGATCATGAACAACGACAGCCCGGCCCGAGACAACTCGGGTCGGGCTTTGTCGTGGACGCCTAGTCAACGTGAACTTGAGCGTCAGGCATCACGCAAAGCCATTGGTCGTAAGAAAGCATTAATCGCGACACTTTCTTCAGTAATCGTTATCGGCTCACTGATCCGACTAATTGTTACCTCGCCTGGATGGCAATCGGTCAAAGACACGTTCTTTGATTGGTCATATGGCGGAGAAGTTCTTGGTGCTGTTGCTAAAGGTTTAGTTGTAAACATTCGACTCACAATCATTGCCGCAATCCTTATTGGTATTTTCGCGATGATCTTGGCGCTGCTTCGCACTTCACGTTCGGCAGCCCTTACGCCATTTCGACTTATGGCCACTGCTTACGTAGACATTTTCCGAGGCGTGCCATTACTGCTCGTAATCCTGCTAATTGGTTTCGGCGTTCCAGCACTTCGTATTGAAGGCTTAACAAACAGTGTTTTGATTCTTGGCACGACAGCCGTGGTACTTACATATTCTGCCTATGTAGCTGAAGTTATTCGAAGCGGAATTCTTTCGATTCACCCAAGTCAACGTGCAGCAGCTCGCTCCCTGGGATTGAGTTCTTCGCAAACTATGCGTCACGTAGTACTGCCGCAAGCTATCAAGCGCGTTGTGCCACCGCTTCTAAATGATTTGGTAGCGCTTCTGAAAGACACTGGTCTGGTTTCAATTCTTGGTGTAACTGATGCCGTGCGAGCAGCGCAGATTGCAAGTTCTCGCACATTTAATTACACACCTTACGTAACGGCTGCAATCTTGTTCTTGTTAATTACAATTCCATTGACTCGTTACACCGATCGAGTGTTGGCCAAATCAATCAAACGCCAGAATGCGCAGGGCGCAGCATGAACGTATTAGAAGTTAAGAATTTACGAAAGAGCTTTGAAGATCACCTAGTTATCAACGATCTTTCATTAACAGTTCCGGATCACACCGCAACCGTATTGATTGGTTCATCAGGCTCAGGCAAGTCAACACTTTTGCGTTGTATCAATCTGTTAGACACCATCGATGATGGATCAATTTATCTAGACGGAAAAGAAATTTCTGATCCAGAAATTAATGTTGATGAAGTTAGAAAAAATCTGGGAATGGTTTTTCAATCATTCAATCTGTTTCCACACATGAGCGTTCTAGATAACATCACACTTTCGCCAATTCGGGTTCATAAAGTTTCAAAGACACAAGCTCGTGATGAAGCGATGACAGTACTTCGCCGTTTTGATTTAGCAGACAAGGCCGATCAATTTCCAGATCGACTAAGTGGCGGTCAACAGCAACGCGTAGCAATCATCCGATCGATTGCTGTTAAGCCACGATTGCTTTTGCTTGATGAAGTAACTTCAGCACTAGATCCAGTATTGGTAAATGAAGTGCTATCAATTGTTCGCGATCTAAAGTCCGATGGCATGGCGATGGTATTAGCAACACATGAAATGGGATTTGCTACCCAAGTTGCTGACGAAGTTTGCTTCTTAAAAGATGGAAATATTGTGGAGCGGGGACCTGCATCGCAAGTTATTTCAGCGCCACAACAGGCCGAGACCAAAGATTTCCTTCGCCGCGTTCACGAAGCCGGACGACTTTAAGCGCCTGGGTGATCAATAACTCGAGCGTGAAGCGAGGTTCGACCTTGCAAAGCTGCGCGAACTGCGCGGTGCAATCCGTCCTCTAAATAGAGCTGACCATTCCATCGAACTACGTGAGCGAACAGATCCCCGAAGAAAGTTGAATCGCTTGCGAGCAGCGCGTTTAGATCCAACGTGCTGCGAATTGTTGATAGGTCAGCCAACTTGATTTGGCGTGGAGCCAAGGTGCCCCATTCCTCGCTAGCGATGGCGAGTTCAGGATATGGGCGCTCATTTAGCACTGACTTAAAGATCACTCTTAAACAATAGGGAAAACCCCGCTAAGTATGGGTATTTCCTAAGTTGGGTATGTCGCTACCAGCGAACAAAGCTCACATAATGGTCATTGGGTTTAGCGGTCAGGGGCATTGGGTAGTACCGTAAAGATTCAAATAAATACGCAAAATTAAAGGGCGTTGGTTTCTAGAGCATGAAAATAAAGTCACTTTTTCGGTCCCCACTTACTTGGATCATTCTTGCCGTAATGGCGTTGCTGATTGGCAGCAACACAATTACTGGCAGCGCTTCAACTGAAAAAGTAGACACCTGGAAGATCGTTGATGACATCCAACAGGGACGTGCCAAGTCCGTAACTTTGGTCGATAAAGACCAATTAATCAATGCCACTTTGACTGACGATACAAAACTTACTGCTAATTACATTGCGGGTCAGGGAACAGATTTAGTTGACCTACTCAAGTCTGAAAAAGCTAAGGGAAACCTGCCTGACGGATACAACGTAGTAGTTCCAAAGCAATCATTCTTAGTCAGCTTGCTGGCTTCCGTGCTTCCAATCATTTTGATTTTGGGCTTGCTGTTCTACTTCATGGGACAAATGCAAGGTGGCGGCAAGGTCATGCAGTTTGGTAAGTCGCGCGCAAAGATGATTACAAAAGATATGCCACAAACTACTTTTGCTGATGTTGCTGGTGCCGATGAAGCAGTGCAAGAACTTGAAGAAATTAAAGAGTTTTTGCAAGAGCCAGCAAAGTTCCAAGCACTTGGCGCAAAGATTCCAAAGGGTGTACTTCTATATGGTCCGCCGGGAACTGGTAAAACACTTTTAGCTCGAGCTGTTGCAGGCGAAGCCGGTGCACCATTCTTTTCAATTTCAGGTTCTGACTTCGTTGAAATGTTTGTTGGCGTTGGCGCTAGCCGCGTTCGCGATTTGTTCGAACAAGCAAAAGCAAATGCTCCAGCAATTATCTTCATCGATGAAATTGATGCCGTAGGTCGTCATCGTGGTGCCGGTATGGGTGGTGGCCACGACGAACGCGAGCAGACCCTAAACCAGATGCTTGTTGAGATGGACGGCTTCGATGGCAACACCGGCGTAATCCTTATCGCTGCAACAAACCGTCCAGACATCTTGGATCCGGCGTTACTTCGCCCAGGTCGCTTCGATCGCCAGATTGCAGTTGATGTTCCAGATCTAGTTGGTCGTCGCGATGTATTGGCTGTGCACGCAAAGGGTAAGCCAATTGAAGAAGATGTAGATCTAATGGCAGTTGCTCGTCGCACTCCTGGATTCTCAGGCGCAGACCTAGCGAACGTTTTGAATGAAGCTGCATTACTTACTGCTCGCACCGATCAAAAGATCATCACAAACGCCACACTTGATGAAGCAATCGATCGCGTAATCGGTGGACCGCAAAAGCGTACTCGCGTAATGGGTGAGCACGAAAGATTGATTACTGCGTATCACGAAGGTGGCCACGCACTTGTTGCGGCTGCGCTGCCAAATACTGATCCAGTACATAAGGTCACAATTTTGCCTCGCGGTCGCGCACTTGGTTACACCATGGTGCTTCCGGAAAACGATAAGTACTCAACCACTCGAAGCGAAATGCAAGACCAACTTGCTTACATGCTTGGTGGCCGCGCTGCCGAAGAAATGGTTTTCCACGATCCAACGACTGGCGCAAGCAATGACATCGAAAAGGCAACTTCAGTTGCCCGCAAGATGGTTATGCAGTTCGGTATGACTGAGCGTTTGGGTGCTATTAAATACGGCGCTGAATCTGGTGAAGTATTCATGGGCCGCGACATGGGTCATGGCCGCGAATACTCCGAAGAAGTCGCATCAGCAATTGATGAAGAAGTACGCGCCTTCATTGATGTTGCACATCATGAGGCCTACGAAATTCTTGCGGAAAACCGCGATGTTTTAGATGCCCTTGTGGTTGAGCTTCTTGAGAAAGAAACGCTTAACCGCGAAGAAATCGAACGCATCTTTGAGCCACTAAAGCGCCGCCCAGGTCGTCCAGCTTGGACTGGTTCAGCACGTCGCAGCCCAAGTGATCGTCCACCGGTTGACGTTCCACCTTTGGCTAACACGAATGCATTTGGTCCAAAAGCTGTTGCAGAAGAGGCTCCAGCTGAAGAGGTCGAGGCTGTAGAAACTGAATTGGTAACGACCGAACCTAAGGCGTCAAAGAAGACCACTAAAGCTAAGAACGACGACGCAACGCAGGCTGACGCGTGAGTATCGATCCAATTGAGCAGCTAAACGAACCGCCTGCACTGCAACCTTTTGATGCAGCGCGAGTCGAGGCAGCAGTTCGTGAATTGCTACTTGGAATTGGCGAAAATCCAGATCGCGAAGGTTTGGCTCAGACTCCTGCCCGAGTCGCAAAGTCTTTCGCTGAAATCTTTGGTGGATTACATCAGACAGCTCGCGATGTTCTTACGACTACGTTTTCACTGGGACACGATGAATTAGTTGTAGTTCGTGACATCCCGATCTACTCAACCTGTGAACACCACTTGTTGCCATTTCATGGCGTAGGACATGTCGGTTACATTCCAGGCGAAGATGGCAAGATTACTGGTCTTTCAAAAATCGCTCGTTTAGTTGATATGTATTCTCGTCGCCCACAAGTCCAAGAGCGTCTCACAACTCAAATCGCTGACGCGATGACTGACATCTTGGGTGCGCGCGGAGTAATCGTGGTTATTGAGTGTGAGCACCTTTGCATGTCGATGCGTGGAATCCGTAAGCCAGGATCAACAACATTAACTTCAGTTGTTCGTGGTCAGCTTCGCGATCCAGCAACTCGTATCGAAGCAATGTCACTAATTAACGGAAAGTAATTTCCATGTTGCATCCAAGCGGATTGCCAGAAAATCTGCGCAAACTTGATCGCACACTTGTGATGGGTGTATTGAATGTAACGCCTGATTCATTTAGCGATGGTGGCAGATTCAACGATCCAACCATTGCAACCAATCACGCATTACAAATGATTGAAGACGGTGTAGACATCATCGACATCGGTGGTGAATCAACCCGACCAGGCTCAGATCGCATCTCGGTGCAAGAAGAACTTGATCGAGTGCTTCCGGTGATTTCAGCTTTGGCTGACTCAGGTACTGCAATAAGTATTGACACCATGAGAACCGAAGTGGCGCGCGCAGCAGTAGATGCTGGTGCTTGCATGGTCAATGATGTCAGTGGTGGCAAAGCAGATCCAGACATGTTGAGTTACGTAGCAACTTTGAACACTCCATACATTTTGATGCATTGGCGTGGACCATCAAACATCATGAACACGCTTACGGATTACAACGATGTAGT
This sequence comes from Candidatus Nanopelagicales bacterium, assembly GCA_030157865.1. Classification (GTDB taxonomy): domain Bacteria; phylum Actinomycetota; class Actinomycetes; order S36-B12; family UBA5976; genus UBA5976. Next base: position 42,876 of record JAOATY010000023.1, on the reverse strand, counting down.
AGCTGATGTAACTGCAGAAATCAGCAAGCAAGTTGAAGTAGCTGTTGCCGCTGGTATTGCTCGCGATCGAATTGCAATTGATCCAGGAATCGGGTTCGCCAAAACGGTTGACCAGAATTGGCCAATCCTCAAGCACTTAGATGTGCTCGAAGAACTTGGACTACCAATTTTGATGGGCGCATCACGCAAGAAGTTCCTTGGTGAATTGCTCGCTAAGGAAGGTGTGGCACGAGACTCAGATGAGCGGGAGAGTGCAACCACTGCCATTTCAACCCTTATGGCCGCACGTGGACTGTGGGCAGTTCGAGTCCATGATGTTAAGTCCTCAAGTGACGCGATTGCTGTAGTAGATCGGATTGCTAAAACCTTATGACTGACAAGATCCATTTAACGGGTGTCTCTGGAATTGGGTATCACGGAGTCTTCGAACAAGAAAAGCGAGAAGGCCAAACCTTCAGTGTGGACATTGAAGTAACTTCCGATTTTTCAGCTGCGGTTAAGTCTGATGACGTTCGCGACACTGTTAATTACGCCGAACTTGCCAACATTGCTCATGCTGCAATTATCGGCGAACCTTTTGATTTGATTGAAAAACTTGCAGATGTAATTGCCCGCGAATGTTTAGACATCTCAGGTGTTACCTCAGTGACAGTTACGGTTCACAAACCAAACGCTCCAATTGAAGTGCCATTTGAAAACGTTTCGGTATCAAGGACATTGCCATAATGAAAGCCACAATCAGCCTTGGCTCAAATCTTGGTGATCGCTTTCAATATTTACAAAATGCCCTTGACTCCATCAATGAAATGACTGGCACTCAGGTTCACTCTGTTTCGCCAGTTTTCGAAACTGATCCAGTCGGTGGCCCTGAACAGGGACAGTACCTAAATGCGGTTGCAGTTGTGAAGACTGTCTTGTCACCAGAACAATTTCTAGCGGCAACTCAAAAGATTGAGCTAGAGCAAAATCGGGAACGCAACGAGCACTGGGGACCGAGAACTCTAGACATCGATTTGTTAGCAATGGATACTGAAGTGCGCTCAACTCCCGAACTCGAGTTGCCGCACCCACGGGCACATGAGCGCGCTTTTGTTTTATTGCCATGGTCATTTCTAGATCCAGATTTTGTGATTCCTGGCAAAGATTCAGTTGTGAAGTTACTTGAAGGTATTGAAGTCACTGGGATTCGGTACCGTAACGATCTTGCTCTGGTGGCACACGCATGATGCAGCAAACAAAAATCAGCATGCTTGCCGTTCTAGCGGTTCTTGCTGCTGCAGTTGGCTGGTCGTTTGCTCAGCTTTGGCCGACTTTCTTTGGCCAAGGCATGCCAGTATCCGTTGGCTCAGCTATTGCGATGATTTTAGTTTTCGTAACCTTACTGATTTGGACTTTGATGACACGGGCGAGATTAAAGCCCGACGCAACTATTAATCGGCTTCACCCAATCGTTGCAGCCAGAACTGCGGCATTGGCTATGTCTGCATCTCGTGTTGGATCATTAGCATTTGGTTTTTATGTCGGAGTTTTCCTAGCCAACATAGTTGCGGATTACTCAAGTGCCGGAACTGATCGAATTAGAATTTCTGCGGTCACAGCTTTTGCTAGTTTGTTAACCTCTGCCGTAGCGCTTTGGTTGGAAAAGATCTGTCGCTTGAAAGAGCCGCCGGCGGATAACGATAACCGCAATGGAAGTCGCGCTTAAGCAGTGGGGAAGTAAGCATCGGCACTTAAGCCATGCGGAGTTAAGTTAACCAACTCAGCACGCCCGCCACTTGCTGTAGCAAGTCGATCAACAATAGCCAGACCTAACCCCGAACCATGGGTATCGCTACGAGCACGCCAAAAACGATTAAATGCTTTAGCAATGTCAGCTTCAGGAATACCAGGTCCTTCGTCGATTACTGAAATCTTTGTGAATTCTGAATCCACGCTGATCCGAATCGTGATTTTGGAATTAGTAGGGACGATGCTTAGTGCGTTATCAACGTAGTTATCAATTACTTGCTCTAATGCTCCTGGAATCGCGTAAACCTCGGCCGAATCTGGAACTTCAAGTGCCAATGAAACATCTTGTTCATTGGCAAGGGCTTCCCAGTTTTCGAATCGTTCCTGGGCAATTTGCGACGCATCGCACTTGTCGCGAGCTATCTTGTCTGAGTTTTCAGATCTACTCAGTACTAGCAATCCCTCAACTAATCGCTGTAAGCGATCGGTCTCAACCATTGCCGCTTCAATTCGCTCGGCTGCACCAGATGGATCCGTTTCCAACATTTCAGTAGCGCGCTCAAGGCGAAGCTGCAGCGCAGTCAGCGGAGTTCTGAGTTGATGTGAAGCATCTCCAGCAAATGCCTTTTGTTGTGCAATCAATTTGTCTAACTGGTCTGCCATGGCATTAAAGCTTCGAGCTAACGATCGAATCTCCGGAGCGCCACCATTTATTTCGGCGCGAACCTTGTAGTTGCCTTTAGTGAATTCTTCAGTGACATTCTTGAGGTTCGATAATCTTCGAGTAATTCCAAGCGCAAGTAACAGGGCAACAAGGGCGGAAACCAAAAGGGTAATTCCGGCAACAGAACTAATTCCGCGAAGCCTCTGGTTAACGGCGTCATCAACAACAGAGGCTGGGAAAGTTAGTCGTACTGCGCCAAGGGTTTGTGAGCCATTGAGAATTGGTACTGCAACATAAAGAAGTTCTTGATTGACCGTGGTAGAAAATCGCCGACCAACAGAGACTGTTCCAGCGAGAGCTTCAACAACTTCCGGACGACTTATAAACGAGGTTCCGATTGCATCTTGCGATTCCGAGTCGGCGATTGAGATGCCAGACATATCAAGAACAATTACTCGGGCGCCACTCTCGGCGCCATACTTTGCAATTGCTTCTTGAATGTATTCAAGGCCTTCTGGGCTAGGTGTTTCTAAAGTTTCTTCAGCGCGACCTGCAATCACAAAACTATCGCGCTCTAGAGCAGTTGTAATTCGGTCGGTTTCAACCGTGCGTAAGTATTGAATTAGCGGAATGTCCTGCACTGCTAACACAACGATTGTGAGAGAAAGGAGCGCTGCTACCAGTCTCCATTTCACGAGTCAGGAACTCCCAACCTAAAACCAACGCCACGTACAGCTTCGATCCATTCTTGGTTACCAAGTTTCTTGCGAAGAGCAGCAACGTGTGCATCAACAGTTTTAGTCGTGCCATACCAATTGGTATCCCAAACTTCACTCATGATGTCATTGCGCCGGTACACAGCCCCTGGATCCGTTGCCAGATATGCAAGCAAGTCGAATTCTTTAGGTGTCAGATAAACATCGACACCATTGACAAAAACTTTTTGTGATCGGCGATCAATGCTCAATGGACCAATGTCTTGGGTTGCTGTCGGTGGGGTTGCATCTGCCGGGCCTGTGCGGCGAGCCACAGCGCGAATTCTTGCAACAAGTTCACGCATGCCAAAAGGCTTAACCATGTAGTCATCAGCGCCAAATTCCAGAGCTAATACACGATCGATTTCTTCACTTCGCGCAGACAAAATAATGATTGGAGTAGTGGACTTTTCTCGAACAGTTCGGCAAACATCTTGGCCATCCATGTCAGGAAGTCCCAGATCAAGCAGGATTAATTCAAAGTTTTCAGATAGCGCTTTAGAAATTGCTTCTTTACCTGTGGAGACATGGTCAACTTCCATACTGGCGTTAACTAGACCATCGATAACACTGGCGGCTACGGATGGGTCATCTTCAACAAGCAGAATGCGCATAATCTCTATTTTCTCTGGTTTTCGGGCCAAATTTAGCCCTCAAGCCTTTCTTGGCTGTTTCTTGGATAACCAAGAGTTGAATTAGTGAAAATCCTAGATAGATTGGTATTTATGAAGACTTCCCCGAAGACCTCCGTGGCCCTGCTTGCCATATTGGCTTTGGGTGGGAGCACTGCTGGTTCCCTGTTTTCCGAATCACTACAAACAAATGTGATCAACACAATCGGTACCGCTGGGGCGTTCTTTCCAGACTCTCAAATGCCGACTCCGATTCAGCAGGTGGCAGCACCTTCTAATCCTTCAGAATCAGAGACTGATTCAGGTGTGATTGCCCTTCCAGTCGAAGTTGATTCCGTAACCCCATCTGCGGTTGCCGAGACCCAAGTTCGCGCGATCACGAATTCCGAAGTGATTCAGACTCCTATGCCTGAACCAACTGTTGCTCCAGAGCCACCCACCTCCCCAGATGCAAGCCCTGAGCCATCCCCAACGCCTGAAGTCAGTCCTGAAGTATCGGCATCAATGGCGCCGGAAGCTTCCCCAGAATCAGCTCCAGAATCTGAATGAAACGCTGACATTACTTGTATGGATCTTGGATAAACCCAACCCTTTTCAAGAGACTCAGATCGATACATTTAAGGCATGAAATCAAAGTTTGGTACCGCGTTAGCCCTAGTTGCTGTCCTACTAACTGGAACCGCTGCCGCAGCAATCAATACTCAGGCGCTAATTAGTCCGACTGAATCCACACTTGGAACAGCTGCAACTACATTGCTTCCAGTAGATCAAACATCAGCTTCCGTTCCGGTCGAAGCACAAGTTCCCTCGGTTACTGCTACGAATAACCAGAACCAAGTAGCAAGCTCTACTCAAACTCAACCAAGCGCGAGTTCAACTCCCGCAGCGGTTAAGGCCACAACAAATTCAACATCAATTGCCAGTACTTCAAGCAATCCTTCAGTTGTCTATGGAAATCCAAACCCATCAAATGGTGACGACGACGATGATGAAGACGAAGATGACGATGATGACGACGAAGACGAAGATGATGACGACGAAGACGAAGATGATGATTAATCATGAAACGAAACCCACATCCAGCACGTCGGTCACGGATAGCAACGCTAGGTATCTCGTCAACTGCATTCGTTAGCATCGTCACGAGTTTGGCCTGGAATACACATCAGGCTGAGTTAGCGGCGAACGTTACTGATACAAACGCTGTACCAGTCGAGACAACAGCGCCAGCAACTAGCGCAACCACTCCAGTTCCTGCAGTAACCAATGCAGCTACTCCAGCGGCAACGATTGCTCCGTCGGCACCAGCTGCACCAACAAAGTCGACAAAAACTTCTGCGCCAGCTGCACCAGCTACTGCACAAACGGTCGCTCCGGCTACGCCTGTTGTTCCAGCTACGCCAACGACTCCTGAGGTTGCACCGGCAGCTCCGGCTCCAACTGTTGTTTATACCTGCATGTCACCCGGTGGTAAAACGGAAAATCCGACGGCCACAGGTAAATGCAAAAATGCTAAGTACGGATACGTACTTACCCAGATTTAGTTGAGCACGTTATGCCAACTAACAATTCATTAAAGACCTCGTCACAGCGCATTGACTTTCAAGCAATGGGTACAAGCTTCTATTGCATATTGGTAGGTGCTAATCAAGAAATTTGCGACGCAGTATTTAACCTTGCAAATGAACTAGAGGCTAAGTGGTCTAGATTCCTTCCGGAATCGGAAGTAATGATGCTGAACAATAATCCTGATGTTTCACATCAAGTTAGTGATGCAACGCTTCGACTTGTTAGCGAGATGAAAAACGGCTTTGAACTCACTCAAGGTTTGTATAGCGGAAACGTACTTGGTGAACTTTTAGATTTGGGGTTTGCGACTAGTAGATCAAATTCAGCAAACGTTACAAACTGGGCTGCTCGAGCGCAAAGTTCTGCTGACTTGTCGGATGTACTGATAGACCTTGAATCAAAGACAGTAGTAGTTCCACGCGGTGTAGCCCTTGATGCAGGTGGCATTGGTAAGGGTCTGGCTGCAGATCTGATGAGTGACTACGCAATGCAGCTCGGTGCCATGGGTGTTGCCGTATTTGCTGGCGGGGACGTGGCGATTAAAGGCATGTCTGTAGAAGCAGCTGGTTGGAAAGTTGATATCTCAGATCCACAAAAATCAAGTGAATTCATTGCTTCAGTTGCCCTCAGTCGCGGTGGTCTTGCTACCTCGAGCCCAATGGGCTGGCAGTTGGGCAAGTCACATCACATTATTGATCCGAGAAATCACCAACCTTCGGAATCAAACGTTGTTCAGGCGACAGTAATCACACAGAACGCTTCCCAAGCCGAGGTCCTAGCAAAGATGTGTGTGATTTTGCAGTCAAGTGAAGGACTGGCACGCATTAATTCTTTAGGTACAGCCGCACTACTGGTTGATGACAAGAATCAAATTCACACTTCAGAGAATTGGAAAAATTACGCATGTTAGATCCAGCAATTTGGTGGTACGTAACTCGAGCGAGCGCAATCATTGCTTGGGCCTTGATGGTCATCAGTGTTACCTGGGGCATTTTGTTGTCTACGCGAGTTATAAAGCCTAAAGACAATCCGAGCTGGTTACTTGATCTGCATAGATGGCTTTCAGGTATGACTGTTGTTTTTGTTGGCATTCACATGGCATCTCTATTCATCGACGAATATGCTGCGTTTACCTTCCAAGATCTATTCGTTCCATTTCACTCGCAGTATCAAAAGATTGCCTGGCTCGGTGGCTGGCCAATTGCGCTTGGTGTGATTTGTACCTACATTCTGATCGCAGTTCAAGCTACTTCGTTAATGATGAAAAAGCTGCCAAGAAAATATTGGAAAGCAATTCATTACTCAAGTTATGCCTTAGTACTTTTAGTTTCATTCCACGCCGGTTGGTCTGGAACTGATGTGCGAGCCTGGGCGTACCGAATCACTGCATTGACTTTGATAACGCTGACCACCGTTGCATTGATTGTGCGAATCTTGTTTCCAAAGTCCGCCAAGACATTGTCCGCAACTGTTGAAGGTCGTCGGCCAAATCAAAAGACAGAGAACTTACATAAAGTTGTTGTTGATCGCGTGACTCCACTTGCTGATGGAATTTTAGGATTCGATTTCGTACTTCCTGATCGATCAAATCTAGATCCATGGGTTCCTGGAGCACATGTGACTTTGCACTTACCCGGAGACATGAAGCGACAGTATTCGTTGTGTGGCGATCCGGCTGATCGTTCGCAGTATTCAATTGCAGTTTTGGAATCACCGCAATCTCGAGGCGGTAGTCGTTATGTCCATGAAAGCTTGAAAGCCGGAATGGCACTTGAAGTTTCAGGACCACATAATCACTTCGAGCTTGAAGCATCTAACGAATATCTGTTTATTGCAGGTGGAATCGGAATCACTCCAATCAAAGCGATGATTGAATCCCTACCAAGTCGACGTCAATGGCGTTTGCTTTATGCCGGTCGTTCCCGTAACTCGATGGCTTACGCAAATGAGTTGGTAGAAATGTTTGGTGATCGAGTAATAGTTCATGCCGATGACGAACAAGGTGGTCGCCCAGACCTAGATGCGTTGCTTGAGGGCTTTAATGGACATGTTTATGTATGTGGACCCGAACCACTGCTTGATGCCTTGATTTCGAAGGTTCCCGTTGATCGCCTGCACTACGAGCGATTTAGTGCAGTTGATCGAAGTGACGACGCAGTTATTGAAGCCTTTGAAGTGACTTTGTCACGATCAAACTTGACGATTGCAGTCGGTAAAGATGAATCCCTTCTTGATGCGCTAAATGAAAATGGCGGCGCATTGATTTCTTCCTGCGGTGAAGGGGTTTGCGGCACTTGTGAGGTTCGTGTCCTAAAGGGCCAGCCAGTTCACCTCGATTCAGTGATGAGCGATGAAGATAAGGACGCAATCGGAGTTATGTACCCATGTGTTTCCCGCGGTACTGGCTCCACCTTGGTTCTAGATATTTAGATTCTCATTTCTAAAGCGTTGCCTTCAATAGACTGAGTACATGAGCAAAGTCGCCCTAATTCAAGTTGATGTCAGTGATACGGAAACTCCTGAAGCCCGCGTCCCAAGAGTTCTTGATTTAGTCGATCAGCAAATAGGTAAATGTGAGCTTGTTGTTCTTCCAGAACTTTGGAACATTGGTGCCTTTAACTCAGGCGCACTAGAGACTTATGCCCAACCGCGTGATGGCGAGTTAGTAACCGCCTTACAGGCTCGCGCCAAGTCTGGGAATTTTTGGCTTCACGGTGGATCTTTTGTTGAGCGTCTAGACGATGGTGGCATGGCTAATACTGCAGTTTTGATCAACCCTGCCGGAGAGATAGTTAAGTTTTATCGCAAGATACATCTATATGGTTTCGATCATGGCGAAGCAATCCTGCTTAACCGCGGCACTGAAATAGTCACGCAAGAGCAAACCCCAATCGGTCATACCGGCTTAGCAATTTGTTATGACTTACGCTTTCCGGAATTATTCCGAGGGATGAATGATCAGGGTGTTGAAACGATTTTGATTACCTCAGGTTGGCCAACGCCGCGGATTAACCACTGGCGAGTTTTGAACCAAGCGCGAGCAATTGAAAACCAGGCTTGGGTTATCGCCTGCAATGAAGTCGGACCTAATGGAGACATTATGCTCGGTGGTCATTCCATGGTTGTTAGCCCTCGTGGCGAAATTATTGCTGAAGCAGGAACAAGCGAAGAAGTACTCTACGCAGAGATTGATTTAACTGAGGTAGCTGCTTTTAGGAATGAACACCCATTCCAGAAAGATCGATTTATTCGTTAATTGAATTGTCGTGCTTGTTTAGTGCGCTCAACTGGGCGTTATATGCCTTAAGTTCAGCATCGCCATCACGATCTGCAGCGCGATCCACTTGTTTCGCCAATCGAGTATCGCTACGTGACCACATCACTGCCACGATTACCAAAAGTGAGAACGTTGGAATTTCACCAAGCGCCCAAGCGATGCTGCCACCTGCATTTGTGTCGGCTAGCAAATCAATGATCCATGGTGGTTGAACTTGAATGTACCAATCGACTCCGATCGGCTCACTTGATTGCATGATTGCAATCGCAAAGAATGCATGAAGTGAAAGTCCAACGAGAACAATCATTAGCCGAGCCCAGTAGGGAACATTACGAGGGCTTGGATCGGTACCAACTACCACGTATGAAAACAGCAATCCCGAAATTAGGAAATGAAGTTCCATAAAGATGTGGCCGGTATGGCTCGCCATAAATGTGGAAAATAATGGTGTGAAATACAGACCATACAAACCGAAAGTAAAGATTGCCAAAACCATCAATGGATGTGTAATCAATTTCGAATATCCACTGTGTAGTAAAGCCAATATCCAATCGCGATTATTTCGATGATCAGAAGTTTTTTGCGCTGGAAGAGCTCGAAGTGCCAAAGTGATTGGTGCACTCAAAACAATAAAGATTGGCGCAATCATCGAAAGTGTCATGTGCTGAATCATGTGGTATTCAAATGAAACTTTCGAATACATGCTTATACCGGCATTGGTCGTCCAGATCACCAAACCAATACCGATCATGAATGAAATGGTTCGAAGTGGGCTCCAGGAAATCTGGTTTCGCTTAATACGAATTAGGCCAATTGTGTAAAGGGCTGCTGCAACCAAGCTGACTGTCAACATAAACCATTCTGGATTCCAACCAAAAATAATTGTCGAAAGTGTTGGTGGTGGTGGATATGCAAACCCAAGAATCTCTTCACCAGCTGAGTTAAGCGGTGCAGAGATTCGACTCATTGGGGTTGAATGCAAGGCAACGCCAACTCCAATTGCGAGCGCCATGATTGAAACTTCAGCCGCCAAGAATTTCTTGAGATTTCCAGTTGAAGCAAGCCTGGCTCGGATTTGAACGGCTAGCCACATCAACAAGGCAAAGAAAACAGTTTTAAGCACAACAATTTGGCCATAGCGACTGAGCCAAAGATCGCTTATGGAATCAAGGCGAGCGTACGCCGCAGCAATTCCTGAGATAGCTAAAACGGCCACGCTAACTGCGGCAAGTGCCGAAAATCTAGTAACGACCTTCAGGTCTTTAGCTTTCACAAACTCTGATACCGCCCATAAGCCACCTACCCAGGCACTCATAGCTAACCCGTGAGCAACTGATGAAGTTAAGGCAAGTGAATGACTTCCCAGTGATGCTGCATGGCTATTAAGTAAAGGTGCGGCGATGCCAGCTCCAGCTAGAGCAGCAAGAAGTGCGACTGAGTTAAGTGAAACTAAAAAGACGCCGGCAATTGCAATACCTAAAGCGATTAGGGCGGTGATTATGTAACTGCGCGATGGTGGCAAATACAACAAGTAAGTTGAAATGAACCCTTGCCGAAAAATATCCTTGAATGGAACACCAAGAACATTTGCCATTGTGGTTAACCCAGCGATTACAGCTGACAAAGACCAAAGCGCAGCGATTGAACTCGCATGCAGAACTGCTTTACGGCCATCGCGGGAAATTGTTTCACCAGTAGTCGGCGCAATAAAAGTCCAAGTAACTAGCAAACCAAAAACCCGAAGACCTAGAACTACATGAGCAAATATCGCGAATTGCAATATCCAACTTGTTGCTTGTCCAGAATCAGGAATTCCTTCAGGTAGTGGAGCCCAAGCAGCGCCACCGTATATCAGTACAAACGAAAATGAAATTATTGCAAGCAGGAATATTCCAAGTCTTGCAATAAATCCATTCATCAATACTTACTTACTGCGTCGCAGGAATAACCCAGCAGCTACAAGTCCGACTAAGGAAACGATTGCAATTCCAATAACTAGGTTGTTACTGCTTTCTTCAGCAGGCGCATCATCAATTGCAAGTGGCATGGCAATAACTTCAGGAGTAGCCATCGCGGTCATCATTGGCTCAGCGGATGGCTGAGTGCTAGCTGCTGGACTTGGAGCCATTCCGCCTTCAGCTGCAGCTGTGTAGTTAAACGCAAACTCGCCAGTCAAAACATGGCCATCAGCTCCAGTAGCGCGCCACTGAACAGTTACGTTCCCTGGTGTCAGGTCAGCAGGCCAAGGAATTGAAAGAGTGGCGCCATCAAGAGCGGGTGCAGGGGAATTTAAGATGTCACCTGAAGAATTCATCACTACGATCGCAGCACCATCAACAAGTGGTGGCTCGCCAAATGTTAGGGAAATAGTTTCTTGTGAGGCGTTGACATCTGAATTTGCAGCCGGTGAGCTGCTGATCAAATCTGTGTGAGCTGAGGCCGTGGTGATTGGGGCAAATAGGCCCAGGCCTGCCAAAACGATCGCGCCAATAATTCGCTGTGATTTCAAGAAAATAGCCATGTCCTAAGACTACGCGAGCGCTAGCAAGATTCGAACTCGCGATAGGAGCCAAGGCTGGTTCGGCAATGCATTATTGTCCTGCCAACATTGGGTTTTTCGGATCTTTAGACCTGTTGCCACACTCTAGGCAAGCGTTGAGTAATCTTGATCACGTGTTGCTATCTGACAAAGACATAAAGACTGAAATCGAGTCGGGCCGGGTTGGTATTGACCCGTACGAACCAGGCATGGTTCAGCCTTCCAGTATTGATGTTCGCTTGGATAAATTCTTCCGAGTATTTGAGAATCATCGCTATCCACACATTGATCCATCGACAGAGCAAACAGATCTAACTCGCGAAGTTGAAGCAAATGGCGATGAGCCTTTCGTTTTGCATCCAGGTGAGTTCGTTCTAGGTAGCACTTACGAAGTTGTGACTTTGCCAAATAACATCGCAGCCCGCCTTGAAGGAAAATCAAGCTTGGGGCGCCTTGGCCTTCTGACTCACTCAACTGCAGGATTCATTGATCCAGGTTTTTCAGGCCACGTAACTTTAGAACTCGCTAACGTAGCAACTTTGCCAATCCTGCTTTACCCAGGAATGAAAATCGGTCAGGTGTGCTTCTTCCAAATGACTTCAGAAGCTGAACATCCATATGGTTCGAGCATTTATGGTTCCAGGTATCAAGGTCAGCGTGGACCAACACCTAGCCGTTCACATGCAAACTTTCATAGGACAATAATTTCCTAATTACTTTTGCTTGACTCGATCCAAAAGCAAAGTAGCAACGTCAACAACTTCTGCAGCTGGGTCTCCGCCTGCTTCTTGGCCGCGCACAGTAACAGCATCGTTAAGCATCACTGAACAGAATGGACAAGCAACTGCAATCTTGGTTGCACCAGTTGAAAGAGCTTCGTCGCCGCGATTCATATTTACGCGGGTACCAATTGTCTCTTCCATCCACATGCGGCCACCACCAGCGCCACAACAGAATGACTTCTCTTTATTGCGATCCATTTCAACCAAATTGATGCCTGGCATGTTGGTAATCAATTCACGCGGTGGCATGTAGATCTTGTTGTGACGACCTAGGTAGCACGGATCGTGATAAGTAACGGTCTCATCTTCTGGTGTCAACATTGTTAGACGATTTTCGGTAACAAGCTGATTCAACAAAACGGTGTGATGAACTACTTCGTAGTCACCACCTAGTTGTGGGTACTCGCGGGCAATTGTGTTTAAGCAATGCGGGCAAGTAACAACAATTCGTTTTACACCAATTTCATTTAGCACCTCAACGTTTTGTGCTGCCTGCATCTGGTACAAGAATTCGTTACCGGCGCGACGAGCAGGATCACCGGTACAGGTTTCGCCTTCACCAAGAACCATAAACTCAATTCCAGCAGTGTGAAGCAATTCAGCAACTGCCTTTGTGGTGCGCTTTGCACGATCGTCGTATGCACCTGCACAACCAACCCAGAATAGGTATTCCACGTCAGCTGGAATCTTGTCTTCGCCATCCATGCCAAATACGCGGACTGGGAATTCAACTTCTTCAATCCAAGTTAGGCGACCACTGGTGTTCATTCCCCATGGATTTCCCTTAGTTTCAAGGTTCTTGAATAGACCGTTTAGTTCGGCAGGGAATTCAGATTCAACAAGAACTTGGTGACGACGTAGATCCATGAAGTGATCAACGTGCTCAATATCTACTGGACATTGCTGAACACAAGCACCACAAGATGTGCAAGACCAAAGTGCGTCGTAGTCAATGACTGCGCCTTCACTTGAACGGTGACCCTTTGCGTCGTAACCATCGGTTGCTGCATGTGGATCATCTGCGCGAGAGCCAACCATCGGACGAGCAACTTCAGCCTGAACTGCAGCGCTCATGCCTTCGAGTTTTGCGTCATCGCTTCCAGCAAGAATGTATGGAGCTTTTGCAAACAAGTGATCGCGAAGATCCATGATCATAAGTTTTGGACTCAATGGCTTACCTGTGTTCCAGGCAGGGCACTGATCTTGGCAACGACCACACTCAGTGCAACTCAGTAAATCTAAGTTGCCCTTCCAAGTGAAGTCTTCAATTTTGCCGCGACCAAAGATTGCATCATCTGCTGGATCTTCAAAATCTAAGACTTCTTTACCTGCGTAAATTGGAAGTAGTGGACCTAGCGCATTTGGACGACGGCTAAACAAAACATTTAGTGGCGCTGCACCGATGTGAAGGTGCTTGCTATGAAGTGCCAAAACTAGGAAGCCAAGAATGACTCCGATGTTCAACCACAGGCCAATCATTTCCAGCCATTCATTTGCATGAAGTCCAAGTGGTTGTAACCAACCTGCAACGGCTTCAGAAGCGAATGCGCCACCAGCCATGAATGGGAAATTGTTTGTACCAAGCTCAGCACTGACGTTGTACTGCGCGCCGCGATACAAAAGCAATGTCCAAACAACATTGAAGATCATGAAAAGCACAAACCATGCCGCACCAGTATGTGAACCATAGAAACGTGATTCACGACCCATCTTGACCGGATTTCTGAACAATCGAATTACGGCGAACATTCCGATACCGATCAAAACAAATAGCGAGAATAGGTCTTCAGCAAAACCCACGATCGGTGAACGCCCAATAACTGGAATTGCGAATTCAGAATCGAAAAGTGCCCCGAAGGCTTCCACGATTGTTAGGGATAAAACTATGAATCCCCAGAAAGCTAAAACGTGCGCAATGCCTGGGACGGTCCACGCAAGAAGTTTCTTTTGACCGAAAACTTCAGTGACTTCAGCTTTGGCGCGAACTCGTTTTTGAGCAGTGCGATCGACTGCTGGTTCGCCACTACGTACTAGTTGATTCAAGAACCATAGGCGCTTTAGAGCCAAACCAGATAGGACGACCGTGATGGCCAACCCAACTAATAGTCGCAAAGTCATCGAATCGCTCATATTTGATCGCCTTCGTAAATGCCCAGTCTGAGGGCCTTATTTGTGGGTAATTGCAGACTATCGCAAAAGGATTCTTGGGCGGTTCTTGGATTTCGGTGAGCCAATTCTTCGCAGACGCTGAAATAGATTAGGGAAGTGAGAATCTTCCCTAGTGCTAAAAGATTTGGCCTTTTCCTGATCAGTTTTTCGCTATTTGCGGGTTTAATCTCAGCAACTCCTGCCAATGCCGTTTCTGGCCCAAACTCAACGGCCAATTCTGATTCATTATTCAGTTCTGAAGCAGTTACGAGTCCGGAATCACTTGGTCGCGTAGAACGAGATGCAGTGAAAGCTGCTCGAGCTCACCTGGCCCAAAATGCCAATGATTGGGGAGTAGATCCAGCGCAATTCAACCCAAGCGATGCCATCGATGGCGTGGCTGGAATGTCAACGGTTCGATTCACTCAGTCGATTAATGGTGTTGAAGTCGCCAACTCACTATTAGCAGTAACCGTTAACAAAGTTGGTTCATTACTTTCTTATACAAAGTCGATTTCAGACTATTCAGGCAAATCACAAGCTTCAATAACTGAGTCAGGCGCCATCGAAATTCTGAAATCAAACCTTGCCCAACAACGAGGAATCTCTGTCGATCAAGTTGTTGTTTCCAAAATCAAATTAGTAATTGTTGATAGCGCATTAGTTAACGATGTCCCAACTGGACAGTACGTAGCTTGGCAAGCGTCAACTTCGGTTCTAAATGATGCAACTTCTATTTCAATGACTTACCTATCAGAAGATGGACACCAAGTTCTTTCCTCACTTCCATTTGTGCGTGGAATAACCGCAGATCCATTTGTATGCGATCTACAAGTTGACGTTGCCACAGCTGGTTACGTACTACCGCCTGGTGTAACTATGGATGTGAACAACAATCGATATGTAAACATTGCTGCAGGTGGACAGGGTATGCCGCTTTGTGGACTAAATACTTTTGGACGTGGAACCCCAAACACTGAAGTTGGAAAGGTAAACATCAGTCGAACTTGGGATTACTTCAGCACAGTTCTAGGTCAAGACATCAATGAAGAGAAATATTTAGGCAACATAGCACCTGCGGTAAACGGAGATGCAACACCACGCATCAGCGCCTTCGTAGATATTTGTGCAACTAATGGCACCAACGGAGCATGCCCATATGGAAATGCATTCTGGGTGCCGTGGAGTTCAACCGAATGTAACTCAGGCGCGTGCAGTGGAATTTTTCTTGGAAAAAACTTTGATCATGCTGATGATGTGATTGCCCACGAACTTGCTCATGGTGTGACTTTTGCGTTGGCATTTAGTTCGGCGATGTCTGATAACTCAGAAACTGCTGCACTAAGTGAAGCCATCTCAGATATTTTTGGTGAGTCAATGGATCAGTTGAGCGTTCTTCCTGGCGAAGCTGCTGATCCTGCTTGGACCATGGGCGAAGATGCACAAGCTGGCGGATATCGGAATTTGCAAAATCCCGATGTGTCCAAGATCGGAAAAAACTGGTCACCGGGCGATAGCCATGACAACAGTGGACCAGTAAACCGTTTGGCATTCGTGCTAGCAAACGGCGGAAAAATTGGAAAAGTTAAAGTCAAGGCTTTGGGTTCAAATGCAAATTCGGTAACTAAGAATGATCTATGCGATGCCGCAGGCGAATGTCTTGGAACCGTCAGAATGTCACAGTTAGTTTTTGCAACAACAAGTAATTTGACTGCCACTGCAAACTATTTTGATTTCGGAAAGCAAATGATGAATGCCTGTTCAGCATTTGTTGCTAATGGAACTGCTGGCTTTAAGAAGGCGACATGCAAGAACATCGCGGCTGCGTTAAAGGCGCAGGGCTTCACGGGATTAAAGATCACCGGACTTACCAAACTCGGCAAGGTAGCTAAGGGTGCAGAGACGATCATCACTGCAAACGTGAGTGGCGCAACTGGCGCACCAATTGCAGGCCAAGAAATGCAGCTTCAGGTGAAACGTGGAAGTAAATGGAAGACCGTTGGTACTGCCAATTCTGATGGAACTGGTGTTGTTGGCTTCGTGGCCGTCTGGAGTAAGTCAGCGACTTATCGAGTAATCAGTAAGACCAACGCTGGAGTTTTTGCTGCCACTGGAAAAACAGCGAAAGTTAAAGTTAGTTAGTTTTTCCGTGCACATTTTGCATGGCCCAGGCATACATGGCAATAGCGCCAGCCGCGGAAGCATTCATTGATCGGGTAGAACCGCTTTGGGTAATGCCAAGAATTTGGGAACAGGCTGCAATTCCTTCTGGCGAAAGTCCTGGACCTTCTTGGCCAAAGTAAAGAACGCAAGACTCTGGCAAAGTTGAGTTTTCGATGTTGCCGCAGCCCGGCACGTTATCGATTCCAATGATTGGCACATCATTTGCTTTAGACCATTCAACAAACTCAGCAACGGTCGGATGGTGCATCAAGTGAAGGTAACGATCAGTGACCATTGCACCGCGTCGGTTCCAACCCTTCTTGCCAACAATGTGAACGGCTGAAACATTAAAAGCGTTAGCAGTTCGAACAACTGAACCAATGTTTAAGTCGTGCTGCCAGTTCTCAATTGCGATGTGAAGTTTTGCTCGCGATTTATCAAGATCGGCAACGATGGCTTCAACCGACCAATAGCGATATTTATCGACAACATTTCTGCGATCACCAAGCTCAAGATGCTCTGGATCAAAGTGCGCTTCAGTTGGCCAAGGTAATGGGTGTGGCCCAACTCCAACTACCGGATAAAACTCTCCGGGGCCCAAGTCGCCACGATCAGGTGCTTCAGTCATTTAGGACTTAAGCGCTCCCGCAATTGCTGCAGTGTGCTCATGAGTTGATCCACAGCATGAACCAATTGCATTGATTCCAAGTGCCTTCATTTCTAATGCAAACTCGCCCATCTCGGCAGGAGTGCCGGTGTAAACAAAGTCAGCACCAACAAGTTGTGGCAAACCAGCATTGGACTGGATGAACACATGAACATCAGCAGGCTTGGCATCAGCAAGTTCGCTCGCAATGATTCTCATTTCATCAGTACCGCGGCCACAGTTTGCGCCAATCAAACGAACACCCATTGCAGCGATTTCAGTAATCGCCTGCGCAGGCTTAACACCCATCATGGTGCGAAGGTTTGTATCAAAACTCAAAGTTGCAACGATCGGCATTCCTGGAGCAACTTCTTTTGCAGCAGCAACAGCGGCAGCCACTTCACCAAGATCGCTCATCGTTTCAATCAAGATTGCATCGCATCTACCAGCTACTAGGCCCTTGATTTGTTCTGCGAATAATGCCTGACCTGATTCAGGAGTAAGCGTTCCCATTGGTTCCATCAATTCACCCGATGGACCGACGTCACCGAAAACAAAAACGTTTTCGTATTTGTCAGCAACAGATCGTGCTACTTCAGATCCTGCTTTGTTTAATTCAAATACTCGGTCACCAAGGTCATGCATTTCTAGACGACCTTTTGTTCCACCAAACGTATTTGTGGTGACAACGTTTGCGCCTGCAGCTGCGTAACCATCTAGAACAGATGCGACCTTTGCCGGCTCATCCACGTTCCATAGTTCAGGAGCGCCACCATCGATCAAACCAAGCTCTTGCAGAGCAGTACCCATGGCACCATCACCAACAAGTGTGTTACCGGCATCTAGCCATTCATAAACGTTTGCCATGTCTACCCCTTAATTAGGAACTTAAGTATTTAGTTTTAGGAAAGTTTGTCGAGCATTGCTTGCAGCGCTGCTTCATCAAGAGAGTTTTCTAGATCAGCACTAATTCGTTCAGCAACTTCAGCTGGCTCACCATCTGCCTGGGTCCAATCGCTACGAATCCAACCATCAAGGTAAGCATCGGCATCTGCAGCATCGAGTCGCATAGCTGCCTCATCAATTGCTTCTTGGAACCGGCTAGCTAGGGAAACCTTTACGGTCTCATCGCCGCTGCGGGCAACAACCATCGAAGGAAAGTCTCGCCAATAGGTAATTTGATACTCAGCCATTTCCTCATTCTACGGCGAAGACCTATTGCAGCGACCGCTAATGTTGCATACATGAAGCGGGTATTGATCATTCATGGCTGGGGCAATGAGCGACCAGAAGGCCATTGGCATCGCCTATTGGCCACAGCCCTGCGCAAAGACGGACATATAGTTGCTTACCCACAGTTGCCAGACACGGAATTGCCAACCTTGGCTAAGTGGCTTGCCGTATTAAAGGTAGAACTGGATCTTCTAAATGAAGCAGGCGATGGCGAGCTCATTGTGTTTGGGCACTCACTTGGCTGCTTAACTTGGCTTCACATTGCCCAGAACAACATTCTGAAAGAACAGGCGTCCCGAGTGATGTTGGTTGCTCCAGCTGACCCAGAACTCTGTGGTGAAGTTCCAGATTTCCAAATGGATCTTTCCGCACCAGCAGTTAAAGCCGCTGCCCACAAAGCAGCTAAGTCAACTCTGTTAGTTGGCAGCGATGCAGATCATTGGCTACCTAGAGGAATCGAATCAACGTTTGCCGAACCTCTTGACCTGCCATTTGTTTTGATTCAAGGTGCCGGTCATTTTGCAGTCGAAGAAGGCTGGACACCATGGCAAGGCGTCATCAACTGGGTTAATGACGACCAAACAGATTTATCGGTGCGATAAAGAATGCTTTCCGATCTAAAGCGACTTTGGCTGGTTCCAGCATTTCGCACCTTATTAATAGCGCGAGTTATTTCCAATTTTGGAAATGGTCTTGGTCCAATTGCACTTGCATTTGGTGTGCTTGGACTTGAAGGTGCTACTGCATCTTCATTAAGTATTGTGATGGCCGCACAACTTGGCCCAATGGTTTTGTTCATGCTGTTTGGTGGCGTAGTTGCAGATAGATTTCCGCGCGCACTTGTAGTCGGTGTATCAGATGTTTTATTGAGTGCGTTTGTTATTACTAATGGCATCATGCTGCTCAACGGCACAGCGACTGTATTAAGTTTGGCAATCATCGCTTTCATCAGCGGATCGCTAAATGCAATGTGGTGGCCAGCCTTTGCTGGTCTTACTCCGGAAATTGTTGACGAAGATGATTTGCAGTCTGCGAATTCAGTTGTTGGGCTTGGCTCTAACGGCGCCAACATTGCTGGAACCGTCGCAGGCGGAATTATTGTTGCGGGTATTGGCGCAGGCTGGGCGATGGTTGCTGATGGAGTTAGTTTCCTAATTGCTGGCTCCTTAGTTTTCACGCTGCGTAAATATGGAAAGACTCGTGAGCAAACCGAACACTCTCCAACTGTTTACGAAGACTTGGTACATGGCTGGAAAGAATTCTCAAGTCGCAGCTGGGTCGTTGCAGTAGTCGCCGGATATTCGATCATCGCAATGATCTTTGAAAGTGTCTTTGCGGTAGTTGGGCCAGTTCACGCCGAGCAAGAACTTGGTGGACCAAAACCTTGGTCTTGGATTTTGGCAGCACTTTCTGCTGGCATGGTTGCCGGCGTTTTAGTTTCTTTAAAGGTTCGACCAAAGCACCCTCTCCTTATTGGACTCAGCGCACAGCTCGGTGTTGTTGCCTGGATCGTAACTATGGGCGCAACGAATTGGATTCCACTGATAATGATCAGCGCATTCTTTGCTGGCATTGCTTTGGATTTCTTTATGGTGCTTTGGCAGACTGCAATGCAAAGCAACATTCCGCGAGAATCACTTTCTCGAGTTTCCTCGTATGACGCTTTTGGTTCGCTAGCTCTGGCTCCAATCGGCCTGATAGTTGCCGGACCAATCACTGAAAAGTACGGCTCCTCAGCGACACTGATCGCAATGGGCGCGATTTTCGTTGCTGTTCTTATTGCGATGCTTTCGGTCCCTGCAGTTCGCCACCTTGAAGGCAAGAGCCCAGAATCAGCAGAAAATCAGCCAGAATCGCTAATTTCCTAGACATTTAGTCCCAAAAACCCAATAACTGGTGGTTTGTGTCCCAACCTACGGTTGCGTAGGTTACGCTAGCGTAGGTTACGTTTTCGTAGCCATCGAGAGGTTTTGGAGACTTCATGAACAACCTGGGCTTGCCACCGATTATTCAAGGTGGCATGGGTGCAGCCGTATCTTCTTGGTACTTAGCGCGCACTGTCGCAAATGAGGGACAACTCGGTGTCGTCTCAGGTACTGCTTTAGAAACTGTCGTAACTCGTCGTCTGCAAAACGGTGACGAAGGTGGCCACATGCGCGAAGCACTTGCGCACTTTCCATACCCTGAAGTTGCCGAAGAAATTTTGGCGAAGTTTTACAAACCAGAAGGCCGACAGGGAAAACCATTTCGCCCAATGCGCCGCTTGAGCCTAGAAGCTCACACCGAACACGATCAACTTGCAGTAGCTTCAAACTTCGTTGAAGTCTGGCTGGCAAAGCAATCCGGTAATGGAAAAGTTGGAATTAACTTTTTAGAAAAACTTCAGACTGCAACTCCAGCTGCGCTTTATGGCGCGATGCTTGCTGGCGTTGATGCAATTTTGATGGGCGCTGGAATTCCACGCGAAATTCCAAAACTTATGACTGACTTCTCGCAAGGAAAGCCAGGACAACTAAGTATTGACTCCGAACGCCCAGCCGGAATGGCTGCACCAATTTTGGAATTCAATCCACTTGAGTCTTTTGGTAAAGCACCTGAACTACCTCGCCCAGCATTCTTAGCAATTGTGACTGCAGAAGTTCTTGCGTCTTACTTAGCTCGCGATGAAGTAACACGACCAGATGGTTTCGTAGTTGAGCACTTCATGGCTGGTGGACACAACGCACCACCTCGCAAACTGCAAGATACTGAAACTGGTTATGGTCCAAAGGACGAGGCAAACATTCCAAAGGTTGCCGATGTTGGTTTGCCATTCTGGTTGGCCGGTGGCCGCGCAACTCCTGAATCAGTAGCTGAAGCTGTTGCCTTTGGCGCAGAAGGCGTTCAAGTTGGTTCGCTATTTGCATTAAGTAATGAATCAGGTTTACTGCCGGAATACCGCGAACAAATGTTGCAAGCTGCCCGTGAAGGTAATTTGCGAGTTCGCACCGATCACCGTGCATCACCAACTGGTTTCCCATTCAAGGTCGTAGACCTACCTGGCACCGTTGGAAATGCTGAAACATATGAAGCACGTCCACGACTTTGCGATCTTGGTTACTTACGTTCGAGTCACATCGATGAAGCTGGCAAGGTTACTTACCGATGCGCCGCAGAGCCAGATAGTCCTTACTTGAAAAAGGGTGGCGAAGAAGAAGACCTTAAGGCTCGCATTTGTTTGTGTAATGGTCTTGTTGCTGCCGTAGGTCTTGGCCAAGAGCGACCAGATGGTTACAAGGAAGCGCCGCTATTAACTTTGGGCGCGACTACAAGTGACGTAGAAGGAATGTTGAAAGAATTCCCAACTGGTTGGAGCGCAGTCGATGTAATCAATCGACTAAAGTCCGGACTTCCGGTTGGAGCTAACGCTTAGTTTTAGTGAGCGTTTTCTGCACGAGCAATGGAAGCTAAAATTTCAGCTTCAGCCTCTGCGCAGTTGCCCCACGAAGCACCTTCAACTGACTTACCTGGTTCAAGGTCTTTGTAAGTTTCAAAGAAGTGCTGAATTTCAAGACGTTCGAATTCAGGCATGTCACCAATGTCTTGCAAGCTGAGCTTTCGTGGATCATGGGCTGGAACACACATGATCTTGTCGTCTTCGCCAGATTCATCGCTCATGCGGAACATTGCGATTGCGCGGCAGCGGATCAAAACGCCAGGAAAAGTTGGTTCTTCAATGAGCACTAGTGCATCTAATGGATCGCCATCTTGGCCAAGAGTGCCTTCGATGTAGCCATAGTCACGTGGGTAGCGAGTTGCAGTGAAAAGCATGCGGTCAAGACGTAGTCGTCCAGTTTCGTGATCTACTTCGTACTTGTTACGGCTGCCACCTGGAATTTCTACTAATACGTCAAACTCAAGTGCCATGATGCCCCGCCATTTCTTTATTTCCACTTACTCTTGTTAGTGATTACCCAATCTTAGATGCAAACGATAAATACCCCTATTCAAGGAGGCTTCCATCATTCGTCGTAGCCTGCTTGCGCTTGCGTTGCTCATTGGCGGCATTGGAATCTCAACCAGCTCAAAAGCGGAATCAGTAAGCGTTGTTCCGCCAGCACCTACGCAAATCGGAATTCTGCAGCCGGCAACTGTCTTAGGTGAAATAGACGCCGCAGTAGCCACAAAATTGGTGCAAGACGAACTGGCAGATCCCAGACTTGGCGGTGGGGTAACCGCATATGTAATAGATGCGAATTCCGGCAAAGTGCTCGTCGACATTAGTGGTGATCAAGCGATGATCCCGGCTTCGACCTTAAAGATCTTTACGGGCATTGCTGCGATGAATGTTTTGGGTTCACAGACTCGCTTTGAAACTGTTGTTAAGCGAGATGGCACAGAGTTAACAATCATTGGTGGTGGTGATCCAACTTTGGTTTCGCAAACTCCAGAAAACTGGCGCGGTAAACCACCTGGTTCAGAGCAGCCACCTTCAATTGATCAACTTGCAGATTTAGCTGTCACCGCAATCGGAGAAACAACCGAATCATTCGTCGTGAATTTTGATGACTCACTTTTTGCAACGCCAGAAGCAAATCCGACTTGGCCAGACCAATACATCCGCACTGGTGAGGTGGCACCGGCACAAGGTTTGATTATTGACTTTGGAATCAATGATTCCGAAGCAGTAATGAAAGACCCTGCCAAATCAGCAGCAAACTATTTTGCTGAGGCTCTAACTGCGCGCGGTGTTGCTGCAACGTTAGGTGAGCGAAAGATCGCAAGTGAAACTGCAACAGTTTTAACCAGCATCAAGTCTGCAACAGTCACTGACATCGTTGAACGAATGGTTACAACAAGTAACAACACGATGGCGGAATTTTTGGCACACCATGTTGGAGGTGCAAGTGGCGCTTTCACATATGAAGCTGGAGCAGCAGCAACTACTCAGGCATTGAATGCAGCACAGATTGATTTAACTGGAGTGAGCATCATTGATGGCTCTGGCTTAAGTCGATCAAATCGTGTCAGTGCGAAATCTTTAGTTTCGGCACTCAGTTACGCAAACTCCACAGATGGAACCGCATGGACCAATTTAAGCGGCCTACCGATCGCTGGGATCTCTGGAACTTTGGTAGATCGCTATGACGTTGGGGAGCCCGGACGTGGCACGGTTCGCGCAAAAACCGGAACGCTTTCTAAAGTTGTTTCGCTTTCAGGAACCATCATTGATGAAAGTGGCGAGCTCTTGATTTTCACTTTCATTGCCAATGAAGTGCCAAGTGGAACTAAAGCAGGCGAGGCTGCGCTTGATGAAGTGGTGAAAGCGCTTGCGCAATGTGGTTGTCGTACGCCATAGGTTCAAAGTTGCGTAGAGTCAGACCATGATCAACCTGGAACTTCGACAAGGCTTAATTGCCAATCTTGCAGATTTAGAAGCAGGCGATCTAGTTTTTGTTGGCTGCAGTGGTGGCGCAGATAGTTTGGCGCTAGTTAAGTGCGCCGTACATGTTGGTAAAGAGAAAACCATTTCTGTCGGAGCCATTGTCATTGATCACCAGATCCAAGCCGACTCAGCAAAGACAGCGCAAGCTGCAGCTGATGCAGCAAGAGAACTTGGCGCTGATCCAGTACTGATCGTAAATGTCGAAGTTGCCAATGGTTCGGGTTCAGGCGGCATGGAGGCAGCAGCCCGTAATGCCCGGCGAACCGCCTTTGGAAATGTTGTGAAGGAACATGACGCCAAAGCCGTATTGCTTGGTCACACTTTAGAAGATCAAGCTGAAACCGTCTTGCTTGGATTAGCTCGAGGCTCTGGTGCACGTTCACTTTCAGGCATGCGAGCAATTGAAGGAATTTATCGTCGACCGTTCCTGGGAATTGATCGAGCAATCGTTCGTGGGGAAGTCAGCGACCTAAACGTCTTTGAAGACCCGCACAACAGTGACAATAAGTTCTCGCGAGTTCGAGTGAGAAATACGATCCTGCCAATGTTGGAATCAGAGCTCGGCCCAGGTGTCACCCAAGCACTTGTTCGAAGTGCCGATTTACTGCGCGATGACGCAGATGCTTTGGATGCCCTAGCGCGGTTCGAGATTAAGCGTGTAAGCGACGATGTGAATTTGATTGGCGCATTGCCTAGAGCAATTAGATCCCGAGTGATCCGGCAACTGGCAATCTCAAACGGTTGCCCAATCAATGACTTAACCAGGGATCATGTGCTGTCGATCGATGCTTTGATTACAAACTGGCATGGCCAAGGTGCGCTAAATCTGCCAGGCGGTGTCAGCGTCGAAAGGCGACATGAAAGACTTACGTTCTATCGGCCTTAGATCTACAGGAGCAATGCGTGGACGCAGCACAAATTGGAAATGAATTAACGAGCATCGTTTTGACGACAGAGCAAATCGATTCGCGAATTCGTGAAATTGCTGCCGAGATCGACAAAGACTACGCAAACGCAGAAAAGCCCGTCTTAATGGTTGGCGTTCTTAAGGGCGCAGTCATGGTTATGGCTGATTTAGCTCGCGCCGTTTCCATTCCAGTTGAATTTGATTTCATGGCTGTGTCTTCTTATGGCTCGGGCACAAAGTCCAGTGGTGTTGTTCGCATTATCAAGGATCTAGATATCGATTTAGCTGGCCGCGATGTTCTAATCGTCGAAGACATTTTGGATTCCGGTCTAACACTGTCTTGGTTAATCAAGAACCTGAAGTCACGTAATCCAAAGTCAGTTGAAGTTATGACAATGATGCGTAAACCAGATGCAATCAAAGTTGAAGTTCCAGCCAAATACATTGGCTTCGATATTCCAAATGAATTCGTTGTTGGCTTCGGACTTGATTATGCAGAGAAGTACCGCAACCTTCGTGAAGTTGGCGTTCTTGCGCCACACGTTTACGGCGGAGAATAAAAAAGACCCCTCGCGTACCCGAAAGAGCCTGCTTATCCTTGCTGCCTTCCGGCCCTGGGGAGGTTCACAGGTTTACGCCACGCGAGGGGCTGTTTCTAATTCTAGTTAGATAATTACTCGCTCGATTTCGCCTTCAAATTGGCATTTGAATAAGTATCTTGCAAACGGTTGTAAAGCGCGTCGAACCAACCTTCTTGTTCTAAGCCGGTTCGGTTTCGGAAGTTTAAGCCACCTGGGGTTTCGTGCTCAACAGGCAAGTGGGCAACTTCTTCATCAGTAGCGGCTTGGCCTTCAATTGCTAAGCCCTCAAGTAGTGATCGCACATATTTCGAAGCGGTGTCATGTTCAATTCCATTTTCTTCGGTCCACTTGATCACAGTGTTTTGGAACGTGAAATACGTAGACATCATTGCTGAGGCAACGCTAAGGATTCGAATCTGGGTTTCGTCTTCCAAAATCACGATGTCACCAAGGCCAGCGAATTCTCGAACTACGTCTGGATGCGATGGGCAAATTACTAATGGGCCTTTGTGATGAACAATTGGAGGCAGCGGAATCAACTGGCTAACTTGAGTTGCAGGTGTAGTTAGTTTTGCAATCCCACTTGGTGGAGTTCCAGCAATAAAGCTGGCGATGATTTGGTCTTCCCGAAAAGTAAGTTCAGCCAAGGCTTCATCAACTTGGTTTGGCAACATGCTGATTACAACCATGTCACTGGCATCGATTACAGCTTGATTGGATTCCAGTCGAATGCAGTGTTCAAACTTGGCCGCTAATTCAGTTGAACGCTTTTCACCGCGAGGGGATAAGTAGATAGTTTCTTGCTTGCCACCGCGAGAAGCCATGGCTTCAATAACTGCAGTTGATACGGTGCCGACGCCAAGGAATCCAATTTTCATATTTGATTCTCTCGCAAAACAAGAAAAGAACACCCAAAAGGGTGTTCTTTTCTAATGGTTTAGAACTTGGCGTCGATTTCAGCGATTAACGCTTCGACCTTTGCCTTGATTTCATCGCGGATAGGGCGAACTTCTTCGACACCTTTTCCAGCTGGATCATTTAATGGCCAATCAAGGTAAGTCTTACCAGGGAAGAATGGGCAAGCATCGCCACAACCCATTGTGATTACGTAATCAGAATCTTTGACAGTCTCATCGCTTAAAACCTTTGGAACATTGTTTGCAATGTCGATTCCTTCTTCGGCCATGGCTTCGATGGCAGATGGATTTACTTGATCCTTCGGTTGAGTACCTGCTGAAAGAACCTGGATGCGATCGCCAGCAAGAGCCTGCAGATATCCCGCAGCCATTTGAGAACGACCTGCGTTATGAACGCAAACGAAAAGTACTGTTGCCTTTGTGTCAGACACGAGTTACTCCTTTAACTAATGCAACGCCGAGCATTGCACCGATTAGTTGGGCGATTATGAATGGAAGAACAGATGCAGGGTTAATTCCAGCGAAGGTATCCGAGAACACGCGACCGATTGTTACTGCAGGATTCGCAAAAGATGTCGATGAAGTGAACAAATATGCGGATCCAATCCAAGTGGCCACAGCAACTGGAATTAATTTGTCTTGAGCGCGGGCAACTAGAACAAAAATCACGGTGATCAATCCGGCTGTTGCAATAACTTCACCAATCAAAGTGCCAGTTGATACCCGCTCATTAGTCGAAATTTGGATGGCTTGAAGATCAAACATTACGTTCGCGATAACCGCACCAGTAATTGCTCCAGCTATTTGCGCAGAGACGAATGCTGCAAATTCCAAAGCATTCATTTCACGTCGTAAAACTTGAACCAGCGAAACGGCTGGATTGAAATGAGCTCCACTGATTGGCGCGATTATCAAGATAAGTAAGGCCAGAGCAAAAATCGTCGAAAAGGTATTTACTAGCAGGGCAACCGCGGTGTCCTTAGAAAGATTGGTACCCATAATTCCGGAACCCACAACTACGCAAACTAAGGTCGCAGTTCCGATGTACTCGGCAAGCCATTTTCTTAAAATTTTGATCACTCCAAATTTTTCGGTTCTCGATCACCTTATTTTGAAACCGATCTAAGGCCCTATCCGAAATGACTTTGTTTGCTAAATGTTCACCTGCAACTAGACAGCTCGTAAAACAGAAAAGAACACCCAA
>JAOATY010000023.1:0-15606 GCA_030157865.1 Candidatus Nanopelagicales bacterium | reverse complement strand
GCAAAGAAAAAACCCCCGACAAGCGGGGGTCTTCCTTTGCGCGGAGGATAGGGGATTTGAACCCCTGAGGGCTTTCACCCAACTCGCTTTCCAAGCGAGCGCCATAGGCCACTAGGCGAATCCTCCGTGGACGAGATTACCCGCAATCTCGATCTAGGTGTTAATCAAGACAAAGAATCAGTAATGAGACTCGAGAAAACTTCTAAAGCCAAAGCTATGGAGCACGAGTCGGTCCCCTGTTCCTGCCTTGCAGGAACAGTAAATCTATAAACACTGGGGACGACGCGGAATGCCTTTGGCGTAGAACGTTTTCTAGAGGCGCTAACCCAAAGAACCATAGATAAAGAAACCACTAGATCGAGAGTCAGGGCTACCGACTACTCTCTTACATATGTCCTTGGCCCTTTACCGAAAGTACCGACCTGGTCAGTTTTCTGACGTAATCGGGCAAGAACACGTCACCGCCCCACTTTCGCGGGCTCTAGACAGCGATCGCATCCATCACGCATATCTATTCACCGGACCTCGCGGTTGCGGCAAGACTTCATCAGCTCGCATCATGGCTCGCTCAATGAATTGCGAACAAGGCCCAACTTCGAATCCATGTGGCGTTTGCCAGTCATGCATTGACTTAGCTCCAAACGGCCCAGGCTCTATCGATGTAATTGAAATTGATGCTGCAACTTATCGCGGCATCGACGACGCAAAAGAATTACGCGAGCGCGCAGTTTATGCACCGGTAAACGCTCGATTCAAGGTTTACATCATCGATGAGGCCCATCAGTTAACTCGCGATGCATTCAACGTGCTTCTCAAGTTGGTTGAAGAACCACCACCGCATCTGCGATTCATCTTTGCGACTACTGAACCAGACAAAATCATTCCAACACTTCGATCCCGTACTCACCACTATCCGTTCCGTTTAGTTTCCGCCAAGACTTTGGCGCAACACATGGCATTGATGTGTGAGCGCGAAGGTATCGCAGCAGACCCAGCCGCACTAGCTCTTGTTGCTCGCGCTGGTGCCGGATCAGTTCGTGATGCGCAATCAGTTCTTGGACAGGTAATCGCTGGCTCTGGTCCAGAGGGAGTTACTTACGCAGACACAGTCGCACAACTTGGATTTACTGATGAAACTCTTTTGAGCCAAGTCGTAGTTGCGATTGCAAACGGTGATGGTGCTGCACTATTCACTTTGATTGAACAAGTTGTAACTTCAGGTCACGAACCGCGTCGCTTTGCAAATGACTTACTAGATCACTTGCGCGACCTTGTTGTTGTGACTCAAGTTCCAGACGCTGCAACTTCTGGCTTATTCGATATTCCAAACGAACAAATCGATGATCTCGTAAGCCAATCCAAGTTGTTTACGCCGGCTCAACTAGTTCGAGTCGCTGACTTAGTTAGCTCAGGCTTATCTGAACTTCGTGGCGCAGCTTCACCAAAGCTTCAACTGGAACTTCTTGCTGCACGCTTAGTAACTAACGAAGTAACGCAAGACTTAATTACTCGCGTTGAGAAACTAGAGCAAGACGGTCCTCGGGTTTCCAGCTCAGCTCCAGTTCCAGCTCGCGCTCGAGTGGCCGCAGAACAGCCGGTAACACAACAAACAGAATCACAGGTTGTACCCGCACCGGCTGCTGCAAGAACTCCACCACCGCGTCCAAAAGTTTCAACCACACCTGCACCGATGAAACCGTCACAAGTTACTTCGGTAGCAACACAAAAAGCTGAAGAGAAATCAGCGGAAGCACCTGCAACACTCACAGGCCCAGTTTCATTCGAACAGATTCGTGATGCTTGGCCAGCGATTTTGCAAACCTTAGGTAGCCAAAGTCGTGTCGCGGGAATTGTCATGGTTGACACTGCTCCGGTTTCATTTGGCGAAGACAAAGTTTTAGCGGTGGCATTCCCGAATTCAAACACAATGAATAACGCAGTAAAGAGTGGTCATGATGATCGCTTGCGATTGGTAATTCAAAATCTGTTTCATGTTGATGTGCGAATTGATCCAACTGTGGATCCAAATCGTGCTGTTGCTGCAAAGCCAAAGAAAGAAGCAGCAACAGATTCGGGCGATGCGTCACCAGATGATGAAACAACACCGTCGAGATCTTCGATCGACATCATCACTAGTTCTCTTGGCGGGCAAGTAATTAGCGAAAGTCCACGCGAAGCATGAGCAACATGTACGAAGGTATTGTTCAAGACTTGATTGATGAACTTGCCAAACTTCCGGGCGTTGGGCCAAAAGGTGCAACTCGTATCGCATTTCATTTACTAGCTACAGATAGCGCAGATGTCACTCGCTTGGCCACGGTACTTGCCGATGTGAAAGACAAGATTAAGTTTTGCCGGACTTGCTACAACGTTGCCCAAGATGATTTATGCCGAATTTGCGCTGACACTCGTCGAGATGACACTTCGATCTGTGTTGTCGAAGAACCCAAAGACGTTTTGGCAGTTGAACGAACTCGAGAATTCCGTGGCAGATACCACGTACTGGGCGGGGCAATCAGTCCAATCGACGGCGTAGGACCAGATGACTTGCGAGTTACTGAGCTGATGACTCGCTTGGCAGATGGCGCAATTGTTGAAATCATCCTCGCCACCGATCCAAACCTTGAGGGCGAAGCGACCGCAACCTACTTAACAAGACTGATTTCACCATTGGGAATCAAGGTAACTCGGCTCGCTTCTGGCTTACCAGTCGGCGGCGATCTGGAATATGCCGACGAAGTCACTTTGGGACGCGCATTTGAGGGCCGTCGCCAAGTCAGTCCGTAAGACTTTCCGGCTGCCAGCCGTTCCACAATTTGGACGGTGATATCAGACTTCGAGATTCCATTTAGACTTATGTTCCATGGGCTTAATTGTCGCTAAATTCGGTGGGTCATCCGTTGCAGATGCTGCTGGAATTTTGCGTGTAGCCAAGCGAATCGCAGACACCAAACGAGCTGGCAACGAAGTCGTTGTAGTCGTTTCCGCAATGGGCGATACCACTGACGACTTAATTGATTTAGCAAAACAAGTTTCACCAAACCCTCCAGGTCGCGAACTAGATATGTTGCTGACTGCTGGCGAGCGAATTTCCATGGCAGTACTTGCAATGGCAATTAACGATCTTGGTTTCGAAGCTCGTTCTTACACAGGTTCCCAAGCAGGACTAATCACTGATTCAAGTCACGGTAAAGCGCGAATTGTTGATGTAACTCCAGGGCGTATTCAAGAAGCTTTGCGTGAAAATGCAATTCCGATCGTCGCGGGCTTCCAAGGTGTTTCGCAAGACACTAAAGACATCACCACACTCGGTCGCGGTGGATCCGATTTAACTGCAGTTGCATTAGCAGCCGCGCTGTACGCCGATGTTTGTGAAATTTACACAGACGTCGATGGCATCTTTTCCGCAGATCCACGCATTGCACCTAAGGCACGACACGTGCCACGCATTACTTATGACGAAATGATGGAACTTGCAGCTGCAGGTGCCAAAGTTCTTCACTTACGTTGCGTTGAATATGCAAAGCGATTTGATTTACCAATTCACGTTCGTTCTTCTTTCTCAGACAAAGAAGGCACATTTGTTATTGCTGATCTGAATGATCAGTCCAAGTTAAAGAAGTTGTCCAAAGTAGGAGCAATTATGGAACAACCGATCATCGCAGGCGTCGCACATGATTTAGGAGATGCCAAGATCACAGTCGTTGGTGTTCCAGACCGCCCAGGCATGGCCGCTGCAATCTTCCAGGCAGTTGCCGATGCTGGTATCAACATGGACATGATTGTTCAGAACGTTAGTGTTCACGAATCTGGCGCTACTGATGTGACATTTACTTGTCCTCGCGGTGACGCTGCAAAGGCCGAGCTTGCACTTCGTCGAATTGAAAAAGACGTTAACTTCAAAGACATCGATACTGATGAGAACATCGCAAAGATCTCACTTGTTGGTGCCGGTATGCGCTCTCATCCAGGTGTGTCTGCAACTTTCTTCAAAGCAATTGCAGATGCCGGCGTAAACGTGGAAATGATTTCAACTTCAGAGATTCGAATTTCGGTCGTAACTCGTGCAGATGATGCGACGAAGGCCGTAACTGCAATTCACTCTGCATTTGGTTTAGACGCTGACGGCGAAGCCGTTGTATATGGTGGAACAGGACGCTAAAAATGACAAAGAAACCAACACTTGCTGTAGTCGGTGCCACTGGCGCAGTCGGAACCGTAATGCTCGACATACTTTCAACGCGTCCAAACGTTTGGGGCGAAATCAAGTTACTTGCGTCAGCGCGTTCAGCCGGAAAAGTACTTCAGGTTCGTGGCGAAGATGTCGTGGTTGAGGAATTAACTGAAGCCGCCTTTGATGGCGTAGACGTCGCAATGTTCGATGTGCCAGATGAAATCTCAGCAAAATGGGCTCCAATTGCTGCTGCTAAAGGTGTAATTGCGGTCGATAACAGTGGCGCATTCCGCATGGATGCTGACGTGCCTTTGGTTGTTCCTGAAGTTAATGCAGAGCAAACACGCAATCGCCCGCGTGGAATTATTTCCAATCCAAACTGCACAACCCTTTCAATGATCGTGGTTGTTGGTGCACTTGAAAAAGCATTTGGCGTTAAAGAATTAGTTGTTGCTTCATATCAAGCTGCATCAGGCGCAGGTCAGGGTGGAATTGATTCCCTGCAAGAACAAATGGATGCAGTTGCGGGCAAGAACTTAGGCAGTGAAACCAAGGACGTTCGCAATGTCATTACTAATAATGATGTATTCCCTGCGCCACTTGCTTTAAATGTTGTGCCATGGGCTGGTTCACTTTCGGAAAACGATTACACAAGTGAAGAACTTAAAGTTCGCAATGAATCTCGCAAGATTCTTGGTAAGCCAGAACTAAAGGTTCACGCAACCTGTGTTCGTGTTCCAGTTGTAACAACTCACTCACTTGCAGTTCATGCGGTTCTGGATCGCGCGGTAACAGCTGAAGAAGTTCGCGCATTACTTACCGATGCTGATGGTGTCGTAGTAACGGACGATCCAGCTAACAAGATTTTCCCAACGCCTATCGATGTAGTTGGAACAGATCCAACTGTCGTTGGTCGAATTCGAGTTTCCAAAGAATATCCGAATGAAATTGATTTCTTTGTGTGTGGCGATAACTTGCGCAAGGGTGCAGCACTAAATACTGCCCAAATTGCTGAAGTAGTTGCTAAAGAGTTCAATTAATTCTTAATTGAACTCTTTAGCCAATAAGCAACGTTTATTCCACTGCCTGTGTTCACAGGCAGCGCCTGGAATTTAACTAATTCTTAGTTTGTTTTCGCGCTTAAAGTAATTAGCGTTGCTTCTGGTCGACAAGCAATTCGAACTTGCGCAAACGGTGAAGTGCCAACTCCTGCAGAAACATGAAGCGGCATTTCACTTTCACCAAATTTTGAAAAGCCTTTTGCCTGACCTTGTGGCAAATCACAGTTTGTAACAAGTGCTCCATAAAACGGAATACATATTTGTCCGCCATGTGTATGTCCAGCTAGAACTAAATCTGCTTTGTCATTTTCAAAACTTTGCAGAACTCTTCGATACGGCGCATGAGTAACACCAAATGCAAAAGCATCAGAGTCAAACGGACCTGAAACCGCTGCGTAGTCATCTTTGTTGATGTGTGGATCGTCTGTTCCACGGAAGTGAATCTTCACTCCATTAACTACTGCAGTGCTTTGCTTGTTGTTTAGATCGAGCCAACCAGCATCATTTAGCTCATCAACTAAATCAGATGTTGGTAGGGCAGTACCTTCGGCACGAATCTCTCGATTTTTATTGAAGTACATAAATGGATTCTTGATGGTCGGAGCAAAGTAATCATTACTTCCTAATACAAATGCACCCGGCAAATCCATCAGCTCGTTCATTGCTTCAACAACTGCCGGAACGGCAAGTTGATGTGCCAGGAAATCTCCAGTGCCAACGACGAAGTCAGGCTCTAGTTTTGCCAATGATTTAACCCAATTGATTTTTCGGGTTTGAGCTGGCGTGATGTGGAGGTCAGATATGTGTAAGACCCGAATGGATTCGCTGCCTGCGGGTAGCAGAGCAAGATCGAGCTCTCGGACCTTAAATGCTTGGGCTTCAACTAGTCCGTATGCCAGACTGCCGGCACCGGTTGCCCCGATAGCAAGAGCCGAATTAGCCAGAAACCCCATACTTCCAAGCATGACACGGATTCACGGTTTCACATGTGCACAAAATGCCCATAGGCTTGGGGTCTCCACATCTTCCCTAGGAGGCGAATAAATGTCTACTGACGACTCAGTTAATGACGCGCGCTCCGAGAATTGGGACC
Source organism: Candidatus Nanopelagicales bacterium (assembly GCA_030157865.1). Lineage (GTDB taxonomy): Bacteria > Actinomycetota > Actinomycetes > S36-B12 > UBA5976 > UBA5976. The sequence continues at coordinate 9,278 of JAOATY010000023.1, read as the reverse complement.
CATTAACTTCACCAGTTTGGGATCTAAGTGATGTTGATGAGCCAACTTTGGCTCCGCCAATCGAACAATTCATGCCTATTGATGAAGACACCATGATTCGTCGCAGGCCACCATTGCCGCCGGATGCTGATGAAATCATTCGCGGTGAATACACCGGCTGGGTTCCACTTATTAAATCTGGCGAAACTCTTGATCAGGCAAAAGCCCGTGAAGAAAATCGAGTTTCAAGCTTTGAAACTTCAGTTCCTAATGTTGATGCCAATGCTTGGGCGCCAATCGAAGTAGTTGCTAGCGATGAATCAGAATTCAGCGCACCTGATGACTTAGCTTCTGATGTGCCGGTGACAGTGCGCGAACCAGTTGTTGAAGTTCGACCATACGCATTCCCAACTGAAATTGTTCCTGACCCAGACTTTGTTGTTTCACCCGCGGAAGCTTTAGAAGAAGCTCGTCGACGTATTGCACAAATGCGCGCAAGCTTGCAAACAAACATCAATCGAGTTTCACAAAGTTTTGATCACCCAATTTTTGCTCCAGTTGAAGTTTCGGTTCAAGAGGCACCATTTGTACCGGTAGCTGAATCTCAAGCGCCTGTAGTGGAACCAATCGAAGAATCAAAATCATTTGAATCACTATTCGAAACTGAAGCAGACTTCGAGGTTGCGCCACCAGCAGCACCTGCACCAGAACCTGTGTTCACACAAAGTGCGCCTACGTATCAAGAAGCTCCAAGAGTTGAGTCAGTAAAGACAGAGATCCGCGAAGAGCCAAGAGTATTCACGCAATCAACACAACAGGCTTCGCCAACAATCATCATTGATGAAGCAGCAGAGCAAACTCATTCTCTTGAACTAGTAATCATGCGTGATGAAATTAAGGATCTACGAGATCGTTTAGATTCTTCACAGAAGTTGATTGAAAACTTAATGGTTCGTCTTGCAGATCTTGCTGAATTGGCTCTAAAGCGCAAAGACTAACGGTCTACGTCACCAGCAATAAACGGCATACTTGCCACAATCGCATCAAAAGAATTCCGAATATTTCCTGGCAAAACCTTTTCGAGTGCCAAAGCGGTGTGCAAACTAGCTGGGCGCAGTTTCAGTCGGTAAGGCATTTTGTCGTTTCGTGAGACTAAGAACCAGGATGCAATTCCAAGTGGAGTTTCTATGCTGTGTTCGTAACTTCCTTCTGGAACTCGGACTACCTTTGGAAGCAATACGTTGACTTCATCTGAAACCTTCTCTACACAAGGCTCAATCAATTCCGAAATCATCGCTAATGAAACAGTGATCTCATCTACAAGCTGCAACATTCGCGCACTGATATCGCCCGAGGTTTGTAACACAACGGCGAAGCTTTCAAGTTCGGAGTACTTAAGTCCGATTGTGGTTTCTCGTAAATCAATCGCGTAACCACTGGCGCGAGCAACTGGTCCACTTACAGCGGATTCAATTGCTTGTGTTTTTGTTAAAACTCCAATTGCTTCGTATTCAGAAACCTGGGCTGACCAGTTAGTTTCCAAAACAATTTGGGCCGTATCAAAGCAAAGATGTTGAACTTCTTCCAACCATTCCGTCGTAGGCGCGTGAGTTAATCCGCCGATTCGAGTCAACATTGGATGCATGCGACTTCCGGTGTACGCGCGATAGTGATTCACCCAAAGTTCGCGAGACTTCCGCAAGTTCTCAATGAGTTGCTGGTCTTGCCATGGAAAACCTGCCATGAAGGCAAGGTGTGAAGTTACGCGATTGAATTCCAACAGAAGTGTGCGATACCACTGAGCTGCGTCAGGAACTTCGATGCCAAGCGCCGTTTCAATTAATTGCGCGACACCGACTTCGCCTGAATATGCACTTAACCATTCGTGACGGTTCGCAAGCGCGATGACTTGTCGATAATCACGAGACTCAAAAAGCTTTTCGGCCCCTCGATGCATAGATCCAAGAATTGGTTTTGCAGAAGTAATGATCTCGCCGTCGTACGCGCAATCGATACGCAACATGCCGTGAGTTGCAGGAGCATGTAGTGACAAGTCAGAAGTGTGATCAGACCTTGCTGAATCCAGGGGAGAAATCCCCACTCTGCTGCGCTCAACCACGGGACTTATCGTGTCATACCCCTGGTGATTTATCGATTTATTCGACATTTAGAAAGTTGCTACTAGTCTTGTTACGTGGTCAACACGATGGCCGAGAGCGATGAGCCTTGGACCGAAAAACCTCCACGCCTTGACGTTGGCGTAGTCGGAACTGGCAGAGCCGGTTCCGTGTTAGGTGCTGCCCTAAAACGTGCGGGGCACAACGTTCGAGCCTGCACTGCAGTTAGTGACATCTCAAAACTAAGAGCTGAATCGTTATTACCTGGCGTTCCCGTTACTTCAATCGAAGAAGCAGTTAAAGATAAAGACTTAATTCTTTTAACGGTTCCAGATGATTTTCTAGGTCAAGTTGTTAATGGACTGGCTGCCACAAATGCGGTGAGCCCGGGAACTTTTGTAATGCATGCCTCAGGCAGATACGGAATTGAAGTCCTTCGTCCCTTGACTGAGCAAGGTTGTTTGCCGCTTGCACTGCACCCGGTTATGACTTTCACGGGAACCAGTATTGATTTGAATCGATTGTCAGCATGTCCATTTGGAATCACAACAGTTGAGACACTTCGTCCAGTGGCAGAGACATTAGTAGTCGAAATTGGTGGCGAGCCAATTTGGGTTCCCGAAGAAAATCGCGGGCTGTATCACGCAGCGTTAACTTTTGGCGCAAACAATTTGATGACGCTAGTTACTCAAACAACTGATTTGTTGGAAGCAGCTGGGATTACAAATCCAGAAGATTTAGTTACGCCATTGCTCAGTGCCTCACTAGACAACGCATTACGCAATGGTGATGCTGCAATCACAGGTCCAGTTGCTAGAGGAGATGCCGGAACCGTTCGGGAACATTTGCGTGTGTTAGCAAACTTCGATCCATCAGTAACTCAGGCTTACCGAGCAATGGCACGATTGACCGCAATCAGAGCACTTGCTTCTGGAACTCTGCAACCGCATATAGCCGAAGAACTTTTAATCGTTTTGGCGGATGAGTCATGACAGGCCTAATAGTTTTGAATACCGTTGCCGACGTTGATGCCTGGGCAGAGAAAGCGAAAACTCCAATTGCAGCAGTACTAACCATGGGAGCTCTGCATCAAGGTCATGCTGAGTTAGTTAGGTATGCAAAAGCCAACACTCCAACTGGCACCCGAGTGATTGCCACGATCTTTGTCAATCCAACGCAATTCAACAATGCGTCTGACCTAGTTGAGTATCCACGTACTTTGGAATCTGATCTAGAGACTTTGCAAGTTGCAGGTGCCGATGCCGCTTTTGTTCCAGATGTTTCCCAGATGTATCCAAATGGCCTAGAAGTAAATCCACCAATGGAACCAGGTGCAATTGGCGAAGTACTAGAAGGCAAAGCTAGGCCAGGGCACTTTCGCGGAATGTTAACCGTTGTAGATCGTTTGCTTTCAATTACGCATGCAAACTTCTCATTCTTTGGCGAGAAAGATTTTCAACAGCTGACGCTAGTTAAGGCGATGGTTGCTGCAACAAAAAAGCCAATCGAGATAGTTGGAGTTCCAACCGTTCGAGATGAATTTGGATTAGCGCTGTCTAGCCGAAATCGTCGCTTAACACCGGAAGCAATTGAGCATGCAAGATTGATACCTGCCGCTATGAATAAGGCATCGGAAATTTTCTTGAGTTCGGGTTCTGCGACAGAGGCCGAAGTTGCTGGCAGAGAATTGCTGGAGCAAGGCGAGCCGTTCGAAATTGAATACTTCGAAATCAAGTCAAACGATTTAGTGTCGCCGCCAACACTTGGCAACGCTCGAGTTTTTGTAGCGGCAAATATCGAAGGTGTAAGACTTATCGACAACCACGAGATAGCAAAGTAGGAAAACATGCTGTTAGCAATTGATGTCGGAAACACAAATACCGTGCTTGGTTTGTTTGCGGGTGATCAGTTGGTCTCATCTTGGCGAACTAAAACTGATAGTCGCGAAACTGCTGATGAATTAGCGCTTAAGTTCAAGGCAATACTTAGCGATGCTCCAGAAATTACTGGCATTGCACTTTGTTCAACAGTGCCTGCTGTCCTACGTGAAATGCGCACCATGCTGAATAACTATTACCAAGATGTGCATCAAGTGATTGTCGAACCTGGAATCAAGACTGGGGTTCCTGTCCTTACCGATAATCCAAAAGAAGTTGGCGCGGATCGAATCGTTAATTCGCTAGCTGCCTTTACGCTTTTTGGCGGCCCAGCGATTGTTGTCGACTTTGGAACGTCCACAAATCTAGATGTGATCTCAGCCAAGGGCGAATTCTTAGGTGGCGCACTTGCACCAGGAATTGAAATCTCCATCGATGCTCTCGCATCTCGAGCAGCACAGCTGCGAAAGGTGGAGTTGATCGCACCTCGTAACGTGATTGGCAAGAACACCGTAGAAGCGTTGCAATCAGGCGCGGTTTATGGCTTTGCTGGCCAGGTTGATGGTCTAGTTGATCGAATCGTTGATGAATTGGGAACACCGGTTAAGGCGGTCATTGCAACTGGTGGTTTATCGGCCATTGTGGTCCCTGAATCCGAGACCATTACTCACCATGAACCAGACCTGACTTTGATAGGTCTGCGTCTGATGTTCGAGCGCAACGCTTAGTACCGATAATCTTGGTCAATGACCACCGACCAAAATCCAGCGGCCGAAGAAGTAGACGACCTGCCTGAACAAATGCAGGTTCGCCACGAAAAGCGGGCTGCAATTTTGGCTAACGGACAGGACGCTTATCCAGTTCGAGTACCGGTTACTACGACGATTCCCGCTGTTCGCGAGAAGTACGCACACCTAGTTGCCGAACAAGAAAGTGGCGACACCGTTGGTGTTGCAGGCCGAGTTATGTTCATGCGTAACACTGGCAAGCTTTGCTTCGCACAATTACAAGCAGGAACTGGCGAAACTATCCAGGCAATGCTTTCCTTTGATCGCATTGGCGAAGAACAACTTGATGCTTGGAAGAGCCTTGTTGATATTGGCGACGTAGTTGCTGTTGTCGGGGAAGTTATCAGCAGCAAGCGCGGGGAACTTTCGGTTATGACCGATAGCTGGCACATGGCCGCTAAAGCTTTGCGTCCACTTCCAAATCCACACAAACCTTTGAGTGAAGAGACTCGTGTTCGTCAACGTTATGCAGATTTGATTATGCGTGACACTGCTCGAACAGTTGCGCGATTGCGTCCAGCAACAATGTCGAGCTTGCGGGCAAGTTTTGCAAAGCGTGATTACATCGAAGTTGAAACCCCAATGTTGCAAACTATGCATGGTGGCGCGGCAGCTCGGCCATTCGTAACCGCTTCGAATGCTTTTGACATGCAATTGTTCCTGCGCATTGCCCCAGAGCTTTTCCTAAAGCGTTGTGTAGTCGGTGGAATCGAACGAGTTTTTGAAATCAACCGCAACTTCCGTAATGAAGGTGCTGATTCAACTCACTCACCTGAATTCGCGATGTTGGAGTTCTACCAGGCTTACGCGGACTACACCGACATGGCGACATTAACTCGTGAGTTAATTCAAGAAGCTGCCCTCGCGGTACATGGCACTTTGAATTATGAATTGGTTGATGGTGGCACTCGTGATCTATCTGGTGAATGGGATCAGATCTCGGTATTCCCATCGGTGAGTAAAGCGATTGGCAAAGAGATAACTCCGGAAACACCAATCGAAGAACTTCGTAAGCTTTGTGCAGATGCTGGCATCACACATGATCCAAAAGCAATCCACGGCAAGTTAGTCGAAGAATTGCTTGAACATTATGTTGTTGAGCACTTGAAGAACCCAACGTTTGTTATGGATTACCCAGTTGATACTTCACCGCTTGTGCGCGAACACCGCACTCAAAAGGGAACTGCGGAAAAGTGGGACCTTTACATCGATGGTTACGAAGCGGGAACCGGATACTCCGAACTTGTTGACCCAGTTATTCAACGTGAACGTTTGATCGAACAGTCCTCACTTAAGGCGGGCGGCGATGCCGAAGCGATGCAACTTGATGAAGACTTCTTGCGAGCTCTCGAATACGGAATGCCACCAACAGGTGGAGTTGGAATGGGCATCGACCGATTACTTATGACGTTGACTGGCTTAAACATTCGCGAAACCATTTTGTTCCCGTTAGTGAAGCCTGAATAAACATGACCGTAACTGTTCGTCCAGCAATCACCTCAGACGTTTTGGCAATTCGTGACTTAGTTGAAAACTATGCCGGTGATGGACCTCGATTACTTCGCAAGAACACAGTCACGCTTTACGAAGATGTCCAAGAGTTTTACGTTGCAGAGCAAGACAAAAAGATCGTTGGCTGTGGCGCATTACATGTGATGTGGCATGACCTAGGTGAAATTCGAACTGTTGCAGTTGATCCAAGTTGCAAGGGTCAAGGTATTGGCTCACAAATTATGGATGCCTTAACGAAGCGCGCATCTGACTTGGGATTGACCAGACTGTTTTGCTTAACTTTCGAAACTAAATTTTTTACCGGACACGGTTTTGCACCGATAGAAGAGTCACCAGTTGACGCTTCAACGTACGCAGAACTATTGCTGTCTGGTGACCAAGGTGTAGCTGAGTTCTTGGATCTAGAACACGTGAAGCCAAATACCTTAGGCAACACCAGAATGCTTAAAAACCTCTGATTTTTCGCCTGTTCGCTACTGGCAGATACACCTACTTTCAAAAAGTCCTTTAAACAAGCCAGTACTTCCTGCATAGAGTTTGCAGGTTTATAAATCCGCAGATGCGCTGTCATGCATTGGCTCTAGCATTGACTCAAGGCCGAAAAGTTAAGAGGAGTTGCACATGTTCGAGAGATTTACCGACCGTGCTCGTCGCGTTGTGGTGCTTGCCCAAGAAGAGGCACGCATGCTTAATCACAATTACATCGGAACTGAACATATCCTCCTTGGCCTCATCCACGAGGGCGAAGGCGTAGCCGCCAAGGCTCTTGAAAGCATGGACATCTCACTTGAAGCCGTTCGCGCACAAGTTGAGGAAATCATTGGCCAGGGTCAGCAAGCTCCATCAGGTCACATTCCATTTACACCTCGCGCCAAGAAGGTTCTTGAACTTTCCCTTCGCGAAGCATTGCAACTTGGCCACAACTACATTGGCACCGAGCACATTTTGCTTGGACTAATTCGCGAAGGCGAAGGCGTTGCAGCACAGGTTCTTGTAAAACTTGGCGCAGACCTAAATCGTGTTCGCCAACAAGTTATTCAACTTCTTTCGGGTTACCAAGGCAAGGAACCACAACAACAAGGTGCTGGTCCTGCCGAAGGAACACCATCAACTTCTTTGGTGCTTGATCAATTCGGACGCAACTTAACTCAGGCTGCTCGTGATGGTCAGCTTGATCCAGTTATCGGTCGCGTGAAAGAAATTGAACGCGTAATGCAAGTACTTTCACGTCGCACCAAGAACAACCCAGTTCTAATTGGTGAACCAGGAGTTGGTAAGACTGCAGTCGTTGAAGGTCTTGCGCAAAACGTTGTTAAGGGTGAAGTCCCTGAGACTCTAAAAGATAAGCAGATTTACTCACTTGATCTAGGCGCACTAGTTGCAGGCTCTCGTTACCGTGGTGACTTCGAAGAGCGTCTAAAGAAAGTTTTGAAAGAAATCAAAACTCGTGGCGACATCATCATCTTCATCGATGAAATGCACACGCTTGTTGGTGCCGGCGCAGCTGAAGGTGCGATCGATGCTGCAAGCATCTTGAAGCCAATGTTGGCTCGTGGTGAACTTCAGACCATCGGTGCAACGACACTTGATGAGTACCGCAAGTACATCGAGAAGGATGCCGCTCTAGAGCGCCGCTTCCAGCCAATCCAGGTCAACGAACCAACAATTGCTCAGACCATTGAAATTCTTAAGGGTCTTCGTGACCGTTACGAAAATCATCACCGAGTCACAATCACCGATGCTGCGCTAGTTGGCGCTGCAACAATGGCAGATCGTTACATCAGTGATCGATTCCTGCCAGACAAGGCAATTGACTTGATCGATGAAGCCGGCGCACGTTTGCGTATTCGTCGCATGACTGCACCACCAGACTTGCGTGAGATTGATGACAAGATCGCTGCAACTCGTCTTGAAAAAGAATCTGCAATTGATGGTCAGGATTTCGAACGCGCAGCTTCGCTACGCGATGACGAAAAAAATCTGATCGCTGCCCGCGCCACTCGCGAAAAAGAGTGGAAGGACGGCGACATGGATGTTGTCGCAACTGTTGACGAAGAGTTAATTGCAGAAGTTCTTGCAGCCTCAACCGGAATTCCAGTATTTAAGCTAACCGAAGAAGAGTCACAACGACTGCTTCACATGGAAGGCGAACTCCACAAGCGAGTTATTGGACAAGAACAAGCCATCAAGGCTTTGTCTCAGGCAATTCGTCGTACCCGCGCAGGTCTTAAGGATCCAAAGCGTCCAGGTGGATCATTCATCTTTGCTGGCCCATCAGGTGTTGGTAAGACTGAACTTTCCAAGACACTTGCTGAGTTCCTATTTGGTGACGAAGAGTCACTAATTCAGTTGGACATGTCTGAATATTCCGAGAAGCACACAGTTTCCCGACTATTCGGTTCACCTCCAGGATTCGTAGGTTACGAAGAAGGCGGTCAGCTAACTGAGAAGGTTCGTCGTAAGCCATTCAGCGTTGTGCTTTTCGATGAGGTTGAAAAAGCTCACCCAGATATCTTCAACTCTTTGTTGCAGATCTTGGAAGATGGCCGTCTAACTGACGCTCAAGGTCGCGTTGTTGACTTCAAGAACACCGTCATCATCATGACTACAAACCTTGGAACCAGAGACATTGCAAAGGGTGTAAGTCTTGGCTTCGCTGATGGCAACGACACCTCAACTTCATACGAACGCATGAAGGCAAAGGTCAACGACGAACTTAAGACTCACTTCCGTCCAGAGTTCTTGAACCGTATCGATGACATCATCGTGTTCCACCAGTTGAGCGAATCCGAGATTGTCGAGATCGTAGATCTGATGATTGCCAAGTTGGATTCTCGCTTGAAGGACAAGGACATGGCCATCGAGCTAACACCAGCTGCAAAGGCATTGTTGGCTAAGCGTGGCTACGATCCAGTTCTGGGTGCACGTCCATTGCGTCGCACAATTCAGCGCGAGATTGAAGATCCATTGAGTGAGCAAATGCTCTTTGGTGATCTCAAGCCAGG
>JAOATY010000022.1 GCA_030157865.1 Candidatus Nanopelagicales bacterium | reverse complement strand
CCACGGAAGATCAGTGCCAACAGAACGCCAACTAGCAATACTCGCTGATGGTAAATGCTTGGAACTGCAAACTGCGTCAGAATAATAATGAAAACAAAAAGGTTGTCTACCGAGAGTGATTTCTCAACTAAGTACGCAGCGAAGTATTCGGTGCCAAAAGTTGATCCGTAACTTGTCCAGACCCAGACACCAAAGGCAACTGCGATGCCAATGTAAAAGATTGACCAAAGCGCAGCCTCTTTAAACATGACGTCATGTGGCTTACGACTGACCGTTACGAAATCAAGAACTATAAGTCCAAGAATTCCAACGATTAATGCGGCCCATAACCCTTGACTTACGTCCATTTAAATTCCTTAGGTTTGAGAGTCTTCAGTACCGAGGTGATCAATTGCTTCTCCTCGATGTTCCGCTGACTCTTCCTTTGCCTGTGCAATTTCTGACTGCATGGCCAGTTCTGGAGAACGGCGCACTGCAATAAGACTTGTGATTACTGTTACCCCTAAAACCGTGGCAATAAACATTAAAGACTGAGCAATTGTCACATGCGGCGGGTGCAGATCCGTTGTGCCTTCAACAGCCTCTAAAAAGAGTTTTATTGCTATGAATCCAAGGATTATGGCTAAACCGCGGGCCAAGTAAATAATCTTTGCCAGGAGCCCATCCAGCAAGAAATACAGCTGACGCAGACCCATAAGTGCGAAGGCATTGGCTGCAAAGACCAGATATGGCTCTTGGGTGAGTCCAAAAACCGCCGGAATTGAATCAAGTGCAAATAATAGATCCGTAGTTCCGACGGCAAGAATCACCACAAATAGCGGCGTAATGAATCGCTTCCCATCTTTTTTTACGGTGAACTTGGTGTCTACATATTCTTTAGTTGTCGGAACGTACTTCTCGACCAGTCGAATCAAACCATTACCTTCTGGGTCTGGTTCTTCATCGTGTGAGCGCCACACTGAAACAGCCGTGTAAAACAGAAAGACTGCAAACACATAGAAAGTGGCAGTAAATCTTGAGATTGCAGCTGCTCCAACTACGATCAAAATTCCTCTCAACACAATTGCGATAGCTACACCTATGAGCAAAACTCGGTGCTTAAGCATTTCAGGCACCGCAAATGACGACATCAGCACTATGAAGACAAACAAATTGTCGACCGAAAGGCTGTATTCAGTAATCCATCCTGCTAAGAACTGTTGGCCGTACTCAGCGCCATAAGTGTTCCAAACAAATACGGCGAACAGTAAGGCACCGATTATGTAGGCAACAACCCAACGAGCCGCTTGTTTAGGGCCGAAAACATGTGGTCTGGCGTCTACGACTACAAAGTCAAAAATGAACGCGGCGATCAAGATTCCAATGGTGGCGACCCAAACGGTCGTTGAAACGTTCATTGACTAACCATAGCGATGGTAGCAACTATCAAGCGTGACCCGCCTGGGACATTTGCCGAAGCTCTTTCTTTAGTTCAGAGATCTCATCACGCAGTCTGGCTGCTAATTCAAATTGCAGTTCGCTGGCTGCTGTATGCATTTGCTCGGAAAGCTGATCGATTAAATCACCCAAGTCGCGCGCTGGAATACTTCGCAAACTTTCTCGAACGGAAGTTGGCACGCGAATCCCCGACTTCTGGTCGGCCATGAACAATTCCGTGTCATCGTCTTCTCTTGAAATCAAGTCTGTAATGTCAGCGATCTTCTTGCGAAGCGGCTGTGGGTCTAAGCCATGTTCAAGATTGTAGGCAACTTGTTTTGCTCGGCGACGATTAGTTTCATCGATTGCAACTCTCATTGAATCAGTAATCTTGTCGGCGTACATGTGCACTTCACCTGAAACGTTTCGGGCAGCGCGGCCAATCGTTTGAATCAAGCTGCGGTGACTTCGCAAGAAGCCTTCTTTATCCGCATCCAGAATTGCAACTAAGGAAACTTCAGGTAAGTCCAAGCCTTCGCGCAAAAGATTGATACCAATCAAAACGTCGTATTCACCTAGGCGAAGTTCGCGAAGTAACTCCACGCGGCGCAGGGTGTCAACCTCGGAATGCAGGTACCGAACCCTAATTCCCTGCTCGAGCAAATAGTCAGTGAGGTCTTCCGACATCTTCTTGGTAAGTGTGGTTACAAGTACTCGAGTGTTATTGGCGGCACGAAGTCGAATCTCATGAATTAGATCATCAATCTGCCCCTTAGTTGGCTTCACGATGATTTCTGGATCGACAAGTCCGGTCGGTCGAATGACCTGTTCGACAACGTCATTGTTAACGACACCAAGTTCATAAGGACCTGGAGTTGCAGAAAGGTAAACCGTTTGGCCAACGCGCTCAAGAAATTCCGGCCACTTCAACGGGCGGTTATCCATCGCACTTGGCAGGCGGAAGCCATGTTCAACCAATGTGCGCTTACGAGACGCGTCGCCTTCATACATCGCACCAATTTGCGGGACTGTGACGTGGCTTTCATCGATAACCAGCAGGAAATCCTCTGGGAAGTAATCCAAAAGACAGTTAGGTGCTGAGCCAGCATCACGGCCATCGATGTGTCTTGAATAGTTCTCGATACCTGAGCAGAAACCAAGATTCTGCATCATCTCGATGTCGTATGACGTACGCATTTTGATTCGTTGCGCCTCAAGCAATTTTCCTTGACTTTCCAGCTCCGGAATTCGAATTGCTACCTCAGCTTCAATAGCGGAAATCGCCTTGTTCATTCGCTCGGGACCGGCGGTGTAATGCGAGGCTGGAAAAATGTAGATCTCGTTATCGTCAGTAAGAATCTCACCAGTTACTGGATGTAAAGACATCAAGCGATCAATGTCGTCACCAAACATCTCGATGCGAACCGGGTGCTCTTCGTAGACCGGATAGACCTCAATCGTGTCCCCTCGCACTCTGAAGGTGCCACGGGTAAATGCGATGTCATTTCGGTTGTATTGGATGTCAACAAGGCGTCGCAACAATGAGTCGCGATCGATGCTTTCGCCGACCTTTAGACGAATCATTCGGTCTACATACTCTTGCGGAGTGCCCAAACCGTAGATACAGGAAACACTTGCTACAACAATTACATCCCGTCGAGTTAGAAGGCTATTGGTGGCACTGTGACGCAGTCGCTCAACTTCCTCATTGACTGAAGAATCCTTTTCAATGAAAGTATCGCTTTGTGGGATGTAAGCCTCTGGCTGGTAATAGTCGTAATACGAAACGAAGTACTCAACCGCGTTGTTGGGCAATAGTTCGCGGAACTCATTGGCTAGTTGGGCCGCCAGTGTCTTATTTGGCGCCAAAACGAGAGTGGGACGTTGCAACCGCTCAATTAACCAAGCAGTTGTTGCGCTCTTTCCAGTGCCTGTGGCGCCAAGCAAAACGACATCTTTGTCGCCGTTACGAATTCTGCGTTCAATTTCAGCGATAGCTGCCGGCTGGTCCCCTGCAGGTACAAACTCACTTATGACCTCAAATGGTGCGACCTTTCTCTGGAGGTCGGTAACTGGGCGGGTCATAAGTAAAGACTACGCGCTTATTTGGTTCCAAGCCTTAAGCACTTGGTCTCGTAAATCTTGCATCGAACCATTATTTACAATCACGTTATCCGCAACGGCAACCTTTTCGTCGTCCGTTGCTTGGCTTGCGATTCGAGCCTCAATGTCCTGAAGCGACAGTCCTCGTTCAAGTAGACGTGCCTTTCTTAGTTCTAAGTCCGAAACAACCATGATCACTTTGTCGAACTGACTTTGCAGCTTCTTTTCAAACAAAAGTGGCGTGTCATAAATCACGACCGCATCATGTGGCAAAGACTCGCGAATCTCTGCAACTCGAGCAATGACTGCTGGATGAACAATTCCTTCGAGGTGTGCCAGTTGACTCTTATTATTGAAAACTAACTTCGCCAACTGTTTGCGATCGATGTTTCCTGAGGAATCAAGAACTTCGTTGCCGAAATGCACAAGAACATTTTCAAACCCAATTTGGCCGGGTTCGAGAACCTCTTTAGCAATGGCGTCTGCGTCAATAACTACTGCGCCTAATTCAGCAAACATTTTGGCGACAGTTGATTTTCCGCTACCAATACCGCCGGAGAGTCCTACGTACACATTCCCACCCTATTCGCTGGTTTCCAGTATCTGGCTATCCCAAAAGAAAAGCGGCTGCCAAAATAATGGCAGCCGCTTTATCTAGTTTGAATTATTCGGCTTTGTCGGCCAATTCTGATCTAAGTGCCTGAAGTCCAGCATCATCTGCCAGAGTTCCTTCAGATGTAGATTCACCAGAGTAAGAAGTTGGTACTTCTGCGTCAGCGTTAGCTGCAGCATCAGCCTTCTTTGATTCGCCTACAGCAAGTTTGTGAGCTTCCCACTTGGCGTGAGCAGCTGCATACTGAGCTTCCCATTCAGCCTTCTTTTCTTCGTGTCCTGGCAACCATTCGTTGGTGTCTGGATCGAAGCCTTCTGGGTAAATGTAGTTTCCGTTTTCGTCGTACTGATTCATGCCGTAAAGACCAGCATCAAATGAATCAGATTCATCTACATCAACATCTTCATTTGCCTGACGCAATGAAAGTGAGATGCGACGACGCTCAAGGTCAATGTCAATAACCTTGACGAAAGTGGAATCGCCAACCTGAACAACCTGTTCTGGAATTTCAACGTGACGACCAGCTAGTTCAGAAATGTGAACAAGGCCTTCAATGCCATCACTAACGCGAACGAATGCACCGAATGGAACCAACTTGGTTACTTCACCCGGAACAACCTGACCCATTGTGTGGGTGCGAGCGAAGTGCTGCCATGGATCTTCCTGTGTGGACTTCAAGGAAAGCGAAACGCGTTCGCGATCGAAATCTACTTCTAGAACTTCAACGGTAACTTCCTGGCCAACTTCAACAACCTTTGATGGGTGATCTACGTGCTCCCATGAAAGTTCAGAAACGTGAACTAGACCGTCTACGCCACCAAGATCAACGAAGGCACCAAAGTTAACGATGCTGGAAACAACGCCCTTACGGATCTGTCCCTTTTCAAGTTGATTCAAGAAGCCATGACGAACTGCACTCTGTGACTGTTCTAGGTAAGCACGACGTGAAAGCACAACGTTGTTGCGGTTCTTGTCTAGTTCGATGATCTTGGCTTCAATTTGCTTGCCGATGTATGGCGCTAGGTCGCGAACGCGACGCATTTCAACAAGTGATGCTGGCAAGAAGCCACGAAGACCAATGTCCATGATCAAGCCGCCCTTGACGACTTCGATGACGGTGCCGGTAACGACCCCATCTTCTTCCTTGATCTTTTCGATTGATCCCCAAGCGCGTTCGTACTGTGCGCGTTTCTTGGAAAGAATTAGTTGACCTTCTTTATCTTCCTTCTGAAGAACAAGAGCTTCAATAACATCGCCAACAGTTACAACTTCGTTGGGATCAATGTCGTGCTTGATGCTTAGCTCACGAGAAGGGATAATTCCTTCGGTCTTGTAGCCGATGTCAACGAGAACTTCGTCTCGACTAACTTTTACTACGATGCCTTCGACGATGTCTCCGTCGTTAAATGGCTTAATTGTGGCGTCGACTGCGGCCATGAATTCTTCGGCTGATGCGAAATCGTCGACGGTGGAGAAATTGCTCTTGTCAGAAGTGACAGTCATTAAGTTATTGCCTCGATGCGGATAGATATAGTTCCAATGTTGCATTCTTTCCTTGCGGATCCCGTGGAACTAGGTCTGTCCTTGGGCAAATGGCAACCTTCTAAGGATAGGCACCTGCTAATGCTGGGTCAAAACCGATATGCCTGAAAATAATGGGTTTAATGGCCTGCACTGGCCCAGGAAGTGCCAATTCCGGTGGATACTTCCATCGGTACCGACAATTCCCCTACTGAACCCATGTTTTGCACAACAATCTGGGTAACTTGCTCGAGTTCGCCCTTCGCGACCTCAACCACCAATTCATCATGAACCTGGAGCAATAACCTGGATTTAACGCCTGCTGCCTTCAATGCCGCATCTACCTGCAACATCGCGACCTTGACCAGATCTGCAGCTGAACCTTGAATTGGAGCGTTCAGAGCCATACGCTCAGCCATTTCACGCAACTGTCGATTGTCGCTATTTAGATCCGGCAGATAGCGTCGGCGACCCATGATCGACTCCGTGTAACCAAGCTTGCGGGCCTCGACTACAACATTGGCTAAGTAGTCGCGAACGCCCCCAAATCTTTCGAAATATGTATTCATCAAATTCTTTGCAGCATCATTGCTGATACCCAATTGCTGAGCCAGGCCGTAAGCCGAAAGTCCATAGGCCAAACCATATGACATTGCTTTGATCTGGCGACGCATGTCCGCATCAACTTTCTCAGGCGGTACACCAAATACTTGGGAGCCAACTGTTGTGTGCAAATCTTCACCAGTCTTTAGTGCTGCAATTAAACCTGCATCATTCGAAAGGTGGGCCATTACCCGAAGCTCGATCTGGCTGTAATCGGCAGTAAGAAGAGTTTCGAAGTCCTTGCCAACGACGAACGTGCCACGAATCGCAAAACCTTCATTAGTTCTAATTGGAATGTTCTGCAGATTTGGTTCAGTGCTCGAAAGTCGACCCGTCGCTGCAACCATCTGATTGAAACTGGTGTGAATTCGAGAATCGCTTTGAACGGCAGAAAGCAAACCAGTAACTGTTTGCTTGAGCTTAATAACTTCGCGATATCTAAGTAATGCAGTCAGCAACTCGTCATCGGGGAACTTGGCAAGTAGTCCGAGTAGGGATTCGGCATCTGTGGTGTATCCAGTCTTAATCTTTTTGGTTTTAGGCAGACCGCGTTCTTCGAAGAGAACTTCTTGAAGTTGCTTTGGCGAACCTAGATTAAATTCATGGCCGACTGAATCATGCGCCTGTTTAACCGCCTGGGCAGCGTCGGTCTCGAAACTACTCTCGAGTTTCTTTAACGCTTTCACGTCAACTGCAATTCCGAAAGCTTCCATCTCAGCAAGTAACGGAACTAGTGGCATCTCGACTTGATTGAACAAACTCTCGCCACCACGTTTTTGCAATTCAAGTTTTAGATACTCACTTAGATCTAACGTTGCACGTGCCGCCTTTGCCAGCGCGTCCCCTGACACATCAAGTGATGCATCAATCGAAAGTTGTGCACTGGAGTCAGATGTATCGGATTCCAAGGATTTCCCGAGGTAACGCATCACCAAATCTGGTAACTCAAAGTTTCGACCACCGGGAGAAACTAAGTAAGAAGCAATAGCGGTATCGAAGGTTACCGAGTTAAGGGGCGTTCCCATCGCAGCGAAAGCAAGCATTGGACCTTTAGCGTCATGCAGAATCTTCTCAGCTGGTCCAGCTAGCCAATCGGTTAATGCCTTTCCACCTTCGGTTGGGTTACACCAAACTGATTCGCCAGCATCATTAACAAATGCGATGGCCTCAACTAGGCCCGAGCCACTACCCCAGTGACCCGAAACCGAAAGTGCAACCGGCCCCTTTGCTACCTTTAACCATTTTGCGAGTTCTGATTCGGAAACTTTCTTGGTGACCACGTCAAAGCCTTCGCCTGAAGCTACAGCAACACCCTTGGCGCCTTCACTTGGTTCCTTGGCTGCCTTGGATTTACTGACAGCCGTTGGCTTAGCGGAATTGGATTCGGAAATTTGCTCCGTGCCACTTGGCCAGGCAGCAAACAGGCGTGGTCGCAGCGCAGAGAACTCAAGTGCATCAAGAGTTGCATGTACGACGCTGGCATCGTACTCACGTTTGGCGTAGGTATCGATCGCTTTGTCGACGGGAGCGTCTTCAACTAGGCGGTTCAATTCATAATTGAGTTTCACTTGATCAAGATTTGCTCGCAGTGCTTCGCCCACTTTGCCACCGATTGAATCTGCAACAGCAAGAATCTTTTCCAGGTCGCCAAATTCGGCAATCCACTTTGCTGCAGTCTTTGGCCCTACTCCTGGAACACCCGGAAGGTTGTCACTGCTTTCGCCGACTAACGCAGCCAAAGATCGGTATTGCTTTGGGGTAACTCCGTATTTTTCGAATACTGCATCCGGTGTCATGTTTACCAAGTCAGACATGCCCTTGCGCGGGTACAGGATTGTCACTCGCTCATCAATTAACTGGAAGGAGTCGCGATCACCGCTAACAATGCTGACTGGGAAATCGCAGCTCTTCGCTAGCGTTGCCAAAATGTCATCTGCTTCGAATCCATCGGCGGTTACCACGGAGATGTTCAAGGATTCCAAAACTTGCTTAATTAACTCGACTTGGCCTTTGAATTCTGGTGGAGACTTGGCTCTAGTTGCCTTGTAATCCGGATATCTTTCGCTTCGGAAGGTTTGCCTTGAAACATCGAATGCAACGACCAAATGGGAAGGCTTCTGATCCTTGAGAACATTGACCAACATAGACACAAATCCATAAACGGCATTGGTGTGCTGGCCTGAGCTGGTTGCAAAGTTTTCTACTGGAAGGCCATGAAACGCTCGATAGGCAAGCGAGTGACCGTCCAAAATGAGAAACTTAGAAGTAGCAACCACGTAATGATCCTAGAGGGGTAACCATGAGTTCCGATCAAAAGAACCTAGCAAGTCACATTGAGGTCGGCGCCATGGCTGAACGCATGGGAATTACCGTCAGTTTCGCCACTGCAAACAAAGTTGTTGGACACATGCCGGTCGAAGGCAACACTCAGCCCTTTGGTTTGTTAAATGGTGGCGCTTCTATGGCGCTAGCCGAAACTCTTGGCTCTGTTGGGGCTCACCTTCATGCTGGACCTACCCGCAGCGTGGTCGGCATCGACATAAACGGAACACATCATCGCAGCGCTACCAGTGGTCAAGTAACAGGAACTGCAACCCCATTAAGCCTTGGTCGCACTATTGCAGTTTACGAAATCGTCATTACAGACGAGCGCGACAAGCGAATCTGTACCGCTCGCCTTACTTGCCTGCTACGCGATCTTGCTTAGCTCTTAACCCATTCATATCTTGAGAGAATAACTAAATGTTTATTGGTTCGGGAACTGTCATCAACATCATTGCGGTACTTATTGGTTCGGCGCTAGGTGTATTCATTGCACATCGTCTCAACGAAAAGATTCGTGATGTTGTAACGGATGGCTTAGGACTAGTCACAGGAATGATCGCTGTTCTGACCTGTGCCTCTATTACCGATCCCCTACTTAGTGAGACCCTGGGAAGCGGTTGGCCAATACTGATCGTGCTTGCAAGCATTGTCGTAGGCGGAATGCTTGGCACTGCCTTGCAGATCGAAGAACGACTAGAGATCGCTGGCGAAAAGCTTAAGGCTCGATTCTCAAGCGATGGTTCTTCCCGGTTTACCGAGGGCTTCGTTGCGGCGTCACTTTTGTTCTGCGTTGGCGCTATGTCAGTTCTTGGTCCAATAACAGATGGTCTTGGTGGCGGAAATGAAATTCTGGTTCTTAAGTCAACTTTGGACTTCTTTGCAGCGATTGCATTTGCCTCAGTCTTTGGTTGGGGCGTCGCAGCCTCTGCACTCACAATTTTGGTGTTTCAAGGAAGTTTGACTGCATTGGGTTACGCGCTTGGAAACTTTATGTCCGAAGTTCAAGTCTTGATGCTGACCGCAACGGGTGGACTTTTGATACTTGGAATTTCACTGCGACTTCTCAACATCCGACAAATTCCGGTTGGCAATATGTTGCCCGCACTTGTAATTGCACCACTGTTAGTTGCAATCGTCGCCTAATTGATTTCAAACAAAAAAGAACCCCGCATGTCGCGGGGTTCTTTTTATTGGAAGTTATTAACCACCTAGGTAAGCCTGTGCAATCGCTGGATCGTCAGCAAGCTTGGAACCATCACCCTCGAGCTTTAGGTGACCTGATTCAAGAACGTATGCATAGTCTGCGATACGAAGCGCAGCCAAAGCGTTCTGTTCTACCAAAAGGATAGTTACGCCGGACTTACGAATCTCTTCGATGGTTTCAAAGATTAGATCCACAAGTACAGGTGCCAGACCCATTGAAGGCTCATCCAAAATAAGTAGCTTTGGATTGCCCATTAGAGCGCGGCCAACTGCAAGCATCTGCTGCTCACCACCGGACATGGTGCCGGCTTTCTGGTTAATTCGCTCTTGTAGACGTGGGAATAGCTGTAGAACGTGATCGCGAGTTTCCTTAACTGCAGCAGCATCCTTACGAAGGTATGCACCTAGGTCAAGATTCTCATCTACGGTCATCTTTGGAAAGATGCGACGTCCTTCAGGTGAGTGACAGATTCCCTTAGCCACAATTTCATGGCCAGCAATACCGTCAATCTTCTCGCCCAGGAACTCAATGTTTCCACTCTTTGGCTTAAGCAGACCGCTGACGGTACGAAGAGTTGTTGACTTACCAGCACCGTTGGAACCGATAAGTGAAACAATTTCGCCTTCACGAACCTCAAGGGTTAGACCCTTAACTGCTGTGATTGCACCGTAGCCAACTGTTAAGTCGTTGATCTTGAGCATTGCAGGAGTGTTTAAACGTGCCATTACTTGCTCGCCTCCGATCCGCTCTTGCCTAAGTAGGCTTCGATTACTCGTGGGTTTGACTTGATTTCTGCAGGAGATCCTTCGGCGATCTTTTGTCCCTGATCAAGAACTGTGATGCGCTCTGAAACCTGCATAACCACGCTCATGTCGTGCTCAATAAGCAGGATGCTGATTCCCTTGTCCGCCTTTAGCTTGCGAACGAAGTCCACAAACGCTGCAGACTCATTTGGGTTCATACCAGCTGTTGGCTCATCAAGAAGCAGGACCTTTGGTCGCAGCGCAAGTGCACGTGCTACCTCAAGACGACGCTGATCACCGTAGGAAAGGTTGCGAGCGTATTCATTAGTTACGCCCCCGATGCCTACGTAGTCAAGAAGCTCTTGCGCGAAGCGACGAGCTTCTGCCTCTTCAGCCTTTTGCTTCTTGGTGCGGAAGATGGTTGCGAACACGCCTGCATTCATCTTGGAGTGCATTGCAACCATTACATTCTCTTGCGCAGTCATAAGACCGAACAAGCGAATGTTCTGGAATGTGCGTGCCAATCCACCTGAAGCAATGTCATGCACCGGGTCGCCAGTGATCTCAGCGTTATCAAAAATAACTGCACCGCTGGTTGGCTTGTAAAGACCTGTCAAGACGTTGAAGAAAGTTGTCTTTCCCGCACCGTTAGGACCAATCAGCGAAACGATTGACCCTTCTGGAATTGTGAACGACACATCATCAACGGCAACTAGGCCACCGAATTCAACGCGAATGTTTTGAGCATCTAGAACAGCTCTGCCATCAAGACTCATACTTACTTGCTCGCAATCTTTGTCTCGTCGGATACTTCTTCATCGACCTTGTCTTCATTCATAACCATGCGGATACGTGCTTCAGGAATGAAACCTTCACGACGGAAGAGCATCATAAGAACTAGAAGCAAGCCGAATAGCAAGAACTGGTATGACGGGAAGTTGATGTTAGTGCCGAATGAATTGTTGACTAGTTCGCCAACCTGGATCAATCCAACTGAGTTGATCCAAGCTAGTGTCACTGCACCAACTACGACACCCCAAACGTTACCCATGCCACCCATAACGACCATGGCAAGAATGATGATTGAGATAACGAAGTTGAAGCGGTCGGCATAAACGCCACCAACCAAAATTGCGAATCCAACGCCACCGATACCGCCGCCGACGGCACCAATTGCGTAAGAAGCGAACTTGGTGCGCCATAGTGGAACACCCATCATGCTGGCAGCTAGTTCATCTTCACGAATTGCCAACCATGCGCGACCTAAGCGGCCATCACGTAATCGAATTGAGAAGAAGATCATTGCTCCGGCCATCAAGGAAACCATCAAGAACTTTTCAGGAAGTGCGAAAGTTCCAATGACGTAACCGAATAGGTTGACATCATCCAAGCCACCGATACCTTGAGCACCGTTGGTCACGTTGTAACCAGCAATGTCTGCACCGTTAAGCATGAACTGCGGAATGATTTCACCGAAACCAAGTGTCACAAGCGCTAGGTAGTCACTCTTCAGACGAAGTGTTGGACCACCGATGATGACACCCCAAATCGCGGTGAACACACCACCGAGGATCAGCACCAGGAATACATGGAAGTGAATACCAAACTCAAGACCTGGACGTGGATTTCCAAAGAAGTTGATATTAAGTCCGCTAAAGAATGGAGACATCAACCAACCGGCTACATAGCCACCCAAGGCCCAGAATGCTACGTAACCAAGATCAAGCAGGCCGGCATAACCAACGATGATGTTTAGGCCAAGAGCCATAATGATCCAGATCATGATTTCGGCCATTGAGGTTAGCGAGAACCAAGCATTGAAGAACTTCTGAACGCCGCTGCCGGCTTCCGGAAGGATGAACTTGTTAAGGATAAAGAAGAAGGCAACTACCGACGTGAAGCCGATGGCCCACTTTCGGTTGCCGGAAACAGCTGTGTGTGCTGGAGCAGTATTTGACATGTCAGACCTTCTCTTGTGCTGTCTCGCCCAACAATCCACCCGGACGGTAGACCATTAGAAGAATAAGGAGTGTAAATACCATCGTCTGTGACCAACGCTGACCTGGACCAATGGCCAAACCATCGTTGTAACTCTGGATCAAACCGATGATGATGCCACCAAGAACCGCGCCATAAAGGTTTCCTACGCCACCAAGTACTGCTGCGGTGAAAGCAACCAAGCCGAGCTGGAATCCAAGGTTGTATGCCACCGTTCCAGTTGTTTGTGCCCACATCAAACCAGCAGCACCTGCAGCGGCACCTGCGATAGCAAATGTAAAGGTAATCGTCTGGTTAACGTCAATACCCATTAGACGGGAAGCATCTTTATCCTGTGCTGTTGCACGCATGGCACGACCACGACGAGTCTTATTAACGATGAAAGCCAAGACGATCAACAATGGAATTGTCACTGCAAAGATGATCAACGTCTTAACAGCAATAACGACTCCAGCAACCTCGAAGTCACTTGAAGGTAAAACGGTGTTTACGTTAACTGGGTTGGAACCAATCCACTTAAGACCGATCCACTGAAGTACGAAGGACATACCAACTGCAGTAATAAGCGGCGCTAGTCGCGGCGCATTACGCAATCTGCGGTAGGCCAATCTTTCAATTGACACGTTGATGAATGCACAGAAGAGCATGCTCAGCAACAGAACAACAAGTAGCAGCGCGTAATTAGTTGCGCTTGGACCAGTTGCACCTAGTGCTTCAGTTAAAACTGCAAAGCTGAAAACTGCGCCAAGCATGAAGAGATCGCCATGTGCGAAGTTAATAAGTTCGATGATGCCGTAGACCAATGTGTAGCCAAGTGCGATCAACGCATAAAGCAGGCCGTTATTAAGACCGTTAACGGTCACCTGAGCAAATTGACGAGGATCACTCGTGAGGTTCAGGCCTAACCAATAAACGGCAACTCCAATGATCATGATCATTGAGGCTCGCATAAGTATTGCGCTAGGCGTTACTTTCTTTTTGCGAGCTACGCCGGATGCAACCGAAGTCATCTGCGGTTTCTCCTTCAAGTAAGACACCAGAAATGGTGCTTGGAAATTTCTCTTAATTAAACACTATAGTTTCTCGAAATTGTAGGAATTGGGCGGGATTGGTAAACCAATCCCGCCCAAACCTATTTGCCTATTACTAGGCGGCTAATTACTTGATATCAAGTGTCTTGATATCAGTTTCTACGCCACCGGTCATCTGCTGAAGAGTCATCGTGACGGTATCAACGTCACCTGTCTCTGTGCTTAGGCAGAAGCCCATGCCAGATACTGATTCTTCTGCTGTTAGACATAGTGGTTCACCAGCGAATACTGCATCGATAACGCCCTGACGGGTACCATCTGATGCTGCAATTGCCTTAAGGATTACCTGCATAGCCACGCCACCGTAAACAGCGTATGAGCTGTTTGGCTGTGCGCCGTACTTAGCTGTGTAATCTTCGATGAACTTAGCTGGAGCGCCGCCACCCTTGATGATGCCATCAAGTGACTTACCTGCGAATGTCATCCATAGGCCTTCAGCCTCTGGCATTTCGCGAAGTGTTGGGTAACCGGAGAAACCATCTGGTGCCATTGATAGGAACGCAGTGTTGTCGCCAAGAACAGTTGTCTTGTCCTTAACTAGCTGTACACCGTTGTTATCGAAAATTCCACCATAGTAAACAGCAGTTGCGCCGGATGCCTTGATCTTTTCGAATGTTGCTGTGTAACCCTGGGTCTGCTTTACATCCCATGATCCACGGAATACAGTTCCGCCAAGCTTTTCGAATTCAATCTGTACTGCGTCAGCAATGCCGATGCCGTAAGCCTGAGTATCGTCAAGAACAGCAAGGTTTGTTACACCCTGTTCGTTGAATAGGAACTGAGCTGCTGCTGTTCCCTGGAAACCGTCGTGTGCAATTACGCGAGCGTAGTTACGTGCGCCGGATGGGTAGTAAAGACCTGGTTCGCCCTTATCCCATTCAACAGTTAGACCTGGGTAAGTGTTTGCATGTGAAACCATTAGCATGCCAGCCTGGTTAAGCACTGGAATGATGATCTTTGCACAACCTGAGTTGTATGTACCCATTACTGCAACCTGTGCAGTGTTGGCTACGTGATCCTGTGCGTTCTTTGCACAAGCTGCGTCGTCCCAAGCACCCTTAGCTGCTGTTGAGTCGTCGTATTCTTTGATTTCGACAGTGAAGTCTCCAGCTTTGCCGCCAGCTTGTTCAAGAACAAGTGCTGCGACTTCGTTGGTTGACTTGCTCGCATCAGCTGATGCGCCCTGCAATGGAAGATCTGTACCTACTACAAGTACGTCTCCACCAGCAGAATCACTGCCACCGCTGCAAGCAGCAAGGGCAAGTGCGCCAGCAATAGCTAGAGCACCGATTTTGATCGGCTTGATCATTTGTATTTCCTCTCGTTGGCCCGACGAATTCTTTTCGGGCATCCCTAAAGTAACGGGAAAAGGCTTGTTAATTCAAGGTAAATGTCCGATGAAATCGAGGAGTTACGGGTTTGTTACCTGGAAAACCCTTAGTTAAGCCAAAAAACGGACTTATGTAACTTGGCTATCTGCGGCGCTTTTCGCGGATTCGAAGGTTGATAACGATTGGCGACCCGGCAAAGCCAAATTCTTCGCGGAATCGACGTTCCACGAATCTCCGATATCCAGCCTCTAGGAAGCCAGAAGTAAAGAGAACGAATACAGGAGGTGCAACACTCGCTTGAGTTCCGAACAAGATTTTTGGTTGCTTTCCTCCCCTAACAGGGTGCGGATGGCTTGCCACAATCTCAGCCAAGAAAGCATTCATGCGACCAGTTGGAACGCGTGTCTCCCAGCCTGCAATTGCAGTACGTAACGCTGGAACCAATCGATCTTTGTGCCAACCAGTCTTGGCGCTGAAGTTAATTCTTGGTGCCCAGGCAACTTGAACTAAGTCACGTTCGATTTCGCGCTCTAAGTAATACCTGCGCTCTTCATCAACTAGATCCCATTTGTTGAAAGCGATGACAAGTGCGCGTCCAGATTCAACCACCATTGAAATGATGCGCAGATCCTGTTCAGTAAGTGGCGCACTGGCATCAAGCAAGACCACAGCTACGTCAGCTTTATCAAGGGCAGATTTTGTTCGCAGAGTTGCGAAGTACTCATGACCCGAAGCGTTTTTAGATTTACGGCGAATACCAGCAGTATCTACCAGAATCCATTCTTCGTCATCCATCACAACAAGTTCATCGACTGGATCAACTGTGGTGCCGGCAACGCTATCTACCACTGCACGCTTCTCGCCTGTCAGCGCATTCAGCAAACTTGATTTACCAACATTTGGTTTTCCAAGTAGGGCCACACGGTGTGGACCTCTTGGACGGGCCTGTCCAGAGCCTTCTTCTGGCAAAGCAGCTAATACAACATCAAGTAAGTCACCGCTTCCTCGACCATGAAGGGCCGAGACTGTGTATGGCTCCCCTAGTCCTAGTGACCAAAGTCTGGTTGCTTCCAGTTCAGCTCGTTCATCATCAACTTTGTTTGCAACCAGAATTACTGGGACTTTTGCATTACGAAGGACTCTTACGATCTGTTCATCAGCATCGGTAGCGCCAATCGTGGCATCAACTACGAAGACCACAACATCGCTGGTATTAATTGCAGCTTCTGCTTGTGCCGAAACTTGAGCACTCATGCCTACTGCATCTTGTTCCCAACCACCGGTATCAACAACGATGAAAGGAATGCCATTCCATTCAGATTCATATCGAACTCGATCTCGAGTAACGCCAGGGGTATCTTCGACAACTGCCTCGCGTCGTCCGATGATGCGATTAACCAGAGTTGACTTGCCAACATTTGGTCGGCCAACTACGGCAACGATCGGCAAATTCGAAAGGTCATCAGGTTCATCCATCAATTCATCAGATGGAATACCAAGCTGATCAAGCAGTGCGGTGTACTCGGATTCAGTTAAATCTTCCCAACGTTCGGGAATCTCTACCGAGTCGTCGAGCTCAAGGGCGTCGCCTGCGACGTCGTAAATTATGGTCTCGGCATTTGGATCAAGTTCGTTATCCACGAGCTGCCCTCGCTATATCTATTACTTGGGCAATTACGTCAGTAAGTTCCATATATGTTGTATCAATTACTCGGGCACCAGGGGCCACTTCAAGCGGCGATACCGCTCTGGTGGAATCGGCTAAATCCCGCTTCTCCAAGTCACTCTGGGTCTGTGTTACTTCAGAGCCGTTTTCTTTTGCACGACGATTTGCTCGGGCTTGTGGATCGGCAGTAATAAAAAGTCGAACTGGCGCATCAGGAAGGACTACTGCGCAAATGTCGCGTCCTTCGACAACGATTCCAGTGCTGGAATTCGCAGCAATTTCGCGCTGCAAATTAACCATTAATTCTCTAACTTCCGGGACTGCGCTGACTGCGCTGACTCCTTGGGTTACTTCTGCGCTTCTAATCTCGATTGAGACATCTCGGCCGTCTACCCGAATTCCAGGTTCACTGGGATCAATACTTGGCTGAATCACTTCAGCGCGCGCAGTCTGAGCTACAAGTTGGGAGTTGGAAATGTCAACGCCAGAGTTCTGCATAAACCAGGTCATTGCGCGATACATGCTGCCGGTATCCAGGTAATCCAGACCCAATTCGGTAGCTACTGCACGGGAAACACTTGATTTTCCGGCACCGCTCGGGCCATCAATGGCGATTATGAGCGAATTGGGCATATAGATAAGTCTACCCAGTCATTTAGTTAAGTATTAACTACAAAATTCACTGAGTTAAGAGATAACTACGAAACTTTCGACTTCGAGTGCTGGCTTAAGTAATGGAATTGAACTTGGTGCAATGGTCAATTCAACAAGACCCGTTGGGTGACCCAAGGAATGGTCAATTCGGACGTCTTCAAGGTTTACATTCGCTTGTGCTGCCACGGTAAATAGTCGAGCCAGTTCACCTGGTTTGTCATCAAGTCGCACAACCAGAGTCGCAATGAACTGCTGCGACGATCCATGTTTGCCTGGAAGTCTATCTCTTCCTTGATTGCCCTTAACAAGTTTCTCGGTTACTGAATTTCGATTTCCAGATTCAAGAGCTGATGCGAAATCTAGTAAGTGATTAGCCACCTGAGTAACTTGTTGCGAGATGAATTCTGAATTCTCGCTCAAGATTTCTGTCCAAAGATTTGAATCTGATCCGGCAATTCGGATTGTGTCTCTTATACCTTGGCCAGCAAGCTCAATGTACGAACCCTCTGCATCCATCAGCTCGCCTGCCAATACGGAAGCTACAACTTGAGGTGTGTGAGAAATCAATGCAACCGCTCGATCATGTTCTTCAATGGTACGCAGAACTGGGAAAGCTCCGAGAGATTCAACCAGCGACTTCACGGTAGCAATTGCTTCAGGTGAAGTTTTATCACTTGTAGCGATCACCCATGGTCGATCTAAAAACAGGTTTCCTTGCGCCCCAATTGCACCGGAAACCTCACGGCCAGCCATTGGATGTCCGCCCACAATTCGATCCCAGGCACTGGTTCCTAGCGCTTCAAGTTCTCTAAAGATTGAACCTTTTACGCTAGCTACATCAGTTATAACCGCATCTGGATGCGCTTGCGCAGCTGAAGCCATAACGCTGGCCACACTTGCAGGAGGAGTTGCAACAAAAACCACTTTGATTTCTTGATCTAGGTATTTCTTGGCGCCACTAACTTTGATTGCATCGTCGAGCGCTGAAGGTTCTATGTCAGATAGAAAAACATTCATACCTTGCGCAGTGAGCCCTAGTGCAATTGAAGTGCCAATTAAGCCCGTACCAATTACAAGTACGTTGTTGTCATTGTGATCCATGTTTAGTTACGCATTCAACTTATTGCGCAATGTCTTGCCGTAAGGCTTCGGCGCCTCGTAAGTAAACATGCTTGATTTCGCTCCGAGATTTTGAAGTTTGAACGTGAACCATGGCGCGCACAACTTTTTCCATGGCACCAGTTACATCAATCTCCTGAGCGCAAATTAGCGGCACATCAGCAAGTCCGACACCACGGGCTGCTGCTGCTGGAAAGGCGCTGTGTAAATCTGGGGTCGAAGTGAAAAGTACGCTCACGAAATCATCAGCACTTATCGAATTTCGTGACATGACTTCATGAAGCAATTCAGTAACGGCTTCGGCCATTTCAGTCGCATCATCGCGCTGTAAGCAGGTTGCTCCCCTGATTGCTCTGATGCTCATAATTAGATTCTAGAGCCCAACGGAACTATATAGTTTTCCCAATTCTTTGTTTTCCAGGATCCTTAGGTGTCCGGAGCGCAAACTTCCCAGAGATATCGGGCCAATCTTTGTGCGCACTAAGTCCAGCACCGGATAACCCAACTCGTCAAAGAGTTTGCGCAAAATGCGATTTCTACCTTCATGAATTGAAATTTGAACCACAGTTTGATTCTTGCCACTTTCATAAATCTTGCAGTCGGTAACGGCAACTGGAGTTCCTTCAATCGAAAATCCATCCGTGATTCTTGCGATGTCTTCCTTGGAAACTCGCCCAGATACTCGAGCTAAATATGTCTTAACGATGCCATGCGAAGGATGACCCAGTCTCTGACTCAATTCACCGTCGTTCGTAAGTAGAAGTAATCCTTCAGTTTCGGCATCAAGGCGACCGACGTGAAAAAGTCTTTGTTCAAATTCGGCGACTAGGTCTCCAACACACTCGCGGCCTTGATCATCAGACATGGTTGTCACAACACCACGTGGCTTATTTAAGGCAACAACTATGTGGCCGCTAGTTTGTGCAATCCGAACTCCATCAACATGAATGATGTCTACCTCAGGATCAACTCTGGATCCCAATTCATCGACAACTTCGCCATTAACGGTCACGCGTCCTGCGGTGATGAATTCTTCGCACTTGCGTCGCGAACCTAGCCCTGCGCTAGCTAGAACTTTTTGAAGGCGAACTTCGTTTTCTTCCATAGCTATTTAGTTGTTCGCTAAATCTAGAACTTCTTCAACGTTGTCCGGCATCGGCAAGTGAGCGGCAATTGGTGGCAATTCATCTAGCGACTTTAGACCCAGGCGCTCGAGGAAATATGTAGTTGTTCGATATAGGTGAGCACCAGTTTCATTGTCGTGTCCGGTTTCTTCGATTAGGCCACGAGTGACTAAGGTGCGAACTACACCATCAACATTTACCCCACGAATAGCGGAGATACGTGCACGAGTAACCGGCTGACGATAAGCCACTACAGCAAGTGTTTCTAGCCCGGCTTGCGAGAGTCTGCCATGTTGTCCGTCTAGAACATATCGTTCGACCACTTGCGCACAGTTATCTCTGGTCCAGAAGCGCCAGCCGCCGCCAAGTTCGCGCAAATCAAATCCACGTTCCTGGACGGCATATTCCTGCGCCAAGTCATGCAATGTCGTGAGCACAGTATCTTCCGGAGTGCGAGTCAAAGTTGCCAGCGTTGAGGTGCTCATAGGTTCTTCGGTCACCATAAGTAATGCTTCAAGTGCAGCTCGAATGGATGGCGCACCTAGTGAAATACCGTCATCTACTTCAATATCGGTAGCCGATTCACCGTCGATAAATTCAACCGTTTCGTTACTCATTTGGCTCGTCACCTGTCTCGTCAATTAGTTCTTCTTCTAGTTCATCTCTGTCTAGATCTTCGCTGGAATCTTTTTCTATGACTTCACTTACTTCTACATCGCCAAGTTGGCTTCTAAAGTCCTGAACTTCAGTGGTATCAAACTCGTCGATTTCGCGCATTGACTCAACATTGACATCGTCGTCGCCAATCCAACGAACATAAAGTTCACCAAGTGGAGTTGGCTGATCAAATGTCACTACCCCATCACGATAGATCTCAAGCAGCGCCAAGAATCGTGCAACTACAAGAAGAGTTGTATCGCAATCTCTTGTGAGTGTTCTAAATGACGCTTGACCTACTCGGCGAAGTCTCTCAACAATGATTGCAGCCTGCTCGCGAACTGAAACTCGTGCTGCGTGGATATGTGCAACTGATATGACGTCTGGCAATTTGGGCTCGAGTGCACGAGCAGCCAAGTTTGCGAAGTCATCTGGCCCCATGCCAAGTTCAACTTCTGGAAGTAACTTGGCAAACTTCTCATCTAGTCCGGCAGCGCGTGGATGCTGTCGTCCTGCGGAAGCTAGTCGATTCTTGAAGTCAGCTGACATTTCCTTGAAAGCGCGGTACTGCAACAAGCGTGCAAGTAGAAGATCTCTTGCTTCAAGAATTGCAATGTCTTCTTCGTCTTCGACTTCCCCACCAGGAATCAGTCGGGCTGCCTTTAAGTCCAATAACGTTGCGGCAATTACCAAGAATTCCGTGGCCTCATCTAAAGTCCACTCATCGCCACGAGCCTTGATGTATTCCAGGAAGTCGTCCGTGACCTGATGTAACGATAGAGCAGTTACATCCAAGCGGTGCTTTGCGATTAAGGAAAGAAGTACGTCAAACGGTCCCGAGAACTCTTCTAGGGAAACTACAAATGAGTCTGAGGTTTCTTCCGGCGCAGCGGTCTTTAGGTCAGGCTCGGCAGACGCCGCAAACATTACTTAGCAACCGCGCCTTGAGTCTCTAGGCGGGATACAAGTTCCCAAGCAAGGTTGCGGTAGTTCTGTGCACCTGAGGAATTTGGAGCTTGCTCAATGATTGAAACGCCAGCCTTAGTGGTTTCTGGAAACTTAACTGTGCGGCTGATGGTTGTATGGAAAACTGCTTCGCCAAATGCGTCAAGCACAGCCTGAATGGTTTCTCTGGTGTGCAATGTGCGAGCATCAACCATGGTTGGCAAAACGCCATCAATAGTCAAGCGATTGTTAAGGCGCTCTTGCACCTTTGAAATCGTTTCGCGAAGCATTTCTACGCCACGAAGTGCGAAGAATTCACACTCCATAGGAATAACTACGCCATCTGCTGCAGTTAATGCATTAACAGTCAGTAGCCCTAAGGATGGCTGACAGTCAATCAAGATGTAGTCGTAAAGCGGGCGCACTGATTCGAATGCGCGATCAAGGGCATATTCACGAGCTACTTCACCGGCAAGGCGTAATTCAGCTGCGCTCAACTGAATGTTTGCTGGAAGTAGATCAAGACCTGGTACTGAAGTTTTCATCACGACGTCAGATGCTGGAACAGCACTTGAATCCATCAACATGTCGTAGACAGTTCGCTTGCCACCTAAATCGTCTGGATTCACTCCAAGACCAATTGATAACGATCCTTGTGGGTCCATGTCAACCATCAAAACTTTACGACCTGCTTCAGCAAGTGCGGCGCCTAAGTTAATTGTGGTTGTAGTTTTACCAACGCCACCCTTTTGATTTGTCATGGCAATGATGTAAGCCGGGCCATGACTTGTGATTGGTTGTGGTGCTGAAAAAGTTGGAAGTGGACGGCCAGTAAGCCCAAGCACTGCTTCGGTGACTTTAACTTCAGATGCCGCAATCGGCGTTACTGACGCTTCATGATCAATTGGCAATGCAGGAGCATTGATTGGCTCCGGGATTTCGATGTTTTGAGCGGACTCGTTCAAACTTTGATCCTGAGGAATTGGAACTGTCATAACTACCCTTCCCAGCACGCTTGACCAACAGATATATTCCGTCAATCGAGGAATTAATCGTCGCTGAGGAAGTTACGACTACTTTAGATTAAGCCCTTTTCCCTATAAACACTGGGATGCAGGTACCGCTTCGAATTTGTGTCGCACGCTTTTTGGGTCAGTTTCGAGCACGGGCTCGAGGGTGGGCCGTGGCATAAACCTCACGTAGTTGATCAACCGTTACCAAGGTATAAATCTGGGTGGTGGTCACCGATGCGTGTCCCAAGAGCTCTTGAACCACTCGGACATCTGCCCCATTTTCCAGCAAATGCGTGGCAAAAGAGTGCCGCATAGTGTGTGGCGAGACTTTTCCTGCTAAATCTGCGCGTTGAGCAGCAGCCTGCAAGATAGACCACGCGCTTTGTCGGGAAAGTTTTGTGCCTCGCGCATTTAGGAAAAGCGCAGAGTCTGCCTTTGATTTTCCAGACAAAACTGGCCTACTTCTCACCAAGTATCGATCCAGGGCGTTTAGGGCATGTGAACCCACGGGGACCAAGCGTTCCTTGTTGCCTTTACCTTTAAGGCGCAGAATCGGTAGTTCTTTGGAAAGCGTTGAGACATCATCAAGACTCAAGTCAGTTAGCTCCGAAATTCGAGCACCCGTGCCGTATAGCAATTCCAAAAGTGCCTGATCGCGCATCATTAATACTGATATATCGGTATCGCTACCTGCCCCAACTGCCCCAAGCAATCTCTCAACTTCAGCAAAAGTCAAAGCCTTAGGTAGACGTTTAGATACGCCAGGCGGCTTTACGGCACGGGCCGAATCTGTCGTAGTGATTCCTTCTTTGGCCAAGAAGGCATGCAAACCTCGAACTGCAATTAAGGTGCGAGCAGCTGAAGATGGAGCAAGTGCCGGATGTTGGTCACTACCCAATCTCAAGCTGATTAAGAAGTCGGATATGTCATTTGCCGAAACTTTGGAAAAGTCTTCAAACCCCTTGGTGTTGAGAAACTCCAGATATCTACCTAAATCGCGGCGGTAGGCTGCCATGGAATTTTTAGCCAAGCCACGCTCAACCAGAAGGTGATCTAGATATCCATTTATATGTCGCTGAATTTGAGATGAGGAAGTTGCTGACACACTTAGAACTTACCTGACATAACTATTGCAGCCCGTTTAATTCCTGCCAGAACTTAAGTGATACCTGAAATTGAGCGCCTATTAGGCAATTGAAAAGCTGCTGCGATCAGCCATCATGGCTTCACGACGAGCTACTTCAGCACTTACTCCCGCCAACAGGCTTGAAAGTGGAGTATCTAGGGCCGCACAAACTGCTGCCAAAAGTTCTGAAGATGCTTCTTTTTGCCCGCGCTCAAGCTCCGACAAGTATCCAAGGGATACCTGAGCATCGCGAGAAACGTCGCGCAAGGTACGAGACTGTTCGTTGCGACGACGGCGCAACTCCTCACCAATTACTTGGCGCATAAGAATCATCTTCTTGCCGGCAGCCGGAGCAACTGAAGCAGGTGCTGCGATCTTTACGGTATGGGTAAGTGAAGGTTGTGTCGGCACGTTAATTGAACCGAATGTGTTATTCAGTGTTGACTGAGTCATTTCGCTTCCCATTCCTTAACCATATCAATAATCTGCTTAATACGTCTTGTTGTTAATGATGCCCAATAAATGTGTGGATAAACCCCAGAGACCTGAGGAAATAAACGTCTATTTAAAGCATTGTTAGCAGTAGCTCTAATGCAGCTGCCACGGTTTCTTCCCGAACCTGTGCTCGAGCTTCCCTGGCATCGTCAACTTCAGGAAAAAGATGCAATTCATCAACTGCAGAGTCGATTACGGCACCTTGCTCATCGCGCATAACACAAGCCACGAACACTGTGCCCGGTAAATGACCATCCTGAGATGCCGGACCAGCTACGCCAGTTACTGCCAAACCAAAGTCAGCATTAAGTCTGTTAGCTACGCCAGTTGCCATCTCTAAGGCCACTTGTGCTTGTACTGCCCCGCCTTCGGCAAGCAGCGACTCCGAGACTCCGAGCAAGCTGGACTTTAAGTCAGTTGCATATGCGATAACTCCACCACGGAAGATTTGCGATGCACCAGGAATGGATGTGATTGTCGAGCCAAGTTGGCCACCAGTAATTGATTCAGCGGTAGCTACAGTTCGACCTTGCATGGCGAATACGACCGTTACGGCGAGGGAATCAATATCGGTTGTCATAGTGTGGCTCTATTCATTGGCCTAGTATGTCAAAAAATCTAACGGTTTTTCGGAAGAACGCGAGCTTTCAATACATAGTCAATGCCGGTAGTTATTGTCAGTGCCAAAGCTACGCCGAGTGACATTTGTGCAACTGCATCAACCCAGCCATGAAGTGGAATCAGGAAGGCAACGATTGCCACAATCTGACTAACTGTCTTCAATTTGCCACCACGACTTGCTGGTATGACACCTTTTTTAATTACCCAAAAACGCAACAACGTGACGGCTACTTCACGCAGAATGATTACGATCGTTACCCACCAAGCGATATCGCCTTGAATAGAAAGGGCAACCAGCGCAGTTCCAATCAGAGCTTTATCCGCGATTGGGTCTGCAATCTTTCCAAAGTTGGTTACTAATCCGTAACGTCTAGCCCAGACACCATCAACTAAATCAGTTAACGCAGCTACTAAGAACACGGTCGCACTCGCCCACTGCACTGACTGAGTTTGTTCAACGGCAAGGACCAAGTAACCGAAAACCGGAACCATTAGCAATCGGGCCACAGTTAACAAATTTGGAATGTTTAGCACAGGTACTTCGTTGCTTGGATCACCTAAGTGATCTGGGATTGGTTGCTGCGTCATTAGGAAATCTGCTTTGCAACTAGATCGACACCAATCGAATCCACTACAACTGCACGAACAATAGAGCCAACAGGTAGTTCTTGATCGCTAACTACGTTTGTTGAGCCATCAACTTCTGGACCTTGGTGCTCGCTACGACCTTGATTGCCTGACTCTTCGATCAAAACAGAAACTTCTTGACCAATTCGACTGCGCGCAACATCTTCGCTGACTCGAAGTGCAATCTTGCTCACTTCTTCATGCCGTTTCTGGACTTCATGTTCCGGTAAGTGACCATCCAGCGCTACCGCGGCTGTGCCGTCTTCATCTGAATAGGCAAAGACACCAACAGCATCAAGGCGCGCACCTTCGATGAATTCAATTAATTCAGTAACATCGGCTTCAGTTTCACCTGGGAATCCAACGATGACATTTGTTCTGGCGCCAGCAAGCGGATTGTGGATGCGAATTGCACTAAGCAAATCGAGGAAGCTATCTGTGCCACCGAATCGTTTCATGCGGCGCAATACCGCGTTACTTGCATGCTGAAATGAAAGATCAAAATACGGAACTACGCCCGGTGTATTTGCAATGACACTAATCAAGTCTGGTCGCATTTCAGCAGGCTGAAGATATGAAACACGAACCCATTCAATTCCTTCGGGTTGCATCAAAAGTGGCAATAGTTTCTCGAGCAACCTTAAGTCGCCAAGATCCTTGCCATAAGATGTCGAGTTTTCGCTAACAAGAAGAAGTTCACGAACGCCGTTTTCGCCAAGCCAAGCGGCTTCCTCAAAAATTTCACCTGGATCTCTGGAAACAAATGAACCGCGGAATGCCGGTATTGCGCAGAAAGTGCATCTGCGATCGCAACCCGAAGCTATCTTCAACGGTGCCCATGGCGTGGAATCTAATCGCTTTCGATAAACATGCGGACCCATACCTGGCGTGGACACTTCACCTGTAGCTAACTGTCGATCAACAGGAGAAATTGGTAAGAGTTTGCGTCTATCCCCTGGAGTGTGAGCATCAATGGTTTCACCAGCTAAAACTTTTCGCAATGTTGAACCAATGTCTGCGTAATCATCAAAACTTAGAACTGCGTCGGCCTCTGGCAACTCCGCAGCAAGCTCTTTGCCATATCGCTGGGCTAAACATCCAACCGCGACTACTTTGCCATTTCCAGCAAGAAGTTCGCTAGCTTCCAGAATCGTGTCTATGGAATCCTTTTTAGCCTGTTCAATAAATCCACAAGTATTTACCAAAACTAAGTCAGTAGCATCGCCATCGGAAACTAGATTCCAGCCGTCCGCAGCTAATCTGCCAGCCAGTTCTTCGGAGTCAACGTCGTTTCTTGAACAACCTAACGAAACGATTGATACACGAGGATTAGCGGTCACGCTGTGAAGCCTACTCGCCGCGAATTAATGCGATAGTACCTGCTAAGTCTTCAGCAGTTACCAATACTTCACGAGCCTTTGAACCTTCAGATGGGCCAACAATGTTTCGTGATTCCATAAGATCCATCAAGCGACCCGCTTTAGCAAAACCAATGCGAAGTTTGCGCTGCAGCATAGAAGTTGAACCAAACTGAGTTGATACAACTAACTCAACAGCTGCTAACAAATCATCCAGATCGTTACCGATGTCTCCATCAATTTCTCTAGTTGCTGAAACTGGAGCAGCGATGTCTTCGCGATACTGAGGCGCCATTTGGCTCTTTGCGTGCGCTACAACGGAACGGATTTCTGCCTCAGTAACCCATGAGCATTGAATACGAATTGGCTTTGAAGTTCCCATTGGAAGGAATAGCCCATCGCCCTGACCAACAAGTTTTTCTGCACCTGGTTGATCCAGAATTACTCGGCTATCAGCCAAGCTTGAAGTTGAGAACGCCAGACGGCTAGGAACGTTTGCCTTAATCAAACCGGTAACAACATCAACCGAAGGACGCTGTGTTGCAAGAACTAAGTGAATACCAGCAGCACGCGCAAGCTGAGTGATTCTCACAACTGAATCTTCTACGTCGCGTGGTGCAACCATCATTAAGTCTGCAAGTTCGTCTACCACGACAAGCAAGTATGGGTATGGGCGAAGAACTCGCTGAGAGCCTTCTGGTGGAGAAACCTTGCCACCACGAACAGCCTTATTGAAATCATCTACGTGACGGAATCCATAAGCAGAAAGATCGTCGTAACGTGCTTCCATCTCTTTAACAACCCAAGCAAGAGCTTCTGCTGCCTTTTTAGGGTTAGTAATAATTGGGCTAATCAAGTGTGGGATGCCTTCGTAAGCAGTTAACTCGACTCGCTTTGGATCGATCAAAACCATGCGAACTTCATCAGGAGTTGAACGCATCAAGATCGAGGTGATCAAAGTGTTCATGCAACCGGACTTACCCGCTCCGGTAGCACCAGCTACCAAAAGGTGTGGCATCTTTGCCAAGTTGGCTACAGTAAATCCGCCTTCTACGTCCTTACCAAGACCAACCAACATTGGATGGTCATCGCCAGCCGCTTCCCCACTTCGCATAACGTCACCAAGTGAAACCACTTCGCGATCAGTATTAGGAATTTCAATACCGATTGCACTCTTACCTGGAATTGGCGAAAGAATACGAACGTCCGCACTTGCTACGGCATAAGCGATGTTCTTGCTTAATGCAGTTACTCGCTCGACTTTTACCTTTGGACCAAGTTCCACTTCATAACGAGTTACGGTTGGGCCGCGCTGGAATCCAGTTACTTTAGCGTCGATGTCGAATTGTTCGAGAACTTGAGTTAGCGCCTCGATTACAGCATCGTTTGCAGCAGTGCGCGCCTTTGGCTTCGCTCCTGGCTTTAACAATGACTCACTTGGCAATTTGTAATTTGATGCCGACACAAACTGAAGCTGTTCTGGTTTAGCTGGCTTAACGTCAAGCATTGAAGCTGGCTGTGAAGGAGCTGCTGGTGCTGATGGCTTTGCAGCTGGAGTCTCTAGCGAAACCGCTTGAGTGTCATTTGAAACTACTGGTGCTAGCACATCAACGGCGATCGTATTCATCTGAGTTATGTCTTGGACTTCAGCAACTAGTTCAATCTCGTCTTCGATTTCTAAGTTGCTGACAACAGGTGTGGCAAATGGTGCATCGCCAGCAAGTTCACCGATTGCCAAAGCTGGATCGATTTCTGGCGAAGCAGAATTCTTGCGACGTAGACGACTAAACAGTGTGCGATTCGGAGCAACCGTTAGGTCAAGGGCAAGCTGTGCTTGAGCAGCCGAAATGGATTCAACGTTCGGATGCGTTTCTTCGACTTCGCCCGCTACTGGAGTGCGCTCAAATTTTGCGATCAAGGCTTTGATTTTTGCCGGGATTGCATTCACTGGTGTTGCAGTGATGATCAGAGTTGAAAAGAAAGCCACAACAAGAAGAAGTAAAACGGTAACAATCGTTCCAGCTGCGCTAACGAATGGAGCGGTGATTGCCCAGCCAACCCAACCGGACGCTTCCCGCATCGCAGTAGCGCCAGAAGATGGGATTGGGTTTCCGCGATTGATGTGAGCGATACCCATCACGCTTAGTGCCAGAAGAGTCCAACCAATTGTTAGACGTCCCTTTTTCTGGGATGGTGCATCTGGGTGGCGAAGAGTTTGAATTGCAACAACTAGAAGCGCTACCGGAGCAAACACATCAAAGATGCCCACTGCGCCAGTTACCAAGCTTGTGACAACGCCAGAAATAAATCCAGCTACGTCGAACCAAACAACGGAAGCCACAACAATTGCCAGCGACAAGTAAAGCAAGCCCAGGCCATCGCGACGATGAGCTGGATCTAGATCTTTTGCACTTTTACCAATGCCGCGAGCGATTGCACCAATTACGTGCGCAATTCCTAACCAGATCGCAGTTGCAAACTTGCGAAGTCCCTGGAAAGTGGTGGCCAATGCGGATGGCTTTGAACTCTTGCGAGGCTTAACCGGAGCACGTCCTGAAGCGGAATTTCTTCCTTGTGGACGGGACGATGCTGAGGTGCGCGGACGAGTCTTTGCCGCTGACGGGGAAGCCATATAACAAATATATCCGAAACACTCCAGTAACACTGGCACCAAGAGTCACGGCGTGTCGGAAATTCCGCTAAAAAGTCCTTGAGTTAATTAGAAATAATTACCGGGACAATCATCGGACGGCGGCGATGCTTCTCTCCCACCCATTTACCGGCTACCCGGCGTACCATTTGGCCCAGTTGATGGGTATCGGTGACGCCTTCTGCCAAGGCAGCCTCAAGAGTTTGCTTAATTTTCGGCAAGATCTCTTCAAAGACGCTTTCTTCTTTACTGAATCCACGAGCATGAATCTGAGGGCCGGCGATGACCTTACGTAATTCAAAATCAATGGCTGCCACGATCGACAGGAATCCATCTTCGCCCAATACGCGACGATCTTTAAGAAGTGACTCAGAAACTTCGCCGACGGTAGATCCCTCAACGTAGACGTAGCCGCATGGAACTGCGCCAACAATGCTGGCTTTTCCATCAACTAGATCGACAACGATTCCATCGCCAGCCAACATGACTCGTGATTCTGGAACACCGGTTTTGATTGCCAAATCTGCATTGGCCCGCAGGTGGCGCCACTCGCCGTGAATTGGCATTACGTTCTTCGGTTTAACAATGTTGTAGCAATACAAAAGCTCGCCCGCAGCTGCGTGACCAGAAACGTGCACCAGAGCGTTTCCCTTGTGGACTACATGTGCTCCCAAACGCGTTAAGTCGTTAATGATGCGATACACCGCATTCTCGTTACCAGGAATTAGTGATGAAGCCAGGATTACAGTGTCGCCAGTGCCAACAGAAATTGCATGATCTTGATTAGCGATTCTTGCCAATGCAGCCATTGGCTCACCTTGCGATCCGGTGCAAATCAAAACGGCTTGATCGTCGGGCAGGTCGGCCATCTCATCGCTAGAGATAAGTGCCCCACCTGGAATCGTTAGATAACCAAGGTCGCTTGCCAGTGCCATATTGCGAACCATGGATCGACCAACGAATGCGATTTTTCGATTGTTCTTAACGGCAACATCGATGATTTGCTGAACGCGGTGAACATGCGATGCAAACGAGGCAACAATCACGCGACCAGAAGCACCACCGATAACTTGTTGCAAAGTTGGAATGATGTCTTTTTCGCTTGTAACAAAACCAGGTACTTCTGCATTTGTTGAATCAACTAAAAACAGGTCTACGCCCTTGTCGCCTAAGCGAGCAAAAGCATTCAGGTCAGTAACTCTGCCATCAAGTGGGAGCTGATCCATTTTGAAGTCGCCAGTTATCAAGATGGTTCCGGCATCAGTTGTTACTGCAACTGCCAATGCATCTGGAATGGAGTGGTTCACCGCAATAAATTCCACGGAGAAGTCGCCAAACTTTTCAGTCATGCCTTCTTTTACCGCGTGAGAGTAAGCAGAAATTCGATGTTCTCTTAACTTGCTTTCGACAAAAGCCAAAGTAAGTTGTGACCCAACTATTGGAATGTCTTGCTTATGCCTCAACAAATATGGAACAGCACCAATGTGATCCTCATGTCCATGCGTAAGGATCACAGCCGCTACGTCATCAAGACGATCCTGAATGTAAGCAAAATCCGGAAGAATTAGATCGACGCCTGGCTGAGTTTCTTCTGGGAATAAAACTCCGCAGTCAACAATCAAGAGCTTTCCACGATATTCAAGTACGGTCATATTTCGACCGATGTCGCCTAGTCCACCTAGCGCAACAACTCGAAACGTGTCATCGGTTAACGGTGGCGGAGTTGGAAGGTCAATTTGTGAAAATGTCACAGACTGAAGCCACCCTTAATCAAGTCTTCGCGCAATACACGTCTTTGATCATCCGTTGCTGGAATTAACGGCAAACGAAGTGAGCCGCCACCAACTCTGCCAAGTTGATCAAGTGCGGCCTTAACCATGATTGCCCCACCCGCCTTGGTCATAATGCCTTCGGTGATTGGAACAAGTGAGCGGTTAATTTCACGAGCGGTATTCACATCGTTGTTTTGCATCGCTTCCACCATTTGCTTATGGCGATCTGCAACTATATGACCGGTAACGCTAACGACACCGACCGCGCCAATTGCAAGTAGCGCAAGGTTTAGAGGGTCATCACCGGAATAGTAGGCAAGATCGGATTCAGCCATGATCTGGGAAGCTGCCCATGGGTCTCCCTTTGCATCTTTATTCGCGATGATCTTTGGATGCTTAGCAAGCTGCAACATAGTTTCATTCGTAATTGCAATGCCTGCACGTCCAGGAATGTCATAAACCATAACGGGCAAATCAGTTGAATCTGCGACCGCAATCATGTGAGCGTAAATTCCAGCCTGCGGTGGCTTGTTGTAATACGGCGTGACTACAAGCAAGCCGTGGGCGCCCGCTTTCTGCGCATCCTTGGCTAACAGAATCGAATGTGCAGTGTCATTCGAGCCCGCACCTGCAACGACCTTGGCGCGACTGCCAACTGCGTCAATTACCACTTTCAGTAGCTCAAGTTTTTCATGCTCATCTGTGGTTGGTGATTCACCAGTGGTTCCATTTACGACTAAGCCGTTGTTTCCAAGATCAACTAGATCATTAGCCAACGCCGCAGCAGCATCGAAATCAATCTTTGATCCATCTGCGGTAAACGGTGTGACCATCGCGGTCAAAACCGTGCCAAATGCCTCTTCCGCTTTCAAAGTCTCACCAGTTCACTTTCAATATCATCTACGGCGCTACTCGCCCATTTGCAACAAAAGATGCATGGGTAAGTGGCATGATTCGTTCGAATTCTGTTTCGTACTTCTCTGCAACCATTTCAATTTCGCGCTGCGGGAAGGAAGGAAAATGAGAACCTTCAGCTTTACGGCGCAAACTTAAGAAGTTCATCAGGGCACGAGCATTCATTGTTACGTAAGCCGAGCTGTAAATTGTCACAGGCAAAACAATGCGAGCGACTTCTCGCGCTACACCGGCTTCGAGCATGGCTTCGTACGATGCATATGCAACTTCACAAGACTTCTTGGTTTCTGCGGTAACAATTTCAAGTTGCTCTGGAGTGCCGTCAACAAATTCGTATGCTCCGGCTTTGCCAACTTGAATGAGCTTTCGCTCTGGTCCTGGTGTGTAGAAAACGGGTTCTAAAACTTTGTAACGACCTGATTCTTCGTTGTAACTTGCCATGCGGTGACGGAAATGTTCACGCCACATAAAAATTGGTGCTTGAACGAAGAAGGTAAATACCGAGTGCTCGAATGGACTGCCGTGACGATCCCGCATCAAGTAGTTGATTAAGCCGGCTGACGCTGCAGAATCCGCATTCACATCAACTGCAGATTGGTCGCCTTTTGTAGAAACACGAGCTGCCCAAAGAACATCCGCATCACCCGCCGAATGCTTAACTAATTCGACAGTGACGTCACTTCTAAATGAGATCTCTTGGGCCACGACATAAAGGCTATCTGGGTGGTATTTCTATCCTGACTTTGCCACCTGTTTCCAGCACTTGACCGCATTATTGATTTTCGCTACCTTTTAGTTACAAAATTAATTATGCAACCGTTTGGTTGCATAATTCACCTAAATCGGAGATAAATGAAAACTCGAAAGTTGGCCACTGCCTTAACGCTTAGTTTTTCCGTGCTTCTTGCTGGTTGCGCCAGCGAAACTGCCGCTACCCCAGATTCGTCCAGCACATCAGCCAGTGAAACTGGATCTATCACGCTTTATTCCGGTCGTTCCGAAGAATTGATCGCTCCACTACTTGAATCCTTTACGGCTGAAACCGGTATCGAAGTCAATGTTCGCTATGGCGAATCATCCGAAATGGCCGCCACAATCCTTGAAGAAGGCGACAACACGAAGGCAGATGTTTTCTTCTCGCAGGATGCTGGTGCCTTAGGTGCTGTTAGCGGCGAAGCAAAGACATATCCACTTCCAGAAGATGTGCTGAATCTAGTACCGGCAAAGTATCGCGCTCAGGACGGCTCTTGGGTTGGCATTTCTGGTCGTGCTCGGGTTTTAACTTACAACCCTGAACTTGTTACCGATCTTCCAAAATCTGTGTTTGATCTTGCCGATCCAGGTTGGAAGGGTCGAATTGCGATCGCTCCAACCAATGCATCATTCCAGTCTTTTGTAACGGGTATGCGAGTAACGCAGGGCGAAGAAGCAACTGCGGAATTTCTTGCAGCCATGAAAGAGAATGCCGTTCTATATGAAAAGAACGGTCAGATTTTAGACGCTGTTGAAAGCGGCGAAGTAGCTGCTGGGCTTTTGAACCACTACTACTGGTTTGAAAAAGCTGCCGAGATAGGCGCCGAAAACATGAAATCGAAAATGAATTGGTTTGCGGATGGCGATGCCGGTAATTTAGTAAACGTAGCTGGTGTTTCACTTCTTTCTGATAATCCAGATGCGTTAGTTTTCGCATCATGGCTCTTGGGTGAAACTGCCCAGAAGTATTTTCTAGAAAAGACTTTTGAGTATTCCTTAACTTCAGATGTCTCACCAGATCCAACTTTGCCAAAGTTGAGCCAGATAAACGGACCGGAAATTGATTTGTCCGATCTGTCTTCGCTGGAACAGACTTTGCAATTGCTAACTGAAGCGGGTCTAATCTGACAACCAGATCTCACCAGAAGCCACCACTACAAATTTTGGTAGTGGTGGCATTTGGCGTTCTTGTTTCTGTTTTGCCCCTGTTCTACATTCTGCTTCGTTCAACTCAGATTGGATTTAGTGAATTAGTTAGCAACTTGCTTCGAGCGCGAACTCTCGAACTCATTCTTAATTCCCTCTCGCTAACTGTTGTCGTTTGCCTAACTGCAATGACTATCGGTACAGCGCAAGCCTGGTTGAGCTTTAGATCAGATTTAGCATTTCGCAGACTGTTTCAAATCGTTGCAATTTTGCCTCTTGCCATGCCTTCCTACGTATTGGCCTATGCCTGGCTATCAGTTTCGTCAGGAATCACTGGCTTCTTTGGGTCATGGCTAGTGCTGAGCATCAGCACTACGCCTTACGTTTTCCTAGCGGTATCGGCAGCTTTTAATCGACACAGCGGAGCTGGTGAAGAGGTAGCACGCACGCTAGGTCGAAGCCAAATGAGTGTTGCGCGAACTATCACTTGGCCAGCTATTCGAACTTCTGTATTTGGTTCAGGTCTACTTGTGGCCTTGTACACCTTGAGTGACTTTGGAGCGGTTTCGCTCATGCGCTTCGATACTTTTACGCGCGCTATCTATAACGCTTATCGAGCCAGCTTTGATCGAAATTCGGCAGCTGCTCTGGCTCTTGTTTTGGTAGCTTTAACGATTGTTCTCATCCGAATTGAAAGTAGATCCAGTTCCTTGACTGCCACAAAGTCGGCTGGACAATATCGAGCGATGCATACCAAACTTGGCAAGTGGCAAGGTGGCGCACAAGTTCTATTGATTTTATGGTTTGTAATTGGTGCGCTCGTTCCAATAATAAGCATTTTCTACTGGACCGTCATTGGACAATCCAAATCAAATTTCGGAGAGATTTCTAGAGCCTTTGTAAACACAATCAGTTAC
The DNA here is from genome assembly GCA_030157865.1 of Candidatus Nanopelagicales bacterium. GTDB lineage: Bacteria > Actinomycetota > Actinomycetes > S36-B12 > UBA5976 > UBA5976. The sequence goes on along the minus strand of JAOATY010000022.1, from coordinate 16,133 downwards.
GGACTAGCAGGCGGAATACTCGTTGCGTTTGTAGGCCTAGCGGTGGCAATCTTTGTAGTTCGCTATCAAAGCAAGTATGCGATCAGAGTTGAGAAAACTATTTTGATCACACATGCACTTCCTGGAGTAGTGGTAGCGCTCTCGTTCGTCTTCCTAGTAAATCAATCTGTGCCAAGCCTCTACCAGACGAGTGCATTAGTACTGCTCGCCTACCTAGCATTGTTCTTACCAAATGCTGTTGCAGTTCTAAAGGTACCTATCTCGCAAGTGCCAACTGGAATTGAAGAAGTTTCGCGCACCCTAGGAAGCACCCAACTTCAAACATTGCGACGAGCTGTCATCCCAGCCGCCGCGCCTGGGATTCTGAGTGCTACCGCATTTGTTGCACTTACAGTGATTAAGGAATTGCCAGCTACCCTGATTCTTCGTCCAACCGGAATAGAGACATTAGCCACGCGACTATGGTCTGCAACATCAGTGGGAGCATTTAGTGCTGCTGCCCCATATGCGTTGCTACTGCTCTTGGTTGCAGGCATCCCAGCACTCTTCGTTAATCGGGAAATTCGTAGCAATCAAAATCGAAGTAACCTAGTTACAGAAGAATCAGTTGCGACAAGTGAAAGTGCGGTGAGATAAGTGTCAGAAAAAGTTCGGCTAGATAACGTTTCTAAGTCTTTTGGCAATGTCTCGGTACTTCGCGACGTTTCATTCACCGTAACCGACGGCTCACTTCTAACAATTTTGGGCGCATCTGGTGGCGGCAAGACTACTTTGCTTCGATTAATCGCCGGATTTGATTCCGTAGATTCGGGCACCATAACCATGAATGGCCGTGAAGTTTCTTCCGAAGCCTTGTCGCTTCCACCTGAAAAGCGCAATGTTGGTTTTGTGCCACAAGACTCTGCGCTTTTCCCACATCTAACTGTGGCTAAGAACATTGCTTATGGCCTTTCTCATCTGAAGTCGAATGCTAGAGACGCCAAAGTTTCAGAGTTAGTCGAACTAATAGGCATGGGTGATCAGAAAGATTCATTGCCAGATTCACTTTCTGGTGGTCAGCGTCAACGTGTGGCAATTGCTCGGGCGTTAGCTCCAAACCCAGACGTGATTTTGCTAGATGAACCCTTTGCAGCTCTCGATGCACAATTGCGATCAAAGCTTCGTGAAGACGTAAGGGCAATTCTTCGCGCCGCAAATGCCACCGCAATTTTGGTAACACATGACCAAGAAGAAGCGCTGTCGATTGCGGATCAAGTTGCAATTTTGCGAGATGGCGCAGTTGCTCAAATTGGCAGCCCTAGATCCATTTACTCGCAACCAGTAGATGTAGCGCTGGCTAAATTTCTAGGCGATGCTGTTGTTATTCCAGGTGAAGTGAAATCTGGAAAAGTTAGCACCCAACTTGGTGACCTGATTCCAACAGTCTCTCAGCCAGACGGCACTAAAGGTCAGGTAGCGATTCGACCGGAGAATCTATACCTACAACCTGATCCAAAAGGTTTAGCAGTAGTTACCGGACGCCAATTCTTTGGTCATGATGCATTGGTTGAAGTTAAGACTGCGGCAGGAACTGTTAAGGCCCGAACTTCTGGTCCAATTTCACCTGAAGTTGGAATGCCAGTAACAGTTTGGGTTAGAGGATCAGTTAACTTCTACCCTGCTAGCTAGTCTCACCCTTTGGGTAATAGCAACGCAGATTACAACTACGCTGGCAGCCAATAATGTTTTTCCAGTAACAACTTCGCCAAGAAGTAGAGCTGACCAAAGTAGCGTTAAAAGCGATTGCACGAGCTGAACTTGTGAACCTCTGGCAACTCCTAACTCGGAAAGTCCTCGATACCAAGCAAAGAAGCCAAAATACATCGAGCCAAAAGCTGTGAATAAAAATGCAAGTATGGAAACCGTGGTCACGTCATGTGACCCTCTGCCCATCCACAGTGAAATTAAGAAATACGGCATGGTAAGTGGAAGCGTCAAAACTACGCACCAGGAAACTACTTGCCAACCTGGCATCGCTTTACTAAGGATCGCACCTTCGGCATAGCCGATTGCCGCAGCTATAACTGCTCCAACTAAGAAAAGATCGGCCTTAAGCGAAGTGCCCTCTTGGCCACCATTTAGCCAAGCGTAGATAACCAAAGTAAATGTGCCCACAAGCGCTGCTGCCCAGAATGCAATGGGAACTTTCTCGTGCAGTCTAAATACCGCTAGAACTGCGGTAGCCAGCGGAAGTCCCGCAGTAATGACCGCAGCATGTGCGCTTGTAGTTTCTTGAAGTGCAAGCGTCGTGAGGATCGGCCAACCAATCACAATTCCACCGGCAGTAATGAGTAGTGGCCATATCAATCTTCGCTCTGGAAACTTAACCCCTACTCGCTTAAGTAAAACCAATGCCAACATGCCAGCAAGTGCGGCTCTTCCAAATGTCAAAGTCCATGGCGAGAAACCAGGTAATGCCAGTTTCACCATTGGCAACGTAAATGAAAAGATAAGTACCCCCAGGAAGGCATAGCCAATTCCTTGGATGTTTTTAGGCATGGCCTCAGACTAGTGCGATAGGTTTAACGGACTATGAATGCCGCCCTAACTGACTGGAACGCTGCTCGGCGACAAATAGTCGGAAACGCTGCCAGCATCGGTTTTGCGGTTGCTATGTACGGGGTATCTTTCGGAGCTCTAGGTACAACTACCGGACTAACAATCCCCCAAACTATGGCGTTGTCGCTTTTGATGTTTACAGGCGCGAGTCAGTTCACGTTAGTAAGCACTTTGGCATCAGGCGGAACCGCCTTAACAGCAGTGATTGCCTCATGGTTGATGGGAACTAGAAATGCCGCGTACTCGATGCGCATGACACCAATTCTCAAGACTTCAGGTCCTGGACGCTTAGTTGCAGTCCAGTTAACTATTGACGAGTCAACTGCAATGGGGCTTGCGCAAGATGAAGACGCTTTTGAAGGTCGTGCTTCACGATTGGCATTTTGGGCAACCGGTCTTTCGGTTTACTTGCTTTGGAACTTAGCTACCTTTATCGGAGCGATCAGCGTTTCCGCCATTGGTGACCCGAAGTCTTTTGGACTTGATGCCGCGATTGCTGCTGGTTTGTTTGCTTTAGTTTGGCCACAGATTAAATCTCGAACTGACTTGTCAGTGGCGTTTGGTGGCGCGCTTATTGCGCTAGCTTTTACTCCGCTAGTGCCGCCAGGGATTCCAGTCCTAGCCGCAGCCATGGTTTCAATAATCGTTGGTTGGGTAACAAGTAGGCGAATAACGTGATGTGGTTTGCCGTTCTAGCTGGTGCTGCTGGGTGCTACGCCTTGAAATACGTTGGCAGCGTTATTCCTGCTCACATTCTTGAACAACCAACTGTGAAACGGATTGTTCTACTTCTTCCAATTTCGTTGTTAAGCGCATTAGTGGCGGTTCAAACTTTTGCATCAAGTCAGGAATTAGTTCTTGATGCCAGAGTGCCGGCACTAGCGGCTGCAACCGTAGCCTTGAAGTTCAAGTCCCCATTTATTTTTGTTGTCTTGATTGCGGCAGCGACCGCTGCGGCACTTAGGTACTTTGGATTAGCTGTCTAGGTCAAGCAGATATTCAAGGCCATAAGTTAGACCCGGAGTCTGTGAGACTTTACGAACTGCAAGCAAAACTCCTGGCATGAATGACTCACGGTCATATGAATCATGACGAATCGTCAGCGACTCCCCTGGGCCACCAAACAAGACTTCTTGATGTGCAACTAAGCCTTGGGCTCTGATGCTATGAATTGGAACACCGGACACATTTGCGCCTCGGGCACCTGGAATTGAATCAGTTGTTGCATCAGGCATCGCCGCCATTCCAGCCCGAGCCTCGGCAATCATTTCCGCAGTTCTACGTGCAGTGCCGCTTGGTGCATCGGCTTTGCGAGGATGATGTAGCTCAATAATTTCCACACTGTCAAAGTGAGGCGCTGCTTTAGCTGCGAACTGCATCATTAGTACCGCTGCTAATCCAAAGTTAGGAGCGATTACAACATTGGCTTTACTGGCTGAGAATTGCTTTTCAACGGACGCTAACTTTTCCGCATCGAATCCTGTAGTTCCTACAACTGCATGAATGTTGTTTTCAGCAAGAAACTTTAGATTGGCCTCAATGGATGCAGGTGTCGTGAAATCTACGACTACTTCAGCGCCATTTGATACTAGATCCGAAAGTGAATCATTAATATCCAGCGCAGCTACTAATTCGCAGTCTTGGCTTCCCGAAACGGCTTCGCACACAGTTGCGCCCATTCGACCCTTAGCGCCTAGAACACCTACTTTGATCTTAGACATTATTTACTCCGGTCCAACAACTGCGGTAAGTCGATCGTGTGACCATAGTTGATGCGCAAGTGAATGAACTTCATCCAATGTCACAGCGGACACCCGGTCAAGCACTTCGGATACTGATGGCACATAACCATTGTTCATCTCAGACCTAGCAATTCGACTCATTCTTGATGAAGTGTCTTCCAGACCCAAAACCATGCCGCCGCTGACTTGGCCTTTTGCCTTGCTTAACTCTGCAGCCGTAATGCCGTTTTTGGCAACGTCGTCTAGAACATTGGTGATTACTTCTCGCACTTGATCGAGATTCTTAGGGCTACATCCAGCGTAGACACCAGCCATTCCAGCATCTTGGAACTGTTGCCCAAAGGAATAAACCGTATAAACAAGTCCACGCTTTTCGCGTACCTCTTGGAACAAACGACTCGACATTCCACCGCCTAGTGCAGCATTGAAAACGGATTGAATGTAGCGTCGCTCATCGGCTCGATCTAGGCCCGGCACGCCAATAACAAGGTTTGCTTGTTCAGTCGCCTTGTCTTGCTTAACGAATCCACCAGTTTGTAAAACTTTTGTCTTGTTCTTAACGGATACGTATGGCGCTTCATCACCATCAAGTGCAAAGCCACCTTGATTGAAGGCCTTGCGCACTAGTTTCACGATTGTTGCGTGATCAACGTTTCCAGCTACCGCAACAATTAGACGATCTGGCGTGTAGTACTTCTTATAGAAGCCATTAATTGACCTGCGGGAAAGTGAAGAGATGTTCTCGACAGTGCCAAGAATGGAACGACCTAATGGCGCATCTCCGAACATTGCTTTTGAAAATTGCTCGTGAACTAAATCTGCAGGATCGTCATCACGCATAGCGATCTCTTCTAGAACTACTTGGCGTTCTTGATCAACATCAACTGAAGTGATTGTGGCCGAGGTGATCATGTCCACCAGTACGTCAATTGCTTGCGGGACACTGGTATCTAAAACACGGGTGTAGAAGCAAGTAACTTCCTTTGAAGTAAATGCATTCATTTCACCGCCGACAGCGTCAATAGTTGATGAAATATCTAGTGCGCTGCGAGTCTTAGTGCCTTTGAATAGCAAATGCTCGAGGTAGTGAGCTGAACCGGTTTGAGATGCCACTTCATCTCGCGAACCAACATTTACCCAAATACCAATTGCAGCCGAACGCACTGAAGGCATTTGCTCGGTAATGATTCGAAGTCCGCCCGGTAATACGGTTCGCTTAACTAGACCACCTTGTTCAGCGGTCAGTAACGTGCGAGTGGTCCCTGGGCGTTGTTCATGCCCAAGGACCACTGCGGAGTTTCGTGATGTCACGGTTTTAGTCTTCGTCTCCAGCGTCATCTGCGCTTTCGTCTGAACCTTCAACTACAGGTACTAGTGACAGCTTTCCACGAGGATCGATTTCTGCGATCTCAACGTGAACCTTGTCGCCAACCTTAAGAACATCTTCAACATTCTCAACGCGCTTGCCACCGGAAAGCTTACGAAGCTGACTGATGTGCAACAAACCGTCCTTGCCTGGTGAAAGTGAAACGAAGGCACCGAAGTTAGTTGTCTTAACAACTGTTCCCATGTATCGCTCGCCTACTTCAGGCATAGTTGGGTTTGCAATGGCGTTGACCTGGGCGCGAGCAGCTTCAGCTGATTCACCATTGGTTGCACCAATGTAGACAGTGCCGTCATCACCGATGGAGATGTCAGCGCCAGTCTCTTCTTGAATCTGGTTGATGATCTTGCCCTTTGGACCAATAACTTCGCCAATCTTGTCGATTGGAATCATTACGGTGATGATGCGCGGTGCATACTGTGACATTTCGTCAGGTGCATCGATTGCTTCAAGCATTACATCCAGGATTGCAAGACGTGCTTCGCGAGCCTGTGTTAAAGCGCCAGCCAAAACTGAAGCTGGAATACCATCCAACTTGGTGTCTAGCTGTAGTGCGGTAACAAATTCCTTTGTACCAGCAACCTTGAAGTCCATGTCGCCAAATGCATCTTCAGCGCCAAGGATGTCAGTTAGTGCAACATACTCAGTCTTGCCATCGATTTCATCAGAGATTAGACCCATTGCAATACCTGCAACTGGTGCCTGAAGTGGCACACCTGCATTTAGTAGTGACAATGTGGATGCGCAAACTGAACCCATTGAAGTGGAACCGTTTGATCCCAAAGCTTCAGATACCTGACGGATTGCGTATGGGAAATCCTGCTTGGAAGGTAAAACTGGAACGAGTGCACGCTCAGCTAAAGCACCGTGACCAATTTCGCGACGCTTTGGGCTACCTACACGACCGGTCTCACCAGTTGAGTATGGCGGGAAGTTGTAGTTGTGCATGTAATGCTTGCGAGTAACAGGTGACAAAGTGTCTAGCTGCTGTTCCATCTTCATCATGTTCAAGGTTGTTACGCCAAGAATCTGAGTCTCGCCACGTTCGAACAATGCTGAACCGTGAACGCGTGGAATTACATCAACTTCTGCACTTAATGAGCGAATGTCGCGAAGTCCACGGCCATCAATACGAATCTTGTCCTTGATAACGCGCTTGCGAACTAGCTTCTTAGTTAGTGAGCGAAGTGCTGCACTTACTTCCTTTTCGCGACCTTCAAAGCTGCCAGCTACCTTTTCGATAGTTAGTTCTTTAACTCGGTCTAGTTCTGCCTCACGCTCTTGCTTGCCGGCAATAGTTAGTGCCTTGGCAAGTTCGTCAGAAACTGCGGCTTCGACTGCAGCAAATACGTCTGCTTCGTAATCCAAGAAGACTGGGAACTCTGCAGTTTCCTTGCCAGCAACTGCAGCAAGTGCAGACTGTGCGCGACACAACTCAGCGATGAATGGCTTTGCAGCTTCAAGGCCTTCAGAAACTACTTCTTCAGATGGAGCCTTAGCGCCACCCTTGATAAGTGCAATTGTGTTTTCAGTAGCTTCGGCTTCAACCATCATGATTGCTACATCGTTACCAACTACGCGGCCAGCAACCACCATGTCAAAGACTGCGTCTTCAAGCTGGCTATGTGTTGGGAATGCAACCCACTGACCATTGATTAGTGCAACGCGAACGCCACCAATCGGTCCGGAGAATGGCAAACCTGCAAGCTGTGTTGACATAGATGCAGCATTGATTGCGATTACGTCGTAAAGCACATCTGGATTTAGTGCCATTACGGTCACAACAACCTGAACTTCATTACGAAGTCCCTTAACGAATGATGGACGCAATGGACGGTCAATCAGACGGCAAGTAAGAATTGCGTCTTCGGTTGGGCGACCTTCGCGACGGAAGAATGATCCTGGAATACGTCCAGCTGCGTACATACGCTCTTCGACGTCCACGGTTAGTGGGAAGAAATCAAACTGATCTTTAGGTGATTTACCAGCAGTGGTTGCAGATAGCAACATAGTGTCGTCATCCATGTAAACAACTGCGGTTCCGTTTGCCTGACGTGCAAGACGTCCGGTTTCGAACTTAACTGTGCGCTTTCCGAATGACCCATTGTCAATCACAGCAACGCTTGTCTGTACTTCGTTACCCTCCATGGGTAACCTCCCTCTTCATAAAGGGATAACACTGCACTTCTAACGAGTGAAATGCATTCAAATCACATGTCGATCTTCGATCGAGAAGCGCGGCTCATCGAGCCGAACTTCACTACCGAGGACCGACCAAACTGTTCGAATGTGCGTGCTATCCGCGGTTATCGCAAAACTGCGAGTCTTGATTTTGTGCTTGCTGCGCCGGTTTCGTACCGGCACAGCTCACTTCCTAAGAAGCGCACGAAAAAGTTATCTGCGGATACCGAGTTTTTCGATGATCGCGCGGTATCGATTGATGTCTGTCTTGGTTAAGTAATCAAGTAGACGACGACGCTGACCAACAAGCAGAAGCAAACCGCGACGGCTGTGGTGATCGTGCTTATGAGTTTTTAGGTGTCCGGTTAGGTCGTTGATGCGCTGTGTCATCAATGCGATCTGGACTTCTGGGCTTCCGGTATCGCCAGGCTTAGTGCCGTGTTCTGCGATGATGGCCTGCTTTACTGCAGATTCCAATGGCATATATTTGTTCCTCTCGGGCGCGAACAGATCCGAAGATCTATAGATGTGACACGAGATGTGGGGCGCCCGCCCCTCATTCGTCTGTGTTGTAAGGCTAACAGTTAGGCGGGGGTTCAGCGAAATCGCCAGATTGAGCCCATAAGCTCAGTGAAATCGTGAGATTGAGCCCATAAGCTCAGTGAAATCGTGAGATTGAGCGCGATAAGTGCAGGAAATCCTGAGATTGAGCCCTAATTTTGGTACTTTTCCAGGTCTGCTTTGGCTTTTGTGACATCTCGATCCATGGCTTCGAGTAATTCTGGGATGCCAGCGAAGCTCTCCATGTCTCTGATGTGGGATACAAAGTCCAAATCGACCACTTTTCCGTAAAGATCAAGACCCGTCTTGCCAATTACGTAAGCCTCAACTCTTCGGTTAGTTACGTCATCAAAAGTTGGATTGGTGCCAACGCTAATTGCAGACTCGTGCGCAACTCCATCTACCCAAAGTAAACCGGAGTAAACGCCATCAGCTGGAATCAACAGACCCCCGCCAACTTCAATGTTTGCTGTTGGATAGCCAATTTCTCTGCCACGGTGATCGCCATGCACCACTTCGCCAGTTACCCGATGTGCGCGACCTAGCAATCCATTGGCACCTTCGACATGACCCTTCAAAATTGCATTACGTATGCGAGTTGATGACCATGCAGTTGAGTCACCAACTAAATCGACGATGCGAACTTCAAACCCAAACTTCTTTGCAAATTCCTGAAGGGTTTCTACTGTGCCACTTGCGCCATGGCCGAATCTAAAGTTTCGACCGACGATTATGACTTGTGCATTTAAGGCGCCCAACAAGATTTCTTCGACGAATTCATCGCTCGACATGTGCGCCATTGCGTCGGTGAATTTCAAAGTCTCGACGTGGTCAACACCATTTGCCCTTAACAAATCTGCGCGTCGTTCTGGAAGCGTCAATAAGCCATCGAAAGATTCTGGACGCAAGAAGGCTTTAGGTGGTGGGTCAAATGTTGCAGCAGTAAGTGTTCCGTTAATGCTGGACGCAATACTCTTTGCGATACCAAGAACTTGGCGATGTCCGGCGTGGACTCCGTCAAAAACACCAATGGTGACGACTACGGGAACATTAGAACTATTCATTAGTTGCAAACACTACCAATGGGTGGAGAACTGAGTCTGAATTTTCAAATAATCCAACGGCTCGGCCATCAGGTGACAGTAATCCAACGTGGCCCGAAGCAAGGCCAGCTGGTGCAGTTAGTCGCACGCCATTTACCGCCTTATTGGATTGTTCTTCCGTTAGTTCCAGATATTGAAAGCCAGTTTTTATTGCAGTTGCTAAGTCCATGATTTCTGGATTGCTCTGTAGTGAATCCAGCGAAGTCATAGAGTCGAAAACTCCTGACCGAGTTCTTCTTAACTCAGTCAAATGTCCCCCAACACCCAGGCGTGATCCAATGTCTCGAGCTAAAGCGCGGATGTAAGTTCCAGCGCTGCACACAACGCGAACCTTTACATCTATAACTTGAAGTTCAGGCAACTTGGTAATGTCAACAATCTCTAAGTCATGAATAATCACGCTGCGAGATGGAATGTCTATCTCTTCGCCATCACGTACTCGAGCATATGCCCGTTTACCGTCAATCTTTATAGCGCTTACAGCACTGGGTTGCTGCATAATCGGGCCACGAAAATCTCTAACAACTTCAAGAATCTCAGACTCATTAATGTGACTGGCTGATGTTTGGTTAACCAATTCACCTTGGGCATCATCGGTCGTTGTAGTAATTCCCAGGCGAATAGTTCCAAGATATTCTTTGTCGTGTGCCGTGAAGTATCCAAGCAATCTTGTCGCTCGACCAATTCCAATTACCAACATTCCCGTTGCCATTGGATCTAGAGTTCCTGCGTGACCAACTTTGCGAGTGTTAAACAACTTGCGCATCTTGGCAACAACATCATGTGATGTTGGGCCAGCTGGTTTGTCGACCAGCACAATACCTTCAATACCCACTACGCCCATTAAGTTCAAAGTGCTTTCTAGTTATTGCTTACCGCGTTTAATGAGTCAATAAGTTCTGCGATCGTTTGCTCTAGGTCAACAGTTGAGCTGTAGCCGGATGCGAACTTGTGTCCACCGCCACCTAATTGATTTGCAAGCAAACCGACATTAACGCTGGTCTTACTGCGGAGTGAGACTTTCCAGTGACCGTCATCAGCTTGCTTCAACACAGCGGCAACTTCCGCTTCTGAAGTCTTGCGAAGTGCTTCGATCACACGTTCAACGGCTAGCTCATCTAAACCAGGTCGCTGCTCGATTGAAACAGATGTGTAGACAAGTCCAAGGCCACTTGCTGCATCCGGCAATAGCTTTGCTCGGCTAACTGCTTCACCCATCATTACAAGGGCGGCGAGCGGTTCATCGTCAAACAAAAGTCGAGACAATTTTGCGCTATCAATTCCAGTGTCCAGAAGTCGGGCTGCAGTTCGAAGTGTGTGTGAAGTAGTTGATTGATATTTAAAAGAACCAGTATCGGTAGTTAAACCAGAGTAAATCGCACCAGCAATGTCTTTTGTGATCGGAAGTTCAAGTCGGTCGATTAACTCGAGGATGATTTCTGCAGTAGCTGCTGCGTTTGGGTCGACTAGGTGAATGGTTCCGAAACCGGTAAAAGATGGGTGGTGATCGATCGCAATTGAAACGGGGGCGGCTTCCAGAATTGGTTTTGCCGAACCCAAGCGCGCATCTGATGAAACGTCACATGAGATAACTAGGTCTACTGGGCTTAAATCTTCTGGTGTGCGAATTAACTCTGTTCCTGGCAAGAAGCTCAAAGAAGCAGGAGTAGTGAAACCTGTCTCACCTACCGTGACCTGAACTTGCTTTCCCATGCTCTCTAGTGCAAGTCCTAAGCCAAGTGCTGATCCCAATGCATCCGCATCTGGAGTCACGTGCGCCAAAAGCAGAACACTTGATGACTCAGCAATTGCCGAGACAGCCTTGTCCCACTCTGGTGCCGATGAAAAAGGTGCCACGAATCCTACTCAGAAGACGATTCAGAATGTCGGTATGGATCTGAATCCCCGGCGTATCGCGCTCGAGCTGCTTGTTCGTGAACTGCTTTATCCGCAATAGCCGCTTCTTGTAGCAAGTCATCGATAACTCGGACGTTTTCTGGCAGTGCATCTCGAATGAATTCAACCGTTGGCGTGAATTTGATTCCGGTTCGCTTACCGATTTCACTACGAACTAGGCCTTTGCTGGAATCCAAAGCTGCTGCTGAATTTGCGGCTTCGGTTTCGTCGCCAAACACGGTATAGAAAACCGTGGCTTCACGAAGATCTGCGGAAACTCGAACACTTGTAACCGTTACAAAACCAAGGCGTGGGTCTTTGACCTTTAGCTCTAGAGTTTCTGCAACGATCTCTTGGAATCTTTCGCCCAATTTACGTGCTCTTGCTGCATCTGCCATTTCGAGCTCCTTTATTTCAAGTTAGAAAGATTTCGATTCCGTAAAAATAGTGCGCAGAATTAACTGCGCACTATTTCACGCATTTCAAATGTTTCGATGATGTCGCCAACCTTGATGTCATTGAACGATCCAAGTCCGATACCGCACTCGAATCCTTCTCGAACTTCAGTTGCGTCATCTTTAAAGCGTCGCAAGGTGTCGATTGAAAGATCTGCCTGAACAACTGCTCCATCTCGAACCAATCGAGCCTTTGCCTTGCGCTTGATCTCGCCATTGAGAACCATGCAACCTGCGATATTTCCAAACTTGCTGGAACGGAATACGTCGCGAACTTCGGCTGAACCAAGTTCTGCTTCTTCGTATTCAGCCTTACGCATGCCCTTAAGTGCAGACTCGATGTCATCGATTACACCGTAGATAACGTTGTAGTAGCGGATTTCAACATTTTCCCGATCAGCTAAGTCGCGTGACTTACCTTCTGGGCGAACGTTGAATCCGATAATCATTGCGTCAGATGCCGCAGCCAAAGACACGTCATTTTCAGTGATCGCGCCGACGCCACGGTGAATAACGCGCAAGATTACATTCTCATCATCAACATCAATGTTAAGAAGTGCATCTTCAAGTGCCTCTACGGAACCGGAAACGTCACCCTTGATGATGATCTTGAGTTCAACAACTTCACCCTTTTCAAGCGCCTTAAGCACATCTTCGAGAGTGTGACGGCCACGACGAGCTGCCAATTCAGCATTTCGCTCACGAGCTCCACGGGACTGTGCAATCTGACGCGCGATGCGATCTTCTGCAACCACCAAGAAGCTGTCACCCGCACTTGGAACTGAAGTGAGACCGAGAACCTGGACAGCGCGTGCTGGCCCAGCTTCCTTAACTGCAACACCATTTTCATCCATCATTGCGCGAACGCGACCGAATGCGTCACCAACAACAATCGAATCTCCTGGGCGAAGAGTTCCACGCTGAACCAAGACTGTGGCAACTGGGCCACGTCCGCGGTCAAGGTTGGCTTCAATTGCAACACCCTGTGCATCCTGCACTGGGTTGGCACGAAGATCTAGACCAGCATCTGCAGTAAGCAAAATGGAGTCAATTAATTCATTGATGTTTAGGTTGTTCTTTGCAGAAACATCAACAAATATCGTGTCGCCACCATACTCTTCAGGAACCAAGCCATATTCAGTTAACTGACCACGAACCTTAGTTGCATCAGCGCCTTCTTTATCAATCTTGTTGACTGCAACAACGATAGGAACATTTGCTGCCTGTGCGTGATTCAAAGCTTCAATTGTTTGTGGCTTCACACCATCATCTGCGGCCACAACAAGCACTGCGATGTCAGTTACCTGAGCACCACGAGCACGCATTGCGGTGAATGCTTCGTGACCTGGTGTATCGATGAACGTAATTGCACGTTCAATTCCTTCATGCACGTGATGAATTTGGTAAGCACCAATGTGCTGAGTGATTCCGCCAGCTTCGCGTTCAATTACGTTTGTCTGACGAATTGCATCAAGTAATCTTGTCTTACCGTGATCAACGTGACCCATCACGGTTACGACAGGCGGACGAATTACTAAGTCCTCATCTTCGCCTTCGTCACCAAATTCAAGATCGTAAGACTCAAGAAGTTCACGATCTTCATCTTCTGGAGAAATAATCTGAATTTCGTAATTCAATTCAGCGCCAAGTAGCTGCAAGGTTTCTTCGTTTACCGACTGGGTTGCGGTAACCATTTCACCCATCTTGAAAAGAATCTGAACAAGTGATGCTGGTTCGGCATTAATCTTGTCGGCAAAATCGCTCAATGATGATCCGCGAGCAAGACGAATTACATCGCCACGTCCCATTGCCACAGATGAACCACCTGTGACAGGTGCCATCATGTTGTCGAATTCTTGACGCTTTGCGCGCTTTGACTTACGTCCCTTTGAAGGTCGGCCACCTGATTTACCAAATGCACCGGCTGTATTTCCACGACCACCGGTTGAGTTAGGACGACCACCTGGTCTTCCGCCCGGTGCGCCACCTGGAGCTCCACCTGGTGCGCCGGCACCAGCGAAACCGCCACCTGCGCCTGCTGGACGAGGTCCACCAAATCCGCCTGGACGATCTCCGCCTGGACGACCTGGTCCGCCTTGGCCACCAAATCCGCCTGGACGACCTGGTCCACCTGGACGCGGTCCACCAAATCCGCCTGGACGATCTCCGCCCGGACGACCTGGTCCACCTGGACGTGGACCCGCTGGACGTGGTGCACCTGTTACTCCGCCGCCAGGGCGAGGTCCGGCACTACCGGAAGAGAAAGGATTGTTACCAGCGCGCGGTGGACGCGGTGCTGAAGTAAATGGATTGTTACCTGGACGAGGTCCACCTGGACGCGGACCTGGAACTGCGCCAGCAGTTGGACCTGCAGGTGCTTGTGGTGCTGCTGGTGCTGATGAAGCATCACTAGCTGCAGCAGGGCTTTCTGCAGGTGTTGGTGCATCGCTTACTGGTGCATCAACAGAAGCGGTGGCTTCTGCGGCAGGTGACTCAATCGGTGCAGCTGCTTTTTTAGCAGGCGCCTTTTTGGCCGGAGCCGGAGCTTTAGCTGCAGCTTCTTTTAATTCAGGAAACTTGTCGTGTAAACGACGAATAACGGGAGCCTCGACAGTCGACGATGCCGACTTGACGTACTCACCAACTTCTTCAAGTTTTGAAATGATGTCTTTGCTTTCGACGCCTAGCGCCTTTGCAAGCTCATACACTCGGACCTTGGACACGATTCTCCAGTCTGGTCCGAGGTCTACTTAATAGATCCGAACCGTCTCTTGTTTTTGCGCGCTCATTTCTGAGCACTCTGCTTCTTGGTGCCCATTAGATGAGCACCTTGCCTGTTGGCGTTCATAACTAGAACGCAAGCCTGGCGTTGAACATAAACACTCCCGTTTTCAGCGGTAGTTAACGGATACTGATAGCAAGCCATTCGAATTTTCACTCGAAATCCTTGATTTCCAACCGTGCTGGCTGAGAAATTAAGTAACTTGCTGCTCTTAGTCTAGCCCAAAATAGAGAATCCCAATGTCCATGCGGATTTTGTCCACATTGGGGCTGATTCTGCAGGCTAGGATTCTGGCGCTACGTCTGACTTGATGTCGATTTTGGCACCAGTTAGCCGTGCGGCAAGTCGGGCGTTTTGCCCTTCGCGGCCGATCGCCAAACTTAACTGGAAGTCCGGCACTACGACTCGAACGATTCGGTTTTCCTCATCAAGCAAAGTAGAAGAGATCACCTTTGCTGGCGATAAGGCGTGCTTAACATAAAGTGCTAAATCTTCGCTGTAATCAACGATGTCGATCTTCTCGCCACCTAGTTCGCTCATCACCGCTCGTACTCGACCACCAAGTGGACCGATGCACGCGCCCTTTGGATTGACACTTGGGTTTTTAGTTGACACTGAAATTTTTGTACGATGTCCCGCTTCCCGAGCTAGGCCTTCAATTACAACTGTGCCATCTGCAATTTCTGGGACCTCAAACTTGAATAACTCTTCAACAAGCTTTGGGTGCGATCGGGAAAGCGTAATCACTGGTCCCTTAGGTCCCATCTTTACGCCAACTACGTAGCACCTGATTCGAGTGCCGTGAGAATAATCTTCGCCGGGAACACTTTCTTCAGGCGGTAATACACCTTCAACTTTTCCTAAGTTAACGAAAATGAGCTGGCGATCACTTCCCTGTTGGATAACACCAGAAACGATGTCGCCTTCTTTAGCCTGGAATTCTGCAACAGTGGCATCGTCATCTGCAGCTTTAAGTCTTTGCGTAATTACGCCACGCGCCAATGAAGCAGCAACTCGGCCGAAGCCTTCTGGCGTTGCCTCGAATTCACCAATCTTTTCATCATCGTCATTCAATTCATCAGCAATAACTAAAACGTGACCTGTTACGCGATCTAATTCAACGCGTGCACGTTCATGAGCACCTGGCGAATGCAAGTATGCAACAAGTAGTGCTTGCTCAATTGCTTCAACAACATAATCAAGAGAAAGTCCACGCTCGCGGGTTAAGCCCTTAAGAGCTGATACATCAATATCCATGAAGAACTCTCCTACTCAGACTCTGCTGCTGAATCATCAGCAAGATCATCGGTTTGGTCATCTTCTTTAGGCATCTTTTTGAACTCAACTTCAATGTGAGCGCGCGAAATCTCCTTAATGCTGATGACTCGCTGCTTACCCTTTATATCGAGCGTTACGTTCGGATCGTTGAAC